>JAEWLC010000030.1 GCA_023393475.1 Pseudomonadota bacterium
GGATCCCTCTACATCGCGGTCATCCCGGGGTCTGCGCCCGGGGATGACGGCGTGTAGAAGGCGAGCAGCGCGCCTTCCATTCCCCCTCAGATGGCCTTGCCCTGCTCTCCTGCCAGGGCGCGCACGAACTGGATGGCAACGCGGCCGGAGCGGGCGCCGCGGGTCATCGACCATTCAACGGCACGGGCGCGCAGGGTTTCGTCGTCGACCACCAGGCCATACTCGTCGCAGTAGCCGCGGATCATCTCAAGGTAGGTTGGCTGGTCGCAGTTGTGGAAGCCCAACCAAAGTCCGAAGCGGTCGGAGAGCGAGACCTTCTCGTCCACGGCTTCGCCCGGCGTGATGGCGGTGGAGCGCTCGTTCTCGACCATGTCGCGCGGCATCAGGTGGCGGCGGTTCGAGGTGGCGTAGAAGAGGACGTTCTCCGGCCGGCCTTCGAGGCCGCCATCTAGGATGGTCTTCAGTGACTTGTAGCTGGTCTCGTCCTTGTCGAAGCTCAGGTCGTCGCAGAATACGATGAAGCGGGCATCTTCCTCTTTCGCGATCAGGCGCATGAGCCGGGGCAGGGCCTCGATGTCCTCGCGGGCGATCTCGATGAGAATGAGCCGCTTGAGCGCGGTGTCGTCCAAGGCGTTGATATGGGCGTGCACTGCCTTGACCACTGAGCTCTTGCCCATGCCTCGTGCGCCCCACAGCAGCGCATTGTTGGCCGCGTAGCCGCGCGCGAACTGCAGCGTGTTCTGGAGCAGAATCTCGCGAACATCGTCGATGCCCTTGAGCATCTCCAGCGGCACGCGCGATACCTTCGGAACCGGCATAAGCGCGCCGTCGGCGGCGTCCCAATGATAGGCAGTAGCGTCGGTCAGCACCGGCACTGCGGCTTTTGCGCCCGGTTTCAGCGCTTCGAGCGTCTCGGCGATGCGGTTGAGCGCGGCTGCGATCGCGGCGGAATTGTCATCGGACATAAGGCAGTACTCCCGGGTACGGCTCTCTTTAGCCCCACCCCGATTGGCTTTGCAATCCTTGTGTATGGCCTCTATATTCCGCGCGATTTTTGCCGGGTTGGACTGCCCTTCGCCGGAAACCTGCCCTATATGGGCGACAACGGCCGATCCGACGGGCCGAGACCAACAGAGCAAGGAGCCTCTTTGATGTTCGTGACCCCCGCCTTCGCGCAAGACGCGGCTGCAGCCCCCGGAGTAGGTGGTGCGGATCTGCTGATCCAGTTCGCCCCGATCCTGCTGCTGGTCGTGATCTTCTGGCTGCTGATCTTCCGTCCGCAGCAGAAGCGGATGAAGGCACACCAGGCGATGCTCTCTGCCATTTCGCGCGGCGACACCGTGGTGACCACCGGTGGCCTCGTTGGCAAGGTGACCAAGGCCGTCGACGGCGAGGACCTCGAGGTCGAGATCGCCCAGGGCACTCGCGTGAAGGTCACGCGTGGCGGCGTGTCGGACGTGCGGTCGAAATCGACCCCGGTCAACGACAACAAGGCCTGATGCACTTTTCCAGCCGGTTCACCTGATCGTGGGCCGGCTGACGCATTTCTGACATAGACGCGGAGCCTTAGGGCTCCGTTTGCCCAAGGACACCTGGCTGTCCTCGTGGCTCCCACAAGGACCGAAGCTCGACATGCAGTTCTCGCCCCTCCGCACAGCCATCATCATCATCGTTGCGGTGCTTGGCATTCTGTTCACGATCCCGAGCTTCCTGCCCAAGGACGTCCTCGACCACTGGCCCGGCCCGAGAAGCACGGTCGTGCTCGGCCTCGACCTGCAAGGCGGCTCGCACCTGCTGCTCCAGGTCAACCAGGAGTCGATCATCGCGGAGCGCATCAAGTCGCTGCGCCGCGACGTGCGCTCGACGCTGGCCAACCAGAACGGCATCGGCAACTTGATCACGACGGGTACGGACTCGATCACGGTCGAGCTGACCGACCCGACGCAGAAGGAAGCCGCCATGGCGGCGGTGCAGAAGCTGCAGAACAACGTGTCGTCGACCTTCGGCGTCGGCGGCGTGCCGGAACTGGCATTCTCCCAGACTTCGGACGGCAAGATCGTCGTGTCGCTGACGCCCGATGGCGTGCAGCAGCGCATGGCGTCGCTGGTGGCGCAGTCGATGGAGGTTATCCGCAACCGCGTCGACGAGGTTGGTACCACTGAGCCGACCATCCAGCGCCAGGGTACTAACCGCGTGCTGGTGCAGGTGCCGGGCTTCGAGGACTCGAACCGCCTCAAGGACCTTATTTCGCGTACCGCGCGCCTGACCTTCCACCTGGTCCACCCGTCGATGACCGCGGCGCAGGCCGAGGCCCAGGGCGTTCCCTCGGGCTACATGATCCTGCCGAGCCAGGACGGTGGCAACGAACTGCTCAACGAGAACATCGAGCTTGGCGGTGAAGCACTGACCAACGCGCAGCCGGGCTTCGACCAGCAGAGCGGCCGCGCCGTAGTGAGCTTCACCTTCGATACGCGCGGCGCCATCACGTTCGGCGAGATTACCTCGAAGAATGTCGGCAAGCGCTTTGCGATCGTGCTCGACAACCAGGTGATCACCGCACCGGTCATCCAGTCTCCCATCACCGGCGGCACGGGACAGATCAGCGGCAACTTCACGACGCAGAGCGCCAACGACCTTGCCGTGCTGCTGCGCGCTGGTGCGCTGCCGGCGACTCTCGACGTGGTGGAAGAGCGCTCGGTCGGTCCGAGCCTCGGTGCCGACTCCATCCGCGCCGGCGTCACCGCAGGTGTGATCGCCTCGGTCCTGGTGGTGGCGTTCATGATCATCGCCTACGGCATGTTCGGCGTGTTCGCCAACGTGGCGCTGGCGCTCAACGTGGTGCTGATCCTTGGCTCCCTGTCGGCGCTCGGCGCGACGCTGACGCTGCCCGGCATCGCCGGTATCGTGCTGACCATCGGCGTGGCGGTGGACGCCAACGTGCTGATCTACGAGCGAATGCGAGAAGAGCAGCGGGCGGGCAAATCGATCATTGCCTCTCTCGATGCCGGTTTCCACCGTGCGTGGGGCACCATCATCGACTCGCACCTGACGCAGCTCATTGCCGCCATCGTGCTCTACTTCCTCGGCTCTGGCCCGATCCAGGGCTTCGCCGTGACACTGGCGCTGGGCATCCTGACCTCGCTGTTCACCGCCTATACGGTGACGCGCCTGTTCATCTCGCTGTGGTACCGCTGGAGGCGTCCGAAGAAGCTGAAGATCCAGCACTTCCGGTTCATCCCGGATGGCACCAAGATCGACTTCATGAAGATGTCGCGCTACGCGATCGTGCTGTCGATCATCCTGACCATCGGAGCGATCGGGCTGGCCTTCACCAAGGGCTTCAACCTGGGCATCGACTTCGTCGGCGGCTCGGCCATCGAAGTGCAGCATACGGGCGAGGGCGACGCAGACCCGGCGCGGGTACGCGAACTGCTCGAGCCGCTCGAACTGGGCGAAGTGCAGGTGCAGAGCTTCGGCACTCCGCAGGATCTGCTGGTCCGCATCCAGCTGCAGCCGGGCGGGGACGCCGAGCAGCAGGTCGCGGTGCAGAACGTCACCAAGGCACTGGCCGCCGAGCAGTACGACGTGCGGCGCACCGAAGCGGTGAGCGGTACCGTGTCGGGAGAACTCGCGGTCAACGGCACCATCGCGGTGCTGGTGACCTTGGGCGCCATCCTGCTTTACGTGTGGTTCCGCTTCGAGTGGCAGTTCGGTCTCGCCGCGGTGACGACGGTGACCCACGACGTGATCATGACAGTGGGCTTGTTCTCGCTGACAGGACTGGAGTTCAACCTCAGTTCGATCGCGGCGGTGCTGACCCTTGTCGGCCTGTCGCTGAACGAGACCGTGGTGATTTCGGACCGCGTTCGAGAGAACCTCCGAAAATACAAGAAGATGACGATCCCCGAGATCATCAACCTGTCGATCAACCAGACGATCGTGCGTACGTCGCTGACGCAGTTCACGGTGCTGCTGGCCCTGTTCCCGCTGGTGTTCTTCGGCGGCGAGTCGATCCGCGGCTTCACCATCGCCATGACCTTCGGCTCGATCTTCGGCATGTACTCGTCGGTGTTCATCGGCGGCCCGATCCTGATCTACTTCGGCCTCAAGCCGCGCAGCGAGGCAGAGGAAGCCAAGGAGCAGAAGGCCAAGGCGGCCAAGCGCGCCGACGGCGCCGCGGTCTGACATGGCGGAGCCGGGGGAGGGGTTCTACCCCCAGCAGGTCCAGATCGACGCCTATGGGAACGGTGGCTTCCGCTTCGCCGGGATGAGCCACCGTGGTTCGCTCCTGTGCCTACCCACCGGGATGCAGGCCTGGTCGGTCAACGCACCGGGTGAGCTGACGCTGGAGGCACTGGCCCCGGTGTTTGCAGTGGCGGATCAGCTGGACGTGCTGCTTGTCGGCTTGGGAGCTGACATCGTCGGGTTCGATTCCGAATTGAGGGCGGCCCTGAGGGCGCGCGGCGTGATCGTTGAGGCCATCGCAACGGGCGGGGCGGTGCGGACATACAACGTGCTCCTCGCCGAAGACCGTGCCGTGGGTGCGGCGTTGATCGCCGTCGAGAACGCCAAGTGAGCAGTGATGCCGACTATGCCGGCGGCTTCCTGCGCGATGCCGACCGCGACAGGTACTACGCCTCGCTGCTGCTGAAGCAGCCGGAGCAGAAGGCAGTCCAGGCGCTCTATGCGTTTTCAGCCGATGTTGCGTCCATCCGCGACCGGGCCCGCGAGCCAGCGGCGGGTGAGATCCGGCTGCAGTGGTGGGCCGATGCACTGAAGGGCGATGGCCACGGCAACGTGCGGCAGAATCCCCTTGCTGCGGCCCTGCTGGACGCCATCGAGCAGTATCGGCTCCCTTCGGGGCCGCTGTTGCGGCTGATCGCAGCCCGGCGTTTCGACCTCTATCACGACGCCATGCCGGATGTGGCGAGCTTCGAGGGCTATGCCGGCGAGACGGTGTCGGTGCTCTACCAACTGGCGGCGATGGTGCTGAACGGCGGCGCCGAGGTCGAGACAGGAGACGCGGCGGGGCACCTGGGTGTCGCGCATGCGCTCGTCGGGCACTTGCGGGCCTTCGGCTACAATGCGTCGACCGGGCGCATCTTCCTGCCGATGAGTATATTTGCCGCCAATGGTGTCACCGACGGCGAAATCCTCGCTGGCGAGGAGAGCGAAGGGCTGTTCGCGGCGCTTGCGCAGATTGGCGAGCTGGCGCAGGAGCATCTCGCAAAGGCGCGCGCGGCGGTCGCTGCCTTGCCGAAGCTGCTGCGACCGGCCTTCGCACCGGTGGCGATCGTCGGACGACAGGCGGAAATGGCCGTGCGCGGAGCATTGCCGTTTGCTGCCACCGCAGACCTGACCGATTGGCGCAAGATTGCCCTCATGGGCTGGTGGGCACTCAGGGCATAGTTAGGCCGACCGATGTGCCCCGCCGCGTTACGCCCAGGCCATGATGTCGGTGAGCGCGCGCGAGGTGATGGCTTCCTTCTTCGCGATGGTCTTTTCGGTCGACTTCCACCGGCCAATATGGCCTTCCGGCTTGGCGATCGACACAGGCGGGAAGAGACCGAAATTGACATTCATCGGCTGGAAGCTACGCGCGCCGGAATAGGCCTCGGCTTCGACGTGGCCGGCGGTGATGTGGTTGATCAGCGCGCCCATGGCCGTGGTGGCGGGCGGGACGGCGAGCGTTTCGCCGCGTGCGTCGGCTGCGGCGAGGCGGCCGGCCATGAGGCCGACGGCGGCGCTCTCCACATAGCCCTCGACCCCGGTCACCTGGCCGGCAAAGCGCAGGCGCGGCATGGCCTTGAGCTTGAGATCGGCGCCGAGCACTTTTGGCGAATTGAGGAAAGTGTTGCGGTGGAGACCGCCGAGGCGGGCGAACTGCGCGTTCTCGAGGCCGGGGATCAGGCGGAAGATCTCGGCCTGGATGCCGTAGCGCATCTTGGTCTGGAAGCCGACCATGTTCCACAGCGTGCCCAGGGCATTGTCCTGCCGGAGTTGGACGATGGCGTGCGCCTTCACCGTGGGGTTGCGTGGGTTGGTGAGGCCGACCGGCTTCATCGGGCCCCAGCGCAGGGTGTCGCGGCCGCGCTCGGCCATGACCTCGATGGGCAGGCAGCCGTCGAAGTAGGGGACGTGCTCCCAATCCTTGAAGGCGTGTAGCGGGGCGGAGAGTAGGGCATCGACGAAGCGATTGTACTGGGCTTCATCCATCGGGCAGTTGAGGTAGTCGCGCCCGTCGCCCATCGGCCCGACCTTGTCGTAGCGCGACTGGGCCCAGACGATGTCCATGTCGATCGAGTCCTTGTGGACGATCGGTGCGATGGCATCGAAGAAGGCGAGCGAGTCTTCGCCAGTGAGGCCCTGGATGGCTTCGGCCAGGGCAGGGGATGTCAGCGGGCCGGTGGCGACGACGACGTTGTCCCAATCTTCGGGCGGCAGGCCGGCGATCTCGCCGCGCTCGATGGTGATGTTGGGGTGGTTGTGAATGGCCGCGGTGACGGCATCGGAAAAGCCGACGCGATCGACGGCCAGCGCGCCGCCGGCGGGCAGCTTGTGGGCATCGGCCGAGCGCATGATCAGCGAGTTGCAGCGGCGCATCTCTTCGTGGAGCAGGCCAACGGCGTTGTGCTGGTGGTCGTCGGAGCGGAAGCTGTTGGAGCAGACGAGCTCGGCAAAGCCCTCGGTCTCATGCGCGTCGGTCTTCACCACCGGGCGCATTTCGTGGAGGACGACCTTGGCGCCGGCCTCGGCAGCCTGCCAGGCGGCTTCGGATCCGGCGAGCCCGGCGCCGATGACGTGGATGGGTTGTTTCGACATGCGCGCCAGATAGCAAGCGGGGCTCATGCGGGCAATGGCGCTATTGCCTCAGTCGACCCACGGGAAGCCGTCGGGATCGTTGCGCACCCGCTCGCGATACGCTTCGTCGTCCGGGTGACCGCGCATCTGGCCGAGCAGGGGGAAATCCGCTGCGTCGATTTCAATGCGGGCGAGCGGCCTGACCGGCTCGAGGCTGGCCCATTGCGGTACCAGCACGGGCTGGCCGCCTACCACGAGGGGTGGTTGCTGGCGGAAGGTGTCGCGCGGCAGGAAGTAGATGGTGCCACGCCGCCAGGGAGCCTGGGCGAGCACCGTGTCGCTGATCGAGAAGAAGTAGAACGGCTCGCGTACCACGCCGTCCTCACCCACCAGCCGACCACTCCCGTTGATCAGCCAGATCGGATAGCGATCGCGGTCGAGGATGGCAAAGTACATCGGCCAGAGTCCATCCGAGGCAGCATAGACGGCGTTCTGGTTGCCGAACTCGGTCATGTCGATGGGCTGCCGAGGCTCGAAAAGGGCGATATCGGGATTGCCCGATCCGTGGATTACGACATCGCGCGTGTCGGCGATGTGGCAGATGAACTGCCAGCGTGGAGCGGAAAGCGCGTAGTCGATCGGCTCGGTGCCTCCCGCGGCGACGGTGGCGTCGAACAGGGCATCGAACGCAGCGAGCGTCGCCGGATCGGTCGGCATCGGCGGGCGCGATACGAAGTTCCGTGGAACATCTGGCATTGCTGGATCCTCGTCCTCCTGCAAAGACTAGCCAGCTGGTACGGACATGCAACCCGCGCGCTACCGGAGACGCCATGAACACCATCACGCTCTGGGGACGCGCTACTTCATGCAACGTGCAGAAGGTGCTGTGGACGCTCGAGGAACTCGAACTCGCCTATGAGCATTTGCCGCTCGGCGGAGTGCATGGCGGCAATCGCACACCGGAGTATCTGGAGCTCAACCCCAACGGCCTCGTGCCGACGCTACGAGATCGCGGGCTCGTCGTGTGGGAGAGCCATGCCATCCTGCGCTACCTCGCGGCCGAGTTCGGCAGCGGGCTGATCTATCCAATAGAGCCGCGCGAGCGGGCGATGGCCGATCAATGGACGGACTGGACGGCGACTACCTTCCAGCCAGCCTGGATCGGGCTGTTCTGGAACCTCGTGAGGACGCCGGAGGCGCAACGGGACGAAGCCGCAATCGCGCGGTCGCTAGCGGCCACGATCGGGTGTCTGGAGGTGATGGAGCAAAGACTTGGGGTGGCGCCGTACCTGGGGGGCGAGCAGTTCGGCTATGCCGATATCGCTGCCGGTGTCGCGATGTACCGGTGGACGACGATGCCGATGGACCGGCCTAATCTGCCGAACGTGGTCCGCTGGCACGAAGGGCTCAACGAGCGGGAGGCATTCCGCAGGGCGGTCAACGTTCCCTATGACGAACTTGTGGGGCGGCTGGCCTACTAGCTAGGCCCCAAAATGGCTGAACGCCCGCTTCTATCAGGAAGCGAGCGTTCTATGATGCCGGCGATGCGCAGGAACCTAGCGGCGAACCATTAGATGGTGCGAGCATGGTCACGAGCGACGCGCTGGATGTCGGTGCGGGTGATGCCCAGATCGCTCAACTGACGGTTGTCGAGAGCAGCAAGCTCACGGACGGTCTGCTGGTAGGCGGCCCACTTCTTCAGCGTCGTACGGATACCCATTTGGAAGTCTCCTTTCGTTTCACGATTGATAGATAGTCCGGTTGTGCACGAATGAGCAGAGAGTGATATCTCAGCGCAGTTATGCGTCTTGTGCATGCCTAATTGTGGCGGCGTTCATTTTCGATTCAGACTGGCGGCAATGGCGAGGCAACACGAGGGCCACCATGGCCCATCCCGCTTGGTTAGCGATTCATGAAGCTCAGCGGTCGAACAGGCCGCGGGTCATCCTCCGGAAGTCCGGACCGCAAACCCCTAGATCATCTCGGGTTGTCGGTCCGCCGGTCTCCCGCAGCGTCTGCCGGATGTCGACCAAACGCCGGCGGCGCCAGACAGCGCGTACAAACATCGTGCACTCCTTTATCGGATCACGACGAAAGTAGGGTGCGCTGATTTGCTGGACGGTGCACGCAGTGAAACAACAGTGCGGGCATGCGCCAGATGCATGGCGAATTCATTCTGCTGTCGTAATCCGACCCATTGCGCCACCGCGCTGCCCTGATGCGGCCGTGGGCATGAATGGATGCTGAACGGCAAGTGAAGGTCAGCACGCTCGCATGCGGTGCGAAGCGGCGTATGTCCCCGCTGCCTCAGCCGATGGTTCGCTCGAGCAGGGACAGCCAGTTGCCGTAGGCGAGCTTATCGAGCAGCTGCGCATCGTAGCCGTGCTGTTCCAGGGCCTCGAACAGGCGGGGCAGGCCGGAGGCATCGCCGATGGGGGCGGGGACGAGGGCACCGTCAAAATCGGAACCCATGCCGACGCGGGTCTCGCCGAGCGCTTCGATGAGGGCATCGAGGTGACGCACCATGTCGGAAATCTCGGTATCGGCGCGCAACTGGCCGTCGGCGCGGAGGAAGCCGGTGGCGAAGTTCAGCCCGACCATGCCGTCGCTTTCGCGGATGGCGCGGAGCTGATCGGCGGTGAGGTTGCGCGGCGCCTGGGTCAGCGCGTGGACATTGGAGTGGGTGGCGACGAGCGGCGCGGTCGAGAGTTCGGCGACGTCCCAAAAACCCTTCTCGGTGATGTGGGAGAGGTCGATCAGGATGCGCTTCTCGTTGCAGGCCTTCACCAGGCGCTTGCCGGCATCAGTGAGGCCGGGGCCGAGATCGGGCGAATGCGGGAAGCGGAAGGGGACGCCATAGCCGAACACGTTGGTGCGGCTCCACACCGGACCGATGGAGCGGAGGCCGGCTGCGTAGAGCACATCGAGGAAGTGGAGTTCCGGGTCGATGGCTTCCGCGCCCTCGATGTGGAGGACGGCCGCGAGCGAGCCCCGCGCCACGGCGGCGCGGATATCGGCGGCCGAGCGGCAGACGGTGACGGCGCCGTTGGATGCGGCTTCGAGGCGCAGCAGCAGGCTGATCTGGTGCACGGTCATCCGGCGGGCGACATCCATAGGCAACTCGGGCGGCAGTGGCCGATCGGTCATGTTGCCTGCGGTAGTGAAGTCTGTCCGCTCGTTGGGCGAGGGGCAGAACACGGCAAACATGCCGCCCGCGAAGTTGCCGGCGCGCGCCTTGGGCAGATCGATGTGGCCGGGACCGCCCCCTTCGAGGAACCGTGCCACCGGATCCGGCGAGGTGTCGGTCATCAGGCGGAGCAGGACGTCGTTGTGGCCATCGAAGATCTGGGGCGTGGGCAAGGCTGTGGTTCCGGTGGGGAGCGTTAGGCAACTGAGCAGGGGACGGCCGCGAGTGCAAGGCGTCAGCGCAGGCGGATCGCCGCAGAGTGCCGATTTCGAGCGGGTTGTGCTGGAGGCTGGCCGCCCAGCCGCCAACGAAGCGACCGGACTGAGTACCGGTTCAGCTCCCCACGCGAGCGTTGACGAAGAAGGGCGTCGCGTCGTCCTGCCAGGGCTCGCCGCTTTCCATCTCCACGAAGTCGTCGGCGATGAAGCCGGCGTCGGCCAGCTCGGCGGCGATGGTTTCGGTGGTGTAGTACTGCATCCAGTTGAACACCTCGAACGAGCGGTCGGCCTCGACCACGAGGTAACGTTCGAGGCTGACCAGCTGCTCGGGAAAAAGCGTCGTCTTCTTGAAGCCGAAATAGTCTTCGGCCGACCAGAAGCCGCCCATGTAGCGGTGGCCGAACTCGGTGCCTTCGCTCATCCGCTCGAACTGGCCGGGCGAGAAGACATCGAACACGAAGCGGCCGCCCGGCGCGAGGGTTGCGGCGACGTTGGCGAGGAGCGTGCGCCGCTGATCCGGGGACAGGGCGCAGTAGTCGCCATAGATCAGCGTGACGAGGTCGGCTGGTCCGGTCGGAAGCGGATCGAGGTAGTTGGCTTCGATGTAGCTGAGGGCTGCGCCCGCCGGCGCATGCGCCTTGGCGTGGGCAATGGAGACCGGCGAGAAATCGAGCCCGGTGATGCGGGCGCCGAGCGCTGCCATGCGCGTGGCATAGAGCCCGGGGCCGCAGCCGAGATCGAGCACGCGCTTGCCGGCAAGGCCGAAGCGGCGGTCGATCCAGTCGACAGTCGCGTCGATGGTCGTCGACCGGCGCGAGGCGGCGTCGATATCCGGGTTCAGGTGGAATGCGAGCATCTGCCGGCCGATATGCGGATCGGTCCACAGCGCATCAGTGGTGTAGCGCGAGAAGGGCTCCGGCCGGCGGTCGAACTCGGCAAGCTGTGCGTACATCACGGTTGTTCGCTGCCGACCGGCTTGGTGGAAAAGTGGATGTAGGGGAACACCTCCGGGACATGCGAATCCCAGACGCCGTGGGCGTTCATGGCCCAGCCGCCGGAATCCTCCGCGGGTGCGGCCTCGCGGTAGGTGTTGAAGCGGGAGAAATCCATGCGCCAGGTGTCGGCGTCGCGCGGGGGCAGGGCGCGGTTGTCGGCTTTCGCCAGTGCGCCGAGGCTCGACCAGGGGATGGAGATTTCAGCGGTCCAGCCGCGGTCGCGATCGGAGTGGTCGTTGATGGTGCCGTCGATGGCGGCGGCCGCCTCGATGCCGGGCATGTCCCACTTGAAGAAGCCGAGGCGGGCGCCGCGCGGGTGCTTGTCGAAGCCGACGCCGTTCCACGGCTTGTAGCCGTCGGCGGTGCGGGCGAACTCGGGCTGGCGGCTATAGCCGGAGCGCTCGTAGCCATCCTCCCAGACGAAGAAGGCTTCGTAGATGGTGCCGAGCGCGTTCAGTTCGAGCTCGTAGTAGGCGTCCCGGCCGGCGATGAAGAGCTCGATGTCGTTCTCGGTATAGATGATCGAGTCCCGCTCGGTCAGCTTGGCCGCGACGAACGGCTCCTCGACCCAGTAGCCGACGTGGAGGTGGGTATCGTCCCACAGCACGGCGACGCGGGTATCGTGGATGGTCGGCCGGCCGGTGATCAGGTCGACGAAGCGCGGCGAACGCGGCGCGAGCTGCCAGCTCTTTTCGTCCAGCTTGCCGTCGACGGTAATCGGCTCGAGGGCGCGATAGGCGGTGAGGTGCGCGATGCGCTCTTCGGGCCAGGGGAAGGGGGAGGTGGTCATGGATAACTCTGGCAAATCGGTTGGTGATGCAAACCCGGCGTCTCAGGCTTGAGCCGGGACGAGGCCGCGATCTTCGAGCAAGGCCGCCACGTCGGGGTCGCGACCGCGGAAGAGACGGTACGCTTCGGCGAAGTCGCGCTTGCCGCCGGCTGAGTAGATGAACTCGTGGAGGCGCTGCGCGGTGACCGGATCGAAGGGATCGCCGGCTTCCTCGAAGGCGCGGAAGCCGTCCGCGTCGAGCACTTCGCTCCACAGGTAGCTGTAGTAGCCGGCCGCGTAGCCATCACCCGAGAACAGGTGGAGGAAGTGGGTGCTGGCGTGGCGCAGAGCGATCTCGCGCGGCATCTCGATGCCGGCGAGGACGGCAGCCTCGAACTCGGCGGCGGAACCTTCCATGGGCTGAGAGTGGTAGTCCATGTCGAGAATGGCCGAGGAGACGAACTCCACGGTTTCGAAGCCAGAATTGGCGGTGCGGGCGGCGCGCATGCGCTCGAGCAGCTCGGCCGGGATCGGCGCGCCGGTGCCGAAGTGGGTGAAGCGGGCGAGGACGGGTTCCTCCTCGAGCCAGTGCTCATAGATCTGGCTCGGCAGCTCGACGAAATCGCGCACCACGCTGGTGCCGGCGATGCGCGGGTAGGTGACATCGGAGAGGAGGCCATGGAGGCCGTGGCCCATTTCGTGGAACACGGTGCGCGCCTCATCAAGCGAGAGCAGGGCTGGCTGGCCCTCGGGCGGCTTTACGAAGTTGCAGGTGTTGACGATGAAGGGGATCTGCGTGCCGTCGAGCTTCTGCTGCTCGCGGAACGAGGTCATCCAGGCGCCGGAGCGCTTGCCGGGGCGCGCGAAGTAATCGCCGTAGAAGAGGCCGATCACCGTGCCGTTGCGGCTGACTTCCCAGACGCGGACGTCCGGGTGGTAGCCGGGGATGTCGGTGCGCGCGCTGAATGTGAGGCCGAACAGCTTTTCGGCGACGAAGAAGGCGGCATCGACCACCTTGTCGAGCTGAAGGTAGGGCTTCAACTCGTTCTCGTCGAAATCGTAGCGGGCGAGGCGGAGCTTTTCGGCGTAGTAGCGCCAATCCCAGGCTTCCAGCGGTGCCGACTGGCCATCGGACCTGGCGAGCTCCTGCAGGGCTTCGCGATCGGCATTCGCCTTGGTGCGGCCGCCGGCCCAGACCTGTTCGAGCAGGCCGCGGGCGGCCGCAGGCGTGCCGGCCATGGAGTCGGCGAGCTTGTAATCGGCGTAGCTGGCATAGCCGAGGAGCGCGGCCTGTTCGGCGCGCAGGGCGACGATCTCCTCGATTACCTTCGAATTGTCGTTCTTGTTGCCGTTGGCACCGCGCTTGACGAAGGCGCGCCAGATCTTTTCGCGCACGCCGCGATCGGTGGCGAAGTGGAGGATGGGCTCGACGCTGGAGCGGGAGGGGGTGACGGCGTAGGGCGCGTTCAGCTTGCGGTCGCGCGCGGTTTCGGCGGCAGCGGCGCGGGCAAACTCGGGCAGGCCGGCGATCTCGGCTTCCGTGAGGGCGAACACCGTCTCCTGCTCGTCGGCGAGGACGTTCTGGCCGAACTGGGTGCCGAGAGTGGCGAGGCGCTCGACGATCGCCCCGTAGCGCTCGCGCTCGGCGGCGGTGAGGCGGGCGCCCGAGCGGACGAAGTCGAGATGGTAGCGCTCGAGCACGCGCAGGCCTTCGGGATCGAGGCCGAGCGTTTCGCGCTGTTCGTAGAGCGCGTCGATGCGGGCGAAGAGCTTTGGATTGAGGAAGATCTCATTCCAGTGGCGGGCAACGAGGACGACGACGTCGCGCTCGACGGCCTGCAATTCGTCGTTGGTGGCGGCCGAGGAGAGCTGGCCGAACACCATCTCTACGCGGCGCAGCGGCTGGCCCGAGCGCTCCAGCGCGACGATGGTGTTGTCGAAGGTGGGCGCGGCCGAGTTGTCGCCGATCGCGGCGATCTCGGCCCGGTGCTGCGCGAGGGCCTCGGTGTAGGCCGGCTTGAAATCGGCGGTTACGATCTGATCGAAGGGCGGCGCCTCGTAGGGTGTGGTCCAGGCGGTAAAGAAGGGATTGGTCACGTCAGGCTCCTTGCGTGGGGCGCAAGGTGGAGCGGCCGCGTGATTTGGGCAAGGGCGGAGGCGGGCAGAATTGCATCGAAGCTGCGAGGGGCGGTGCCCTACGCCCGCCGCCCTACCCGGACCAGGTTCTCGTCGGGGTCGGAGACAGCGAACTCGAACATGCCCCAGGGCTGCTTGCGCGGCGGGTGGAGCAGGCGGCTTGCGAGGCGTTCCGCGAGTTCCTCGACATTGTCGGCGTAAATGTAGAGGCCGAACGGGCTCTTGCCGGGGATCAGCCAGCCCTCGGGCGCCGTGGTGAGGTGCAGGTGCCCGCCCTTGCCGTCGGCGAGGATCGCGTAGTCGGGATAGGTCTCACCAGTGCCGCGCTCGAACCCGAGCAGGGCGTAGAAGGCCAGCGACGCTGCGAAATCATTGCAGGGGATGATCGCGACGACGCTGGTGGGCATGTCTACTCCGCCGCCGATCTTTGCGGTCTCCGTTCCATGACTTCCTTCAGGAAGCGGCCGGTGTGGGAGCGGGGGTTGTCGGCGATGTCTTCGGGCGTGCCGATGCCGACGACTTCGCCGCCGCCGTCGCCGCCCTCGGGGCCCATGTCGATGACCCAGTCGGCGGTCTTGATGACTTCGAGGTTGTGCTCGATGACGACGACCGTGTTGCCGGTGTCGACCAGCTCGTGCAGCACTTCAAGAAGCTTGGCTATGTCGTGGAAATGCAATCCCGTTGTGGGCTCATCCAGCATGTAGAGCGTCCGGCCCGTGGCGCGGCGGCTGAGTTCCTTCGAAAGCTTTACGCGCTGGGCTTCGCCACCTGAGAGAGTCGTCGCCGGCTGGCCGACCTTGACGTAGCCGAGGCCAACCCGCTGCAGGGTGAGGAACTTCTCGCGGATCGAGGGGACGGCGGCGAAGAAATCGACCGCCTCGTCGATGGTCATGTCGAGCACGTCGGCGATCGACTTGCCCTTGAACTGCACTTCGAGCGTTTCGCGGTTGTAGCGATGGCCCTTGCACACTTCGCAGGTGACATAGACGTCGGGCAGGAAGTGCATCTCGATCTTGATGACCCCATCGCCCTCGCACTTCTCGCAGCGGCCGCCCTTCACGTTGAAGGAGAAGCGGCCGGGGCCGTAGCCGCGCGCCTTGGCTTCCGGCAGGCCGGCGAACCACTCGCGCATGGGGCCGAAGGCGCCGGTATAGGTGGCGGGGTTGGAGCGCGGGGTGCGGCCGATCGGCGACTGGTCGATGTCGATGACCTTGTCGAGATTCTCGAGGCCGGTGAGGTGGTTGTGCGGCGCCGGGTTGACGCGCGCGCCGTTCAGCCGGCGGGCGATGGCCTGGTACATGGTGTCGATCATCAGCGTCGACTTGCCGCCGCCCGAGACACCGGTGATGGCGACGAAATTGCCCAAGGGCACGTCGACCGAGACGTTCTTCAGGTTGTTGCCGGTCGCGCCGTCGACATGGAGCTTCTTGGTCTTGCTCTGCTTGCGGCGCTCGGTGGGGAGCGGGATGGCCAACTCGCCGGTCAGGTACTTGCCGGTGATCGAGTTGGGGTTGGTCATGATGTCGCGCGGCGTACCCTCAGCGACGATGTGGCCGCCGTGGACGCCGGCGCCCGGGCCGATGTCGACGACATAGTCAGCCGTCATGATGGCGTCTTCGTCGTGCTCGACGACGATGACGGTGTTGCCGATGTCGCGCAGGCGCTGCAGCGTTTCGAGCAGGCGCTCGTTGTCGCGCTGGTGGAGGCCGATCGAGGGCTCGTCCAGCACGTAGAGAACGCCGGTGAGGCCGGAGCCGATCTGCGATGCGAGGCGGATACGCTGGCTCTCGCCGCCCGAAAGGGTGCCGGAGTTGCGCGCCAGCGTCAGGTAGTCGAGGCCGACATCGTTGAGGAAGCCGAGGCGCTCCTTGATCTCCTTGAAGATGCGCTCGCCGATCTGGTTCTGCTGCTGGCTGAGCTTTGCCGGCAGTTCATCGAACCAGGTCTTGGCGGCGCGGATCGACTTCTCGGAGACTTGGCCGATATGGAGGCCATCGATCTTCACGGCGAGCGATTCCGGCTTTAGGCGATAGCCGTTGCAGGCGAGACAGGGCGCCTGCGACATGTAGCGCTCGATTTCCTCGCGCATGCCGGCGCTCTCGGTCTCCTTGTAGCGGCGCTCGAGGTTGCCGATGACGCCCTCGAACGGCTTGGTCGACTTGTAGGTCCGGAGGCCGTCGTCATAGACGAAGGTGATCGGGGTCGAGCCGGTGCCGAACAGCACCGCGTGCTGGACCTCGAAGGACAGGTCCTCCCAGGCTGTGCCGGTAGAGGCGCCATAGTGCTTCACCACGGCCTGCAGGGTCTGCTGGTAGTAGGGCGCGCTGGTCTTCGACCACGGCAGGATGGCCCCGTCCTTCAGCGAAAGGGTGACATCCGGGACGATGAGGTTCGGGTCGATCTTCTGCTCGGTGCCGAGGCCATCGCAGACCGGGCAGGCGCCGAACGGGTTGTTGAACGAGAACAGCCGCGGCTCGATCTCGGGGATGGTGAAGCCCGAGATCGGATCGGCGAATTTTTCGGAGAAGATGAGGCGCTTCGGCTCGCCCTTGTCGTCGACCTCGTCGGCGAACTCGGCGAAGGCGATACCGTCGGCGAGCTTGAGCGCGGTTTCGAAGCTCTCGGCGAGGCGGCCGGCGATATCGGGGCCGGTGACGACGCGATCGACCACGACCTCGATGTCGTGCTTGATCTTCTTGTCGAGGTTCGGCGCGTCCTCGATGTCATGGAACTCGCCATCGATCTTCACGCGCTGAAAGCCCTTGCGCATGAGGTCGTTGAGCTCGCGCTTGTACTCGCCCTTGCGGCCGCGGGCGATGGGGGCGAGCAGATAGAGCCGCGTCTCTTCGGGCAGCGCCATGACGATGTCGACCATCTGGCTGACGGTCTGGCTCTGGATCGGCAGGCCGGTGACGGGCGAGTAGGGAATGCCGACGCGTGCAAACAGCAAGCGCAGGTAATCGTAGATCTCGGTGACCGTGCCGACGGTGGAGCGCGGGTTGCGACTGGTGGTCTTCTGCTCGATGGAGATGGCGGGGCTCAGGCCCTCGATGCTCTCGACATCGGGCTTCTGCATCATCTCGAGGAACTGGCGGGCATAGGCCGAGAGGGACTCGACGTAGCGGCGCTGGCCCTCGGCATAGATGGTGTCGAAGGCGAGCGAGGATTTGCCCGAACCAGAAAGCCCCGTCATCACGATCAAGCTGTCGCGGGGAAGCCTCAAGTCGACATTCTTGAGGTTGTGCTCCTTGGCGCCACGGATGACGAGATCACGGTTCGGGTTGCGCTTGTCGGCCATTTAGACTTTCACCTCACGAAGCGCGCGACCATAATGCTGGTCTCTGCCAAATCGTGTCAGGGTTTCAAAAATGAGGGGTCGGCTGCTCATCTGGGGATTGGGCGCCGGTCTTGCAACTTAACCACGTCTCACGCCCTCGTGTCATCAATTGCCGCGTGGCTGGTTCCTGCTATCGCGGAACATAAGCAGAACAAACAGAGTCGTGTCAATGCGTGGGTGCGCGGGCTAAGACCCGTTTTGGGCAACCCGAACTATTGCCTTGGCGGACCTCATCGCTGAACGTCCGTCCATTGATTTGGGGGGTAATAGTTGATCATTTCGAATACTCGCCGCCGCTTGTTGGCGGCTTTTGCCGCTAGTGGTGTTTCCACGATTGCTGGCCTCGGCCGCGCCTCGGCGCAGGAGACGACGCCGTGTGTTGTTGCCCGCGCCACGGGAACTCTCGAGAACCTCGAGCCCAACTTTAGGGCGACCGCCGACCGGGCCGAGTTCGTGTTCCTCGTCCCGATGAAGAGCCTCGCGGAGGAGGTGGTGCTGATTTCGGCCGAGCAGGGTGGCGAACTGAAGGAGGGCCTTGCCGCGCTCAAGGCCATTGTGACCCGCGAAGGCGATGGTCCCTTGAAGGCCGAGAAGCTGCAGATCCACTGGCCACTGACGGCGCTGAAGCACCAGGGGCAGCTCTACAGCGTGATCGGGCTGTCGCAGGAGCAGAACGTGCCGGTTGGTATCGTCCTGTCCGCGGGGGCAAAGGACATGGGCAATATCGTGTTCGAGGCCGGCCAGTTCCCGCCGGACCAGGAGTTCCTCGATTTCAACCCGGAGGTCAGCAACATGATCCACGAGGCGATCATGCGCCGGCAGGGATTCAGCGTGCGGCTGGTTTCGGGCGGCAACATCTACAGCTCGATCCAGCCGGAGAGCCAGAAGTACGAGGAGTTCATGCTGTACTCTCTGGTCCCCGCGATGAACGACGCGCGCAAGCAGGACGCGGAGAACGGGTGCCCGACCATGTCGTCCGAGGAGATGCACGCCTATCTCGAGGCGTTGGAGAGCTGCTTCCTCACGAGCGCCTGCTGCTCGGTGATCGGGCTCGATGACCGCTGCTGGGAACTGCAGACGCTGCGCCGCTTCCGCGACGGCTGGCTCAGCAGTTTTGAGGCCGGACGGGCCGACATCGCGCGCTATTACCGCGAGGCGCCGGCGGTGGCGCATCGGCTGGTGCGGTCGGCCGCCGGCCGGAAGCAGCTGCTCGGGCTCTACTGGCGCTACATCGTGCCCTCGGCGCTGCTGGCGAAGGCCGGTGCGAACCGCATGGCGCACCGGCTGTACCGGAGGATGATGCTCGACCTGCTCGGGCGTCCGGCATAACCGGGACAGCTCCGGTTAGGCCAGCATGGTGCCGGTCTGCTGGCGGCGGCGATGCCAGGAGAAGGCTTCTTCGAGCAGGTGCGGGGTGTGGCCGCCGAGCGCACAGGCGCGGGTGAAGTAGTCTTCGAGCTGCGCCCGGTAGGTGGGGTGGACGCAGTTGTCGATGACTTTTCGGGCGCGCTCGCGAGGGGCGAGTTCGCGCAGGTCGGCGAGGCCCTGCTCGGTGACGAGGATATCGACATCGTGCTCGGTGTGATCGACATGGCTGACCATCGGCACCACCGACGAGATGGCGCCGTCCTTGGCCAGCGACTTGGTGACGAAGATCGACAGGTAGGCGTTGCGGGCGAAATCGCCCGAGCCGCCGATGCCGTTCATCATCATGGTGCCATCGACATGGGTGGAGTTGACGTTGCCGTATATGTCGAACTCGAGCGCGGTGTTGATGCCGATGATGCCGAGCCGCCGGATGATCTCAGGGTGGTTCGAGATCTCCTGCGGACGCAGGACGAGCTTGTCCTTGTAGGCATCGAAATTGCCGTAGACGCGGGCCGCGCAGGCTTCGCTGAGGGTGATCGAGGAGGCGGAGGCGAAGGTGAGCTTGCCGGCATCGAAGAGATCGAATGTCGAATCCTGCAGCACCTCGCTGTAGAGGCGCAGGTGGTGGAAGGGACCGTCGGCGAGGCCGCGCAGCACGGAATTGGCGATAGAGCCGATGCCGGCCTGGAGCGGCTGCAGTGTCAAGTCGAGGCGCCCCGCCGCGACCTCGTTCTCGAAAAAGCGGATCAGGTGGCCGGCAATGGCGCTGGTGCCCTCGTCGGCGGCAACGATGGTGGAGGACGAGTCCGTTTCGTCGGTAATCACGATGGCGGCGATCTTTTCGGGCGGGATCTCCACATAGGGCGTGCCGATGCGGCTGTCGCAGGCCATGAGCGGAATGGGCGCACGGGTCGGGCGCCGGCCTGGGATGTAGATGTCGTGCAGGCCATCGAGCCCGAGCGGCTGGCTGAGGTTGATCTCGACGATCACCTTCTCGGCGAGGATGGCAAGGCTGGCCGAGTTGCCGATGGAGGTGGTGGGCAGAAGTGCGCCGCTCTCGGTGATCGCCGCCGCCTCGACGATGGCGTAGTCGATCGGGCCGAGCTGGCGGGAGCGCAGGTGTTCCACCGTTTCGCTCAGGTGCTGGTCGATGAACATGACCTCGCCGCGATTGATCGCCTTGCGCAGAGTGGGATCGGCCTGGAAAGGCAGGCGGCGCGCCAACACCCCGGCCTCGGTCAGCATGCGGTCGATATCATGGCCGAGGGAGGCGCCGGTGATCAGCGTGATCCGGAACGGGTCGGTGGCGGCGCGTTCCGCCATGGCCACCGGCACGGCCTTGGCATCGCCAGCCCGGGTGAAGCCGCTCATGCCGATCACCATGCCGTCGCGGATCAGGGCCGCAGCGGCCGCAGGCGTGGTGATGCGATCCATCAGGTCTGGGCGGCGGATGCGGCCGGAGAGGTCGTGGGACATTGGCTACTCATGCGGGACGATTGGCCTTCCTCTCGCCTCGAAGCGATCCGGCCGCATTGATCGTCGTCAAAGACCGGGCCGAACAGAATCTGGGCGAGAATTCGGGAGCGCATGCTACACTCCTGGGGCATGGTCGGGATGAACAATGTCATCGGCTGGCTGCGCCTGAAGCCAGGTCGGCGCGACGACCTGCTCGCCCGCGCCCGACCCTTCGCCGAGGCGTCGCGACAGGAGGAGGGCGTCGTCTTCTTCGAGGTCAACCCGAGCGATACGGAGGCCGACGTCGTCACCTTCATCGAGTGCTACGAGAGCGAGGGGGTGCACCAGCGCCACCTCGCAACCGAGGAGCACGATGCCCTGTTGCAGGACATCGCCCGGATCGGCGTGGGCGGACGCTTTCACCACGTCTACCCCGAACGCACGGACACGAACGACCCTCAGCTTCGAGGCGTGACCCTGCCGTCGGCAGCTTCAACGGCTCAGTGGAGCAGGCGGGCCTTCTGATCCGCGAATTCCTGCTCGGAAAGCACACCGGCATCGCGAAGCTCGGCAAGCTTCTGCAACTGAGCCATGGCTTCGGCGGACATCGCCGCAGGAGCAGCCGGTGCGGCGGCAGGTGCAGGGGCGGGCGGTTCCGCGGCGCCGCGCTGGCGGCCGGCGACAGCGCCGGAAACCGCGGTGGCCGTTCCGGCGATCACCGCCGTGCGTGCCATTGTCTGGGCCGTGCGGCCGATGAGGGAACGTCTGACCATGGTCCGTCTCCTGGGTTGCGCAACCAATTCCAAGTCCCCGCCGGGAGCATAGACCTCCGGCGAACGATGGCAAGCCAGCGCCGCAAACGGTACTGTTCCGCTTGACATTGACGGTCCGAAAGAGAACATAGAGAGAACACAGCGGCAAAGCTGTGGGCGGTTGCGCATAGGACGCGCGCGCCCGGAACGATAGCGGTAGGGTACGCGCCAAAGTTACGGCCCGGTGCGTATCCGGGAGAGTTTGAAAGGAATGTGCCATGGCTGGCAGCGTGAACAAGGTGATCCTGGTTGGGAATCTCGGCAATGACCCCGAGGTGCGGAACCTGCCCAGCGGCGGCAAGGTGGTGAACCTGAGTGTCGCCACATCGGACCAGTGGCGCGACAAGAATTCCGGCGAGCGCAAGGAGCGCACCGAGTGGCACCGCGTGGTGATCTTCTCGGAAGGCCTCGTGCGCGTGGCCGAGCAATATCTGCGCAAGGGCTCCAAGGTTTACATCGAGGGCTCGCTGCAGACCCGCAAGTGGCAGGACCAATCCGGCCAGGACAAGTATTCCACCGAGATCGTGCTGCAGGGCTTCAACTCGACCCTGACCATGCTCGACGGGCGCGGTGACGGCGACAATGCCGGCGGCGGCTTCTCCGGTCCGCGCGAGAGTTCGTCGAACTCGTTCGGCGGTGGACGGCAGGAGTCGCGGCGGCCGAGCTCGGCGCCGGCCTTCGAGTCCGGTCCGATGGACGACGATATCCCGTTCTGATCGACCAGAACGTACGAGAGTTGGGAAAGGGCGCGGCCGGACCGCGCCCTTTGTCGTTTCCGGCCTAGGTCGGGCGGGCGAGGGGCCAGGCAGTGGCCATGAGCCAACCGAAATAGGTGACGAACATCAGCCGGTTGGGCCAGCCGATGAGGACATCGGGCCCGAAGCCGCCGGCCTTCGGCAGCATGGTCGCGATGATGGCCACCATGGCGCCGAGTGCGATCCAGTTGAGATGGGCTAGGCTATAGGCGGAGAGGCGAACGCCGTCCCAGCGGCTATCTCCGATCAGCGCGAAACTGATTAGCTGGGAGGCGAGGATGAAGCTGGGAACGCCGATGGCGAAGGCCATCGCATGGAGGCGGGCGGCCGCGCTGGCGCTTTCCGGGCTGACCGAGATCGGGTCGGTGGGAAAGACGGCGGCGAGGGTATAGCCGGCGGCGGTGGCCAGCAGGAAGGCAAGGCCGATCCAGCCGAGGAGCGAAGCGGTGTGGGGGAGCAGTGCCAGCAGCAGCGAGAGGCTGCTGATTGCGAGGGCGGCAAAGCAGGCCGTCATCAGCCAGCCATGCGAACCGATCGCGTATTCGCTGACCATGTGCCACGAGGGCGACAGTTCCGGCTTGGCAAAGTGCAGGGCCACGAGAAGCAGCAGCCCGGCGGCACCGGCGCCAAGGGCGATGCGGCCGAAGACCTGGGAGGCCACGGATACCGGCACCAGCGCCTCGATGAGTGTATCAGGCGATCCCATGGCGGACGCCCCCAACACCCGGAGCGGCGGCGACCGCTTTATGGCGCGGCGGGAAAGGGAAGGGTCTTCGAAGGGAGAAGGTCACGGCCATTTCAGCGCTCCAGGCGGTTGCGATCGCCATCTGGTCGATTGAGGAGCGCGGGAATCGACAGGGGGGTGCCGGTGGCCGACGATCAGCCGGGAGGCAGGCGATCGTAGGGGCTGACGCCGGCGTCGCGGAGTGCGCGGAGGTGGGGCAACAGGCAGCCGTCGCAGCCATGCAGGAGGAACGATGTGTTCCGGTCCGCGATATCAGGGACGGACATGCCGGAGCTGACGTCGGCTTCGTATTTCGCCACGCCGTCGAGGTACCAGTCCCGCCATACGAACCCACCAAGGGCATTGAGCGGCAGGATGACGACGAAGAGGGCTGGGGCGACGTGTAGCAGGGCCCGGCCGAAGCCGTGACGGGTGTAGAGCTGAACCGCGATCAGGCTGGCGAAGAGGGGCAGGACCGAGAAGACGGCGTAGCTGATCGACATGAAGTCGCTGTAGAAGGTCCCCCGCGACCAGGCGATGCTGACCCCGAGGGCGCCGTTGACCGCAATGAAGTTCGCCAGTGCGAAGGCCCGCAAATCGCCCCGGTCGGCGAGCCATGCTTTCAGGCAGATCACGCCGGCATAGACCGACAGAGCCACGACGGCGACGCCGAAGGCGCGGTCGAGCGCGTGCAGGAACGGCCAGCCCTTGGCGAGGGCAAAGTACTCGATTGTCGCTTCGATCAACCGGTCCAGCCCGGGATGCTCAGGTGACCACTCAGACTTCCAGCCGATGAAATACAGCGCGGTGTAGGCGAGGACGAAGACAATCGCTCCCACCAGCAGCCAGCTGATCAGGCGATCGCCGCCGCGACGGTGGGTCATGAAGATAGCGACCGCCAGCCATGGGATCATGCCAACTGCGATGATGATGCCCGGCAGACCGGTCATCGGCAGCAGCGCAAGCGAAACCACCGCAAGCAGGCAGTCCCCGCGGCCGGGGACTACGCGAGGCGTCACCGAGCACAACAGCAAGCCGCCGAGGCAGGTCGTGGCAACGAACTGGATCTGCCAGCCCCACTCGATGTTGTGCCAGTGGCCGAGGTGGAGGAGGGCGAGGGGGAACACAGTATCGATGATGCGCAATCCGCCGCCGCGGGCCCGCGCGGTGGCGTGGGCGAGCAGCAGCGCCAGCCCGGCCATGAGCAACTGGTTCAGCAGGGCGCCCGACCGAAAATCGTTGGTGAGCCACAGCAGGCCAAGATAGATCATGCGGGGAAGCGGCGTGCGATGGCCGTTGTTGATGCTCCACAGCCAGCCGGGCAAGTCGGACTCGGTGCCAGTCCACTGGCCGATCATCAGCCAGTCTTCCTGTATTCCGATGTTCTTGACCCAGAGGAGATTGGCAGCAATCGCGACGGCGAGGAGTAGGGCCGTCACGGCATAGACGATCAAGGGCTGCGCCTTAGTCCACACAGTCATGCAGCTCCCGATCTGCTTTCAAATACGGCGTAGCCCAGGCACCGCACGGGCGCAACACGGCACGAAGGCCGTGGTTTACGGCTGAACGAGGCAGGATCGCCGGTGGTCGCGGCGGTTGCCTCACTTATGTGCTCGGTGTCCCAAAGGTAGGCGTCCTATCCATTTCGTGCGCGGGGTGGGCATCTTGGGGGTGAATGACGTCGGGTCGTGGTTCATAGTCCCGGTCGAGTGCGGGGCGTTCGAGCGTGGAGGCGAGCCATGAGACTGCCGAGCCGAGGGGTATGGGGAACTGCGATCTGTGCTGCGGCGATGGTGCTGGCGACTGCGGGACAGGCGAGTGCCGCGAACTGGTCGGCGCGCGGCAACGAGCCCGGCTGGCACGTCGCAGTAAGCGATGAGTCCATAGTCTTCACCACCATGGACGGCGCCCCGGTGACGATTGCGCCGGTGCCGGAGGCGACGCGAGCGAACGACGTCGCGGTCTATTCGGCGACAGCCGACGGCAAGCCGTTCGTGCTGGTGGCGGTCGACAAGATCTGCGGCGATACGATGTCAGGCATGCCGTTTCCCAAGACTGTTGCAGTGGCGGTTGGCGATGCCAGCTACATCGGCTGCGGTGGCGAGCCGGTGAGCCTGCTGCTCGGCGACCGTAAGGTCGAGCAGATCGAGGGGCAGCCGGTGATTGCGGGATCCCAGGCCTCGATCGCGTTCGAGCTCGATGGCGGCATCCACGGCAATTCGTCCTGCAACCGCTTCTTCGGCAGCTACACGCTGACGGGTGAGGGCCTGACGATCTCCAACGTCGGGGGCACGATGATGGCCTGCGATGAGGGGATGATGCAGCAGGAACAGCGGTTCCTCGCGGCACTCGAGATGGTCCGGCGCTTCGAGAGCACAGGCGACGGGCAATTGCGGCTCGTCGACGACAACGGGCGAGCCGTCGTGACGGCGCGGTAGCCGGACATAGTCTCAGGGTGGGGAAGTGAACGGATGCGAGTATTTGTAGCGGCGCTGGCCCTCGGGGCGTTCCCCATGGCGCCAGCGGCCGAGGAGTTGGTGATCGGAATGACCGCCTGGCCCTCCGCGCAGGTGACGGGCTACATCATCGGGCAGGTGGCGGCGGAGCAGCTGGGCGTCGAGCCAAGCTATGTCGAGCGCGGCTCGATGGGGCTGCTGTCGGGCATCTCGCGGGGCGAGATCGACGTCTATCCGGAGCTCTGGTCGCCCAATCTCGATGCGGCGGTGGCGCGCTTTGCCGACAAGATCACGGTAAGCGCGCGCAAGGTCGACGCGCACCAGGGCGTGTGCGTGACGCGAGCGACGGCCGATGCGACCGGCATCAAGTCGCTCGGCGATCTCGACAAGGTCGATATCGCCAGTCAGTTCGACAGTGACGGCGACGGCAGGGGCGAGATGTGGATCGGAGACCACTCGTGGTTCTCGACCAATGTCGAGCGGGTTCGCGCGCGCAGCGTCGGCTATGACAAGACGATGATGCTGCTCGAGGCGCCGGAAGAACTGGCAATGGCGGCGGTGGATGCGGCTGTCGCCACCGACAAGCCCATCGTCTTCTACTGCTATTCACCTCACCACCTGTTCCAGCTGCACGAGGTGGTGCTGCTCGATGAAGCGCCGCACGATCCGGCGAACTGGCACATCGTCGCGCCGGCGGACGATCCGAACTGGTTGACGGCGTCCCGTGCCGATACGGGGTGGGCAGCGTCGTCGTTGTCGATCGGCTACGCCAGTTCGCTTGCCGAGCGCCAGCCGGCGGTGGCGGCCCTGCTTTCGAACATCCAGTTCGACGGCGCAGACATCGCCGCGATGAGCTACGCCGTCGAGGTCGAGCGCAAGGTACCCGACGAAGTGGCCGGTGAATGGGTGAAGGCCAACGCGGAACGGATCGCGGGGTGGCTCAAATGAGCGGCCTTGAAATGACGCTGTCGCGCCGCCGACTGCTGGGGCTTGCCGCGGGCGGCCTTGCCCTGGGGCTGGCCGGCACAGGCACGGCACGGGCGCAGGCGATCTATTCGCAGATCTACGACGCCCAGAAGAAGACTTGGGTCGACTACGACCCTTCCCGCGCCAAGCAGTACTACAAGGCTTATGGTTCGGTGCCGGAGGAGTTCAGGCGCCAGATCGTCACGTTCCGGACGGCCGAGAAGCCGGGGACGGTGATCATCGACGGCGACCGGCACTTCCTCTACCTCGTGCTGCCGAACTTCCAGGCCGTCCGCTACGGCATCGGGGTCGGTCGTGACGGTTTCGGCTGGGCGGGCATCGTGCGCGTCGGCAGGAAGGTCGAGTGGCCGGTGTGGACCCCGCCGCCGGAGATGATTGCCCGAGATCCACGGTCGGCGCAGTGGGCCAACGGCATGCCGGGCGGTCCCGACAATCCGCTCGGCGCGCGGGCCATGTACCTGTTCGAGGGGAACAAGGACACGATCTACCGCATCCACGGGACCATCGAGCCGTGGTCGATCGGGCTGAATATCTCCTCGGGCTGCATACGGCTCAACAACGACGACGTCACCGACCTCTACGAGCGCGTCGCCATAGATTCTAAGGTTATCGTGCTGATGTCGGGGGCCGCTCTCTATCGCGGGGTATGATTATGCAGGGTATGGAGTTGCAGATGCGGAACGGCCGGAGGCTGGCGGGCATGGCCGCGTTGCTGATCCCTCTGGGATTGGCGGCGTGTGCCTCGACGAGCCCGGGCACCACAAGCACGATCCGGGGGAGCGCGCAGACCGCGCCGGCGGATCTGCAGCTGCTTTGTGCTTCGGAGGCGCAGACGCGCTTCGGGGCGCCGGCGAACAGCGTGCTGCCGATCAGTTCGCGACCGGGGCCGGCCGCAGGAAGCTACGCCGTGGACCTCAAGCTGCCCAACGGGCAGGCGACCTGCGTCATCAACGACAGCGGCGCGATAGCGTCGCTGGAGATGGCCTAACTCCAAAATGAAACGGGCGGCCTCCGGAGAAGCCGCCCGCCGAACTTGAGCCGGTTTTGCCCTTACTTGGTGAAGGGCACCGAAGCCTTCAGCGTGTCGCCGGTGGCGTTGAACACGACCTGGAAGTCCACGGCGATCGCTTCGCCCTTGCCCTTGAGGGCGATGGCAGCGGTGATGGTGAGGTCGTTGCCTTCCTCGTCCTTGTTCCGCTCCTTCAGGTTGAAGATGATGCCGTCACCGCGCTTCTGGCCGACGGCGATGCCGGAGAACGTGACGTTCGAGGTCATGGCCGCTTCATAGCGCTTCTTGGCGTCGATATAGGCGAGCGTGCCGTTGACGTTCAGCGTGGTGCCGGCGAGCGAGCAGCGGCCGGAATAGTTGACCTTGTCGGAGTTGCCCTCGCTGAGCGACAGGCGACATACGACGGACTCGCTCTCGGCGCCGATCAACTGACCGCGGCCCTTCCAGCTACCGACATAGGACTTGAGCAGTGCGACGTCGGCCGGCGCGGCAAAGGCGGGTGCAGCAGCCATGGGGGTGACAGCAAGCAGACCAGCGAGCGCGACGATGCGCGGCAGGGGTCCGAGGAACTTCATTTCTTAACGCCTCCAAGCGGATGAAAGAATCGCCCCCCGGCGACGAGCAGAGCCGGCAGGATGAACACATCGCCGATCAATGCAAAGCCGAGAGTTATCACAAACAGGGTACCAAACAAGGCAACTTGCGGCAGGGCGGAGAACATAACGATCGCCATGCCGGAGCAGAGGATAAGCGTGGCGGCAATAATAGCCCCGCCGATACGCTCCATCGTGTGATGGATTGCATCCATGTGAGACCGGCCCTCTTCGCGCCGCGAGTGCAGATAGTGCGACAGGAAGTGGGTGGTGTCGTCGACCGCGATACCGAACGCGATGGTCAGCGCCAGCACGGTGGTGAGCTGCAGTCCCTGGTTGGTGAAATACAGCCAGGCCTCGGTGCCGAGCACCGGGAAGAGGTTCGGGATAGCTGCCGCGATCGCAACGCGAAGCGAGCGGAAGGCCCAGCCGATCAGGAACAGGTTGACCAGCACCGACAGCGTCAGGTCGAGCTGCAAGCCCGTGACGATCTGGTCGGTGGCGTAGGTGGTCATGACCCGGAAGCCACCGACTTCTGCGCCCTCGATGCCGGCCGCGCGGATGTCGCCCTCGATGCCCTCTTTGAGCCGGATCAGCTCCTCGGACGAAATGATGGTCGGCATGAAGCCCGTGACCAGCGCGCGGGTACCATCGGGGGTGACGAAGCGGCCGCGCAGATCGCCCACGGCGTTGAAGATCTGCTCGCGGGTGAAGCCGGACTCCGCGTAGTGCGTGAAGGCGGCCGCCGAGATTACCTTGTTCACGCCGAGATACTTCTCGACGATCTGGTGGACCTGCTTGACCTTCTCGAAGTCCTTGTCGCCGACATCGGCGATGCCTTCGTCGAGCGGGACGTTGACATAGAGGGGCGCAACGCCACCGACGCCGGCGTCGATCTGTTCGGCCGCAGTCAGCGCCGTCGAGTTCTTGGCCATGAAGTCCTCGAACGAGAACCGCGGCTGGATCAGGGCATAGGGGATCAGCAGCAGTCCGGTGAGGACGATGGCGATGGCGGAGAGCGGACGACCGAGCCGGCTGGCCACGAACCAGGCCACCGGAATCGGCGCCGTGATGGCGTAACTGGGCTTGGGCGCCTTGAAGCCGAGACGCACCGAGAGCTTCAGGATCAGCGGCAGGAACGTCATCAGGCAGATGAAGTTGATCAGCGAGGCAAGGACGCCGGCCTGGGAGAATTCCTGGATGCCCTGGCCCGCAGTCAGCGACAGCGAGGCGAAGGACACGAGCGTCGTCAGCATGGTGAGGCCGCTGGCGGGCCCGACGACGCGCACCGTTTCGTCGACCGCCTTGTTCGGATCCATGCCCTCGCGCCAATAGGCGAGCCAGTTGAAGATGAAGAACAGGCTCTCGGCGAAGGCAATCACCAGGACGATGGTGGTGACGATGATGGTGAGGAACGAGAACGAGCCGAACAGGGCGATGATCGTGCCCATGACCCAGACGACGGCGACGAACGGGGTCGCGGCGACGAGGATGGCACCCCAGAACGAGCGCAGCGAAAACAGAGCGATGAGCGAGCCGAGGACGAAGCCGTAGACCGTGAAGGTGATCTGGTCATCGACGGCCGCGTTCAGCATCTCGCTGGTCCAGATCGGCGGACCGGTGAGTTCCACCTGCACGGCATCGGACTTGTAGTCGTCGACGAGCGAGCGGAGGTCGGCGATCATGTCGCGAGTGCCGCCGCCCTTGGTCATCTCGGGGTTCGGGAAGACGATGATGACAACACCGGACAGATCCGGGTTGATCAGGTTCTTCATCATCGGATCGTTGTTGTAGAGGTCGGTCAGCGCCTTGCTGACTTCCTCGGGCGTCTGCATGCCTTCGGGGACGGCGGGCAGGGTGGTGCCATCGGGGCCCGGAACGCGCAGCGTGAACGCCGACATGGTTCCGTTGATGTAGTCGCTGTTGGAGAGATCGAGCGCCATGGCGCGGATCGTCTCGATGGTGTCGGGATTGGTCAGGTCGGGCGAGCTGACGAGCAGGTAGATGTCGTTCTCGAACGTGCCGAAGGTATCGGCGAGATGCTCGTAGTGGCTGTATTCCTCGCCCGAATGGGCGAAGACTCGCAGCATGTCGCCATCGACGCTAGCGCGCGGAATCTGGGTGACGGAGAAGACCGTCATCAGCAGGACGAGGGCCGCGACGATCCTTGGCCAGCGCAGGGTCGCCTTGCCGACGTTCTCAAGGCCGAAGCCGATGGAACGGTCGTGGCCGAAGGACCAGTTCCAGATCCGGCCCAGCAGAGTATCCTTATTCAATAGAATCTTCCCTTGGTCCTGCGCCCCGCATTCAGGCGCGGATCAATAAGGGCTGTGCAACTTGTCGTCCAGCCGTTTGACTTTGCGGCAGGCCGCGCGCCGGCCGTCTCAACCGATTTTTGGCCCAAAGTTGCCGCAAACCCACTTCATTGTGGCAAGAGAAGCGTCAGGCGTAGTGCCAATCCGTGGACATCTCCCCACCAAAGCCCCTCGGTCATTGGTTTCCCGCGCGGGAATCGCCTAAAGCTTCGCCCCAGTTTCCATAGTTCGAAAACGGCCCCGTGGCAGACAATAACGACGACGCGACCGGCACCCCGATGCCGTCCGACATTGCCCCGACTTCGCTAACCGAGGAAATGCGCAGGTCCTATCTCGACTACGCCATGAGCGTGATCGTGAGCCGCGCGCTGCCGGACGTGCGCGACGGACTCAAGCCCGTGCATCGGCGCATCCTGCATTCGATGAACGAGCAGGGCTATTCGTGGAACCGGCCCTATCGCAAGTCGGCCCGCGTGGTCGGCGACGTGATCGGTAAGTACCACCCGCATTCGAACGACGCGGTGTACTTCTCGCTGGTGCGCATGGCGCAGGAATTCTCGCTGCGCGTGACGCTGATCGACGGCCAGGGCAACTTCGGCTCGGTCGACGGCGATATGCCGGCCGCCATGCGCTACACCGAAGTGCGCATGCAGAAGGTGACGGAGAGCCTGCTTGAGGACATCGACAAGGATACCGTCGACTTCAAGGACAACTACGACGCCTCCGAGCGCGAACCGACGGTGCTACCGGCGCGGTTCCCGAACCTGCTGGTCAACGGCGGCAGCGGTATCGCCGTCGGCATGGCGACAAACGTTCCCACGCACAATCTCGGCGAAGTCATCGACGCCGTGCTGATGCTGATGGAGAACCCGGACGCGCTGACCGAAGACTTGATGACGGTGCTGCCGGGCCCGGATTTCCCGACTGCCGGCATCATCCTCGGTCGTTCGGGTATCCGCCAGGCCTACGAGACGGGCCGCGGCGGCATCATGATCCGTGGTCGCGTCCACACCGAGGAACTGCGCAAGGAGCGCGAGGCGCTCATCGTCACCGAGATCCCGTTCCAGGTGAACAAGGCGGTGATGATCGAGAAGATCGCCGAGCTGGTGCGCGACAAGCGCATCGAAGGCATCTCCGACATCCGCGACGAATCCGACCGCGACGGCATGCGCGTGGTGATCGAGCTGAAGCGCGACGCGGTGGCCGACGTGGTGCTGAACCAGCTCTACCGGTTTACGCCGTTGCAGGGCTCGTTCGGCTGCAACTTCGTGGCGCTCAACGGCGGCAAGCCGGAACTGATGAGCCTCAAGGCGATGCTCGCCGCGTTCATCGAGTTCCAGGAAGTCGTCGTCACCCGGCGCACCCGGTTCCTGCTGAACAAGGCACGCGACCGCGCCCATATCCTCGTCGGTCTCGCCGTGGCGGTGGCCAACGTCGATGAAGTGATCGCGCTGATCCGCACTTCGCCCGATCCGGCGACGGCGCGCGAAAGGCTGATGGACCGCGACTGGCCGGCACGCGACGTGGCGCCGCTCATCGCGCTGATCGACGATCCGCGCCACCGGATCAACGAGGACGGCACGTTCAGGCTCAGCGACGAGCAGGCGCGTGCGATCCTCGCGCTGACGCTGAGCCGCCTGACGGCGCTTGGCGTCAACGAGATCGGCGACGAACTGAACGGGCTCGGGACCGACATCTCGGAGTATCTCGACATCCTGCGCTCGCGCGAGCGGGTGATGCAGATCGTTCGCGAGCAGCTCAACGAGATCAAGGAGCAGTTCGACACGCCGCGCAAGACCACCATCGACGACGCGGCCGGGGACTTCGAGGACGAAGACCTGATCGCGCGCGAGGACATGGTGGTGACCGTCACGCATGGCGGCTACATCAAGCGCGTACCGCTTTCCGCCTACCGGGCGCAGCGTCGCGGCGGCAAGGGTCGCTCGGGCATGGCGACCCGCGACGAGGACTTCGTGTCGCGGCTGTTCATCGCCAACACCCACACGCCGGTGCTGTTCTTCTCGTCGGCCGGTCAGGTCTACAAGATGAAGGTGTGGCGGCTGCCCATCGGCGAGCCGCAGACGCGCGGCCGGGCGCTGATCAACATGCTGCCGCTCGACGAGAATGAGCGGATCACCTCGATCATGCCGCTGCCGGAAGACGAGGGCAGCTGGAAGCAGCTCGACGTGATGTTCTCGACGATCCGGGGCACGGTGCGACGCAACTCGCTGGCCGACTTCGTCGAGATCAACAAGAACGGCAAGATCGCCATGAAGCTCGACGAGGGCGACGGCATCGTCGATGTCGCCACCTGTACGGCGAATGACGACGTGCTGCTGACCACGGCGCTGGGGCAGGCGATCCGCTTCCAGGTTGACGAGGTCCGCGTGTTCAAGGGCCGCGACTCGACCGGCGTGCGCGGCATCAGCCTCGCCGAGGGCGATCGCGTCATCTCGATGGCGATCATCCACCACTTCGACGCCGACTCTTCGGAGCGTGCGGCCTACCTCAAGATGAGCCGCGCGGTGCGAGGCGAAGCCGAGGCCGAGGATGCGCCGGAGGATGCCGAGGATGCGGTTCCGGCGGGAGAGCTGAGCCAGGATCGCTATGCCGCGATGTCGGCTGCCGAGCAGTTCATCCTGACGATCTCGGAGAACGGCTACGGCAAGCGAACCTCGAGCCACGAGTACCGGATCACCGGCCGCGGCGGCAAAGGCATCGTCGCCATGGCGGTGAACAAGCGCAACGGACCGCTGATCGGCTCGTTCCCGGTCGACGACGGCGACCAGATCATGCTGGTGACCAATGGTGGCCAGGTGATCCGCGTGCCGGTCGACGCCGGCCCCGAGAACCGCATTCGCATCGTCGGCCGCTCGTCGCAGGGCGTCACGGTGTTCAATACGGCGGACGGCGAGCGTGTGGTGTCGGTCGAGCGGATTTCTGAGCCAGAGGGCGAGGAGCCCGACGAGCCGGAGGCGGATGCGCCTGAGGACAGCGGTCCTTCCGCATAACGGAGCTCAGCATGCCGGGTGGGCAGGGCTATCGCCAACTGCTCGGCATGCCGATGCCGCGACGGCTGGCGCTCGCCAGCCTGCCGGCTGACCTTGCCGACTGGCTCGACTACGCTGCCGTCATTGCGCTTCTGGTCTATGTGAACGGCGAAGGTCCGTTCGTGCTGGCCGCTCTCGCAGTGGCGCTCGGTCTTCCCTATGTTGTCGTTGGACCGGTGCTGGCACTCTGGGTTGACCGCACGCCGCTGCGCCGCGTTCTGGTTCTTGCCAATCTCGGCCGCGCCGTCGTGACGCTTGGGCTGGTCTTCGCGGGCAATTCGCTGATTGTGCTGCTGCTGGTGTTCCTGCGCGGCTGTGTCGACAGTGCCTTTACCCCGGCCCGGCAATCCGCCATCCAGGCGACCACGCCGCCGGAACTGCTGTCGAGCGCCAACGGCCTGCACCAGTCCATCAACCAGACCAGCAAGATCGCCGGCCCGGCGCTGGGCGGACTGTTGCTCGGCCTCGCGCCGGTGCAGGCGATCTTCGCAGTCAACGCGGGCCTGTCGCTGCTCGCCGTGCTGATCGTGCTGCGCGTGCAGCTGCCCGAGCGGCCGCGGCACGAGGGGGTTGCCGAAGAGACGCTGTGGACCCGGCTCACGGCAGGCATCGGCGAGTACCGCCGCAGCCGGTTGCTGCTGCTGGCACTGATCTTTTCGTCCTGTGCCTATTTTGCGTTCTTCCTCTATGACACGCTGATCGTGCTGCTCGGGAAGGGTTTTGGGCTCAACGCCAGTGACTTCGGCCTTTCGATTGCTGCCTCGGGACTGGGAGGGCTGTTCGGGGCGCTGCTGGCCGGCCGGATTGCCGCATCGCGCCCGCTGACCGCGATGGCCGGCGCGGCGCTGCTCAACGGGGCGGGATCGCTGATCATTGCCATTGCCGCGATGTCCGGCCTGATGCTGCCGGCCTGGGCGTTTTTCGGCGCCATGGCACTCCTCGGCGGGGCGTCGGGCTTCATGATGGTCCCGTACCGCACGGTGTTGCAGCAGACAGCGCCGCCGGATCGGATAGCCCGCGTGTTTTCGGCCGGCGAGGCGGTGACCACTGTGGTGATGCTTGTGGCTCCATTCATCGGCAGCGCTATCGCCACCGCCTGGGGGCCGCCGGCAGCGTTCCTCGCCGGCGCCATCGTCCTGATCGCGCTTGGCGCAGGGACCTTTATCGTCGCTCCGCGCTTCACTTCGCGATAGGGGCTTGCGGCGCACGGGCGGCTGTGGCTGGCTCCTCTCCTGCGGAGAACGCCATGATCGATCCTGCTATCCTGCTGCCCTACATCCTCGCTTCCCTGCTGTTCGCGGTGGTGCCGGGTCCCTCGGTGACCATCCTCGTCGCGAACTCGCTGGCGCGGGGGACCCGGGCGGGCCTGCTCACCGTGCTCGGCGTGCAGGTGGCGATGCTCATCATGGTGGTGATCGTGGCGCTCGGCCTCGAGGTGGTGATGTCGGTCGTCGCCGAGGCCTTCACGATCATCAAGCTGGTTGGCGCGGCCTACCTGATCTGGATCGGGTTCAAGATGTTCACCTCGACGGGCAAGCTCGACATGTCGGCGCCGGGCGAGCGCTTGCCGTATGGGCGGTACTTCTGGAACGGGTTCGTGACCAATGCCTCGAACCCCAAGACGCTGCTGTTCCTCGGTGCGTTCCTGCCCCAGTTCGTCGACATGAGCCGCCCGGCCTTCGACCAGATCCTGGTGCTCGGCCTGATCGTCATGGCGGTGGCGGCGACCACGGACGCGATCTACGCGGTTCTAGCCGGCAGCGCGCGGCAGTTGCTCACGCAGGCTCGCGTCCGGCTGTTGAACCGGGTATCCGGCGTCATCCTGATGTGCGGCGGTGTCTGGCTGGCGTTGCAGAAGCGGGGGTAGGGGCAGGGGATGCCGGTACGCTTGCGCCGCATACAGAGGAACTCCCCGTGCCATATGTGAAGGTCGAGATCGCTAAGGGCATCGCCACTGTCGAGCAGAAGCGCGCCGTCATCCGCCGGATGACAGATGTGCTGGTCGAGGAACTGGGGCGGAACCCCGAATACATCTTCGTCGTGATCGACGAAGTGGACACCGACAACTGGGGCCGCAAGGGCCTGTCGCTGACCGAACTCTGGCAGCAGAACCAGCCGCCGAAAGACGAGACGAGGTGACGGCTCGCCTTCCTTCGCCCTAGCTCCGCAGCCCCGGCGCTTCCTGCCCGGTCGACTGCACGTACTCGGTGTAGCCACCACCGTAGGTGTGGATGCCCTCGGGGGTCAGTTCCAGCACGCGGTTCGACAGCGCGGCGAGGAAGTGGCGGTCGTGCGAGACGAAGAGCATGGTGCCTTCGTAAGCAGCGAGCGCCTGGATCAGCATCTGCTTGGTGGCGATGTCGAGGTGGTTGGTCGGCTCGTCGAGGACGAGCAGGTTCGGCGGATCGAACAGCAGCAGCGCCATGACGAGGCGGGCCTTCTCACCGCCGGAGAGCACGCGGCACTTCTTGTCGATTTCGTCGCCGGGGAAGCCGAAGCAGCCGGCGAGGGCGCGGAGCGGCGCCTGACCGGCCTGCGGGAAATTGTCCTGCAGGGTTTCGAACACCGTGCGGTCGCCATCGAGCACATCCATGGCGTGCTGGGCGAAATAGCCCATCTTGACGCTCGGGCCGCGCTTGACGATGCCGTCATCCGGGTCGGCGGCGCCGGCGACGAGTTTTAGCAGCGTCGACTTGCCGGCGCCGTTGATGCCCATGATGCACCAGCGTTCCTGGCGGCGGATGTGGAAGTTGAAGCCGTCGTAGATCGAACGGCTGCCATAGGACTTCGAGACATCCTTGAGCATAACGACGTCTTCGCCGGAGCGCGGCGCCGGGCGGAACTCGAAGGCGATGGTCTGCTGGCGCTTGGGCGGCTCGACCTTTTCGATCTTGTCGAGCTTCTTGACCCGGCTCTGCACCTGCGCGGCGTGGCTGGCGCGGGCTTTGAAGCGCTCGATGAAGGCGATCTCCTTGGCGAGCATCGCCTGCTGGCGCTCGAACTGGGCCTGCTGCTGCTTGTCGGAGAGGGCGCGCTGCTGCTGATAGAACTCGTAGTCGCCGGTGTAGGAGGTCAGCGAGCCGCCGTCGATCTCGACGATCTTGTTGACGATGCGGTTCATGAACTCGCGGTCGTGCGAGGTCATCAGGATCGCGCCCTGGTATCCCCTAAGGAAGGATTCGAGCCAGATCAGGCTTTCGAGATCGAGATGGTTCGAGGGCTCGTCGAGCAGAAGCACGTCGGGCGCCATGAGAAGGATGCGGGCGAGGGCGACGCGCATCTTCCAGCCGCCGGAGAGCGCACCGACATCGCCATCCATCAGTTCCTGGGAGAAGCCGAGGCCATCGAGCACTTCGCGGGCGCGGCCATCGAGCGAGTAGCCGTCGAGTTCCTGGAAGCGCCCCTGCACCTCGCCGTAGCGGGTGATGATGTCGTCCATCTGGTCGGCCTGGTCGGGATCGGCCATAGCGGCCTCGAGCACCGCCATCTCGGCCATCAACTCGCTGACCGGGCCGGCACCATCCATCACTTCGGCGACGACGGAGCGGCCGCTCATCTCGCCGACGTCCTGGCTGAAATAGCCGACGGAGATGCCGCGATCGAGCGAGACCTGGCCTTCGTCGGGCTGCTCCTCGCCGATGATCATACGGAAAAGCGTGGTCTTGCCCGCGCCGTTCGGACCGACGAGGCCGGCCTTCTCGCCGCGCAGCAGCCCGGCGGACGCCTCGATGAAGACGATCTGCTTGCCGTTCTGCTTGCTGATATTTTCGAGGCGGATCATGCGCGGTCGGGGCCCGGAACAAGTGGAGGGGGACACCTACAGAAGATCGGCGCGGCAAGGAAGCGGCTTGGGGCAGGGCAGATGCGACAGAAAATCATGCGTCGGCTGTCGAGCGACGCCCGGGTGGTTCGACCATTTGGTGAAACAAGCTCACGGAGACAGTCGATGACCCCCACGATCACTGCCTTTGAACGTTCGCCCGATGGCGGCAAGGGACTTTCGCGCGATGTGCGCGTCCGTTGGGCCATGGAGGAGGTAGGCCAGCCTTACGACGTGCGCCTCGTCTCGTTCGCCGCGATGAAGGAGCCGGCGCATCTCGAGCGCAACCCGTTCGGCCAGATCCCGACCTACGAGGATGATGGCCTGACGCTGTTCGAAAGCGGTTCCATCATCCTCCACATCGCCGAGAGGCATGCGGGATTGCTACCTGCCGATCCCGGCGCGCGAGCGCGGGCGATCTCATGGATGTTCGCGGCGGTGAGCACGGTGGAGCCGCCGATCCTTGAGCTGCAGAACGCTCGCTTCGCCGAGGGCAACCAGCCATGGAGCCAGGAGCGCCTGCCGCTGGTGATCGGGCGCATCCACGACAGGCTGCGCCAGCTGTCCGCGCGGCTCGGCGATGCCGACTGGCTCGATGGTGCGTTCAGCGCCAGCGACCTGATGATGGTGCATGTGCTGCAGCGGCTGAAGCCATCAGGGCTGCTGCAGGAACATCCGACCCTCGCCGCCTACGTGGCGCGTGCCGAAGCCCGACCGGCCTACCAGCGGGCGTTCGCGGCACAGCTCAAGATCAACGCACCGGAGCTGGTCGCCTAGACCTTGGCCGACCAACATCCGCACCAGCAGCGACCGGACGCCGCAAAGGTTGCTGCTCGGGCGCTTGGGGTCGGAGTGGCGCGCCCTCGCGGCATGGGAAATTGGCCGCAGTTCCGTGCGTGTTGATAGTATTGGCAAGCCGTCCGTTCCTTGCGATAGGACGGGCCATGACGAACCCAGACGACGACTACGTGTACGATGAAGCAAGCGGCGAGTGGCGCCCGGCTTCAGAAGTTGCAACCTCGCAGGCTCAGGCGATCGAGGTGCGCAACGCCTCCGGGACCCTCCTGGCCGATGGCGACTCCGTGGTCCTGATCAAGGACCTCAAGGTCAAGGGCGCCGGCCAGACCCTGAAGCAGGGCACCGGTCATCAAGTCGATCCGGCTGACCTACAACCCCGACGAGATCGATTGCCGGCACGACGCGATCAAGGGCCTGGTCCTGCGCACGGAGTTCGTGCGCAGGCGCTAGTGGTGGTGCAGCCGCTCCGGGCAGTCTGTCAGCTGGTTCGGGAGAAAAGCAAACCGTGCTTGAAGGCCTAGGCCGCCCTCCACTCCCATGCACTGCCTTTGCGCCGAACTCGTCCAAGGCCGGGAAACGGCAAGTGGTAGGCCATCAATAGGCTGCCTTGGGAGGCCGCTTCATCCAGCAACCTTCGGCGCGTTTTGACCACCTGTTTCGGGTCGTAGTCATATTGGGAGACCCAATCGGGCGTGGTCAGGTTCTCGGCCTGATAGAAGAGGTCTGCAACGCAAAGCAGAACACTGCCTTGGCTCTCGACCCGAACGACCGAATTTCCCGGCGTGTGGCCCGGCGCTGTAATCATGGTCACGCCTTTCACGACCTCCACAGCACCACTCTCGATCAACTGCAGTCGATGCTCTAGCGCCTGAATGGCTGTTGGCGGAACGGAGTTGACCCGCGACCGAAACGCCTCGTCATAAAGCGTGCTTGGCGCCAGGCGGGTTGGCCGCTGCTTCCAGAATTCCACTTCGGTCCGCGAAATGAAGTGCTCTGCACCCGGGAACGCTAGGCGAGAACCATCTGTGGCCCCTCCGATATGATCGAAGTCGCCATGCGTCAGAACAACCGTGTCGATCAGGCGGGCCCCAACACCTAACTCTTCCAGCCGAGCAGACAGGCAGCCGGGATTTTCCGGATCGTGCGACCCAATCCCCGTGTCGACCAGAATCCGGCGTTCGCCCTCGAGCAACAGAACGTTGCGGGCACCGCGGTCGGTATCCGCGATGGCAGTGCACCTGAACTGCCCAATGTCGAACCTGTGCATTGTCTCAGGCATAGGCTCTCCTAACGGAAGCGCATCGCCGATCGCATCGTTGGCAACAGCTGCATCGATGTAGGTGGTCCGGTCAGATCGCCGCCTGCTTGGCGAGACAATGCCGCCACGGTCTCCGCGTGCCGCTTGGCCGTTCCGCGGTCCCGGTGAGCGGTGACCAGAACAACTTCATGCGGGTCGCGAACGACCTCCTCTTCCCACGCGTCTGTCCGTTCTTCCGCCACCAGTATACCCCGCAGCTCGCTGTCCTCGTGCTCAGAGGCCAGCAGTGACGTGCGCAGGAGATCCGCCAGCCGATCGCGCCGATGGCCATGCGCAGCTCGAAAGATGTCGACCACGACGACGCCTGTCTCCACTGAGCAATTGCCGGAGGCAAAGGCACTGAGCGTTGATTTCAACGTCATTCCCGCCGTCAGATTCCCACCGGCTAGCGGCCTCAGAACCCGAACCGTCAGCGGACGCAGAAACAGCGCCATCGATATTGGACCATGGCGCTTCCAGACCTCGCCTGCATAGAAAGCCCTCAGGGACGGCTCCCGAGTGGCCAGGTCAGGGAACCCGCGAAACCAGACGAAGCGATCGGGATCGTTGAGGACACGAAACTGCCCCATGACGACGGCCCCGAACCGCTCGATCTCTTCAAGGTAGTGGGCCTCGAAGTTATCAATGAAGCTGTCGCGACCTAGCGGTTTCATGGGGTAGCTGCGCAACTCGATGACCTCTGCCCTCGGCTGCGACGTGTAACGCATCTCAGTAGGCGCCCTTGTCATCGCAATTTCGTCTCCGCGACGGACAATCCTAGCAGGTGCGACGCGGCGTCGAAACGGAAGTCCCTTCGCCTCAGTGCTTCTCCGCCGAGGTCCGCTTTGTGCCGGAAGTGGACCTGCGGCCTGGCAATCCGGCCTGCCAAAAAGGGGAAAGGGCGCAGCCGGGGAAGCTGCGCCCTTGGGCGGGTTCTATTCTGGAACCAGCCAGTAGCCGACGGCACCAATAGGGGGAATGTGCTGGCGGCTGGGGAAGGTGGGAGCGGCGGATGACCGCTCCTCGTTTTCGGATCAGAAGGGCATGATGGCGTCGGCGATCTGCTGGCCGTAGCGCGGCTGCTGCATCTGGGTGATCTGGCCGCGGCCACCGTAGGAGATGCGGGCTTCGGCGATCTTGGTCGAGGGAATGGTGTTGTCGGCACCGATATCCTCGGGGCGAACAATGCCGACCACGATCAGCTCGCGGACTTCGAAGTTGACGCGCACTTCCGAGCGGCCCTCGATGACGAGGTTGCCGTTAGGAAGGACCTGGACGACGACCGCTGCGACCTGGGTCTCCAGGCTTTCCTTGCGGTTCACCGAGCCCGAACCGCCGTCGGCGAGGCTGCCGCTGGTCGAGATCGCGCCGTTGGCCTCGACATCGGCGAGCGGGACGTTGCCGCCGAAGATCGAACCGAGCACGCCGCCGATGCTGCCTTCCGACGAGGAGCTGCGCTCGCGATCGGTGGAATTGCTCATTTTGGCGCTGTCGTCGATGGTGACCATGATGGTCAGGATGTCGCCGATCTTGTGGGCGCGCTGGTCCTTGAAGAAGCCCTTGGCCTGGGTCGAGAACAGCGAGTTCGGCTGGTAGGAGGCGACGACCGGTTCGGGCATCGGCATCTGCACCGGGCGGTAGCCGGCCTGCGCCGTCGGATCGGCGATGGCGGTGAGCTTCGGTGTCTCGCCGACGCCGGACAGCGTGTCGAGGGTCGAGCAGCCCGCGAGGAGGGCGGTGAGGGCGAGGGTGGCGGTGAGCTTGAGGATGTTCATTTGCGTGTCCTTGCCTCTCAGAGACCGGCGAGCTTGAGCTGTGCGGCGGCGGTGGTGATCTCCACCGAGCCGTTGGCGCTGGCGACGCCGTTGAGGATCTTCTTCGATACCGAGTTCATCACCTGGACCGGCTGGCCGGCGACGGCATCGCCGAGCGACTGGCCGATGACGGTGAGGGTCATTGGGCCGTTGTGGAGCAGCACGGCGACCTGCGTGTTGCGGCGCACGACCAGCGGCTCGGTGATGTCGGCGGCCTTGAGCATGACGCCGGCACGCGAGGTGCGGCGGAGCTGCTTGCCAATTAGCTGGTCGGCCGACTGGATGCCGCTACGGTCGGCGAAGTCGAGCGGCACGCGCTTCATCTCGATATCGGCGGGACTGATGATGTCACCGGCCTTGAGCGAGGCTGCGAGGTGCGGGGCTTCGACCATGAGGTCGAGGCGGCCCCTGACATCGACCGGCAGCTCGACGCCGGCGATATTGAAGCGGGCGGTGAAGCCGGCCGCGCCGGGCTGGTATTGCAGGGTCGCCAGCGTTGCCGGCACCGGCACGTTCTCGGCGTTGAACGAGAGGTCGGGCGTTTCGAAACGGGCTTCGATCTCGACATCGGCAGCGACGAGGCCACGGCCCTCGAGATCGGCCCGGATGAGCGCCGTGAGGGCGGCAGCATCGACGACGGTGGCCTGGCGCTCGACGCGGACGCTGAGGATGCCTTCCTGGGTGTAGTCGACGAGACCGGCGCGGGCAGCGGCGGTGCGGACGGCGTCGAGGCTGACGAGGCCCGTCGTGCCCGGGGCAGGGGCGCGGAACAGCGCCTTCTCGGCGAGGAGCCCGGCATCGGTGAACATGTCGCCGACGGTAATGACCGGGCGGTTGACCGAGACCTCGGCCTTGAGCGACGGCGCCGCGTAGGCGGTGGTCGAGAGCAGGGCGAAGAGGGCAGGAAGCAGGATCTTGTGCATCTATTGTCTCCCGATCAGCGCAGCTGGCTCGTCGCCTGCATCATCTCGTCGGCACCGGAGATGACGCGGGCGTTCATCTCGTAGGCGCGCTGGGCGGCGATGAGGTCGGCGATTTCGGTCACGGAGTTGACGTTCGACGCTTCGAGGTAGCCCTGAAGCAGGTCGCCGATGCCGTCGCTGTTGGGCGTACCGACCTGGGCCGGACCGCTCGAACCGGTTTCGACGAAGAGATTGTCGCCGGCGGAGGCAAGGCCCGCCTTGTTGACGAAGCGCGCCAGCTGCAGCTGGCCGACCTGTGTCGCCGTGGTGTCGTTGTCGAGATAGACCTCGACGATGCCGTCGGCGCTGACTTGGATCTGGTTGGCATTGCCGGGGATGGTGATGCCGGGCTGCACGGCATAGCCGTCGACGGTGACGAGCTGGCCATCGGGGCCGCGCTCGAACGAGCCGTCACGGGTATAGCCGGTGCGCCCGTCGGGCATATCGACGATGAAGAAGCCCTCGCCGCGAACGGTGAGATCGAGCTCCTTCTCGGTGAGCTCAGGCGAGCCCTGGCTCATGATGCGCGGGGTCGCCGCAGTGCGGACGCCGGAGCCGATCTCGATCGCGACCGGAGCCATGGTGCCGGCATCCGAAGTGGTGGAACCGGCCTGCCGGTAGGACTGGTACAGCAGATCCTGGAACTCGGCGCGCGCCTTCTTGTAGCCGGTCGTGCGCATGTTCGCGATGTTGTTGGAAATGACTTCGACGTTGCGCTCCTGCGCGGCCATTCCCGATGAAGCGATGTAGAGGGCTTTCATGGTGTCTCCGTTCAGGCGCTGAGGCTGCCGAGTCTCTGGATGGCGGTGCGGCGCTGTTCGTCCTGCTTGTGCATCAGGGAGGCGATGCTCTCGTAGGCGCGCTGCACGCGGATCATGTCGCTCATCTCGGTGATGCCCGAGACGTTGGATTTTTCGATCGAGCCCTGGACGATCCGGGTGCCCGTGGCGGGAACGGGAGTCCCGCCGGTCCACAGGTTGTCGCCGAACCGCTCGACGGTCTGGGGGTCGGCGAATTCGACGATGCGCAAGGTTCCCTTCAGCCCGGCGCTGGAGGAAATGGTGCCGTCGGGGCTAATGGAGATATCGACCTCGGAGGCGTCGAACTGGATAGGGCCGCCCGTGCCGAGGATCGGGTTACCGCTCGGGTCCATGAGCGTGCCGTCGGGGCCGATGCCAAGGCTGCCGGCCTTGGTATAGCGCTCGCCGCCCGGCGTCTCGACGACGAGGAAGCCTTCGCCTTGCAGCGCGACATCCAGCGGATTGTCTGTATCGAGCAGCGGACCGCTCGACAGGTCGTGAACCGTGGCCCAGTCGTCGGTGTAGCTCAGCGGCTGGTCGGGATAGAAGAAGTCGCGGTCGCGGGCGACCGGCATCTTGTATTCCTCGAACAGCAGGTTCTCGGCCTTGAAGCCGGTGGTGTTGATGTTGGCCATGTTGTTGGCCACCACGTCCATCTGCCGCTGCAAGCCGATCTGGCGCGACAAACCTATAAGCTGCGCATTTTCCATGGCGCACGGTTCCCCATTTAGTCCCCGAGCCGTCCGACCTCCCCAGGCCGTCGGGCTCGCCATTAACATTGCAGCAACCATGCCAAGTCGCATGCATCATGTTTTTCAATGAGTTACGTCGTCCTCTGGCACGGCAGTTCGTTCCCTGCTGTGGTCCGGTGGCAAAATCTGCCCGGCAAAATCTGCCCGCTTTGGTACAGTTCGTAACTAATCGTTAACCCTCTGCCGATTAGCTCGATCCCGACCGGAATCGTCCGGCGGGGCAGGGGTTTGGGGCATGGCTGCGGAAGCCGATATCGAGAGTGGCGACGTCGCCACGCCCGAAAAGAAGAAGCTGCCCGTAATGCTGATCGCCATGATCGCGGCGGCGGTGGTGCTGCTGGGTGGCGGCGCAGGCGCCTACTTCATGTTTTTTTCGGCACCCGCCGCTGACGAACATCAACTGTCAGGCGTGCCCGAGACTTTCATCTTCAACCTGCCGACCATGACCGTGAACATTCGCGGCGAGGGCGAGCGCGAACAGTTCATGAAGCTGACCGTGGCGCTGGAAGTCGCCGATGAAGAGGTGATGGAAGAGATTCAGCCGCGCATGGCCAAGGTGGTCGACGCATTCCAGGTCTATCTGCGCGAACTCAGGAAATCGGACCTCGAGGGTTCAGCGGGCATCTACCGGCTGAAGGAAGAGCTGCGCCGGCGTGTCAACATCGCGATCTTCCCGGCGCAGGTGGAATCCATCCTGTTCAAGGAAATCCTGGTGCAGTGATGCCGGGAGAACAGGACAAGCTCACCGACGACTGGGGCCTCGGGGAAACCGGGGCAGCCGCACCCGCCGAGGCCAGCGATGAGGCAATGGGCGCCGAATGGGCGGCCATGCTGCAGCAGGACGACGCCGATGCCGCTGCCGACCGGGTGCTGAACCAGGACGAGATCGACAGCCTGCTCGGCTTTGATCCGAGCGCCGGCGGCAATGCCGAGCTGTCGGGCGTGCAGGCGCTGATCAATTCGGCGCTGGTCTCTTATGAGCGCCTGCCGATGCTCGAAATCGTCTTCGACCGGCTGGTCCGGCTGGCGACGACGAGCCTCAGAAACTTCACCTCCGACAACGTCGAAGTGGCGATGGATTCCATCTCCTCGGTGCGTTTCGGCGACTACCTCAACTCGATTCCGCTGCCGGCCATCCTCTCTGTCATCAAAGCGGAGGAATGGGACAATTACGGGCTGCTGACGGTCGACTCGTCGCTGATCTACTCGATGATCGACGTGCTGCTGGGCGGTCGCCGCATGGGCGGGCAGATCCGGATCGAGGGGCGTCCTTATACGACCATCGAGATGGCGCTGGCGCGGCGGATGATCGAGATCATCCTCGAGGACACGCATCGCGCCTTCGAGCCGGTGACGGACGTCAATTTCCGCATCGAGCGCCTCGAGACCAATCCGCGCTTCGCGGCGATCTCGCGCCCGGCCAATGCGGCGATCCTGATCGAACTCCGCATCGAGATGGATGATCGCGGCGGCAAGATCGAGATCCTCCTGCCTTACGCCACCATCGAGCCCATCCGCGAGCAGTTGCTCCAGATGTACATGGGCGAGAAGTTCGGCCGCGACCCGATCTGGGAAGGGCATCTCGCCACGGAAATCTATGCCGCGGACGTCGAGGTCACGGCGGTGCTGCACGAGATGGACCTGCCGCTCAACCGGGTGCTGAACCTGCAGCCCGGCGAGACCGTGATGTTCGACCGCACGCCCTCCGATCCCGTCCGGCTCCGCTGCGGCGATGTCGAGCTGACCGACGCGGTAATGGGGCACATCGGCAACAATGTTTCGGTGCGCGTGGCGCGCCCGCTGAACCCACCCAAAGTGACGATGGCCAGCTTCGAAGCCATCGATGAGAACAAGATGGAGCAACGCTGATGTTCGGGCTGCCGCTGGGGATCGTGGTCGAGACGCTGGTAGCGATTTTGCTTGCTACCACAATCGGCTATTGCGTGATCCTAAACCAGAGGCTCAAGCGCCTTCACTCGGACCGAGGCGAGCTCCGGCAGATGGTGGCCGACCTGGTGCAGGCCACCGGACTGGCCAATTCGGCCATCAAGGAGCTGAAGGCGACGGCCCAGGAGGCCGAAGCCGGCCTCGAGTCGCGACTGAGCGATGCCGAGACGTTTGGCGTGCAGCTTGCCAACCATGTCAGCGCTGGCCAGCAGATCATGGAGCGGCTGGCGCGCATCACCAACGCGGCCCGCGTGCAGCCCCTTGAAGATGACCGGCTGGACGACCGGCTCGAGCCGGAGCCGAACAAGGTGCAGTCGGCGCTGCAGCAGCTCAGCATGCGCCCGCGCATTCGCGGTACCGCCGCCTGATGATCAAGACGCCCCGCCTCCTGCCGGTGGTGATAGCCGCGGCCACGGCCCTGCTGCTCTTCAAGGGCGTCGGGCTCGTGACCAATGGCGGCTATGTGCTCACCGGCTCGACGCAGGCGGTGGCGGCGGGCGGTGGCGGTGGGCACGGCGGCGCAGCGGCCACTCCTGCGGGAGCGACGGCGACCGATCCGACAATGACCCTGCCGACCGAAGCGACGATGGCCGACACGAGCCCGACGCTGGAGGACAAGTCCCCGGTACTGCCGCTCGAGGCAGAAGCGGCCGGCGGCCACGGAGCGCCGGCCGCGGAGGCCGGGCACGGCGAGGCGGCGGTTGCCGAAGCGACGACCGAGGCTCCGGCGGAGCCGGCCCCGGACGACTATCAGCTGCAGGCGGCTTGCCCACCCGAGGCGCCGACGATGCAGGAGCCGGGCACCAAGCCCAGCGAAGTGCCGCCCGAATCCGCCGCGATGGCGCCGAAGCCGAACTGCATTCCGATCCCGGTCAACGAGAACGGCGACGCCATCCCGCTCGAAGTGAACAGCGAGGGCAAGCTGGCTCCGGTGGTCGCGGCAGAGAGCAGCGCCGAGGAACTTGCCGGACGGCTCGGCGAGCGGCGTGGCGATCTCGATGCGCGCGAGAAGGAACTCGAGATGCGCATGGCTCTGGTCGAGGCCGCCGAGAAGCGGATCGAGGAACGGACGGCCGTGCTCAAGGCGCTCGAGGCGCAGATCAACGCGCTCGTCGAGGAAAAGAAGTCGGACGAGAAAGAGCAGTTTGTCGGCATCGTCGCCATGTACGAAACGATGAAGCCCAAGGAAGCGGCGACGATCTTCAACACGCTGGACAACGAGGTCCTGCTGCGGGTTGCGCGGGCAATGAGCCCGCGCAAGATGGCCCCGATCCTCGCGAGAATGGATCCGCTGAAGGCCAAGTCGCTCACCACGGGGCTGGCGCGCCGGGAAGCCGAGCCGACCGTGGCGCCGGGGACGGTAGAGGACCTCGCCAGCCTGCCGCAGATCGTGGGGCAGTAGGGGGCGGTTCGCGTTTTCGCCCCATCCCCCATTTCCCTCGATATCTCCGCGCTTTGCGGCTTCGGGTTAGCCCCGCGTTAAGCCCGCCTGCCTATGCTCGCCGCACCAGAAGTGTACAGGGCGGGCAGAAGCCGGCATGTCAGCGCGCATCGCAGATTGGCGCGGGATCCTTGTGTCCCCGTTGCGCAGAGTTGCGTTGGCGCTGCTCGTCGCGTTCGCCTCGCTCACCGTCCCCGCCATTGCCGAAGACAAGGCGCAGATTCTCGCCACCGCCGAGAACGGCTTCGGACGCATCGTGCTCAGCTTCCCCGAGCGGATGGACCTGCCGAAATACAAGGTGAACTACGAGAACGGCGTGCTCGCGATCACCTTCGACCAGCCGATCTCCGTGCTTCTTCCCGACATCGCGCTGGCGCTGCCCAAGTATGCGACGATTGCGCGGGTCGATCCCGACAATCGCGGCATCCGGATCGGGCTGCGCTCGACCTTCAACGTCAACCGGATGGACGCGGGAGAGTCGCTGTATATCGACCTGCTGCCGGAGACCTGGAGCGGCCTGCCGCCGGCGCTGCCGCCGGAAGTGATCACGGCGCTGGCCGAGCGCTCCAAGCGCCTCGCCGAAGAGGCGGAGCAGGCGCGCAAGGCTGATGAGGCGAAGCGCATCAATCCGACCGCGACCATAAGGGTCGGCCGCAATCCGACCTTCGTGCGGGTGCAGTTCGACTGGAGCGTCGAGACCAAGGGCGAGTTCTCGCTGAACCCGGGCGTGGGCAGTGTGCTGTTCGACTGGCCGGTGCCCCTCGACCTCACCGCGTTCAGCCAGGAGCTGCCCGTTGGCATCAAGAGCGCCAAGAACGTCGTCGCCAAGGCAGGCTCCAAGGTCGAGCTGGCAGTGAACGAAGGCGTGATGCCGCGCTTCTACCAGATGTCGCCGACCCAGTTCATCCTCGACATCGACGTGGCCCCGTCCGAGGGGCTGAAGGCAGCGCTCGCCGCCGAGGCGCAGGCCACTGCCGCGCGCCAATCCGGTGAGCTGGCGGCCAAGGAGCTGGAACAGCAGAAGGCGGCGAAGCTCGGGCTGAATGTCGACCCGCATCTGGCCGCCATCGCAACAGGCAGCACTGGCGGGGCGGTTACGCCGAGCGTAACCAGGGTGGGCAACACCGTTCGTATCGCCTTCCCGTTCGATGGCGATACGCCGGCGGCGGTGTTCCGTCGCGGCGATGTGGTGTGGATGGTGTTCGACAGCGCCCAGCCGGTGGCGGCGCCGCCGAAATCTGATGTGCTGGACAGTGTCGCGAGCAGCTTCGAGGTCGTGTCGGCGGGCGAAACGAAGGTGATCCGCATGGATCTCGCCTCCGATCGGCTGGCAACGCTCGGGTCCGAGGGGCGGGCCTGGGTACTGTCGCTGGGCGATACGCTGCTCGGGGCGGCCGAGCCGATGACGCTGGCGCGCGATCGCGACGAAAAGGGGCGCTTCGAGATCTCCGCCAATATCGAGCGGCCGGGGCACGTGCATGTGCTGCGCGACCCGGTGGTTGGCGACACGCTGCGTGTGGTTACGGTCATGCCGCCGGCGCGGGGCCTCACACGCAACATGAGCTTCGTCGATTTCGACGCGCTGCGCACGGCGCACGGGCTGGCGATCAAGCCGCTGACCGACGACCTCGATGTCGCGATCGAGGGCAAAGTGGCGATGATCTCGTCGCGCGCCGGGCTGTCGCTGTCGACGGCCGAGGCGTCGCGCAAGCTCGATGCGGGCAGTGCCCCGGCCTTCCGTGACAGCTATCTCGACCTTGCGATGTGGCGTGAGATCAATCCCGAGGCGTTCAACAAGCGCCGGGAAGAGACGATGGCGAAGGCTGCACTCGCCGAGGGCCGGCTGCGCGATACGGCGCGGCTGGATCTCGCCCAGTTCTACCTCGGCAACGACTTCTCATACGAGGCGATCGGCGTGCTGGACGTGCTCGAGAGCGAACTCAAGAGCGACGACCTGCGCAAGAAGATCCAGCTGGTGCGTGCGATCGCGTCGACACTGGCGGGGCGGCCGAAGGATGCGCTTGGCATCCTGACCAACGGCACGTTCCCAGAGGAGAGCGATGCGCTGTTGTGGCGGACGATCGCCCGTGCCGACGCCGGTGACTATCGCGGGGCGCGGACCGATGCGATTGCGGCGGAGGGCATCATCTCGGCCTATCCCGTGTGGGTGCAGACCAAGTTCCTGTTCGCTGGCATGCGCGCGGCGGTCGAGTCCGACGACCAGCAGCTGGCCTTGCGGCTCGCAACCCTGGTGGACTTTCCCAAGCTCGAGCCGGAAGACGTGAGCTTCTTCCAGCTGATGCAGGGACGGACCGCGGAGCTTGGCCAGCACGACAATGAAGCGCTCGAATCCTACGGCACGGTGATCGCCGCCGACTTCCGCCCGACGCGGGCCGAGGCGGTGTATCGCACGCTGCTGCTGCTCAAGAAGAGCGGCAAGGTCGACCTCGCCAAGGCGACCGACACGCTGGCGGCGGAAGTCCTGACCTGGCGCGGGACCGAACTCGAGGCCGACATGCAGAAGTTGCTGGCGGAGCTCTATTTCGACAACGCCGACTATCGCGAGGGTTTCCTTACCGTACGCGAGGCGGCGGCGAGCTTCCCCGACAGCAGGAAGATCGATGCCTTGCTGAGTGAGGCGCAGGCGACGTTCGAGGATCTCTATCTCAACGGTGCGGCGGACAAGCTGAGCGACCTCGATGCGCTGGCGCTCTACTACGACTTCCGGCAGCTTACGCCGCCCGGCACGCGCGGCGACGAGATGATCCGCAACCTCGCTCGGCGGCTGGTCAAGGTGGACCTGCTGGCACAGGCCGGCGACTTGCTGGAGTACCAGATCGACAGCCGGCTCTCGGGCGTGGCGCAGTCGCAGGTGGCGGCCGACCTGGCCCTGATCCGCATTGCCGACCGGCACCCTGAGCAGGCGCTGAAGGTGCTGGGGCGTACACGCATGGCGGAATTGCCGCCGCAGTTGGACCGGCAGCGGCGGGTGCTCGAAGCCCGTTCACTGATCGATGCCGGTCGCTCCGAACTGGCGCTCGACCTCATCTCCAAGCTCAAAGGCAAGGATGCCGACTACCTGCGCGTCGACGGCTACTGGAAGGCGAAGAACTATACCCAGGCGGCCGAGCTGCTCGAGGTGCTGAGCACGCCGGCCGATGCGACCGGGCAGATGACGCAGGACGACCGGATGGCCGTGATCAAGGCGGCGGTTGGGTTCGTGCTGGCCGGCGACGACATGGGCGTGTCGCGGCTGCGCTCGAAGTTCTCGGACCAGCTAGCAAAGTCGGCGGAGTGGCCGCTGTTCGACTACGTGACCGCGGGCGTGACAACGCAATCGGCGGAGCTGCGCAAGGTAGCAGCGGATGTGGCCAGCGCGGATTCGCTCGACGCCTTCATCTCGTCGTATCGCGAGATCTACGGGCCCGCGGCTGACCTTGCGCCGAACGACGCGGCGATCCCCGGGTCGGCCTAAGTCCGCGCCTAGGTCCCCGTAAAGCTTCGCACCAGCGAGCCGGCGACGAGGTGCCAGCCGTCGACGAGGACGAAGAAGATCAGCTTGAACGGCAGCGAGATCACCACCGGCGGCAGCATCATCATGCCCATCGACATGAGGACGGATGCCACCACCATGTCGATGATGACGAAGGGCAGGAAAAGCAGGAAGCCGATCTCGAAGGCGCGGCGGAGCTCCGAGATCATGAAGGCGGGGATCAGCGTCTGCAGCGGCGTGGCGGCGGGATCGGCCGGCGGGGTGGTCTGCGACATGTCAAAAAACAGCTGCAGATCCTGCTCGCGGACGTTGGCCAGCATGAAGGTGTGGACCGGTCCGGCCGAGCGGGTGAAGGCTTCCTCGATGGGGATGGTGCCGGCGATCAACGGTGCAATGCCGTTGTCGTAGCTCTCCTGCAGGGTCGGGCCCATCACGAACAGGGTGAGGAACAGGGCGAGGCTGACCATCACGGAGTTCGGTGGTGCAGTCTGGAGGCCGATGGCGGTGCGCAGCAGCGACAGCACCACGACTATGCGGGTAAAGCTCGTGACCATCACGAGGATCGACGGCGCGAGCGAGAGCAGGGTGATCAGCCCGACGATCTGGACCGCACGCTCAGTGATCGTGGTGTCGTCGCCGAAATCGATGGAGACATCCTGGCCAAAGGCCAGGGTCGGCAGCAGGATGGCAGCGATCAGGCCGAGAAGCGTGAGGACGCGCCGCAGCGCGACACGGTCAGGTCGTGCCCTTGTCCCCGAGATTGCGTTGAGCCCCAAGCGCCGTCCGCCCGTAATCCGTGCCTTGCGGGGTTGTAGCTGAGTCGCCTCGTGCCCGACCGGAGTTATCCCCAGCCATCGGCGTCATCGGGATGATGGCGGGCTCCATGGTGCTGACGGGACGCAGCAGGCCGGTGTGGCGGAGCGAGGTCGGCTTGCGCTTCTCGTTGGGGCGGACGAACTGGCGCAGCTTGTCGATCTCGCCCTGGGTGAGGGTCGGCGTCGGGGGCGGCGGGACTTCGTGCTGGGCGGGGCGGTGCGCGGGCATGGGCGGGCGCTCGACGGGGATGCCGCTCTCGACCACGACATCCTGCGGGCCACCGGTGAGGATCAGGTGCTCGACATTGTCACGGCGGACGATCAGCAGCTGACGCTTCGAGTCCACCTGCATGTGATCGATGACGGAGAGGCGCCGGTTGCGGCCGCGGCCGACGGCGACGGTCGAGCGGGTGAAGAGCTTCAGTACCCAGAGCCCGAGCACAATCAGCACCAGCACGATGCCGAGGGCCAGCACCGACGTGACGATGGCTCCCGCCGATTCGCCGAGGAGACTGGTCAAGAATTGCATCGCCGCCTACTCCCAAAGCTGGTCCGGGGTGGCCACCCAAACGCGCAACTGTGGAACTTCTTGCCTATCAATGCGCCCCTATTATGCAAAATGCGAGACATCCCCACGGTCAAAGCTTCGTGGTTAACGGGTCGTTAACGCTTGCCCGGCAGGATTTGCCTAGTTTCTGGGGGATTCTCGGCGCCATGAAAATCGGGCTGCTCGACGCTATCGGCGAAAAGATGCGCTGGCATCAGGCACGGCAGACCCTGCTGGCCGAGAATGTCGCCAATGCCGACACCCCTGGATATCGCGGACGCGACCTCGAGGCGTTCAGCCTGGAACAGCACATGCAGCAGCGCTCGGTGGTGCAGATCGCGACGACCGCGACGCAGCCGGGACATATCGCGGTGCAGGGCAGCAACGCCGACGGGTTTGGAGCGCGGGCGCTCAACAGCTTCGAGATCACCCCCGAGGGCAACGGCGTCACGCTCGAGGACGAGATGATGAAGGTCGCGGGCAACCAGCTGGATTACCAGGCGATCACGACGCTCTACACGCGCTCGATGAAGATCCTCAAGACCGCCCTCGGCAAGCAGGCATAAGCGATGAACGACTTTCTCTCCTCCCTGAAGATCGCGGCGACCGGCCTTCATGCGCAGCAGGCGCGCATGCGGGTGATCGCGGAGAACCTCGCCAACGTGGATTCCGCCGGCAAGACGCCGGAGGAGGACCCGTACCGGCGCAAGATCCCGACGTTCAAGGCGGTGATGGACCGGGAGGTCGGCGGCACCAAGGTCGAGATCGGGCGGATGGCCTTCGACCAGTCGGATTTCACCTCGCGCTACGAGCCTGGGCATCCGGCCGCCGACGCGACCGGGTACGTGAAGTACCCCAACGTCAATTCGCTGATCGAAACGATGGACATGCGGGAAGCCCAGCGCAGCTACGAGGCCAACCTCAACGTCGTCACCGTGACCCGGCAGATGCTGGGCTCCACCCTCGATATCCTGCGCGGCTAAGCTCGGAGAACTCTGAATGGCTATCCCAATTAACGCCGCGACCTCCGCCTATGCCAATGCAGCCAAGCTCATCAACCAGGGCGCAAAGCCGCAGGCGCTGAACCAGCTGGCCGAAGCGGGGCAGGGCAACGACTTCGCCAAGATGCTGGGGCAGGCGGTGCAAGGCGTCGTCGACAGCGGCAAGGTCGCCGATACCAAGGCGACGGACATGGTCAGCGGTCGCGCCGACATGGTCGACGTGGTGACCGCGATCAGCCAGACCGAGCTGGCGATGGACACGATGGTGGCCGTCCGCGACCGCGTGATCTCGGCATATGAGGAAATCATGCGGATGCCGATCTGAGGGATCGGCGACTCGCTGTAGCTCTAGCGGACAGAAGGTCCGGCTCATGCGCACGCTCTCCACCATCGCAGATGTCATCCCTGCTAGGGCAGGGATCCAGCTATCCGCTGGTGCTGGCTGGGTAGCGAGTGCCGGTGGCAAGGCCAGCTCCGGAGCCGCGGCATGACCGGTGACGTCGTCCTCGACATTGCGCGTGAGGGCATCTGGGTGATGATCATGATCGGTGGGCCGGTCATGATCGCGGGCCTGATCGTGGGCGTCGTGGTTGCGCTGTTCCAGGCGCTGACGCAGATCCAGGAGCAGACCCTGATCTTCGTGCCGAAGATTCTCGCCATCTTCATCACCATGCTGCTGACGCTGCCGTTCATGGGGGCGATCCTGGGCGGCTACATGAACCGAATCGCCGACCTGATCATGGTCGGCGGCTGACGATGATCTCGCTCAACTGGCTGCCGCTGACGGCCTATGTCTACCTCCTGATCTTCGCCCGGGTCGGCTCGATGCTGATGCTGATCCCGGCGTTGGGCGAGGCGACAATCCCGGCGCGGATGCGGCTGGGCTTCGCGCTCGCCATGGCGGCGGTGCTCTATCCGTTCGTATCCGACCAGATTCCGCCGTTTCCGAGCGACCTGCTGGGCCTCGTTGCCATCCTTATCCATGAAATCATCGTGGGGCTGATCCTTGGCGGGATCGCCCGGCTGGCCGTATCCGGCACGCAGACGGCGGGCGCCGTCATCGCGCAGGCCTCGGGACTGGCGCTGGCGCAGGCGACGGACCCGACCAACGGGGGAATGCAGGGCGTGCTGATCGGCGCGTTCCTGTCGATGCTCGGGATCACGCTGATCTTTGCCACGGACCTCCATCACGTCGCGCTATCGGCGGTGCATGACAGCTACCTGATCATGAGCCCGAGCGAGCCGCTCATGTTCGGGGATACGGCGCAGACGGTGATCGACGTCGTGTCCGGCGCGTTCGTGGTCGGGGTGCAGATGTCGGCACCGTTCATCGTGTTCGGGCTGGTGTTCAACCTGGGCATGGGCATTCTCAGCCGGCTGATGCCGCAGCTGCAGGTCTATTTCCTCGCCATGCCGGCGACGGTGGGGGTCGGGCTGATCCTGATGGCTCTGCTCATCACCATGATGATGGGGCTCTACCTGACCCATTTCGAGGGCGTGCTCGCGACGCTGCGCGGCGTCTAGATGAGCGACGAAGCCCCCGAACAGGAACAGAAAACAGAAGACCCCTCGGAACGAAAACTCCGGGATGCCCAGGAGAAGGGCAACGTCGTCAAGAGCCAGGAGGTCAACACCTGGTTCATCCTGTCCGGCTCGGCACTGGTCTTCGCGATGATGGCGGCGCCGACCAGCCAGAGCCTTGTCGGCACGCTCAAGATCCTGCTCGAGAATGCCGAGAAGTTCGAGGTGGGCAGCCAGGCGCTGAGCCAGTTCTGGAACGACCTCGCAGGATCGATCCTCCTCGTTGCGATCCTGCCATCGGCGGTGCTGATGGCGTTCGGCATCGCCGCCAATCTCATCCAGCACAGGCCGCTGCTCTCGCTGGAACCGATCAAGCCGAAGTTCGCCAAGATCAATCCGCTGGAAGGCGCCAAGCGCCTGTTCGGGATCGAGGCGCTGGTCAATTTCGGCAAGGGCCTGCTGAAGCTCGCGGTCGTCTCGGGCGTCTTGTGGTTCGTCCTCGTGCCCGAGATCGACAGCCTCGAGAACATGATCAACCTCGAGCCCGCGATGATCGCCCAGGACTTCATGGACCTGAGCCTCAAGATTTTCGGGGCGGTGCTGGCGGTGGTGACTCTCATCGCGATTGCCGACTATGCCTACCAGCGCGCCCGCTGGTGGAACCGGTTGAAGATGACGGTCCAGGAAACGCGCGACGAGTACAAGCAGCAGGAAGGCGATCCCAAGGTCAAGGGACGCATCCGCGCCATCCGAATGGAGCGCAGCCGCAAGCGCATGATGGCGTCGGTGCCACAAGCGACCGTGGTGATCACCAACCCGACCCATTTCGCGGTGGCGTTGAAATACGATCGGGACATGGCCGCCCCGCAATGCGTGGCGAAGGGCGCGGACGCGATCGCCTTCCGCATCCGCGAACTGGCCAAGGAGAACAACGTGCCGATCGTCGAGAACCCGCCGCTGGCGCGAGCGCTCTATGCGTCGGTGGATATCGACGAGACGATTCCGGCCGAGCACTTCAAGGCGGTGGCCGAGGTGATCGGCTTCGTTATGCGGCTGAAGCAGAAGCGCGGCTGGCGGGCAGCCGGGTAGGGCAGGCCGCCCTTGTCCTCCCGTTCGGCGGCGAGGATCACGGTAACAAAAAAGGCCCCGCGAGGGGCCTTTTCGCTGTCAGACCGTCCCGAGGGACGGCTCAAACATCAGAGGGCGCGGAGGTTCGTCGCCGAAACCTTGCCGTCACGGCCCTTCTCGAGCTCGTAGCTGACCTTCTGGCCCTCGTTGAGGGTCGACAGGCCCGAGCGCTCAACGGCGGAGATGTGGACGAATGCGTCCTTCGAACCGTCGTTCGGCTGAATGAAGCCGAAGCCCTTGGTGGTGTTGAAGAATTTCACGGTGCCTTCGATCACGATGGCGGCCTTTCTATTGTCGTGCGCGGGATCTTCCCGAGGTCGCACTGCGTTCCGGCTACGGCGACATACCGCATCCGGTCTAAACGTTCACAATATCAAGGTAGCCAGAAGACCAATTGGTCCCGTGGGGTAGCACGTGATGTCAGCGAAACGTACGGACGCTAGATGAGGCATCATTGCGCCATAATCAAGGCTGTTTAGCGCGACGGAGCCAAATCAATTTCATCGACAATTCGTTCGAAGCTCTCGGCGTCGCTGCGGACGCGGTAGAGCAGCGGGCCAGTCTCGTGCGGCACGATCGCGGTGACCTGACAGGTGGCCGCCGGCCGGGCGATGTCACGCGAGCCGCGCGCCATGGCGAGGCGCTCGCCGACGCGATAGGCGTGCACGGGCCTGGCGGTGGTGGGCTGAGGCTGGCGCTTGAACTCTACAGCGCCGTCGAAGTCTGACGGCGCGGCAGGGCGGGCCTTTTTGGTCTTGGCAATGGCGTCGCGCCGCGTCACCGGCACGGCGATGCTCTTGTACTTTTCCACGAATGTCCCTGGATACGGGTACGCCGCTACGGTTGTAGCGCCGGTAGGTCTGGCCTGAGCCTTTGGATATCCTAGCACGAAGAGGCTGGGAGTGATACCCGAAGCGGCGCCCGATGCCGCTAGATGGCCGCAAAAACGCCCTCGCGGGCGGGGATAACGCCTTTGCTGCTACCCAAGCGACAAACCCATTTGCTAGACCTCTTTAAAGGCCGATTCGGCGCGATTTCCCCTGGGGCTTAACCAGCGCATGGCACCTCTGCCGCTCGACGAGGACAATTACCCAACCCCGCTGCTGAACAAGGGGCGTCCCGCAGCCGGATTGTGGCGCGTCGTCGCGCTGGCCGCGTTCTTCATCCTCCTGGCCGTGCTGATCGCGACGGTGGGCGACCAGATTCCGTCCGACCTCATCCTCATCTTCCTCGGCCTTCTCGCCGTGGTCGGGGTGTTCTGCCTGTTCGCCATCGCGGCCGGGCTGTTCCGGTTCTCGGCGAGCGAAGATACGCAGACGCTGAGCCGTGCCGTGGTCGACAGCCTGCCGTTCGGGGCGCTGGTGACCGACCGCGAAGGCAAGATCAGCTACGTCAACGCGCATTACGGCGAGTTTCCCGGCGGCCTGACGGACGGGGTGCCGGTGTCGGTGCCGCGGCTCTTTGCCGGCGAGCCCGAGGCGGCCGAGGCGATCTATCGGCTGGCGCGTGCGGCGCGCGACGGACGGCCGGCGCTCGAGGATATCCGCATCATCGGCGGGCTCGGCGGTTCGATTGGCGGGTCGACCAAGCCGTTCTGGTATCGTGTCGGCGTGCGAGCGCTGCCCTCGACCGGCGAGGGCGGTAAGCCGCTGGTGCTGTGGACGGTCGAGGACATCACCCGTGATCGCGAGCGGCAGGACCATGCGTTCGTCGAGCTGCAGCGGGCCATCGACTATCTCGACCATGCCCCCGCGGGCTTCTTTTCCGCCGACGCGCAGGGCCGGGTGCAGTATCTCAACTCCACCCTCGCCGACTGGCTTGGCTACGACCTGGCCGAGTTCGAGTCCGCTGCGATCCGGCTCGACGACATCGTGCGTGGCGACGGCTCGAGCCTCCTCATGGGCGGGCGGGCTGACGGCGAGATCCGCACCGAAATCATCGACATCGACCTCGTCCGGCGCAACGGCACTACCTTCCCGGTGCGGCTGATGCACCGTGCGGCGCGGCTTGCCGATGGTGAGCTGGGCGAGACGCGGACGCTCGTGCTGGACCGGCGGCAGGGTGTCGACAAGGAAGAGGCGCTAAGGGCGGCGGAGGTACGGTTCTCGCGCTTCTTCAACGACACGCCGTTTGCCATCGCGACGCTGGACGAGGCGGGCCGGATCGTCCGGACCAACGCGCCGTTCAGCCGGATCTTCGACTGGCACGGCGGCGACAAGTCGATCGAGATGCAGCCGATGGTCGAACTGCTGGCCGAGAGCAACCGCGAGGCGTTCCAGAAGGCGGTGGCGGCAGTTCTCGCCAGCCGCTCCGAGATCGATCCGGTGGATGCGGTGCTGGCTGGCACCAGCGACCACGCGGTCCGGCTGTACGTCTCGAGCTCCGAAGGCGGCGAGGGCGGCGCCGAGCGCATCAACCTCTATGCCCTCGACATGACCGAGCAGCGCAAGCTCGAGGCGCAGTTCGCCCAGGGCCAGAAGATGCAGGCCGTGGGGCAGCTGGCAGGCGGCGTGGCGCACGACTTCAACAACGTGCTGACCGCGATCATCGGCTTCTCCGACCTGCTGCTGCTCAAGCACAAGCCGGGCGACCCGAGCTTTGCCGACCTGATGTCGATCAAGAACAGCGCCAACCGCGCCGCCGGGCTGACGCGCCAGCTGCTGGCCTTCTCGCGCCGGCAGACGCTGCGGCCGCAGGTGCTGGAAGTGCCGGGTCATCTCGATGACCTTACTGTGCTGCTGAAGCGCCTGATCGGGGAGCAGATCACGCTCGGCGTCGAGCATGCGGCCAATGTCTGGCCGGTGAAGGCCGACCTCGTGCAGCTCGAGCAGGTGGTGGTGAACCTCGTCGTCAACGCGCGCGACGCCATGCCGAACGGCGGCACGATCACCATCCGCACCCGCGACGTCACCGAGCAGGAGGCGCTGGGCTTCACCTATCGCGGCATGCCGCCGGCCGACTACGTGCTGATCGAGGTCGAGGATACGGGCACCGGCATGCCGGCCGAGATCATGGAGAAGATTTTCGAGCCGTTCTTTTCGACCAAGGAACTCGGCAAGGGCACCGGCCTCGGACTTTCGACGGTGTACGGCATCGTCAAGCAGAGCTCGGGCTTCATCTATGTCGATTCCGTCGTCGGCAAGGGCACGACCTTCCGCATCTTCCTGCCGCGCCACATTCCGAGCGACGGCGAGGTTCCGGTCAAGGTGGCGGCCGCCCCCGTGCGCGACCTTACCGGGCACGAGCGCATCCTCATCGTCGAGGACGAGGACAGCGTGCGCTCGTTCTCGGCGCGCGCGCTCCGCACCACCGGCTACGAGGTGTTCGAGGCCGATTCCGGCGACGAAGCGCTCTTCGTGCTGGAGGACATCGACTACAAGATCGACCTGATGATCTCGGACGTTGTGATGCCCGAGATGGACGGGCCGACGCTGCTGACCCATGTCCGCGAAAAGATGCCGGACCTCAAGGTGATCTTCGTTTCCGGCTATGCCGAGGAGAACGTGCGGCAGGACATCGCCGACAACACCAGTGTCGAGTTCCTGCCCAAACCGTACTCGCTCGACCAGATTAACTCGAAGGTGAAGGAAGTGCTGGGGAAGGCGGCGGAGTAGCGTTCCGGCGTGCATGAGCCTATATGGCTCGAATGGATACGAGCCTCCCCAAGATCGACCAGTTCCTCGCCGCCCTCGAAGCCGCCGTCGCCGACGGCACGCTGGTGCGCCTGGCGCTTCGCATGCCGTTCGGCGCCGACGAGACGCTGAAGAGCGTCGACATCAAGCCGGCCATCATCCGCGATGCGCTTAAGCTCAGCTTCACCTTCCATCACCAGACGCGCGACCTGACGCAGAACCATCCGCCCGCTGGAGCGATCGGACAGCTCCGCCGCCTGATGGAGAAGGATTTCCGCCAGGCCTTCCTGTTCACGACGGCGTTCGATCTGCAATACGACGCGCAGGGCAAGACGCCGCGGTTGAAGCAGACCGAGGCGACCAGCAAGGAGGCTGCTGGCCTGACCCATGATCGCGCCAAGGTGCGGCCGATTGCGGCCGAGGGCCGGCCGTGGCTGGCGGCGCTGGGCGTCACCGGCGCCGATGGGCAGGTGCTCAAGGCCTCGGGCGACAAGTTCCGGCAGATCAACCGCTACGTCGAAATCCTCGGCCCGCTGCTGAAGGCGATCCCCGAGGACCGGCTGAAGAAGGTGGTCGATATGGGTGCCGGCAAGGGCTACCTGACCTTCGCCGTGGCCGACTATCTCAAGCAGACGCTGCACCGGCCGACCGAAGTGGTCGGCGTCGAGTTCCGGCCGGACCTCGTCGAGTTCTGCAACACGACCGCCGGCGAGACGGGCAGCGACAACCTGAGCTTTGCGCAGGGAACGATCGAGAACTTCGATTCGACCGGCGCGGACGCGCTGATCGCGCTCCATGCCTGCGATACCGCGACGGACGATGCGATCGCCAAGGGGATCGCGGCCGGCTCCGAGTTGATCGTGGTGGCGCCGTGCTGCCACAAGCAGATCCGGCGGGAAATGGAGACTTCGAACCGCGGCAACGCGCTGGATTTCGTCACCCGTCACGGCATCTTCCTCGAGCGCCAGGCCGAAATGGTCACCGACGCCATGCGCGCCATGATCCTCGAGCACTACGGCTATTCGACCAAGGTGTTCGAGTTCATCTCGGACGTCCACACGCCCAAGAACGTGCTGATCGTCGCCACAAAGACGAAGCGCGGCAAGGATGCCGGGGCGCTGAAGAAACTCGCCGAGGCGAAGGAGTTCTTCGGGATACGGAAGCACTATCTCGAGGACGCGGTGGGGCTTTAGGGGCCCCATCTGTTCGCCAGCGCGCGCCTCACACCAGATGTCATCCCTGCGGAGGCAGGGATCCATCTCTCAGCTGGCGCTGGCTGCGCGTTGGATCCCTGCCTTCGCAGGGATGACAACGGTGTTTGCGGCAGACCTGGTTGCTTACGCCACGCGGCCGTTCGGCAGCGGCGTGCCCGGCGCCGCGAGCTTGCGGTCCGCCAGCGCGTCCCAAAGGGCATCCGGCACCTTCAAGTTCCACCAGTCGAGGATGCCGTTCAGTTCGGCGGGGGACTTGGGGCCGGGGGTGATGTTGCAGATGGCCTTGTGGGCCAGCGGGAACTGCAGGGCGACGGCGCCGATCGGGGTGTCGAACTCCTTGCAGAGCGCCTCGAGCTCAGCGACGCGCTGGATGATGTGCGCCGGCGCATCGGCGTAGTTCCACTTGCCCGTGCCCATCAAGGCGCCGCCGTTGAAGGGGCCGCCGCAGACGACCGAGGCGCCGCGTTCGAGACAGGTGGCGAGGAACGGGGACAGCGAGGTCTGCTCGAGCAAGGTGTAGCGGCCGGCGAGCAGGAACACGTCCCAGTCGCCGAGCTTGAAGGCTTCCATGATCACCTCCCACTCGTTGACGCCGAGGCCGATGGCCTTGACCTTGCCCGATGCCTTGAGCTCGGTCAGCGCCTTGTAGCCGCCTTCCTCCGCCAGTTGCTTCCAGTAGATGGCGTTCTGCTCGGGGCTGTGCGTGGCAACGCCGATGTCGTGGAGGTAGAGGATGTCGATCCGGCTGAGGCCGAGGCGCTGCAGGCTCGCTTCGTAGGAGCGCATCACGCCGGCATAGGTGTAGTCGTAGACCTGCTCGAACGGGAACGGCTTGGCCCAGGCGTGGCCGTAGTCGCGCTCCTTTTCGGACTGGATGGGGCGGAGCAGGCGGCCGACCTTGCTGGAAAGCACGATGCCATCGGTGTGGTAGCGGAGGCCGTCGCCCATCAGGTGCTCGGAGCGGCCGTAGCCGTATTGCGGTGCCGTATCGAAGTAGCGGATGCCGGCATCGAGTGCGGCGGTGACGGTGTCGCGGGCCTGCTGGTCGGGCACGTCCTGGAAGATGCCGGCCAGTGTGGCGCCGCCGAGGCCGAGTTCGGTCAGTTCCAGATCGGTGCGGCCGACGCGGCGGGTGTTGAAGGCTTTGGCGCTCATTCTCGAGAATTCTCCCCTGGACCCGCGGCTCGCGACGGCGGCGGACACTGACATGTCAGTGTGAGGGGGTAAACCAGCCGACGGTGCTACTGCAAGGGGCGGCTGGCGGGAAAAGCGCGGAAGTCGTAGGCTTTTCGGAGGAGGACCGCCGGATGCTGAAGCTCGGACTCATGCATGCAATGCTGCTGGACTTCGCCGCTGGAGCGGCGCACCGGCGTCCGCGCCTCGCCGATGGCCTGGTACAGGCGCTGGCGCCGTTCGACACGGGCCTGATGCTGCTGCGGCTGATGCAGCGGCTCGGCATCCTCGATGCCGCGCAGGCCGATTTCCTCCGCCGGCAGGAGCGGACTGCCGAATAGCAGGAAACGAAAGAGCCGGGCAGGGGCCCGGCTCGCTGTCGTCAGAGCTGCTTGATCGCCACCGGGCGCTCGGCGTCCCAGGCCACGGCGTTGCGCAGCGGCAGGCCGAACTGGCTTTCCTCGATCTCGAAGACGTCGCCGGGCTCGGTCTTGATGCCGTCGGCAAAGCTCAGCGTCGCGGTGCCGAACATGTGCACGTGGATGTCGCCGGGCTGGCGGAACAGGTCGTACTTGAAGTGATGGTGCTCGAGGTTGGCGATGGTGTGGCTCATGTTGTCCTCGCCCGAGAGGAACGGCTTTTCCCACAGCACCTTGCCGTCGCGCAGGATGCGCGACATGCCCGAGACGTTCCGCGGCAGTTCGCCGACGCGCAGCTCCGGCCCGTACGAGCAGAAGCGGAGCTTCGAATGGGCGAGGAAGAGGTAGTTCACCCGCTCCGTCACGTGGTCCGAGAACTCGTTGCCCAGCGCGAAGCCGAGGCGGAAGGGCGTGCCGTCCTTGCCGATGTAGTAGATGCCGGCGATCTCGGGTTCCTCGCCCGCGTCCTTGGCGAAGGCCGGCGAGGGGATGGGCTTGCCGGGCGCGGCGACGATGTTGCCATTGCCCTTGTAGAACCACTCCGGCTGCACGCCGACTTCGCCGGGGGCCGGCTTGCCGCCCTCGAGGCCCATGCGGAACATCTTCATCGAGTCGGTCAGCGGCGCCTCGGCGGCCTGCTGGTTCGACTTGTGCATCGCGTCGCGGGTCGAGGCCGAGCCCAGGTGGGTGAGGCCGGTGCCGGTGACATAGAGGTGCGCCCCATCGGGGTGATCGACCGGGGCCAGCAGGCGGCCTTCGGCGGCGAGGGCGGCCTTGTCGACGGTTGCGCCGAGGCCTTTCTCGATAACGACCTCGCGCAGGCTGAGGCCGCGCTCTGCCGCTTCGGCCGCGAGGTTGTAGACGCTCGCGACGCCCGAGACGACGCTGGTGGTGCCGCCCTCGGTTGCCGCGACGGCGCGCACGCCGTTGTCGTCAGTGAACTGGATCAGATGCATGAGCGGGTCCCCTCGAATGCGACAGATGCCGGCCTTCCGCCGTTTGGCGGGCATTGAACGCAAGGCAAGGCAAAAGGCAAGGCCACAATAGTACTACTTATGTCGCCGACGGCGCCCGAGTGGCGAATCGGGCACTTTGCGGAAGCAGGGAACATCCAATTTACCCTCTTGACGTTTTGGAAACGAAATGAGAACAAAGTAAGCACATTAGATGGACATCAATCGGTTTGCGCGGCGCGAACCGAAGTGGAATAAGGGAGACCATCATGGCTGCTGCGGCGCCACTTCGGGTGATTGAGGGTTCGATGGACAAGGACAAGGCTCTGGCGGCAGCGCTGAGCCAGATCGAGCGGAACTTCGGCAAGGGTTCCGTGATGCGCTTCGATGCCAACGCGATCCAGCAGGTGGAGGCGATCTCCACCGGCTCGCTCGGGCTCGATATCGCGCTGGGCATCGGCGGCTTGCCGCGCGGCCGCATCATCGAGGTGTTCGGGCCGGAAAGCTCGGGCAAGACGACGCTGGCGCTGCATGTGGTGGCGGAGGCGCAGAAGAACGGCGGCATCGCGGCGTTCATCGACGCCGAGCATGCGCTTGATCCGGTCTATGCCCGCAAGCTGGGCGTGAAGGTCGACGAACTGCTGATCTCGCAGCCCGATACCGGCGAGCAGGCGCTCGAGATCGCCGATACGCTGGTGCGTTCCGGCGCCATCGACGTGCTGGTGGTCGATTCGGTGGCAGCGCTGACGCCGAAGGCCGAACTCGAAGGCGAGATGGGCGATTCGATGCCGGGCCTGCAGGCCCGCCTGATGAGCCAGGCCATGCGCAAGCTGACCGGCTCGATCTCGAAGTCGAAGGCCATGGTGATCTTCATCAACCAGATCCGCATGAAGATCGGCGTGATGTACGGCTCGCCGGAGACGACGACGGGCGGCAACGCGCTGAAGTTCTACTCCTCGGTCCGCCTCGACATCCGCCGCATCGGCGCGATCAAGGAGCGCGAGGAAGTCATCGGCAACCAGACCCGCGTCAAGGTGGTGAAGAACAAGCTGGCCCCGCCGTTCCGGCAGGTCGAGTTCGACATCATGTATGGCGAGGGCATCTCCAAGACTGGTGAGTTGCTCGATCTGGGCGTGAAGTCCGGCATCGTCGAGAAATCCGGTGCCTGGTTCTCGTTCGACAGCCAGCGGCTGGGGCAGGGGCGTGAGAACTCGCGCCAGTTCCTCAAGGACAACCCGCAGATCGCCGACATCATCGAGAAGGGCGTTCGCGAGAGCTCCGGCATCCTCTCCGAGGCGCTGCTGACGGGCCCCGAGGGGGACGAAGGCGACGAAGGGGAGCCGTGATCGGTTCCGCAACGGTTGCGAATTGAAGGGCGCCTCACGGCGCCCTTGTCTTTGCGACCGGCGGGTGTGACGCGAGCTGTCGTCACGAAGCCCAGTCGTTCGACAGGCGGGCAAATGTGACGGTCACGGGGCCGGTGTGCTGGACATCACGGCGAGCCCCGCGATAGAAGGCAATTCCTGTTTTTTCTGGCGGGGCCGAGGCCTCGCCTTTTGTCTGTAAGAGACCCGTCATGACGAGCGTGAACGATATCCGGTCGAGCTTCCTCGGTTACTTCGAGAAGAACGGTCATGAGCGTGTCGCATCCAGCCCGCTGGTGCCGCGGAACGACCCGACACTGATGTTCACCAACGCCGGCATGGTGCAGTTCAAGAACGTCTTCACGGGCGTCGAGAAGCGCGACTACGTGCGCGCCACGACCTCGCAGAAATGCGTGCGTGCCGGCGGCAAGCACAACGATCTCGACAATGTCGGCTTCACGGCGCGGCACCACACCTTCTTCGAGATGCTCGGCAACTTCTCCTTCGGCGACTATTTCAAGGAAGAGGCGATCGATCTCGCCTGGAACCTGCTCACCAAGGAGTGGGGCCTGCCCAAGGCGAAGCTGACGGCGACGATCTACGAGGACGACGACGAGGCGTTCGAGCTGTGGAAGAAGATCGCCGGCCTGCCGGAGGATCGCATCGTGCGGCTCGGGGCGAAGTCGAACTTCTGGCAGATGGGCGACACCGGCCCGTGCGGCCCGTGCTCGGAAATCTTCTACGACCACGGCGACAAGTACTGGGGTGGCCCTCCGGGCTCGCCTGAGGAAGATGGCGACCGCTTCGTCGAGATCTGGAACCTCGTGTTCATGCAGTTCGAGCAGTACGCGGATGGTTCGCGCACCAAGCTGCCGAAGCCGTCGGTTGATACCGGCGCGGGCCTCGAACGCGTGGCTGCCGTCATGCAGGGCACGAACAACAACTACGAGATCGACCTGTTCAAGTCGCTCGTCAGCTCGACCCAGCAGGCGACCGGTTTCAACGGCGAGCCGACTACGCCGAGCCTGCGCGTGATTGCCGACCACCTGCGGTCGATGAGCTTCCTCATCGCCGAAGGCGTGCTGCCGTCGAACGAAGGCCGCGGCTACGTGCTGCGCCGCATCATGCGCCGCGCCATGCGCCATGCGACGCTGCTCGGCGCGACCGACCCCGTGATCCACAAGATCGTCCCGACGCTGGTCAAGGAGATGGGCCACGCCTATCCCGAACTCGCGCGCGGCGAGCAGATGATCGAGGAGACGGTGCGGCTCGAGGAACAGCGCTTCCTCAAGACTCTGAGCCGCGGCCTGACCCTGCTCGACGAGGCTACCGCCTCGCTGAAGGAAGGCGACATGCTCGAGGGCGTCACCGCCTTCAAGCTCTACGACACCTATGGTTTCCCGCTCGACCTGACGCAGGATGCGCTGCGCACACGCGGCATCAATGTCGATCTCTCGGGCTTCGAAGACGCCATGGCCAAGCAGCGCGCCGAGGCGCGGAAGAGCTGGGCCGGCTCTGGCGAGGCGAGCGAGGACAAGGTGTGGTTCGCGGTGGCCGACAAGGTCGGCCCGACCGAGTTCCTCGGCTACGAGACCGAGACCGCCGAAGGCGCGGTGACGGCCCTCGTCAAGGACGGTGCGATCGTCGATGAGCTGAAGGCCGGCGAGGAGGGCTTTGTCGTCCTCAACCAGACGCCGTTCTACGGCGAGAGCGGCGGGCAGGTCGGCGATACGGGCCAGCTGACCGGCGAAGGCATCGCGGCGACCGTGCTCGACACGGTGAAGAACAATGGCGTGTTCGGCCACAAGGTCACGGTCACGGCCGGCACGATCAAGGTCGACTCGCCGCTGGCGCTGATCGTCGATCACGACCGGCGCTCGGCCATCCGGGCCAACCACTCGGCGACGCATATCCTGCACGAGGCGCTGCGCCTCGTGCTGGGCGACCACGTTGCGCAGAAGGGCTCGCTGGTTTCGCCCGATCGCCTGCGCTTCGACTTCGTGCACACCAAGCCGATCACGCCGCAGGAACTGGCGCAGGTCGAAGAGATCGCCAACGATATCGTGCTGCAGAACTCTGCCGTCGAGACGCGCCTGATGGGCGTCGAGGAGGCCAAGGAGTCGGGTGCCCGTGCGCTGTTCGGCGAGAAATACGGCGATGAAGTGCGCGTCGTGTCGATGGGCGATCCGACCGGCAATGCGGTTGGCTGGTCGGTCGAGCTCTGCGGCGGCACGCATGTGCGCCGCACCGGCGATATCGGCCTCATCACCGTGCTGGGTGATACCGGCGTCGCGGCCGGCGTGCGCCGGCTCGAGGCGCTGACGGCCAAGGGTGCGCGCCAGCACGCTCGCAACAATGCCAACATCGTCGCCAGCGTTGCCGATGCCCTGCATGTGGGACAGACCGAGGTGTTCACCCGCATCGAGGCGCTGCAGGAGAACCTCAAGAAGTCCGAGCGTGCGCTGAGCGAAGCCAACAAGAAGCTGGCGCTGGGCGGTGGCGGTTCGGCTCCGGCCTCGGCCGATGAGAACGTCAACGGCGTCACCTATATCGGTCGCGCGGTGGAAGGCATTTCGGCCAAGGACGTGAAGGGCGTCGTCGATGCGGAAAAGAAGCGCATCGGCTCCGGCGTCGTGACGGTTGTGCTGAAGGGCGAGGACGGGCGCGGCACGGTCGCGGTCGGCGTCACCGACGACTTGACGGGCAAGTACTCGGCCGGTGACCTGATCAAGCTGGCGACTGCGGCGCTTGGCGGGCAGGGCGGCGGCGGCCGTCCGGACATGGCCCAGGGCGGCGGGCCGGATGGCGGCAAGGGCGCCGAAGCCATCGCTGCAGTGCGCGGCGGGCTCTAGGAGTTCACGGTGGCCGGGCTCGATCGATCCTTCGGTCGGCAGGCGTTCGGCCACGATCCAGCCAACTACGACGCCTCGCGCCCGGCCTATCCGGACGCGGTCTGGCAGGCCCTGCGCGAGCGTGCGGTGCTGGAACCCGGCATCGATATCCTCGAGATCGGCGCCGGAACCGGCCTTGCTACGCGCCAGCTGCTGGCGCATCGCCCGGCGCGGCTGACCGTCGTCGAGCCCGATCCGCGTCTCGCAGCGTACCTGCGGGAACGGCATCCGGGGCTCGAGATCATCGTGGAGCCGTTCGAGACGGCTGCATTGCCGGAGCGAAGCTTCGATCTCGCTGCGTGCGCCACCGCCTTCCATTGGCTTGAGCCCGTACCCGCGCTCGAACGACTTGCCCTGCTGCTTCGCCCAGGCGGCCGTGTTGCCCTGTGGTGGAATGTCTATGGCGACCCCGACCGGGCCGATCCGTTCCATGACGCGACCACGCATCTGTTCGGGCCCAAGGTGGTTAGCCAAGCGGAATTCGCGCTCGATACGGAGGCGCGGCTGGCGGACTACTCGGCTGCTGGTTTCCTCGCCGATGCCCCGCAGCTGATCCGCTGGACGCTGCGCCTCGATGCGCAGGCGATGCGGCGGCTCTATGCCACCTACTCGAACGTCACGGCTTTGCCGGCGGAGGGGCAGACGCGACTGCTCGACGGCCTCGTCGAGGTCGCCGAGCGGGTATTCGGGGGCACGATCGAGCGCAATCTCACGACCGCGATCTACACGGCACGCCTGCCGGGCTAGTGCCGGTCGTGATGCTCCGGCAGGTCCTTCAGTTCGTCCTTGGTCCAGTTCGTCACGGCGTGGATGTTGCCATCGGCATCGCGCATGAAATCGAGCTGGCTGGCCGGGACGGCGACGGGCTTGGCGCCGAGCCCGAGGAAACCGCCGACATCGACGATGATCTCGCTGCCCGGGCCGGAGCCGTGGACATGCGAGACGGTGCCGACCTCATGGTCCTCGGCGTCGTAGATCTTCGCGCCTTCGAGCACATTGGGAACGTATTCCGTCGAGTTCAGGCGAACGTGGCTGGAGTGGTCCATTCTGGCCTCCTCTTGGTGGTTGGGATGCAGGACCAACCTCCGAAGGCGGCAGACGTTCCCTAGACGGGGTCCGGTCCCGGGCCCTTGAAGTCGTCGGCTGACGGGTTATCGCGCCGCGCCCGGTATTCTGCCCAGCGCCCGGCGATGCGGACGCGGGCCCCATCGGCAAAGATGTTGGCGAGGCCGGCCGCGACGATAACGCCCAGGCCAGCGAGGCTGATCGCATCCGGCACTTCGTTGAAGAACAGGGCCCCGAAGAGCAGGGCCCAGATGATCTGGCTGTACTGCATGGGAGCGACGCGGCTGGCGGGGGCGAGGGCGACGCCCTTGAGCTGCAGCATGTAGCCGATGCCGCCGAGCACGCCGCAGACGATCAGCGCGCCGATGATGCCCCAGCTCGGCCAGCTGAAGCCGATGATGGCGAGGCCGACGATGTTGCCGGCGAGCGTGAGCAAGCCCGGAAGCGCGAACAGCGTGACGCGGCGTTCGGCGCCGGAGATCAGGCGGATCGTGGTCAGCGACACGGCGGCCGCCACGGCGCAGATGAAGGCGGTGACATGGCCCAGCTCGATCTCGCGGAAGCCCGGACGGACGACGAGGAGCACGCCGAGGAAGCTGATGACGACGAGGATCCAGCGATCAAGGGAGACCTGCTCCTTGAGCACCACCACCGACAGGATGGTGGCGAGCACCGGGATGAGGAAGACGAGGCAGTAGGCTTCGGCGAGCGGGATGGTGACAAAGGAATAGGTAATCAGCATCGCGCTGAGCGTCCGGCACACAGCGACGAGGATCATCAGCGCGGGGCGGTTGAGCTTGAAGGTGTCGCGCCAGCGCTCCTCGCGCGGCTTGGAGAAAGCCGCCGGCAGGAACGAGAAGATGGTGGTGAAAAAGCCGATCTCGAAGATACTGAGCGATCCGCCCAGCGCCTTCACCAGCGCGTCGCCGGTCGAGAAAGCTGCCATGGCGCCCAGCGCACAGAGCACGCCGAGCGAGGTAGGGGTGAGGGAGCGAAACATCTACTTGCCGGCCACCGCCTGCTGGTGCGGCGGATCGGCCGGTGTCCGGGCATCGTCGCCGAGCGGCGGGCTGATCTCGGCTGCCGCGCTGGCGGGGCCGAACACTGAAAGCCGCGAGAAGATACGGATGCGGGTCTCGTCCGACATGACGTTGAGGATGCCGCCGAAAGCGACCACCACGAGCCCGCAATAGGCGATGGCATCGGGATACTCGTGGAAGAAGATGGCGCCGAAGATGATGGCCCAGAGGATCTGGCTGTATTGCGCCGGTGCGATCTGGCTGACCGGCGAGCGGCGCGTCGCGGCGATGAAGATGATATTGCCGGTGCCGCCAAGTCCGCCGATGAGCAGCAGCATGGCGAACTCCTCGGCCGAGGGCCAGTGGAAGGTCGGCAGCATCAGGATGCCGTTGATGATGACGATGTAGCCGAGCGGCAGGCCGAGCAGGCTCACGCGCTTTTCGACCGGAGCGACCTTGCGCAGGGTCGTGGTGGTGATGCCGCCCATCAGCGCTGCGCCGAGCGCCATCAGGTGCCCGAGCTGCAGCTCGCGGAAGCCCGGACGCACCACCAGCAGCACGCCCAGGAAGCTGGCGCCGAGGAAGAACCAGCGCTGCCAGGTGACATCTTCGTGCAGGAACATGCGCGACAGGGCGACCACGAAAATCGGCGCGAGGAAGGCGATGGAGTAGGCCTCGGCCAGCGGGATGTGGGTGAAGGCGTAGATGATGCAGAGGTTGCCGATGACGCCGGTGATGCTGCGCAGGTTCACCAGCCAGGGGTGGCGCATGTTGTGCATCTGGCGCCAGTGCTCGCCCTTGGGCTTGGTGAAGACAGCCGGAAGGAAGGAGAACAGGGCCGTCCAGAACGCGATTTCGAAGACGGAAAGGCCGGTTCCGAAGCCCTTGATGATGGCGTCGCAGCAGGAATAGAGCAGATAGGCGATAAGGGAGAAGGCGACGCCTACGGGCATCTGAGGGGGAATCCGGGGCACGAGCTAACTAGTATGTTAGTTCGGATCGTATACGCTTGCTGCCCGGTTGCGTCGATGGGTGCGAAGGTCACACCGGCTAGTTATTTCGTCTCTATTTCGAACTTCTGGCGCGCCAATGGTCCGATCGACTCGATCTTGTTCGTCCAGATGTAACCGGTGAAAGTGTCGGGCACCTGCGCAAGAAGTTCCGGCGTATCTATGCCGGCCGTGCCGGGGTCGCCGGCTGCATAGGGGCCGAGCAGGATGACGGACGTGCCTGCGTCCCTGAGCCGCGCGAGGAACAGGTTGGGCCAGCCCCAGACGAAAGGGGCGACGTTGATCGGCAGCATGATGATGGTGTTGCGGCAGGCTTCTGGGACGTAGCCGGTCCATCCCAGCCCCTCGTATTGCAGCAGGCAATCGACGAGGCCACGCCGCGACCAGACGTTGAGGCCCGGAAGCTGCCCGGCAGCCTGGAAGGTCGGCTCGTCACCGCCATAGGCGCCCCACATGGCCGTCCGCCACTCGGGGTGCTCGGCCGCCAGCGCGGCCAGCATGTCACCTTCGCGGGCCTCGCGGCTCTTGAAGTTGATGAGGAACTGCCTGTCGGGATAGGCGGCCAGCACTTCCTTCAACTCGGGCATCAGGCCGGTGCCTTTGCCCCGGAAGGGATAGGTCGCGCCGTTGTCGGCGGTGTAGCCGTAGCCGATGTCGAGCGTCTTCAGGTAGGCCAAGTCGTGGCTGCGGGTCTCGCCGGTGCCCTCGGTGCGGCAATCGATGGTCCAGTCGTGCAGCACGGCGAACTGGCCGTCGGTGGTCGGATGGACGTCGAGCTCGACGATGTCGGCCCCGGCGGCGAAAGCGGCGCCCATCGAGGGCAGGGTGTTCTCGAGGTAGGCGTGGGTTGGCGGATCCATCCGCTCGGCGGTGCAGGTGTCGTTCTCGAGGCGCTCGCGGCTGAAGGTCTGGTGCACGCCGCGATGGGCGATGATCTCCGCCGTGCCCTCGGGCGGTGCCACGCGCCAGGAGGCGTTCCAGACGTAGACGATCGCGGCTAAGGCCACGAGGCCGAGGAGAATCTTCTTCAACATGAGGCGCCCTCAATATGGCGGGGACGCTTCCCCGCCATCGTGGCTCCAGTGAGGCGGGCTAGTCGCAGCCGAGCTTCATTCCGTTGAAGTCGAACTCGCAGCCGACGCGCATCAGGGTCGCGATGTCGGCATCGGTTGCGGCGGCAGTGCCGTCGGCCGGCAGCACGATGGCCTCGACGACGAGCGCGTTGTCACCGTCGAGCATGCCGTACCAGCTGAAGCTGATGCCGGTGTCGTCGTAGGTACCGGAGCGGACGAAGCTGACTTCGTTCTCGGTGTCGTTGGTGAAGGTGCGGCCGAGTTTCGATTTGTCGCGGGCGCTCTCGAACAGGCTGCGCGGGCCGACACGTTCGAACACAAAGACGTTGTCGAGATGCGAGATGCGCGTCGCCGGGTTGGTGGCGTCGAGAACGAAATCGGCCGGCATCACCGGCAGCAGCGGTGGCACGGCAACGTTGAAGCGGTTGGCGTCGATATCGGCTTCGGCAGGCAGGTCGAGGCTGTCGATGTCCTGGTCGAGCGGCAGGAAGTAGCTGTTGAGCGGACCCTTGACGAGCGTGCGCTTGACCGGGTTCCGGCCCTGGCCGGCGGTGGACCAGCCCTTCTGCCGGTTGAACAGCCCCGTAGCTGCACCGTTGTAGCCGTCGATGCCCGGCGTGAAGTAGAGCGCGATCTCATAGTCGCCGTCGGTCGCGAGGGAGTTTTCGGTAACCGAGCAGTTGCCGATATCGAGCAGGCGATCGCCGAGGAGGTAGCCGCTGAGGGAACCGCCATACTCGGCCTTGCCGATGTTCTCGGTGTATTCGGAGAGGAAGCGCCAGTACATGTCGGCGGGGTCGCCACGCTCGTCGATGGCGAGCAGGCGCATGCACGCGTTGCGCACGGCGCTGGCGGTGTCGGTCACCCAGCCGGAGGTCCGCGTCGGGGGCAGGGCGACCCGGGCGAGGTACAGGTCCTCGGCCGTCTTCAGGTCATAGGATTCGTCGGGACCCATGCCGACCATCTTGAAGATGACCTCCGGGTCGACGTTCCACTTCACCAGTTCCTTGACCATGATCGACAGCGCGTCGCGGGTCTGGCCCTGTGCGGCCATGCCGCCAGTCTCCTCGACCGCAGCGCGGAACGACTCCTCGTCGGCATAGGGCGCGTGGAAACCGACTGTGGAGCCGGGCTCGATCATGCGGTCGACATAGGTGCCCATGCCCTCCTGGCTGGACCAGGCCGAGCCGCCGAGAAAGGCGAACGCGCAGGCGGAGTAGCAATAGGCGCCGCGCTCGACGACGGTGGCGATGTGGTGCTGCCGCAGGAAATCCGCGAGGGTGAGACCTTCGAGATAGCTGCCGCCGGGCCCGTTCATGGTGAGAACCGCGGTCGGCATGCCGTCGGGCCCGCTGCAGCTTTCGCGGCAATTGACGAAGCTGTTGTAGAGGCCTTCAAGCGCGGCGACGTCGCCGTTCGCCGTGTCGCCTTCGTAGTGGAGGTGGGGAACCGGATGGGTCGCCGAATACTGCATTGAGATGATGGATATCTCGGCAGCGGCAGCCGGCGTGGCAGGAAGTACGGCGACCGACAGAAAGCCGATCGCGATCGTCAACAGGCGCATACGGAGTCCCCCTCGAATTCTTTGGAAATTCTAGGAGGTTTGACGCTCGGCGGGCAAGGCTCCTTGGGTGCGGCCCGAGCATTTTGGGCGCGGCAATCCATCCGGATGCCGCGCCCCAACAATCACCAGCGGGAGAGGCCGAGCAGTTTCTCGCCTAGTGGGGTCAGCTTGGCGGTCGTGGCGTTGTGCTTTTCCCATTCGCGCGGATCGCCGGGGAAGGCATCGCGCTTGGGATGATCGAGGTCGCGCCAGAGCCGGATGCGCTCCATCCGTTCGGCGGTGTTGTCCCACTCGGCCGGATGCATGGAAATGTACTGCGCCATGCGCACGCGGTTGTCCGAGTGGTTGGGGCGGACGCCGTGGGCGAGGAGCGAGTTGAAGATCATCAGGTCGCCCGGTTCGAGATCCACATTCACCGTCGAAAGGCCGGTCATGTCGGGATGCATCGGGTCGCGATCGGCCGGCTGGGTCTTCACCCACTCGTCGAAGTGCTCGAAGAGGTACGGCACGCTCTGGAAGCCGCCGACATCGCCGTCCTGCTTCTTGAGGCTGAGCACGGCCTGCACGCCGATCGGGGGCGGCTGGATGGACGTGTCGACGTCCCAGTGGATGAAGCCGTTGGGGTTCCCCTTCACCTTCTTGGGCGGGTTGAGGTTGGCCCGGTCGATGGTGACCCACAGGTCCTCGCGGTCCCAGATGTCGACGAACGCATCGTAGACGCGCTTTTCCATCCGGTTGTCCCAGAGCGCCTGGTGATTGTAGATCTCCAGCATGCCGGTGCCGTTCAGCTCCTTCATGATGTGATCACGGCGCTGCGGCGCGTACCAGGTCGACTGGTCGTTCGGATCCTTCTCGTCAAAACGCCAGAGCACTTCCACAAGTCGCTCGACATTGGCTGCAGGCACCGCCTGACGGACAATCACGTAGCCCTTCGTGATCCAGTGCTGCCAGTCGTCCTTCGACAGCACGCGCAGCGGCAAAGTCTTCTGGATATCCTTGAGCTGCGTGGTAGCCGATGTGGTCGGGTGACTGTCCCGCTTCATTGCTGCGGCCATGCTCATGATGCTCTCCGTGCTCCTCCTCTGAGGCGATGGGATGAGAATACCGGCGCCGTGGCCGGCGAGTTGTCGGCGGCTGGCGAGTGCTGGTACTATTCTGGCGTGATCGATGAAGTGGAGGCCGGATGCGGCCGTTTCTCGAAAAGCTGCCGTTCACCGCGGAATCGTCGCTGGCCATCCTCAACCGGCGGCTCGACGACGCGATACCGTTCCAGTGGCACCATCATCCTGAGTTCGAACTGACACTAACGCTCAACTCCGTCGGCCAGCGCTTCGTCGGCGACCATGTCGGCGAATATGGCGACGGCGACCTCGTGCTGGTGGGGCCGAACCTGCCGCACACCTGGGCGTCGCGGGAGAAGGTCGAGTCCGGGGCGCCGCATGTGGCGTTGGTGATGTGGTTTCACCCGGATTGGGCGCGCAAGGTCACGGACGGGTTCGTCGAACTCGGTGCCGTCGCGGCGCTGCTGGCCAGGGCGCGCAACGGGTTGAGCTTTTCACCGGAGGCGGTGAGGGAAGTCCGGGCGCAGTTCGAGGAGCTGTTCCCGGCGGCGCCGGCAGCCCGGTTGCTTGGCCTGATGACTGTGCTGGACCAGCTGGCGCGCGACGGGGTGGCCACGGCGCTCTCGAGCCACGCAGTCGATGGCCTCAAGGCCGGCGAGAGCCGCGAGCGCATCGATCGGGTGCTGCTGCACATCCACATGCACTATGCCCGCGCGCTGCCACTCGAGGAACTGGCCGAGGTTGGCGCGCTGAGCCTTTCGGGGCTGCACCGGATGTTCGTGAAGCACACCGGGACCACGGTGTCGGACTACCTGATCCGGATGCGGATCGGCGACGCCTGCGCCCGCCTCTCGGGTACCGACCAGCCGGTCGCGCATGTTGCCGATGCAGTCGGATACGCCGCGCTCGCCAACTTCAACCGGCAGTTCAAGGCTCTGAAGGGGATGACACCGCGCGACTATCGGCGGCGGTTCCGGCCGGCCTAGCCCTAGCCGGCGAGGGTGAGGACGAAGCGGGCAACGAACTCGTCCGCGCCCCACCACATGGCGAAGTTGGTGCCCCACTTGTTGTTGTGGAGGTTGAAGCGCAGCCCGTTGTCGAAGACGGGCGGCGCCTTGTCGTAGCGCATGAACGGGCGATCGATCGGCCCCACCAGCGGCGTGTCCAGGGGCGCGAGGTGGATGCGGCCCGAGCGGATGGCGGACACGGCTTGCAGCGCTCCGCCGCCGTTGCGGGCTGTGCGGTCGCCGGGCTGCCAGAGGCCCAGCTTCTCAAACTCCCACGCGGCGACGCCGGTGGGCGTGAAGGTCACGAAACTAGCCTCCGGCATGCGGTTCGTCGGCTTGTCGCGAAGGATCACCGAGATCTCGAGCCGGTCGGCGCCGAGCGCCCGGAAGCGATAGGCGATGCCGGCGGGGGCGCCCAGCTGTGCATGCGCCGCTGGATCGAGCGACAGCCCATCTCCCGACGCTTGCGGTGCAAAGCTGCGGGACTGGGCGGCGGTCGCGCTTTCGATGCCGGGTTTGCCGAAATCGAAGAGTGCCCATTCGTGACGGTTGGAGAGATAGGTGTCCACCCAGCCGCGAACGTCTGCCGCGTCGTAGCTCTCGTAGCGGTAGCCGAGCAGCGTGGGCTCGCCGCGGACCTCCATCCCGGCGGGGCTGGTGATGGCGACGATGTCGCCGGTGACGGCGTCCGTTTCGACGGACCAGCCGGCTAGGTCGCTGCCCTCGTTCTTCGCCAGCGCGGCGGTGGCGCGGTTGCGATCATCGGCGTCGAGGTGGCCGAGGGCTTCATCGAGATAGGCGCTCTGCTCGACCCACGAGGCTTCGGAGAGCTGGAAGCGGTAGTCCGTGGTCCGCGCGGCTTCGAATGCCGGGCGGTCCCAGGTTTCCTCGTCGCGGAGGTAGGATTTGATGTCGACGCCCCAGGTGTGCTCGGCGATCATGCCCAGTGCGCGGCCGAAGGCGAGGCGCCGCTCGGATAATCCCTCGCGCTCGAACCCATCGTAGAGCCGTTGCAGGGCGAGGAAGCGGCTGACCCGGTCGGGGTCCGAGGCGATGCCGTGGATCCAGCTGTCGCCGGTCTCGATATCCACCACAGGGAACTCGTCGCGCCGGTCCCACAGCATCTCGCCGTAGGCCTCGAGCGTCGAAGCGTGCAGGCGCACACCGGGATTGTGCTTCTGGATATGCCGGTAGGCCTCGACGGTCTGCGGCACGCTTTGCGGGCCCATGTTGTCATTGGTGTGGGCAAAGCTCAGCCCGGACTCGAAGCCGGCCGGCACGTGGGTCTCGCCGTAGGAGGCCTGATACATGACGACGATTTCCGAGCCATCGGGCGCACGCCAGCGGAACACATCGGGCACTTCCGGCACCTGCGAGGCGGCATTCACGCCGAGATGCAGGAATTTGACACCCGCGGCCGCCATGAGCGGCACCATGCCGAGCGTGTGACCGGGAACGTCGGTCATCTTGGCGGCGATGGTCTTCATGCCGAAGCGCCGGTCCAGTTCCTGCGAGTAACTGAGCCCGGCGCGGAACAGGGCAGGCGACATGAGCTCGGTATGCGTGGTGTAGGGCAGGGCGTGCCAGCGGATCAGCCCGCGCTCGATGGCCCGCTCGAGGCGCGCGACCCGTTCGGGCGACTGGGAGTTGAGGTGGTCCCAGATCAGCCACGCTCCGGTGGTCCAGACGAATTTCGGCTCGTCCGGGTTCTCGGCGAAGAAATGCTCGCCGGTTTCGATCGCCTGCGGGATGAAGCGCTCGTGGTACTGCGCGCGCACCTTGGCGGCGTGGTCGGTAAAGCCGATGTCGAGATGCGTCTTGAAGACGATGTGGATGTCGCGGGGCACGGAAGCAACTCACCTGGCCCCGGAGGGATGTCGCGGGGGACTGCAATGCTGAAGTTCTAGCCCGCGCTGATCGGACAGATCAACGCAATGTGGGCGTTGCTGCGGACTTCCGCGCTCGGGAGGTCAGGCGGTTCGGCGGCGCTTGGCCATCCGGGCCTTCCACCGCCTGATGCCCGCCGGATTGATGATCCCGAGGCCGGCCAGCCAACTGACAATGTAGGCTGGCCAGATGCCGGTCTGGAACGCATAGCGCCACCACAGATGTCCGAGCGGGATGGTCCCGCTGCTCCATGGCTTCGGTCCGCCGAAATGCACGATCCCCGGCGCGGCGCGCTGTTCGACATAGGCCGCGCGGACGCCCTCCGGAGCGTTCTCGATGATTCCGGGCCGAAGGGATGTGGCCATGACGTTCCAGGTGGGCGGAAGCAGCGCGATATCGTCGCGCAGGATCGCGTTGAGCGCACACTGGTCCGCGTAGATGAGCCGATCCCGGTGCTCGCGCACGAAGTCACCAAAGCGCTGGGCGAAGCGGATGCGGCGCAATTGGTCGAGATCCAGCAGGGCGACTCCGCCCTGCACATACCGCGAGACGCGCTCCGGCGTATCGAGGCCGAGGACCTCGGGAAGGTAGGCCCGCGTGCTCCTTGCGCGATCGGTGTCTCGCAGCAGGCTGTCGACGAACGGGAGGTCGACCACGGCGCCGATGGCATTGCCGTCGAGGTCGGCATCGAAGAGCGCCGAGAGATCGGCGTTCACGACGAGATCGAGGTCCAGGTAGATGGCGCGGTCGTGTTGCGCCAGCAGCTCGGCAATGGCGGCGCGGTGCAGGGTCGATGGCGGGAAGCGGCCGATCCTGCCAACGTCGGCCCACGGATTTGCGTGGCGGACGAGGCGGATGCTGACGACCGGATCGCGCCAGCGCCCAACCCGCTCGGTCATGGCGCTGTCGGGACCGTCGTAGACGACATAGAACATCACCGGCCGGCCGGTGGTCGTGGTGGCCGCGATGGATCTCGCGACCACGAGTGTCAGCGGCAGATAGCCTGCATCTGCCACGGCGCAGACGACGATGGGCGACTGCACCGGGACCGTTGCCCGATCAGGCAGCCATGGCCTTCTTGAGGTTGGCGTCGATGGCGTCGAGGAAGCCGAGCGTCGAGAGCCACTTCTGGTCCGGGCCGACGAGCAGGGCAAGATCCTTGGTCATCAGGCCGGACTCGACGGTGTCGATGCAGACCTTTTCGAGCGTTTCGGAGAACTTCGCCAGTTCCGCGTTGTTGTCGAGCTTGGCACGGTGGGCGAGGCCGCGGGTCCAGGCAAAGATGGAGGCGATGGAGTTGGTCGAGGTCTCCTTGCCCTGCTGGTGCTGGCGGTAGTGGCGCGTCACCGTGCCGTGCGCGGCTTCGGCTTCGACGATCTTGCCATCGGGCGTCATCAGCACCGAGGTCATCAGGCCGAGCGAACCAAAACCCTGGGCCACGATATCCGACTGCACGTCGCCGTCGTAGTTCTTGCAGGCCCAGACGTAGCCGCCGGACCACTTCAGGGCCGAGGCGACCATGTCGTCGATCAGGCGGTGTTCGTACCAGATCTTCAGCTCGTCGAACTTCGCCTTGTAGTCGCGGTCGAAGATCTCCTGGAAGATGTCCTTGAAGCGCCCGTCATAGGCCTTGAGGATGGTGTTCTTGGTCGACAGGTAGCACGGGACCTTGCGGTTGATCGCGTAGTTGAACGAGGCGTGGGCGAAATCGGCGATCGAGTCGTCGAGGTTGTACATGCCCATGGCGACGCCGGCCGAGGGGGCGTCGAACACGTCGTATTCCTGCACGGTGCCGTCATCGCCGACGAACTTCATCGTCAGCTTGCCCTTGCCGGGGAACTTGAAGTCGGTGGCGCGGTACTGGTCGCCGAAGGCGTGGCGGCCGACGATGATCGGCTGGGTCCAGCCCGGCACGAGGCGCGGCACGTTCGACATGATAATCGGCTCGCGGAAGATCACGCCGCCGAGGATGTTGCGGATGGTGCCGTTGGGCGACTTCCACATCTTCTTGAGGCCGAACTCTTCGACGCGCGCCTCGTCGGGCGTGATGGTGGCGCACTTGATGCCGACGCCGTGCTTCTTGATGGCGTTGGCGGCGTCGACGGTCACCTGGTCGTTGGTGGCGTCGCGGTTCTGCACCGAGAGGTCGTAATACTCGATGTCGAGATCGAGGTAGGGCGTGATCAGCTTGTCCTTGATCGCCTGCCAGATGATGCGGGTCATCTCATCGCCGTCGAGATCGACGACGGGGTTGGCAACTTTGATCTTGGCCATGCTTCAAGCTCCTCGGGCAGCGAATGGATCGATGCCGGGCTAATAGCATGAAATTGCCCGAGCGGAAGCGGGGGCGGCGATGGATCGACTGATCAGCCCTTGCCGCAGGTCTGCTTGAGCTGGCGGACGGCCGTGGTGGAGCCCTTGGTGACAAAATTGTCGGCACGCGCGACGCTGTCGCCATCGATGATCGCCATGCGGACGTCGAAGTTGGCGGCCTCGGCAACGCCGAGCATCTTGTCCACGCCCTCGCCGGAAATGAGCATGGTCCTGTCGTCGATGGGCGGGTCGACTATGCCCTCGACGATGGATCCGCCCTTGCCGCTCTTGGGGTCATGCAACTCGCCGAAAAGGATATGCACGTTCTGGGCCTGGCGGATGTTGTCAGGGAACGGCGCGCTGGCCCGGTAGATAAGCGCGAAGCCGACATCGGGGAAGCAGAGGAACGCGAGCGAAGCCTCCGCATCGAAGATGCCGGCGGCGGGCGTGCCTTGTTCCTCGAAGTTGCTCCAGGCGCCCTTGACCGTTCGCACAGCGGCGTCCGGGCCGGGCGGAGGCGGCGGGGCATCTTGGGAAAGCGCTGCCGTCACCGGCATCGCCACGGCAAGGATCAGGGACAGGATCGAGACCCGCACGGCACACTCCCACTCGGAATTTCGGGAATATGTGCGAACCGCCGCCGCCGCGCAATCGGGTGGACATGCGCCATCCACCGTTGACACCGTGCATATACACACTATCTATCGGCCCATGCGAGACGACTTCAGCCAATGCATGGTGACCAACACCCGTATGGCCGCCCGGGCGATCACCCGGCGCTACGACGCCTATGCACGCAAGTTCGGGATCACCGCGACGCAGTTCTCGCTGATGGGGGTGATCGTCGCGTCCGGCCCGCAGACGGTGAGCGACCTGGCCGAGGCCCGCGGCTTCGAGCGCACGACGCTGACGCGCAATCTCGACCGGCTGGAGAAGATGGGCCTGATCCGGTCCCGTCCTGCCGAGCACGGGAATGGCCGCATCTGCAGCCTCACCGAGAAGGGCGAGGCGCTGGTCGAGCAGTTGTTGCCGTACTGGCGCAAGGCGCAGGCCGAAATCCGCGAGGAGCTCGGCGGCGAAGGTTTCGACGCAACTCTCAGCACCCTGAGGCGGCTCGCCGCCATCTGAGTTCGTACCCTGGCGGCCCATTGGACCGCCGCAACCGTGTATCTACACGAGGAGCATGACATGAGCACCCAGAGCGATCCCATCGTCGTCACCGGCATGGGCGTGGTGAGCCCGCTGGGCACGGGCGTCGAGACGACCTGGTCGCGCCTGATCGCGGGCAAGAGCGGCATCGTGAAGAACACGCGCTTCGACGTCAGCAACTTCTCCGCCAAGATCGCCGGATTGGTGCCGACCAAGGAGACCGATCCAGAGGGCTTTGACCCGCTGGTGGCAATCGACCCCAAGGATATCAAGAAGATGGACCTCTTCATCCAGTACGGCCTCGTTGCCGCGCAGGAGGCGCTGAAGCAGGCGAACTGGTTCCCGAAGACCGAGGAAGAGCAGGCGGCGACCGCGACGATCATCGGCACCGGTGTCGGCGGCTCCCCCGTGATGGCCGAGGCGGTGGAAACGATCATCGAGAAGGGGCCGCGGCGGCTGTCGCCGTTCACGGTGCCGAGTTTTCTCGCCAACCTCGCGGCGGGCTGGATCTCGATCAAGTATGGCTTCAAGGGACCGATCGGTGCGCCGGTGACGGCTTGCGCGGCCTCCGGACAGGCGATCGGCGACGGCATGCGGCTGATTCTCACCGGCGAGGCCGATGTCGCGGTGGTTGGCGGGGCCGAGGGCTCAGTCGATCCGATCTCGGTTGGCGGGTTCGGCGCGGCACGGGCGCTGGCCACGGCGTTCAATGATGACCCGCAGGCGGCGTCGCGTCCGTTCGACCGCAAGCGCGACGGGTTCGTGCTGGCCGAAGGGGCGGCGGTGCTGGTGATCGAGCGGCTGAGCCATGCCGAGGCGCGCGGCGCCACACCGCTCGCGATACTTGCCGGTTACGGGACGTCGGCCGACGCCTATCACCTTACCGCTGGCGAGCCGACGGGTGCGGGCGCCCAAGTGGCGATGCGGAACGCGCTGAAGATGGCGGGCGTCTCGCCGGGCGAGATCGACTACATCAACGCCCACTCGACCTCGACCAGCGTCGGCGACGCGGCGGAACTGGCCGGGATCGGCGCGGTATTCGCCAATCGCGGCAAGGACCTCGCGATCTCGTCGACCAAGTCGGCGACGGGACACCTGATGGGGGCGGCCGGCGCCATCGAGGCGGTGTTCTCTGTGCTGGCGATCCGCAACGGCATCGTGCCGCCGACGCGCAATCTCGATCATCCCGACGTGGGCGAGCGCTTCGACCTCGTGCCGAAAGTGGCCAAGCAGAAGATAGTGCGCCACGCGCTGTCGAATGCCTTCGGCTTCGGCGGCGTCAACGCGTCTCTGGTGTTCTCGGCCGTCTAGGGACTGCCCTTGGGAGTTTTCGGCGATCTAGGCTTCTTCGGCTTTTCCACCTTGAGCGGGCGCTGGGCGACGGCGGCTTCGGCAAATCGGAGCCAGTCCTCCAGCGCCTCGTCGTCCTCGATGGCGTCGCCGTCGATCCAGAAGAAGCCCGACATCACCCGGCCGCCATGCACCATCTCGGTGGTGCCCGGCCGGGCCTTGGCCGCCTCGTGATTGTCCTTGCCGACGGAAATCAGGATGCCGCCATCCTTCTTGCAGCCGACGAAGATGTGGCCGTTGAGCAGGAAGGTCAGGCCGCCGAACATGTACTTCTCAGTGACGCGCGGATCGTCGCCCACCAGCATGCGGACGCGTTCCGCGAGGTGGGTCATGGTCTCGGACTTCATCATTTTGGGGGCAGGGTCTCCGCGTAGCCGAGCGAATAGGCGATCCAGTCGGCGAGTGATGGATCATCAAGATGGTCGGTGGTCACCGCGATGAAGCCGGTCATCGGGCGACTGCCCATGTGCATCTGGTAGGCACCGGGCCGCGCCAGGGCTTCGGCCTGCTTTTGAGGGTCGATGCGAACCAGCAGTTCCTCCTTCGCCGTCGTGCCGATAGCCATGTTGCCGTTGAGCATGAAGCCAATGCCGCCGAACATCTTCTTTTCGACCAGCGGGCGGGTAGCGAGCAGCGGGCGCAGGCGGGTCGCGAGAGCATCGGATTGTGCCGACATCAGGTGGCCTCCTCGTCGCGGTAGGTCGCGTGCCGGGGCAGGTGGTCGTCGACGACGTCCCAGTCGTGATGGCTGCGCGCAAAGATCAGCTGGTTCGGGGCGAACCATCCTGCCGCTGCGCCGAAGAGACCGACGGGGAGCATCGCCAGCCCCTCGGCGCGGCTCGAGCGGGCATAGAGGGGCGTGCCGCATGATGGGCAGAACCAGCGTGTCAGCGTCGCCCCGGAGTGGGCGGGACGGGCAAAGCTGCGGGGCTCTCCGGTAACCGTAAGGTCACCTATGGCGACGAGGGCGACGGTAGAGTGCCCTGTTCCGGTCGAGCGCTGGCAGTCCTCGCATGAGCAGAGGAACATCGAGCGCACCCGTCCGGCGACACGGACCGTGACCTGCCCGCAGGCACACGCCGCGGTTGCGTCGATCTCCGGTTTGGGTGGGGTGGCCATGGCCAAGCTGACTACAGGCAACGGTGACGCGCAAGCTTGATCGCAGCGGCGGCCGCCTCTACGACAAAGCATGGCATTTGCACCGGAATTTCCCATCGAGACGTCGCGGCTTCGGCTGCGTCCGTTCACGCGCGGCGATGTCGATGCCGTGTATGCCTATCGCCGGCGCGAGGATGTCGCCCGCTATCTGTTCGACGGGCCGATGACCCACGAGAGCGTCGCCGAGGCGTTGCAGGCACGGGTGGGACACGAGGCGCTGGACGGGGAGGGATCGAAGATATTCCTTGCCGTCGAGCTCCAGGCGACGCACGCGCTGATCGGCGAGGTGTCGCTGATCCTGCGGGATGCCGGCAACCGGCAGGGCGAGGTCGGCTACATCTTCCACCCCGACCATCACGGCAAGGGCTATGCGACGGAGGCGGCACGGGCCCTTCTCGCGCTCGGGTTCGGCGGTGCGGGGCTGCATCGTATCTACGCGCGCTGCGCAGCGGCCAACGATGCCTCGTGGCGGGTGATGGAGCGGCTCGGCATGCGACGCGAAGCGCACTTTCGCGAACACATCTTCGTCAAGGGCGCGTGGGACGAAGAGCTGGTTTACGCGATCCTCGAACACGAATGGCGAGGCGGGGCAAGGGCCTGAGCGCGAGCCGTTTCCTCACGTTCCGGAAGGCGCCCTCAGGCTGGCAATTTATTCCACGGCGCCGGCAGGAACTGCCCTTCGGCGGCGACGTTCCCACCCCATATTGACCTAAGGGGAGGAGCGGAAATGATCGTTCAAGATTTTCCCATTGAGACCAAGAGACTCATACTTCGTCCGTTTCAGAAGTCGGACCTCGATGCCGTGATGGGCTACCACGCCCTGCCGGAGGTACAGCGCTATCTCGAGTGGAAGGCGCGCGACCGGGTCGAGGTCAAGGCGGCAATCGATGCCATGGCGCAGCAGCACCACCTGCAGCGGCCCGGCGATGCGTTGATCTTTGCCATGGTCCTCAGGGAGGACAGTTCACTTGTCGGGCAGGTGTCCCTGCGATGGACCGATGCGACGGCCGGGCAGGCCGAGCTCCGCTTCATCACCAGCCCGGAGCAGCGCCGGAAGGGTTTTGCCCGCGAAGCGGCGCGCGAGATGCTGGACATCGGCTTCGAGCGCTATGGTCTGCATCGGATCTTTGCCCGCTGCGCGGCCCGGAACGTCGCGTCGGCCAACCTCCTGCGCAATCTCGGCCTGCGTCTCGAGGCGCATTATCGCGAGCACGCATTGTTCCAAGGCGAGTGGGACGAAGAACTTCACTTCGCCATTCTCGATCGCGAATGGCTGCGGGGAAGCAAGGTGAAGGAATTGCGCCGCAACATGGTCGCCTGACCTCACGCGCGCGCTAGATTAAGTTCGGGCCTTTACCTGGTCGAGTAGCGAAAATCGCATGACTGGCATGCGGCGAGGCTTACCCGGCTTTCCGAGTGTGCTTTAGTGTCCCCGTAAGCGACATCGTGCGAGAGCGATGCGAGATCGAGGGGGTCTCTCATTTCGGCCGATGCGACATCGGACGTATTTTGGGGCCCCTCTATGCAGCTCGATCCCACTGCTCGCCGCAGTCAGGGAAATATCCCGAAGCTCCTCACCTCATTCCGCGTGACGCCATTCTCGTCCTGCTTGCCGTCTTCGTGGCGGCGCTGCTGGGGACATTTTCACGGCCGACCGGGTTCCTCGCGGCCTTCTGGCCGGCCAATGCGCTGCTGGCAGGGTTGCTGGTTCGCGAGCCGCGCCTTCGGACGGTTCCCGTGGTGATAGCCGCGGTGGTGGGCTATGTCGCCGCGGCGCTCGCCTGCGGGGACGCGATATTCAGCGCACTGCTGCTCACCACTGCCAATCTTGCCGGAGCTCTTACCTTCACCGCGCTGTTCGGGGCGCTCGAGCCGGTGGACCGGACCCTGTCGCGGCCTCAAGGTGTGATCTCGCTGCTGGTGATGGCGGGAGCTGCATCGGGGCTGGCGGGGCTGGTTGGCGGGGTGGCGCTCTCGGGCATCACCCAACTGAGTTACATAGATGGCCTGATGAGCTGGTTCGCGTCGGAGCTGGTCAACTATCTTGCTCTGCTGCCCGTCATGCTCACCGTGCCGCCGCCGAGCATGTGGTTTCGCCGGCCACGCATGCAATCGATCCGCGAGGCGACGCTACCGGTCCTCGCCGTCGGCTTCGCCCTGGCCCTGTCGTTGATGACAAGCCACCCGATCGCCATCGTCTTTCCGGTTCCGGCGCTCATCTGGTGCGCATTGGCGCTGCCTATCTCCGCGACCGCGATCCTGGTCATGCTCTATTCCGGCCTCGCGATGCTTGGACTGAAGCTCGGCCTGTACGACCTCGGCGCGGACTTCAGCGGCATCACGGCGACGCATCTTGGCGTTGCGCTGGTGGCACTGGGGCCGGTGGTGATCGCGAGCGTGAATGCGGACCGTCGCCGGCACGTCGAGCATCTGGAGAGGCTGGCGCGCTACGACCAGCTGACTGGTGCGCTCAACCGGTCCGCCTTCCTCGAGTCGGGTGAGGCGCTGATGCACGATCTCGCGCTGGAGCGTGCCCCGGTGGCCGTGCTGGTCGTGGACGTCGATCACTTCAAGGCTGTCAACGACATGCATGGGCACCTGTCGGGTGACCGCGTGTTGACTGCCGTCGCCGCGGCCATGCGCCTTGCGATCCGGCAGGACGACCTGTTCGGGCGGCTTGGCGGTGAGGAATTCGCGCTGGTCCTGCCGCATATGTTGGCGCGCGAGGCCACCGCCGTGGCGGAGCGGGCACGCGCTGCCGTCGAGAAGCTGGCAGTGGTGGTCGAAAGCGGCGCGGTGCTGCGTGTCACCATCAGTGTGGGGGTGGCATTCAGGGACCGCGCTGGACCGAACCTCAGCGAAATGGTTTCGCTCGCCGACATCGCGATGTATGAGGCCAAGCGCGAAGGGCGGAACCGGGTGAGGGTTCGAGAGCCTTAGCAGCTTCCGACTCACTTCGCGAAAGGCGCTGGCACATGGCCGGGACCGACAAATCACAGGTGTTCGAATTCCGGCCGAGCCCGGCGATCATCCTGTGCGAACCGCAATTGGGCGAGAACGTCGGCACCACGGCGCGGGCCATGGCCAATTTCGGGCTGTGGGACCTGCGCCTCGTCAATCCACGCGACGGCTGGCCGAACGAGCGCGCCATCGCCGCGGCATCGCGGGCGGATCATGTCATCGAGAAGGTCCGGGTCTTCGCCACTGTCGAGGAAGCGGTCGCGGACCTCTCGATGGTGTTTGCCACCACAGCGCGTCGTCGCGACATGCAGAAGATCGTCTATGGGCCTGAGGAGGGCGCGCAGCGGCTGATCTCGCATATCGCCGGCGGCGCCAAGGCCGGGCTGCTGTTCGGGCGCGAGCGGTGGGGGCTCTACAACGAGGAAGTTGCGCTGTCCGACGCGATCGTCACCTTCCCGGTCGAGGCGGCGTTTGCTTCGCTCAATATCGCCCAGGCGGTGCTGCTGATGGCCTACGAGTGGCGCCGGCAGTTCGACAAGGGCGAAGTGCTGCCGTTCGAAGGCGGGCTCGATCCGGTAGCGCCGCGCGAAGAGCTGGTGGGTCTCTTTCTCCATCTCGAGCGGACGCTGGACGCGACCGGCTTCTTCAAGACCGAGGACAAGCGCCCGACGATGGTGGACAACCTCAGGAACGCCTTTACCCGCGCCAATCTCTCGACCCAGGAAATCCGCACGCTTCGCGGGGTGATTTCGTCCATCGACCGCGCGCATCTGAGGCAGGGGCGGCTGGCGAAGAAGGACTAGGCGCGTACGGCGATCTTCGCAGGCGCCCGACCGAAGTAGGCTTTGACCGCCAGCCACCGGGCGTGCGACATGGCGTCGCCATGAACGCACCCGCCTCGACCGAGCCGTCCAAGCTCGCCTTCACCTACCGCAACTTCCGATTCTTCTGGGCGACGACGCTGCTGGTCAGCTTCGGCGTGCAGATCATGTCGGTCTCGATCGCCTGGCAGATCTACGATGTCACCGGCGAGCCGTTCCTGCTCGGGCTGGTCGGGCTTTGCCTGTTCCTGCCTTCGCTGCTGCTGATCCTCGTCACCGGACTCGCCGCCGACCGGTTCAACCGCCGGGCCATCATGGCGGTGTGCCTCTCGGTCGAGTTCCTCTGCGCGCTCGGGTTCCTCGCGTTCGTCAATGCGCAGGCGCACGAAGTCTGGCCGATCTTCCTTATCCTGATCGTGCTGGGCACGGCTCGTGCGTTCTGGGGCCCGGCGGCACAGTCGCTGGCGCCCAACCTCGTGCCGCCCCAGGCGCTCTCCAACGCGATCACGGTCAACGCTTCGGCCTGGCAGTTCGCCGCGATCATGGGCCCGGCGACGGGCGGGCTGCTGTACGGCATCTCGCCCTCGGTCGCCTTCGGGACCGGGGCGGTGCTGCTCGTCCTCGCGATGGTGTCGGTGCTGATGATCTCAAAGCCGCCCAAGCGCGAGTCGCACCAGGCGACGAGCCTTTCGACCATGCTGGCGGGCTTCCGCTACATCTTCTCGAACAAGGTGGTGCTGGGCGCCATCTCGCTCGACATGTTCGCCGTGCTGATGGGCGGCGCGGTGGCGCTGCTGCCGGTCTATGCCAAGGACATCCTCCACGCCGGGCCGGCCGAGCTGGGCTACCTTCGCGCCGCGCCGGGCGTTGGTGCCATCATCATGGCGCTGGTCCTCACGCGCTTCCCGATCCGCGATCATGCCGGTCGCCTGCTGTTCCTGTTCGTCGGGCTGTTTGGTGCTTTCACCGTGCTGTTCGGTCTCTCTACGACCGTCTGGCTCAGCGTCATCGCCCTGGCGCTGGTCGGGGCTTCCGACATGGTGAGCGTCACTATCCGCGAGACGATCATGCAGCTCTGGACGCCCGAAGAGGTTCGCGGTCGCGTGAACGCCGTGAACTCCGTGTTCATCGGGGCCAGCAACGAACTGGGCGAGTTCCGCGCCGGCACGGTGGCGCACCTGATCGGGCCGGTTCCTGCGGTTGTCATGGGTGGCCTCGGCTCCGTCGCCATTGCCGTGATCTGGAGCCTGACGTTCCCCGGCCTGCGCGAGCAGCGGACGCTCGACCGGAAGATGGTCGAAGGCTAGCCAAAGCGGCCTTTGGCGCTTGACTCCGCGCCGCCACGCAACTATCACGCGCCCACTTGTCGAGCCGCAGGGCTCCTCGAGCGCACCCGGGATTCCCTAAATCAGTGGAATCTGTCGGTCCGTTCCGCAAGGACGGGCAGAGGAGGGCGCAATCACTTTCGACGTTCTGAAAGGATTACGATGTCGAAGCGCATTCAGTCTAAGCACAAGATCGACCGCCGTCTTGGCGAAAACCTGTGGGGCCGTCCGTCCTCGCCGCTGAACAACCGCGCCTATGGCCCCGGCCAGCACGGCCAGCGCCGAAAGGGCAAGACCTCGGACTACGGCCTGCAGCTCCGCGCCAAGCAGAAGCTCAAGGGCTACTACGGCTCGGTCACCGAGAAGGCCTTCAAGAAGCTCTACACCGAAGCCGCCCGCGTGAAGGGCGACACCGGCGAGAACCTGATCGGCCTGCTCGAGAGCCGTCTCGACGCGATCGTCTACCGCGCCAAGTTCGTGCCGACCGTGTTCGCCGCGCGCCAGTTCGTGTCGCACGGCCACATCCTGGTCAACGGCAAGCGCGTGAACATTCCGTCGTACCAGGTCAAGGTCGGCGACAAGGTCGAGATCCGCGAGCGCTCGAAGCAGCTCGGTATCGTCCTCGAGGCCAACCAGCTCGCCGAGCGTGACGTGCCCGAGTACGTCGAAGTCGATCACGGCAAGCAGGTCGCGACCTACGTCCGCGTCCCGGCTCTGTCGGACGTGCCGTACCCGGTCCAGATGGAACCGAACCTCGTGGTCGAATTCTACTCGCGCTAATCGCGCGACAGACCGCCGAATTCGAGAATGGGCCGCCCAGCTGGGCGGCCCTTTCTTTTTGTGGGCGTGACAGGGCGAGGTGGCGGTTGCTATCTCAGCCGGAACTGGGTCTCTGGGGCAGGCGATGGGCTTTGTTGCGCGGTTGCGGGAGCATGGAAGGCGAGCGGATCGCGCGGCGATCGTCGCCGAAGGCAAGTCGCTCGACTGGCCACAGCTCGTCGCGAGGGTGCACCGGGAGACCGCAGCCCTGAGGGCCGCCGGAGTGGGGCCGGGCACAACCGCGGGCATCAGCATCGCGGACGAGGTGGAGCACTTCATCGCGTCGCTGGCGCTGATCTCTGCCGGAGCCTGGCAGATCGCGCTCGCGACCCACGATACGCCGCAGGAGCGCGAGGAGATTGCGGCCCGAGCACGCGTGACGCATGTGCTTCTGGGACAGCAGGGGGAACCCCGGACGAGCAGTGTCCCGCACCTGACATGGCCACTCGATGCGGCAGCCGCGGCAGAGAATGTCCCCGAAGGCGGGGTATTCCTGCGCACCTCGGGTACCACGGGATCTTCCAACATCGTTCCGCTGACCGGCGACGACCTGCTCGTCCAGGCCGGGCGGAATCCCGAGTACGCCAACGGGCGGTTGCTGCGCCCGGCTTCGATCGAGCACAACAACTCCAAGCGCCACCGGCTCTACTGCGCCGCGATGGGAGGAACGAACGTGTTCCGGGCCGAGGGCGACTTTGACCTCACAGAGTTCTGCCGGGTGCACCATGTCACGACGCTCGATCTCGCGCTGATGCAGGCCGCCGACCTCGCCGCTGCCCCGAGACCGGGTCTGGAGCAGGTGGATGTGCGCGTGAGCGGGTCTGCTGTCCCCTATGCGCTTCGCGAGAGGATCGAGCAGAACGTCACGCGCCGGCTATATGTGCGTTATGGGTCGACTGAGTCAGGCACGGTGTCCGTTGCTGGGCCGGGCGAGCACGATGCGGCGGAGTCCGTGGGCCAGGTGGTTTCCGGGCTGGAGCTTCAGATCGTCGATGGAGAGGGACTGCCCCTGTCCCCGGGCGAGGCTGGTCAAATCAGGATGCGCGGGGAGGGCATTGCCCCCGGCTACTTCGATGGCGCGGAGCAGACCGCTAGCCGCTACCGAGAGGGCTGGTACTGGCCGGGCGACCTCGGGCACCTGGGCGCTGACGGGTCCCTGGTGATTCTTGGTCGTGCCGACGACATGATCAATCTCAACGGGATCAACATCTTTCCATCCGAGATCGAACGCGTGCTTGAGCAGCATCCGGCCGTACTGGCGGCGGCGGCGCTCCCGTTCGCATCGGCTATTCATGGGCAAATACCGGTGGCGGCGGTGGAACTTCGGGCAGGCAGGCTAGTCACCGACCAGGAACTCGTGGCATACGCGCGCGAACACTTGGCGCTGCGGGCGCCGCGACGCATCATCATCCTTGCTGAATTGCCGCGGAACAGCCAGGGAAAGATATTGAGGCGCGAGATTGCGGCCTCGTTCGACAGGAGACGTTGAAGCTGTGACCGAGCTAGAGATTCGCGAAGTTGTCGCCGATGCGCTCGACTATGCGGCGGTTCCCCGCTTCCGCGGCAGCCAGGTCCGGGCGCAATTCGTCGCCGGCACCCGCGATATCGGCTTTGATGAGCTCGAGATCGACAGCCTTGCCGCGATGGAGCTCTGCATCGCGCTCGAGACGAACGCCGGCGTCTCGATCCTGCCGGCCGAACTGCCGGCATTTGGTTCCCTCGGCGGCGTTGTGAAGCGTGTGGAGAGCGCGCTTGCTGGTTGAGGGGTATTACGGCCGCCTCGGTATGGTTCGTTCGCTCAACAGCGTGAACCAGATCAACATCGCCTATGGCAACACTACGACTCCACAGGAGGTCGTGGAACTGGAGCACGCGCTATCGGCTGCAGGGTACACTGTTCCCCAGTTGCACCCGGACCGGAGTTTTTCCGATGAAGAGCTGAGCACCACGCTGAGCGACTGGATCGGCGACGCTTTCGCGCTGCTGCAGTTGATCGGCAAGGAGGATGCCGAGCCGTTCCTCAGGCGCGACCTGCGCCAGAGCATGACCCTTTATACGGACGGCGGATCGCCTTCCGAAAAGACCCTCATTGTCGCGGTGCCCGGCGCGAACAACCGGCTAATGATGCCGATAGCCACGCTCCTTCAGGCACTGGACGCGCGAACGGCGGACCTTGTCGTCATCCGCGATCCGTCTCACACGGCGTTCTTCAAGGGACTGGAGGGCTTTGCCGAAACGCGGGACGCCCTGATCGATGCGCTGCCGGGGTACCTGAACTTTGGTTCCTACCGGCGCGTCGCGAGCCTGGGGGTGAGTGCCGGGGGTCTGCCAGCGCTGCTGATCGCCATTCGGCTGGGTCTTCAGTCCGCGTTAGTCTGTGGCGGTGATACACCGCTCGACCCCCGCCAGCACGACATCGGTGGGCCCGCAGCCGCTGCGGCACTGGCCAAAGCCGCCGAGCAGGAGAGTGTTGGGGGCATCACTATCGCCTATGGCGCTCAACACGAAGCCGACCGCCTCGCGGCGCGGGAGCTTGCCGATTTTCTCGGGATCGAACCGCTGGCGATCACCAATGCCAAAGGTAATGTGCTGCACAACCTGCTCTATGCCTTGGCTGAAGAAGGTGGGTTGCCCGGGTTCCTCGCAGAACGTCTGGGCCTGTGACGGCGTAGCGGACCGCCTCGCAACGCCTCGGCAGCTGGTGGCCCCGGCCGCCCGGAACCCCTACCAAACCTAACTTTTCGGTAACCCAGCCCGGCGGGCGCTTGCGCGCCACAATCTTTTGTGACGGATTGGCCACGAGAGCATAACCGTCGGGTGCATTCATGATTGAAGCCTTCTTCAGAACAAGGCGCTGGGCCTTGTGGGCATATGGGGTCGGCGCGGTCATCCTCGCGCTGACCTATTGGCAGGTGCAACTCAGCGTCGTGGTCAACGGCTGGTACGGCCGGTTCTACGACATGCTGCAAAACCCGGCCGGTCGCGAGATGTCGGAGTTCTGGGACGGCATATTTGGCCTGCAGTTCACGACCGGCAATTTCCTGGGCTTTATTCCGGTGCCGGTGCCGCTGGGTTTCTTCGCCATCGCCATCCCCTACGTGATCATCGGAGCGGCGACCAACTTCATCGTCCGCCACTATGGTTTCCGGTGGCGGCAGGCGATCACCGAAAACTACATTCCGCGCTGGCGGGGCGTGGGCCATGAAATCGAAGGCGCGAGCCAGCGTATCCAGGAAGACACCAACCGCTTCGCGCGTATCGTCGAGAGCCTGGGCATCCAGGCGTTCCGCGCCGTGATGACGCTGATTGCCTTCCTGCCGATCCTGTGGACGCTCAGCTCGCAGGTGAACCTGCCCATCATCAAGGATATTCCGGGCTCGCTGGTCTGGATCGCCCTCGCGGTCAGCGTCGGCGGAATGGTGATCTCCTGGTTCGTCGGGTGGTTCCTGCCGGGACTCGAGTACAACAACCAGCGGGTCGAGGCCGCCTTCCGCAAGGAGCTGGTGCTGGGTGAGGACGACAAGGCAAACTACGCCCGCCCGGAGACGCTGTTCGACCTCTTCACCGGGCTGCGCATCAACTATTCGCGGTTGTACGCCCACTACGGCTATTTCGACCTGTGGTCGATCCTCTACGCCCAGGTGACGTCGCTGACCCCGCTGATCATGATGGGGCCGGGCATGATGCTGGGTGTCGTCACGTTCGGCACGTACCAGCAGGTGGCAAACGCCTATGGTCGGGTCGACTCCTCGTTCTCCGTCATCCTCGACAACTGGACGACGCTGACCGAGCTGCGGTCGATCTGGAAGCGCCTGCACGAGTTCGAGGACAATCTCGACAAGTATGGCGCAGGAGGCGATGCCGACCAGGTCGTCGCAGACAGCCCCTTGCCGGTCTAGTGCCGGAAGCGCGGTTCGGATATGAGGGGCGGCGGGCCCGCCGCCCCTTTGCCGAGACCATGAACGAAATCGCGCCCAGCCACCTGATTGAAGCCGACGCCGAGGAGCTGGCCGGTGCGCATCCGCTATTTGCCAATGCGCCGCGTTCGGTCGAGTTCAACAAGCTGCGGAAGCGGCTGGTGCGCAACATGCGCGAGGCGATCGAGAAGTTCGGCATGGCGCGGGCAGGGGAGCGCTGGCTGGTCGCGATCTCAGGCGGCAAGGACAGCTACGGCATGCTGGCTCTGCTGCTCGATCTCAAGTGGCGCGGCCTGCTTCCGGTGGAACTGCTGGCGTGCAACCTCGACCAGGGGCAGCCGAACTTTCCCAAGCACATCCTTCCCGAGTGGCTCACCGCCAACGGCATCGAGCATCGCATCGAGTATCGCGACACCTATTCGATCGTCACCGACAAGCTGCCGCAGGGCGCGACCTATTGCTCGCTCTGCTCACGCCTGAGGCGCGGCAACCTTTACCGCATCGCGCGGGAGGAAGGCTGCTCGGCACTGGTGCTAGGTCATCACCGTGAGGACAGCCTCGAGACGTTCTTCATGAACATGTTCCATGGCGGCAAGCTCGCCGCCATGCCGCCGCGGCTGATGAACGACGACGGCAATGTCGAAGTGCTGCGGCCGATGATCTACTGCGCTGAGCCGGACCTCGCGAAGTTCGCCGAGCACATGCAATTTCCGATCATTCCCTGCGATCTCTGCGGTTCGCAGGAGGGCCTCGAGCGCAATGCCATGAAGGCGATGCTCGACGACATCGAGAAGCGCATGCCCGGTCGCAAGGACATCATGATCCGTGCGCTCGGCAACGTGAACCCGAGCCATCTGCTCGACCCCAAGCTGTTCGACTTCCTCGGGCTTCAGAGAGCCTCGAGCGGCACCGACGCCGGCGCCTGATCGCGCCCGAACAGGCGTCCGTTCTCGGCGATGGCGAAGCAGGCGAGGGCGAGTATCCCCATCACGCCCATGCTGATCAGCAGCGGCTGGACGGTGCCGTTGTAGGCCTGGGTGATGATGAAGCCGATGACCGTGCCTAGCACCACCTGCATCGTGCCGAACACGGCCGTGGCGGTTCCGGCGACTTCGCCCAGCGGCTCCATCGCCAGCGCGCCGCTGCCGGCAAAGGCGGGCACGATACACGGCGCCAGTAGGGCCATGGTCAGAAGGTAGCCCCAGTCCGGCAGGCCGGGGCCAAGGCTCACCAGCGTGGCGGTGAAGAACAGCACCGGGATCAGCAACGCGCCCGTATGAGCGCAGCGGCGCAGGCCGAGGCGCCCGAGCACGCGCGATGCCACGAGGAAGGTGATCGCTGCCGAGCCGCCGATCACCACCATGGAGATCGGGTAGTAGACGCCCCACGTATAGATCTCGGTGAAGACCTGCTGGGTGGTGATGATCATGCCGAAGATGGCGGCCTGCAGGAACACGGCCGCGATGCCGTAGAAGAAGGCGCGCCGGTTGCGGAGCACCATGGCGAACCCTTCCAGCACCACGCCGAAGTCGAGCGAGCGCCGGTCCTCCGGCCTCTGGCTCTCGGGCAGGCGGAACAACGTCCAGAGCCAGGTCGCCGCGGCAATCGCTGCCATGGCGACGAAGATCCACTGCCACGGGGCCGCAAGGATGATGAGCTGGCCGACCGTGGGCATCACGATGGGGACCAGGAGGAAGATCGACATGACCAGCGACATCACCTCGGCCATCTCCGCGCCGCTGTAGCGGTCGCGAACCGCAGCGTTCAGAGCTACCCGCACGATTGCGGCCCCTATGCCCTGGACGAAGCGGAGAACCAGCAGCAGCAGGAAGGTCGGTGCCACAGCTCCGGCCAGCGCGCAGACGATGTAGACGACCAGCCCGATGAGGATGGGGCGGCGGCGTCCGACGCGATCAACGATTGGGCCGATTACCAGCTGGGGTAGGCCGAAGCCGATGAGGAAGACGGCGACCACCAATGCGCGGTCGTTGCCGCGGGCGATCGCAAATGTCTCGCCAATGTCGGGGAGGGCGGGCAGCATGATATCGATCGCAAGCGCGTCGACGATCATCAGCGCCGCTACGATGGCCACGAATTCTGCCTTGGACAGCGTCGATCCTGCCATCGGAAGGTTCCTGCAAGCGCCCCGCAGTATTCGGAAGTGACTATACAGTAATATTGAGGAGCCGGAACTTATTATCTGTGTCGGGCGCCCGGGTCGCGTTCGACGCAATTGCTAGAGACGCGTGGCCGGGTGTGCGCGTATGGGTTGGTAACCAGCCAGTACGGAACGACCATGCCCAATTTCGATATCGCCCGCCTTGCCGAAATCCTCCGCGATGCCTCGCGCACCGAGACGCTGACGCGCTTCCGCCGCCTCGACAGCGGGCAGGTGCGGATCAAGACGGAAGCCATCGACCTCGTCACCGAGGCCGACGAGGCGGCCGAGCGGCAGATCAAGGCTGCCGTCGCTGCGGCGTGGCCTGAGGCGCTCTTTGTTGGCGAGGAATCCGTCGCGGCCGATCCGGCCCTGCTCGAGCGCATGGACACGGCGGACTTCGCCATTATCGTCGATCCGGTGGACGGGACGGCGAACTTCGCGGCCGGCCTGCCGCTCTATGCCACGATGGCCTCCGTCGTGGTGAAGGGCGAGACCGTCGCCGGCATCATCTACGATCCGATGGGCGACGACTGGGTGCTGGCCGAGAAGGGCGGCGGCGCGTGGCAGCGCCGGCCCGATGGCACGGCGTGGAAGCTGCAGGTGGCGGAGTCTCCGAGCCTCGGCCAGATGGTCGGGTACAGCTCGATCGCCTTCCTGCCCGAAGCGACCAAGCCGCAGGTTCTCGCCAACTTCGCCAAGGTCCGGGTCGTCGCGAACTACCGGGTCGCCGGCCACGAGTACCGGACCTTCGCGGCCGGGCACGCGCATTTCATCTGCTACAACAAGCTGATGCCGTGGGATCACCTCGTCGGCACGCTGATCAGCCAGGAAGCCGGTGGCTACGTCGCTCGCTTCGACGGCAGCCCGTATCTGCCCAGCCACCGCACCGGCGGACTGATCGTCGCCACCGACAAGGACAGCTGGAATCTGCTGCGCCGCGAGGTGTTTACGGTATAGTCGAGGCTTCTACCGTCGAGGGGAGGCGCGGTGTGGATCCGTTGAACTACTGGGCGATCGCCGAACGCGACATCGAAATCCAGAACCCCATCACCGACCGCAAGCTGCGGCTGCTGACCGACTATTGCGACATCCGCGATGGTCTCAGCGTGCTCGACATCGGCTGCGGCAAGGCGTGGCTGATGCGGCAGTGGGCCGAGCACTACGCCATCGATGGCGTCGGCATCGACGTCAACGCGCGCTTCCTCGAGGTGGCGCGCAGGAAGGCGTCGGCCAAGGGCAAGCTCACGTTCCACAACGCGGCGGTGAAGGGGTTCGACGTCGCGCCGGAGAGCTACGACATCGTGCTGTGCCTCGGCGCTTCCTTCGTCATCGGCGAACCGCCTCAAGCGCTCGAGTGGATGGAGCGGGTGGTCAAGCCGGGCGGCATCATGGTGCTGGGCGACATGGTGCTGCGGCATCAGCCGGCGGTGCATCGTGGCGAGATCCTGCCGCCGGATACGGTGGGCATGATCGGCGTGGTCGAGCGGCACGGCGCGGAGGTTTCGGCGACGATCAGCGCGTCCGACGCGGATTTCGAGCGCTATGCGAGCCACCACCGCCACGCCACGCTCACCTGGGCGCGCGAGCACCCGAACCACCCGGACCACGCCGCCGTGCTGAAGAAGAGCCACGACGACTGGATGTACTACCAGCGCACCATCCGGCCCATACTGGGCTGGACGATCTTCGTTGGGCGCAAGAAGGGGTGACGGCGCCTAGTGGGCGCCGCCGTCAGCGCGCTGGTGGGCATATTCGGGGCTCACGCCGAACAGCTTGCCCTTCTCCGCGATCAGGATGCAGATCAGCACCAGCGCGCCCATCGAAGCGTAGCCGAGCGCATTGGGGATCAGCGTGCCGTCATAGTGCTGGCCGATGAAGGTGCCGATCAGCGCGCCGCCCACCGTCTGGGTGAAGCCGAACACCGAGGCGGCCGTGCCGGCGACGGCGCCGAGCGGCTCCATCGACAATGAGTTCATGTTCGAGGCGGCCCAGCCGAACATCCACTGGATGACGATGAAGATGCCGAAGAACAGCGGGAACGGGATCGGCCCCATCAGGGCGAGGATCAGCCAGATCACGGCGCCGACGAAGTAGATCAGGACTGCCGTGTGGCTGATGCGGCGCATGCCGTAGGTGCGGACCACCCGCGAGTTCACGAACTGCGCGACGGCGATGGCGCCCGCCATGGCGGCGAAGGCCACCGGGAAGTAGGGCCCAAGGCCGTAGATCTCGACAAAGATCTGCTGGCTGGCCGAAACGAAGCCGAACATTGCGCCGAACAGGTACGTGCCGGCGAGGCCGTAAAACAGCGCCTGGCGGTTGGTCACGACGATGCGGAAGCCATCCACCACCGAAGCAATGCTCAGCGGCCGGCGGTATTCCGGATGCAGCGTTTCGGGCAGCCGGAAGAAGGCCCAGAGGGCGAACACCGCCGCAAGGCCGGTCATGAACAGGAAGATGTACTGCCACGGGCCCGCGAGCAGGATCAGCTGGCCGATGCCCGGCGCGAGGATCGGAATGGCCATGAAGACCATGAAGGTCAGCGACATGACCTCGGCCATGGCGCGGCCCGAGAATTTGTCGCGCACCACCGCGGTCGCGATCACCCGCGTGCCGGCGGCGCCAAGGCCCTGCACGAAGCGGAGCGCGAGCAGGACGGCGAAGTTGGGTGCGAAAGTCGCGGCGAAGGCACAGACCAGGTAGATGACGAGCCCGACGAGCAGGGGGCCGCGCCGGCCGAAACGGTCGGTCAGCGGGCCGAAGGCCAGTTGCGCGAAGCCGAAGCCGAACATGTAGACGCCAACGACGAGCTGACGCTCGTTCTCGTGGGTGATGCCGAGCGCCTCGCCCATATAGGGCAAGGCGGGGAGCATGATGTCGATGGCCAGGGCGTTGAGGGCCATCAATGCTGCGACAAGTGCAATGAACTCGACGCGGGAGAGGTCCCGCGTGGCGTGGGCAGAACTGGACATGAAATAGCTCATAAAGGCCGGGGAGGCGGCCAGGAAGGGCCGCAACATGCGCCCCCTCTCCGGCCTTGGCAATGCGCCAAAGGATAATGTTACCGAGTGGAGGGGCCTATTCGGCCGGCCTCAGCTGGAACGACGGATCGCTGCGCTCCTTGATCGGCAGGTGGATCGCCGCCGAGGCGAGGCCGAGCAGGATGCCGAGGTACCACACGAGGCTGTAAGAGCCGGTGTGATCGTACACGAACCCTCCCAGCCACACGCCGAGGAACGAGCCAACCTGGTGGCTGAAGAACGCCACGCCGTAGAGCATGCCCATGTAGCGCGCGCCGAAGAACAGCGTCACCAGCCCGGCGGTCGGCGGCACGGTCGACAGCCACAGGAGCCCGATCACACCTGCGAAGATGAAGGCGCTCAGTTCGGTTACCGGCAGGAGCACGAACAGCGCGATGGCCACGGCGCGGGTGAAGTAGATCGTTGCCAGCAGCATCTGCTTGGGCACGCGTCCGCCGAGCCAACCCGACAGGAGCGAGCCGACGATGTTGAACAGCCCGATCACCGCGATGGCCCAGCTGCCGACTTCCGGAGAGAGCCCGCACTGCACGAGATAGGCCGGCATGTGGACGTTGATGAAGGCAATGTGGAAGCCGCAGACGAAGAAGCCGATTACCAGCAGCCGGTAGGAGCTATGACCCCAGGCGCGCCGGATGGCCTCGCCGAACGGCATCTCGACCTGGCCGGGCGAGCGCTCCGTGCGGCCGCGCAGCGTGTAGGTCAGCGGGATGATGAGCAACAGCAGCACGCCGGCATAGAGCAGGGCGCTCTGCCAGCCGAAGTTCGAGATGAAGGCTTGCCCGATCGGCGCGAAGGCGAACTGTCCGAAGGACGAGGCCGCAGTGGCAATGCCGAACACCAGCGTACGCTTCTCCTGCGGCACGCTGCGGCCGAACGCGATCATCACGATCGAAAACGACGAGGTGGCAATGCCGACGCCGGTGATGATACCGGCCGTCAGGTTCATCGCAGTGCCGTCGGGGGACATGACCATCAGCGCGAGGCCGACGGCGTAGATCACCAGCCCGCCGATGACCACCCTGGCCGTGCCGTACTTGTCGGCAAGGCCGCCGGCGAACGGCTGCGCGATACCCCAGGCGAGATTCTGGATGGCCATCGCCATGCCCCAGGACTCGCGGCTCAGGCCGAGATCCGTGGTCAGCGGCAGGGTGAGCAGGCCGAAGCTGGTCCGGATGCCGTTGGTTACCGCCGCGATGATGCAGCCACCGATGATGAGTGCAAGGAGGGGCACCGCAATCGAGTTGCGGGAAACGGCGATCGAGGACATGGGGAGACTCGACTGGAGGTTGAACGATTTGGTTACACCCGCGACGTAGATCGCGGAAATGCATTCGAGTGATGAGTTGGATCACGCAAAGTGATCGCGAGACCGCATGCCGCAGTTGATTGGCCGCATTGTCCGACTATGTACGATGCAAACCGGAGTCTCAGCGTGATCCGTCACATCGTCTTCTTCACCGCCGAGCCGGAGAACCTCGACGCTGTCGTCGTTGGCCTGGAAGTGCTCGGCCAGATTCCCCACTCGCTGCATTTCGAGGTGGTGCGGAACAGCAAGGTCGACCTGTTCGCCAACGATGTCGACGTCGTCGTCTATGCCGAGTTCGCCGATGAGGCGGCGCTGGCCGCCTACAAGGTGCATCCGCTCTATGCCGAGGCCACCAAACGCGTTCGGCCGCTGCGGGAGCTCCGCTTTGCGGCCGATTTCACTGCGCAGGAAAAGGTGGCGCTCAGGCGGTCTGCTTGACCGCGATGCCCTTCTCGGCGAGGTGCGTCTGAAGTTCGCCCGCCTGGAACATCTCGGTTACGATATCGGCGCCGCCGATGAACTCGCCCTTGATGTAGAGCTGGGGAATGGTCGGCCAGTTGGTATAGGCCTTGATGCCTTCGCGCAGGTCCTGGTCTTCCAGCACGTTGGCGCTGTCGTAATCGACGCCGAGATAGCCGAGGATCTGGACGATACGGCCGGAGAAGCCGCACATCGGGAAGTCCGGCGTGCCCTTCATGTAGAGGAACACGTCGTTGTTCTTCACCTGCTCGTCGATCAGCGCGTTGATGTCGCTCATGTGAATGCCTTTCATGCCGCCGGGGAGGAGCACCGGCGCGTCAGAGACGTAGATAGTCCTGCATGGCCGCGCTGTCGAGGGCGCTCATCGGTATTTGACGATGAACGTCAGCCGATGCGTGCTGCGATCCACGGGTGGCGGGTCACATCCTCAAGGTCGTCGTATTGCACCGCTTCCCAGCCGTGCGCGCGGGCAGCCTTGATGACCTCCTCGCTGTCGTCAAAAAACAGCGGCGGCTCGGCCTGATGGCCGATGCGATTGCTGACCCAATCGAAATAGGGCTTGTGCGGCTTGGTGGCGCCTACGCGCGCCGAGTGGAACATATCCTCGAACACATCGCCGAATTTCAGCTGCTGCCACAGCCACTGGGCCCGCATGTGCTCCTGGTTGGTCGCGACGTAGAGCCGGCTGTCGCCGCGCTCCTTCAGCTTGCCGACGATATCGAGCAGCGGCTGGTTGACGTTGCTGTCCTTGGCCAGCCAGTAACCGGCAAAGGCCATGCTCGGCCCGCGATAGCCGAGCCGGGGCAGGGTTCGATCCAGCGCTTCCAGCAGCGACATCTGCCCGACGATCACCTTCTTGACGAAGATGTCGAAGATGAACTCCTTGCGGAACACGTCGGGGTCAATGCCCATGTCGGCAAGCAGCGTCGCATCCCACTTCACCTGCTTCTCAGGCTTCTGGTGGTAACCGTGGACAAGCACGCCATCGACGTCGAAGAGGACGGTCCTCAATCCGGCGCCTTGGTCTGCAGCGCGAGCGAGTGCAGCACGGTGCCCATGTCTGCGCCGAACGCGGCATTGACCATCTGGTGCTGCTGGACGCGGGTCTTGCCGCGGAACTGCTCGGAGATCACCGTCGCGGCGTAGTGGTCGCCGTCGCCGGCAAGATCGCGGATTTCGACCTTGGCGTCGGGAAGCGCCTTGAGGATGCGTTTTTCGATCTCGTGCGCGGCCATGGCCATGGCAGATTCTCCCGGATTCGTTGGTCTCGGAAGAGATATGCGGTCCGCGTCCCACAAAGGCAAGGCGGGCGCCGGTTGCCCGACGCCCGCCTTGTTCATTCGGCTGGTTCAGTTACGCGGCCTGGCGCTTCGGCAGCTTCCAGTTCGGCCGCACCCAGTGGCAGGTGTAGCCGTTGGGAATGCGCTGCAGGTAGTCCTGGTGCTCGGGCTCGGCCTCCCAGAACGGGCCGACCGGCTGCAACTCGGTCACTACCTTGCCGGGCCACAGGCCGGAGGCGTCGACGTCCTTGATGGTGTCCTCGGCGACGGCCTTCTGCTCGGCATTCTCGTAGAAGATGGCGGAACGGTAGGCGCGGCCGACGTCGTTGCCCTGCCGGTTGCGGGTCGAGGGATCGTGGATCTGGAAGAAGAACTCCAGGATGTCGCGATAGGTGATGCGGCTCGGATCGAAGATGATCTCGACTGCCTCGGCGTGATCGCCGTGGTTGCGGTAGGTCGCGTTCGGATGGTGGTCGTCGCCCGAGTAGCCGACGCGGGTGGAGATAATCCCGTCCTTGTGGCGCAGCAGCTCCTGCGCGCCCCAGAAACACCCGCCAGCGAGGACCGCCCGCTCGGTATTGGTCGTCATGATGAGATCTCCAATTTGGGATACGCCCTATATACGCACTCCCGGCCCGGAATGTTACATCCGGTCACGGATTTGGCATTGCGCGAGCCCGAGGCAGGCGTCCAGCATGCCGCTTCACCGCCCCTCACGCACGACGTAGAATGGGCTGCTCTCTGCGGGAGGCAGCAATGGACGTGATCGAGGCCATCCACGGACGTCGTTCCATCCGGTCCTTCCTGCCTCGCCCGGTCGAACGCAGCCTGATCGAGGCGGTGATCGGCGACGCGGCTCAGGCGCCGCCACCCACGCGGGAGCAGGTGCCGTGGACCTTCAATGTCGTCGAGGGCATCGAACGGATCGCGGATTATGGCGCGGAGGCCATGGCTTACGCCGCTGCCAACCATCCAGAGGGGCCGGGGTGGAGCTGGCTCGAATGGCCGGGCTTCAAGGTCTTCTGGGATGCGCCTGCACTGGTGATCATTTCAGGTTCTGTCGAGGACTGCTGTCGTGCCGGGCAGAACCTGATGCTTTCCGCCCATGCGCGCGGGCTCGGCACCTGCTGGGTCGGCTCGCCGATGCTGTGGCTGACGACCGAGGCCGCAAAGGCGGAACTCCAGATCCCGAAGCACCTGACGCCAGTTGCCGTCATCTGCCTCGGCTATGCCGCATGCGTGCCGCCCCCGCCTGGGCGTGGACGGCCGACCGTCATCTGGCTCGACTGAGGTTTCAGTCGATGAGTTCGCCGGCCATGAATTCCGGGAACCAGCCTTCGTGCGCCGCGCGCAACTCGGCTACCGGTACCGGCCGCGCCTCGCCCAGCTTCAGGGTCGTGCCGCCCGTGGTGCCGATCCAGGGCGCGAAGACGCCGGCGTATGGATAGATTTCCTCGTAGAACTTATCGAGGTTTTCGCGGGTCATGGTGACGAGGTAACGGCCCTGGTCCTCGCCGAAGAACAGCGGGATGGGGTCGCCGCCGTCGAGCTGGTTCACGGTGGCGCCGATGCCTGACGCCATGGCCATCTCGGCAAGACCGACGGCAAGGCCACCGTCCGAGAGGTCGTGCACCGCTGTGGCGACGCCGTCGCGGATCAGGATGCGGACGAGGTCGCCGACCTTGCGCTCATGCTCGAGGTTCACGGGCGGCGGCGTGCCGTCCTTGCGGCCGAACAGGTGGGAAAGGTAGATCGACTGGCCGAGATGCGTGCCCCACCAGTCGGGCGCGCCGAACAGCAGTATAGCCTGGTCCTCGCCGGCAAAGCCGACCTTTGCCATCTTGCTCCAGTCGGGGATCAGGCCGACGCCGCCGATGGTCGGGGTCGGCAGGATGCCGCGGCCGTTGGTCTCGTTGTAGAGCGAGACGTTGCCCGAAACGATAGGGAAGCCCAGTGCGCGGCAGGCATCGCCGATGCCCTTCACCGCATGGACCAGCTGGCCCATGATCTCGGGGCGCTCGGGATTGCCGAAATTGAGGTTGTCGGTCGCGGCCAGCGGATCGGCGCCGCTGGCAGTGAGGTTGCGCCAGCACTCGGCCACGGCCTGCTTGCCGCCCTCGTAGGCGTCGGCCTCGCAGTAACGCGGCGTGACGTCGGAGGTGAAGGCCAGCGCCTTGGTTGGGTGCCCCTCGACGCGGATCACGCCGGCATCACCGCCGGGGCGCTGCAGCGAATTGCCCTGGATCAGCGTGTCGTACTGCTCGTAGACCCAGCGGCGCGACGAGAGCGCGGGCGAGCCGAGCAGGCGGAGCAGGGCGTCGGCAATGTCCATCTGCGGGATGTCGTCGGCGGCGAGCGGCTTGGGCGGCACCGGGGCGGTCCAGGGCCGGTCGTATTCCGGCGCCTCGTCGCCCAGTTCCTTGATCGGCAGGTTGGCGACTTCCTCGCCCTTCCACATCACGCGGAAGCGCAGGTCGTCGGTGGTTTTACCGACGGTGGCGAAGTCGAGTTCCCACTTATCGAAAACGGCGCGGGCTTCCGGCTCCTTCTCGGGATGCAGCACCATGAGCATGCGCTCCTGGCTTTCCGAGAGCATCATCTCATAGGGCGTCATCGCGTCTTCGCGGACGGGCACGTTGTCGAGGTTGAGCTCGATGCCGAGGTCGCCCTTGGCGCCCATTTCGACGGCCGAACAGGTCAGCCCCGCCGCACCCATGTCCTGGATGGCGATCACCGCGCCGGTGGCCATCAGTTCGAGGCAGGCTTCGAGCAGGCGCTTTTCGGTGAAGGGGTCGCCGACCTGCACGGTCGGGCGCTTCTCCTCGATGTCGTCGCCGAACTCGGCCGAAGCCATCGTGGCGCCGCCGACGCCGTCACGGCCGGTCTTGGCGCCCAGATAGACCACGGGCAGGCCGACGCCCTCGGCCTTGGAGTAGAAGATCTTGTCGGTATCGGCGAGGCCCGCCGCGAAGGCGTTGACGAGGATGTTGCCGTTGTAGCGCTCGTCGAACTCGACTTCGCCGCCCACCGTGGGAACGCCGAAGGAGTTACCGTAGCCGCCGACGCCGGCCACCACGCCCGCGACGAGGTGGCGGGTCTTTTCATGCTCGGGTGCGCCGAAGCGCAGCGCGTTCATCGCCGCCACCGGGCGGGCGCCCATGGTGAACACGTCGCGCAGGATGCCGCCCACGCCCGTCGCCGCGCCCTGGTAGGGCTCGATGTAGCTGGGGTGGTTGTGCGACTCCATCTTGAAGACGATGGCTTGCCCGTCGCCGATATCGACGACGCCGGCATTCTCGCCCGGGCCCTGGATCACGAGCTGCCCGGTGGTCGGCAGGGTGCGGAGCCACTTCTTCGAGCTCTTGTACGAGCAGTGCTCGTTCCACATCGCCGAGAAGATGCCGAGCTCGGTGTAGGTCGGCGCCCGGCCGATCAGCTGCAGGATCTTCTGGTACTCGTCGAGCTTCAGTCCGTGGTCAGCGACCAGCTCGGGGGTGATGGCGACGTGGTTGTTGAAGGTCATGCGATTCCGGCCTTGATCCGAATGCTGCCGCTATAGCGGAACAGCGCGGCGGATAACACCGAAAAGGGGCTAGATTTCCCCGCCAACGAGCATGGCGAGGCTGGAATTGTAGTATTGCGGATTGCCGGTCACTTCCTCGCCCAGCCAGGCCGGCAGTTCCAGTTCTATCGCGGGGTCCGCGAGCTCCACTTCGGCGATGATCAGGCCGCGATGTCGGCCAAGAAATTCGTCGACGACCCACTCGCCGCCCGGCAGGTCGAGCTGGTGGCGGGTCTTCTCGATCTGGGCGCCGCGGCTCAGCCCGAGCATCTGCCGCGTGTCGGCGATTGGCACCTCGTATTCGAACTCGGCGCGCGCCAGGGCGGAGCCACCGCTCTTGATGGTGATGAAGCCCTGCTGGTCATCGATGCTGCGGATGCGCACCGTCACGCCGGAGCCGCCGGTGCTGAGATAGCCTTGCCGCAGCGTGCTGCTGCGGCGCACCAGCGCCCGCCAGGCGTCGGAGGCGAGGAGGAATTTTCGTTCGATCTCGATGGCCATCTACTCCGCCGCCTGCTGCATGGGCCAGCCGGAGAAATAGGCGGCAAAGCGTGCCTCCAGCGCGCGCGGCTTCTCGGCAAAGACCTGGCGGCCGAGTTCCTCGATCTGGGCTTCCAGTTCCGTCTGCCGTGCGTCCAGCAGGGTGCCCACGAGGTCCCGATCGACTTCGATGCCGAGTGAGCCGGGATCATCCGCCAGCACCTGCGACAGGATGGCAAGATCATGGTGCAGCCCGAGCAGGTCGGCGAGTTCCCCCGCGGAACGGTGGGCCGAAGGGAGGATGTCCGGCGCGCAATCCTCGAGCAGGCCCAGCTGGTTCCAGTGGTACTTGGCGAACTTGCGCCAATCATGGAAGGCCTCGTCGGTCCGGTGCCGCAGGGCAGTCCGACGCGTAGAGCTACCGCGGCGGTAGGTCTGGCGTAGCCCCTTGGCCAGCGTCGCCAGCGATATGCGGTCGAGCCGCCAGCTTTTGGAAAGTTCCTCGAGTTCATGCATGCGGCCGGCGAAGCGGGCGAGGGCCTCGCGCTCTGCGTCGGTTTCGTGGTGCGGCGGTTCCTGCCATGCCTCGGTCGTGCTGCCGGCGCGCGCCAGCAGGTCCGTGAGCGTGGTGCGGAGCACTCTCGTATCCCGCAGGGCGCCAAGCTCGCGCGCCGCATCTCGCACGAAGGCGTTGGCCTCTCGGTAGTCGGCGAAGTCGGGACGCACGAGGCGGAACAAGGCGCGCAGCTTCTTGCAGCGACGGCGGGCCTCGTGGACGCGCTTTTCGGCCGTCTCGCCGGCGTTCTCGGCCCAGCCCGCGGCCTTGCCGATCTGCTCCCGGGCGATGCGCAAAAACCCCTCGCCGACCCGTTGGTCGGCCTTCGACCACTGGTAACTCATTGAAGCTCCTGACAGGCCCGCCGGCACCGTAGCGTTGGGTCGCTGTCACAAACAAGGCCCGGAGGGCTCAGGTCCCTGGAGTGCCGGGTTCGTTTCAGGCCGGTTCTCGCCGCCGGGCCAGAAAGCCGTCCGCTACGATAAGGATCGTCGAGAACACCGTGACAGCGGCGAGCAGCACGCCGACGCCGATCGCTACCGTGCCATAGCCGAACTTGCCTGCATCGAGGATGTCGTAGGGATATTCGTTCGCCACCGCCCCGCGGAGCAGGACCCAGGCGACATAGCCGATGCCCGGCAGCAGCATCATCGGGATCGACCGCCAGCGCAGCGTGCCGTGTGGCGCGAACAGGGTCCACCAGGCGAGATAGATGAGCGGCGCGATGTAGTGGAGCAGGTAGGTCGCGACCAGCAGCGCGCCCTCCATCTTCAGCGTCGGAGCCAGCATGAAGTGGTAGTACAGCATCACCAGCGTGATGAACGCGGCTGCCGAAGCCATGGTCACCGGCCGCCGGAACCAGGCGAGCCAACTCCACCCGGTCAGCACCGCGGCGTAGGTAAGGAGCAGCCACAGGTTGGTGAGGTGGGTGAAGAAGGTCCAGAAATAGAGGAAGGCGTCGGGGAACGAGCGCGCCACGGCGTTGGTGGCGCTCTCGGTCATCACCGATGGAAAAATCGACCAGCCATCGAGGGCGAGTCCGACGAGACCGGCGGCAATGCCGGCGAAGGCGAGGATGGTCGGCAATGCAATAACTCGGCTGGCGAGGGATAACGCGCCGAGACTAGCCGCTCGCGGTGGTCGCGGCCATGCCCCGTTCGATCAAGCCTTGCGACGGACTACTTCAGCAGCCACCAGTCGGCGCTCAGCGAATCCTGCTGGATCGTGCTGGCCTGCAGCTTGCCCTCGGCGACGTTGATGTAAAGGTCCGGGTTGGCGGCGTTGCGGAAGCGCACGTAGAAGCCCTTGCCGATAGGCTCCATGGTCCACTGCGCCGACGGCGCATCGGGAGAAACGGCGCTGGCGGTCAGCGCGCCGGATTCGACGTTGAGGTACTGGTCCTGCTGCCAGACATTGCGGATGCGCACCCGCTGGCCCTCGATCGTGTCGATGGTCCACATCGAACTGACCCATTCGAGCTGGATCACCGTATTCTGCAGCTTGCCGCCCTCGATGTTGAGGAAGGTGCTGGCGATCCAGCGGCTGCCGATCCGGACAGGAGGCGTCGCGACGACACGGGTCAACTCGGTCGGCTGGTCCTGGGCGAGGACGGCGCCGGGAGCGACCATTGTCGTGAGGGCAAGGGCAAGCCCCAGAACCGTCGCCCACGTTTTCGTCGGTTTATTCCTACGCATGCGTCCGATCCCCCCGCCTCAATGTGGCAAAGTGAATGCTATGCTGCCAGAAGCCCGGCGAATAGTGCCCGGCCGTCGGTGCCGCCATGCGCGGACTCGATCAGGTTCTCGGGGTGGGGCATCAGGCCCAGCACGTTCTTTTCGGCGTTCAGCACGCCGGCGATGTCGTTGATCGAGCCGTTCGGATTCGTGCCCTCGGCATAGCGGAATGCGACCTGCCCATTGCCTTCGATCGCCTTCAGCGTCTCGGCATCGGCGAAATAGTTGCCGTCGTGGTGGGCGACCGGGCAGCTGATCACCTGGCCAGGTGCATAGCCGCGGGTGAAGGCGGTGTCGGCATTGGCAACCGACAGGCGCACTTCGCGGCAGACGAACTTCAGCGATGCGTTGCGCATCAGCACGCCCGGCACCAGCCCGGCCTCGCTGAGAATCTGGAAGCCGTTGCAGACGCCCATCACCTTGACGCCCTGTGCGGCGCGCTCGCGTATCGTCTGCATCACCGGCGAACGGGCGGCAATGGCGCCAACGCGCAGGTAGTCGCCGTAGGAAAAGCCGCCGGGAATGACGATCAGGTCGACCTTGGGGATCTCGGCGTCCTTGTGCCACACGATGGCGGGCGCCTCACCGCCGATCTTGGTCAGCGCAGCGATCATGTCGCGATCGCGGTTGAGACCGGGGAACACGACAACAGCGGCTTTCATCGGCAGCTCCAATGACGGGATGCCGATCCTTTGATGAGTCTTGGTGGCAAAAGCAAGGGCAGTTGGCCCCGGCGCCTGTGGGTTACTCGGCCGGAACGACCGCCGGGCGCTTCATATGGCCGAGACTGCCGGGTGTGCCGGGGATATGTGCCCAGGCCGGACGTTCGAACAGGAACCGGCCGTAGCCCGTCTTCTCGATCAGCCAGTAGAGGATGAGCGGCGAGACGAGGGCGACGGTCATCACCATCACGCTCACGAGGCTCACGTCGGTGGCGCCGGTCTTGAGGATGATCAGCCGGCTTGCCGCCATCGGGATCGAAAAGCTCAGGTAGACAACGATCGAATGCTCGCCCAGCCAGCGCAGCCAGCCCATGTGCGGCAGCCGGATCAGCAGCGCGGCGGTGAGGCAGACGAGCAGCGAGCCGGCAAAGCCGAGCGCCAGGTGGACGAAGGGCAGGGCGGCGTAACCCATGGTGATGCCGCGCGGATGCAGTTCGGAGCCGCCGGCAAAGACCAGGATGCCCTCGATCAACGCGTAGCAGGCAAGCGCGATGACCGCGGGCACGACATGGTGCTGCGCGGATTCGACGATCCGGAACACCATCGGCGCGAAGGCGTAACCCGCGTAGAAGTAGACGAAATACATGGCGAAGTGATCGACCAGCGCGATGTGCGTCTGGACCTGCACCACCTGCAGCGCCACGCCGATCGCGAGGGCCAGCCAGTGCGGTACCTTCAGGCTGTAGAAGAGCTTGGCGACCAGCGAGTACACCGCCAGCATGTAGATGAACCACAGCACGCCATAGGGTTCGATCACGGCCAACCCGACCTGGCCGATCGCCGCCCCGACATCGCCGGTACCGAGCCCGACCTTGAAGGCGATCTGCAGCACGGCCCAGAGAAGATAGAAGTAGAGGTAGTGGACGATCCGGCGGTCGGCATAGTGCGCCCACGGTCGGGCGATCACCTGTCCGAGGAACAGGCCCGAGATCAGGAAGAACTCCGGCATGCGGAAGGGGGTAGCCCAGCCGATGATGTAGTGGAGTACGCCGGTGCCGTTCAGGTCCTCGCCGACACCATAGGCGGAGTGCATCATCACCACGAGGATGATCGATAGGCCCTTGGCGGCGTCGACCCAATCAAGGCGGTCGTGAGCGATATTTCCAGACATGACGATGCTCCAGGCCGCGCTGGCACCTTAACCATCGTCGCGTCACCCGGTTGGAAATGGTGAATTCAGCCTTAACCGACATGGTTAACGCGTTCCAAACCGGGGCAAATCCGTAGTTGGTGCGGCCCGGAAGTTTTCTGCTATGCAGCGGCGACAGGTTGCCGGTGGCGGAAGGGTATCAAGTGACACGTATCGTCGGGTTCGTGCTGGTGCAGAACGAAGAGAGCTTCGTCACCTGGGCGATCAGCAATGTGCTCGAGTTCTGCGACGAGATCATCGTGATGGAGAACAACTCGACGGACGCGACCTGGGAGCGGATCGAGGCGCTGGCGGCGCGGCACCCCAAGATCAGGGCGCATCGCGTCGCGAATGCCGGCCGGACCAACGAGTACGCCGTGCCCTTCGTGGGGCAGGATGTCTGGCTGTTCGGGGTCGATGGCGACGAGATCTACGATCCGCTTGGGCTCGCCCGCTTCCGCAAGCGCGTGCTCGAGGGCGAGTTCCGGACGGCCCGCGAGATTCGCGGCCACACCGTCCATGCCCGGACCATTGACCTCGACGCGCAGTCGGCCACCGGCTTCGTCACGCCGGCTGCCAAGGCGGCAACCAAGTTCTACTACGCGGGAGCAATCGATAGCTGGCACGCCAATACCCAGCGGCTACACGGCAGGCCGGTCTACAAGGAAGGCTGGGAGGCGGCCGAGCGGGTGCATCTGGCGGCGACGCAAAGCTGGGAGGAAGCCGACCTCCGGATGCTCCACCTCTGCTTCTTCCCGCGCTCGACGATCAACCCCGACGTCGCCGTGCGCCAGAACATCACCGACCGCAGCTTCCGCAACATATGGCGGCGGCCGGTGTTCTCGATGCTCGAGGCGCTGGGGCTCGGTCGCGGGCGTGTCGGCGAGTATGTCCGCCGGCTCGCTGGTATTCGCAAGCCGCAGCACTACGCGGTGGGGGATATTGAGGAGCGCTCGATCGCCGGCTTTGGGCGGCCAGCCGATTTTGGCTTGCCGGGCGCGGAGGCGGTTGAGCGTCAGATAGCCGAAATAACGGAGCGACGGCGCGCCGATCCTGCCGAACTGGTCAGAACGGCAGAGAAGCGTGTGTCGCGAGCAGCATCCCGACGGACAGGAAGAACAGGGCGGACAGGGAAAACGTCTTGATCATTTCGGGTATGGCGCCCCTTGGCGCCCGGCTATTCGAGTAATGGAAAAGGCTTGCGCGGCATGTTCCGCGCCGTTCGTCGCTCCAATGCACCCAAACGGCTGAACGGAGTCTGAACTGGCACGGTTAACACCGGTCAGTGATGCAAAGCTGCGGCAGATTCGTGGCCGAGACCGCCCGGGCGCAGTGCGACTTTCGACGCAGCGCCGTCAGGTGGCCGAAAAGCCACTAGTGCCTTTCCGGGGTGACCGGTGGCTCAGACTGGAACGGAAGCGTAAGCCGCGAAAAGCAACCCGAGCGCCAGGAAGAAGGCGATCGACAGCGAGAATGTCTTGAGCATCGGATTGGTCTTTGCTGGTACTGGCTCATTTACGCGAGCGGCCCGTACCTTAGTCGGTGAATCTTAAGGCGTGATTTCGATCGTGTAGTTTTCGATGACCGTGTTGGCGAGCAGCTTCTCGCACATCGCACGCACGTTGGTCTCGGCCTGTGACGGATCGGCATCACCGAGGTCGAGGTCAAATACCTTGCCCTGCCGGACCGTGCCGACACCGTCGAAGCCGAGGCTTTTCAGCGAGCCCTGGATGGCCTGGCCCTGGGGGTCGAGGACGCCGGACTTGAGCGTGACGGTGACGCGCGCTTTCATCGAATTTCCCGAAAGAGGGCGGGGCCATCCGGCCCCGCTGGTTGCGCTATTGCACGAGTCGCGGGCCAGTGGTCAACGCGTTGTCGGTTTCCACCAGAATCCCGAGGCGCTGGGCCACTTCGCGGTAGGCATCGACGAGGCCGCCAAGGTTCTCGCGGAAGCGGTCCTTGTCGAGCTTGTTGCGGGTCTTGATGTCCCACAGGCGGCAATTGTCCGGGCTGATCTCGTCGGCCAGCACGATGCGCATCAGGTCGCCGTCATAGAGCCGGCCGCATTCGATCTTGAAGTCGACGAGCTGGATGCCGACGCCCATGAACAGGCCGGTGAGGAAGTCGTTGACGCGGATGGCCAGCGCCATGATGTCGTCGAGTTCCTGCGGCGTCGCCCAGCCGAAGGCAGTGATGTGCTCTTCCGAGACCATCGGATCGTTGAGAGCGTCGTCCTTGTAATAGAACTCGATGATCGAGCGGGGCAGCTGCGTGCCGGGCTCGAGGCCGAGGCGCTTGGTCAGCGAGCCGGCGGCCACATTACGGACCACTACCTCGAGCGGAATGATCTCGACTTCCTTGATCAGCTGCTCGCGCATGTTGAGGCGGCGGATGAAGTGGGTCGGGATGCCGAGGCCGTTGAGCTTCGAGAAGATGAACTCGGAGATCCGGTTGTTCAGGACGCCCTTGCCGTCGATGATCTCATGCTTGGCGCCGTTGCCGGCGGTCGCGTCATCCTTGAAATACTGGATCAGCGTGCCCGGCTCCGGGCCCTCGTAGAGGGTCTTGGCCTTGCCGTCATAGATCTTGCGGCGACGGTTCATATGAGCCCTGCCTCTCGGACAATGTGGGGAATTGCGGCCTAATGCGCCAAATCGGGCGCAAAAAGCAAGTTCTTTCGCCGGACGCGCGACGGTGGCATGAGTCGGTGGCTGCATCCTTTCACCGCCTTATCCGTTGCTTGGCTTGACCAAATGCCGCGACGGCAGCCGTTGATTTGGGTCGCCCGGCAGCTTATGTCGGAGCCAATAGAGGGCGCCCCGCGAGCGGGCCAATAAGCGGAGAGAATCATGTCGGGTTTCAGCGATCGCGAAAAAGGCCAGGAAGCCAAGTTCGCCCACGACTCGGAACTGCGCTTCAAGGCGGAGGCACGTCGCAACAAGCTGCTCGGGCTGTGGGCCGCCGAGCACATGGGCCTCAGCGAAGAGCACGCCAAGCAGTATGCCGCCGAAGTGGTGGCCTCGGACTTCGAGGAAGCCGGCGACGAGGACGTGTTCCGCAAGATTTCCGGTGATCTCAAGGCGAAGGGCGCCTCGGTGTCCGACGACATGATTCGCCAGAAGATGGCCGAACTGGTCGGCGTCGCGCGCGAGCAGGTCCTCGGCGAGGGCTGATTCCAGCAAGAACTGAGAATTCAGGGACCGGGGGAGCGGCGGAGCGCCGTTCCCCCGGTCTTTTCGTTATTCGGCGGCAGCTGCCTGCACGCCCGAGGCCTTCAGGGCCTGGTCGAGGTCGGCGAGGATGTCGTCGATATGCTCGATGCCGATGGCGAGGCGGACGTAGCCGGGTGTCACGCCGGCCGACAGCTGCTCGGCGGACGAGAGCTGCGAGTGCGTGGTCGTCGCCGGGTGGATGGCGAGCGAGCGGGCGTCACCGATGTTGGCAGCGTGGTAGAAGAGCTGCAGTGAATCGATGAAGCGGGCGCCCGCCTCGCGGCCATTGGCCAGCTCGAAGCCGATCAGCGCGCCATAGCCGCGCTTCAGGTACTTGTCGGCAGTCGCCTTCTTGTCGCCCGTCTGCAGGCTCGGGTAGTTGACCGATACGATCTCCGGTCGCTTCTGCAGCCACTCGGCCACCTTGCGGCCATTCTCGAAGTGCCGGTCGACACGCAGCGCCAGGGTCTCGATGCCCTGGATGGTGAGGAAGGCGTTGAACGGCGACAGCGCCGCGCCCTGCGTGCGGAGCAGGGTCGTACGGGCCTTGAGGATATAGGCGATCGGACCAAGCGGCTTCGCCGCCTCGACCCACACCGCGCCGTGATAGGCCTGGTCCGGTGTGTTCAGCAGCGGCTGGCGTTCGGGCTTCGCTGCCCAGTCGAAATTGCCGCCGTCGACGATCAGGCCGCCGATCGAGTTGCCGTGGCCGCCGAGATACTTGGTCGAGGAATACACCACCACAGCCGCGCCATGTTCGAACGGGCGGGCGGTCAGCGGAGCGGCCGTGTTATCGACGATCAGCGGAATGCCGAACTCGCGACCGACGGAGGCGATCTCGCCGATCTTCAGCACCGCCAGCTTGGGGTTCGGCAGCGTCTCGGCATAGTAGGCGCGGGTCTTGTCGTCCGTGGCGCGGCGGAAGTTCTCCGGGTCGGACGGGTCGACGAAGCGCGCCTCGATACCGGCTTCCCGAAGGGTGTTCTTGAACAGGTTGTAGGTGCCGCCATAGAGGTCGGTCGAAGCGACGATGTTGTCGCCGGCGACGGCGAGGTTCTGTACCGAATAGGCGGTCGCTGCCTGTCCGGAGGCCACGGCCAGCGCGGCTGCGCCGCCCTCGAGGGCCGCGACGCGCTTCTCGAGCACGTCGGTCGTCGGGTTCCCGAGCCGGGTATAGATGTTACCCAGCTGCTTGAGCGCGAACAGGTCCGCCGCGTGCTCGCTGCTCTCGAACTGATATGACGTGGTCTGGTAGATCGGAACCGCAACCGCACCGGTCGCGGGATCGGAACGCCAGCCGGCGTGCAGGCCCTGGGTTTCGGGATTCTTGCTGTTTACTGACATCTCTGCCTCTTTCTAGCCCCTCGCAAAGGCGGCATCCTAGGCGAGCAACCATGATCAGGGCCAGACCAAAGCTGCCAAAGTTGGGGAGGTGGCGCGGAAGAGTTTTCGACGCCGTCCACAAATCGTGGAACGGCGGGGTCAGATCCGCTGCATCAGCCGGGTGAACATCAGCAGCCCCTCGGGCCACGGACCGTGGCCGGATGCGGTGTTGATGTGGCCCGCGTCGCCGGCGAAATGCAGTTCTGAACCCCAGCCGGCCGCCATCTGGGCGGCGCGCTCCAGCGACACCAGCTCGTCGTTGTTCGAAACAACCAGCAGCGAGGGGAAGGGCAGGGGATCGAGCGGCACGTTGGCAAAGCTCTGCGCCTCGCGCGGGATCGTCTTGCCCTCGTGATCGGGCGGCGAAACGAGGAACGCCCCCTTCGCCTTGCCCTTGGGCAGGCGCGGCGCGGCATGGACCAGCGCTGACACTGCGAGCGAGTGGGCGATCAGCACCACCGGCTTTTCCGCCAGCTCTACCGCCTCGACGATAGCGGCCGTCCAGTCGCGGATGTCGGGGTTGTCCCATTCTTCCTGCTCGACGATCCGGCCGGTCGAGAACCTCTCGGCCCAGCGCCGTTGCCAGTGACCGGCGCCGGAATTGCCGAGGCCCGGCAGGATCAGGACACTTGCGTCGGCGATACGCATCAGAGCTCCGGCCCGAAGACGCGTTCGAACAGCGCATCGACATGCTTCAGGTGGTAGAAGTCGTCGAACATGGCGTCGATCTCGCTGGCCGAGAGCTTGCCCGAGACTTCGGGATCGGATTTCAGCAGTTGCGCAAACAGCCCGGCGCGATCGCCGCGGTGCTGCCAGACCTGCATGGCGTTGCGCTGCACGGCGGCATATGAATCCTCGCGGCTGAGGCCAGCCTGGGTCAGCGCCAGCAGCACGCGCTGCGAGTTGTGCAGCCCCCCGAGCAGATCGAGGTTGCGCTTCATGTTCTCCGGATAGACCAGGAGGTTCTCGATCAGCCCGACGAGGCGATTGAGCGCGAAGTCCAGCGTGATCGTGCCGTCCGGGCCGATCATGCGTTCAACCGAGGAGTGCGAGATATCGCGCTCGTGCCAGAGGGCAACGTTCTCGAGGGCAGGGGTCACCATGCCGCGCACGATGCGGGCGAGGCCGGTCAGGTTCTCGCTCAGCACCGGATTGCGCTTGTGCGGCATCGCCGACGAGCCCTTCTGGCCGGGCGAGAAGAACTCCTCGGCTTCCAGCACTTCGGTGCGCTGCAAGTGGCGGATCTCGGTGGCGAGGCGTTCGATCGAAGAGGCGATCACGCCCAGCGTCGCAAAGAACATCGCGTGGCGGTCGCGTGGGATCACCTGGGTCGAGATCGGCTCGACCGCGAGGCCCATCTTCTCGGCCACATAGGCCTCAACCTGCGGGTCGATGTTGGCGAAGGTACCGATGGCGCCCGAAATGGCGGCCGTGGCGATCTCGGCGCGGGCGGCGACGAGGCGGGCGCGGTTGCGCGCGAACTCGGCATAGGCCTCGGCGAGCTTGATACCGAAGGTCGTCGGCTCGGCGTGGATGCCGTGGCTGCGGCCGATGGTGATCGTGTACTTGTGCTCCTTGGCGCGCCGTCTGATCGCCGCCAGCAGCCGGTCGATATCGGCGAGCAGGATGTCGGAGGCCCGCGCCAGCTGCACCGCGAGGCAGGTGTCGAGCACGTCCGACGAGGTCATGCCCTGGTGCAGGAACCGGGCCTCGGGGCCCACGATCTCGCCGACATGGGTCAGGAAGGCGATGACGTCGTGCTTGGTGGTGCGCTCGATCTCGTCGATGCGCTCGACGTCGAAGGTCGCGTCCTTGCCCTTGGCCCAGATCGTATCGGCGGCCTCCTGCGGCACGACGCCGAGTTCGGCGAGCTTGGTGGTCGCGTGCGCCTCGATCTCGAACCAGATCCTGAAGCGGGTCTCGGGCGACCAGATGGCGACCATTTCGGGGCGGGAGTAGCGCGGGATCATAGGCTTATGGCTCGTTGTTCGCGTAACGGATGCGTTACGCGGTGACTGTCGTGGCAGCGTTGCGGATGGCCGCGATGCGGCCGGCATAGGTGGCAGGGTCGTTGCCGGCAAAGACCGAGGTGCCGGCGACATAGAGGTCCGCGCCGGCTTCGGCGAGGGCGCGGGAGTTTTCGACGGAGACACCGCCGTCCACCTGCAGATCTACGGGGCGCCCGCCGATCAAAGCCCGGGCCTGGCGCAGCTTGTGCAGGCTCTCTTCTATGAACTTCTGGCCGCCGAATCCGGGGTTCACGCTCATCACCAGCACAAGGTCGACGTCGCCGATCACATGTTCGATGGCCGAGACGGGAGTCGCCGGGTTGATGGCGACGCCGGCGCGCTTCCCTTCGGCGCGGATCGCCTGCAGCGAGCGGTGGAGGTGCGGGCCGGCTTCGGCATGGACGGTGATCGAATCCGCGCCGGCCTTCGCGAAGGCGGCGAGGTACGGATCGGCCGGCGCGATCATCAGGTGGACGTCAACGACCTTCTTGGTCAGCGGCCGGATGGCGGAGACGATCATCGGCCCGATGGTGATGTTGGGGACGAAGTGCCCGTCCATCACGTCGACATGGATGTAGTCGGCGCCACCCGCGTCGATGGCGCGAATCTCATCGCCCAGCCGGGTGAAGTCGGCGGAGAGGATGGACGGAGCGATGCGGATCGGGCGGGGCATGGGCAGGCGCCTCTGCAGTTGTTCAGTGGCTGATACAGCGCCCCAACCGCGATGTCATCCCTGCGAAAGCAGTGGGCCGGGTTTCCACTGGCTCACGGCACGGCCGTTGTCGGATCACCGTCCACCGCCGCCGCCAGCTTTGCCGGCAACAGATCCAGCAGGTAGCCGAGCGAAAGCGGAGTCTGCCAGCTCATCGCAGCGCTGGCCAAGCCATCGCCATCGTCGAGCCAGACCGACCGGTTTTCCCTGGCAAGGCGAAGGCCCTGATAGAGTCCCATGGCCTCGACCTTTTCCTGAACGGTGACGTCATCGGCGGGCCAGATCGCCACATCCATGTCCAGCAGGTCGATGTATTCGGCGCTGATGGTGATGCGGTTATCCGCGTCGGCCAGCTTGTCCAGCTCCGGCGGGAATGTGAGGCCTAGATCGATCAGGAACTTGCTGGCGAGGTCGTTGCTGCCCCAGACTGTGAAGTTGCCACCATCCTCGAGATAGACGTTGGTGCTGGTCTTGCCCGCCAGCTGCGGATACTCGGCACGCACCGCCGCATATCGATCGGCGAAGGACTTGATGATCGCGTCGGACTGCGCGGTGCTGCCGGAGGTCGCCTTGTCGATGATCGCGAGTTCAGCCTGCCACGGCGCGCCCCAGTGCTGGTAACCGGCCGGCGTCACTACGGTCGGAGCGATCTGCGACAGCTGGTTGTACACCGCCTCGTCCATCGTGACGTAGATGGCGATGATCAGGTCCGGCTTCTGCGCCGCCACCCATTCGATGTTGATACCGTCGGCGGTCATCACCTCAGGCGTCGCATTCACTAACTTTCGGGCTTCTTCGGCCCAGGGCCACGTAGCGTAGGCATGGTCACCCCACCACTCCTTCACACCCACCGGAGCGATGCCGAGCGCATAGAGGAAATCCTGCTCGTGCATGCCCACGGATACGACCCGCACCGGCGCCTTCTCGACGGTGGTGGTGCCGTAGACATGGTCCACCGTGACCGGAAATTCCTGCGCCAATGCCGGAGCGATCATCGCCACCAGCGCGGCGAGCGCGAGTGCAAGTCTGTTCATGCAATTCTCCCTGGGGCCAAGCGCCCGTGGGTGGGAATACACAAAAGATGAGTTTAGTAGTCAAGTTATGATGTAGGCTTCACAACGCGGCGAGCGCCACCCGGTCGCATTGCCTTCCGTGGGCAACCCGGTATGACTTCGCGCGCAATGGATCAGATTTCGCTTTGGCTGGTGTTCGGGGCAGGGGTGCTGAGTTTTCTCAGCCCCTGCGTTCTGCCGCTCGTGCCGCCCTATCTCACCTATATGAGCGGGGCGAGCTTCGACCAGCTGCGCGCCGATGGCGCGACCGCCGGGACCCTGTGGCGGAAGAGCGTGTTCACCTCGCTGTTCTTCATCGCGGGCTTCTCGATCGTCTTCATCCTGTTCGGCATCACCGCGACGGCGCTGGGCCAGGCCTTCCGGCAGGCGCTGCCCATCCTGACGCCGCTCGCCGGCATCTTCATCATCGCGATGGGGCTGCACTTCCTCGGCGTCTATCGCATCGGGTTCCTCGACCGGCAGTTGCGCCACAACGGTCCTGGCGTCGCCAGCGGGCCGGTCGGCGGGTTCCTGCTCGGCCTCGCCTTTGCCATTGGCTGGACGCCCTGCATCGGCCCCGTCCTCGCGTCGATCCTGGCGCTCGCCGCCCAGCAGCAAACTGCAATGGATGGCGCGGCGCTGCTCGGGCTCTACTCGCTGGGCCTCGGCGTGCCGTTCCTCCTCGCGGGCCTCGCCATCGGACCGTTCCTGAGCTTCTTCTCGGACTTCAAGAAGCACCTCGCCGTGGTCGAGAAGGTGATGGGCGGCCTGCTGGTGGTCACGGGCCTCCTCTTCCTCACCGGCCAGTTCACCCGCATCTCCTACTGGTTCCTCGAGACCTTCCCGGTCCTGCAGCAGTTCGGCTGAGCTAGATCAGCTTCAGCCCGCGCATCGAGGCGTGGCCGGCTTTGCCGATAATGATGTGGTCGTGCAGCGTGATGCCCAGCGGCCGGGCCACGTCGTTGATCTGCCGCGTCATCTGCACATCGGCCGATGACGGCGAGGGATCGCCCGACGGGTGGTTGTGGACGAGGATGATGGCCGTCGCGCCCAGCTCCAGCGAGCGCTTGATCACTTCGCGCGGATAGACCGGGGTGTGATCGACCGTCCCTTCCTGCTGCACCTCGTCGGCGATCAGCCGGTTCTTCTTGTCGAGGAAGAGGATGCGGAACTGCTCCACCGTGTTGAAGGCCATCTGCGCCGTCACGTAGTCGATCAGCGCCGACCATGAGCTGAGGATGGGCAGATCGCGATCGACGCGATGCCGGGCGAAGCGCTGGGCCGCCGCCTGCACGATCTTGAGGTTGATCGCGCTCGACTCGCTGATCCCCTTCACTTCGGCGAGCCGCTCCGGTGCGGCGCTCATCACGGCCGAATAGGTGCCGAAGCGCGACAGCAGCTCCTTGGCCAGCATCTTGGTATCGACGCGGGGGATGGCGAGGAACAGGATCAGCTCGAGCAGTTCGGAATCGTCGAGCGCCTGTTCACCGACGCGCAGGAAGCGCTGGCGGGCGCGCTCGCGATGGCCGCTCTTCAGGTCGACGGCCGACGCGTTGACAAGAGGCTGTGCCTCGCCGAGTCCGTCCGGCGATGGCTTGGCCCCCCTTGGCATGTTTCAGCGGCGCGCCTCGAGCGGGTTGAACAGCCCCCGGGGCGAGGTGGTGAAGATCTCGCAGCCGGTTTCGGTGATGCCGATCGAGTGCTCGGCCTGCGCCGAGAGCGTCCGGTCGCGGGTCACCGCGGTCCAGCCGTCGGCAAGGATTTTCACATGCGGCTTGCCGAGGTTGATCATCGGCTCGATGGTGAAGATCATCCCCGGCTTGAGCGGCACCCCGGTGCCGGGCACGCCAAAATGCATGATGTTGGGCTCGTCGTGGAACAGCTGGCCGACGCCGTGGCCGACGAAATCGCGCACCACGCTCATCCGCTCCGCTTCGGCCAGCGCCTGGATGGCGGCGCCGATATCGCCGGTGGTGTTGCCGGGCTTGGCCGCGGCAATGCCGGCCGCGAGCCCCTCGTAGGTGACTTCGATCAGGCGCTCGGCCTTCCGGCTGATCTCGCCGACCGGGTACATGCGCGAACTATCCCCGTACCAGCCGTCGACGATTAGTGTCAGGTCGATATTGACGATGTCGCCTTCGCGCAGCGGCCGGTCTTCCGGCATGCCGTGGCAGACGACATGATTGATCGAGGTGCAGGTGGAGTAGCGATAGCCCTTGTAAAACAGTGTCGCCGGGATGGCATCGTGGTCGCGGGCGAACTCGTAGGCGATCTTGTCGAGCGCCGCGGTGGTGACGCCCGGCTGCACCGCATCGACGAGGAGATCGAGCGCCTCCGCCGTCAACTGGCCTGCCTTGCGCATGCCCGCGAACCCAGCCTCGCCATGCAGGGGGATCACGCCCTGCGTGCGGCGGGTCTTGGTTTCGGCATCGACAAAGGTGATCATCACGGGCTCCGTTCAGAATACCGAAAGTAGGCGTTCATCAGCGTTTAGAAAAGGGCGTTCAGAAGGTCAGCAATGCTGTGGCATTCGCCCCGGATTGCTTGACCATTCGGGCCACCATGAGGCAATGCATTGTGCCTCGCATTTTCCGGGGCCTTCATGTCGTCCGAACCCGCCGTCACCGCTGCTCTCGTCGTCATCGGCGACGAAATCCTGTCCGGGCGGACCAAGGACGTGAACATCGGCGCGACCGCGGATTTCTGCACCGAACTCGGCATCGACCTGCGCGAAGTGCGCGTTGTCTCCGACGTCGAGGAGGAGATCATCGCGGCGGTGAACGCCGTAAGGTCCCGTTACACCTACGTTTTTACCACTGGCGGCATTGGCCCCACCCATGACGACATCACTGCCGACGCCGTCGCCAAGGCGTTCGGCGTGGCGCTGCCGATCAACGCCGAAGCGCGCGCGATGCTCGAAGCGCGCTGGAAGCAGACCGGCACCGAGGTCAACGAAGCGCGCCTGCGCATGGCGCGCATCCCCGAGGGCGGCTCGCTGATCGTCAACTCGGTCAGCGCCGCGCCCGGCTTCCGCATCGGCAATGTGCATGTCATGGCCGGCGTCCCCAAGATCATGCTCGCCATGCTCGAATCGATCGCGCCGACCCTCAGGGGTGGCCGCAAGGTGAAGTCCGTCACAATCCGCTGCCGGGTTGGAGAAGGCACGATCAGCGGGCCTTTCGGCGCCATCCAGGCCGATTTCCCCGATGTGAAGATGGGCAGTTATCCCCAGATGGGCCAAACGGCTGTAATGACGGAGCTGGTGCTCCGCTCGCCGGACGAGGCCCGGCTCGAGGAGGCAGCCGGCCGCGTCCGCGCGATGGTCACCGAGGCGCACCGCGCTGCAGGATTGCCGCTCGAGGTCGAGGCGTATTGAGAGTTTCCGGGTCGATCGACCCACAACAATCGAAGCGGCGCCGCCGCGACAGGAGAATGAAGTGACGAGCCCGCAGAAATCCTTTCCCGTGACCTGGGACCAGTTCCACCGCGACAGCCGCGCGCTCGCCTGGCGCCTGCAGGCGCTCGGTCCGTTCGATGCACTGGTGGCTATCACCCGCGGTGGCCTCGTGCCGGCGGCGATCGTCGCGCGCGAGCTCAACATCCGCGTGGTCGAGAGCGTCGCGGTGAAGAGCTACGACCACCAGAGCCAGAGTGGCATCAAGGTGCTGAAGCCGATCACCGAGGACCTGCTGAAGGCTGCCAAGAACGGCGGCGGCAAGATCCTGATCGTCGACGATCTCGTCGATACCGGCGCCACCGCGCGCGTGGTCCGCGACATGCTGCCAGGCGCCCACTTCGCCACCGTCTACGCCAAGCCCAAGGGCCGCGAGATGGTCGATACCTTCATCACCGAAGTGAGCCAGGACACCTGGATCTTCTTCCCGTGGGACCTCGACGTGGCCTACGTGCCGCCGATCTCGGGCGCTACGGACTAAAGCTGCTGCACCACGTTGATCCATAGCCCCGACGGGTCCTTCAGGCTGAACCGGCGCTGGCCGAAGGGTTCGTCTGTGAGGGGATAGTCGGGCTCCTTGCCCGAGGCGCGGACCTCGGCGAGGGCGGCTTCGGCGTCCTTCACCTCGAGTTCCATGCTGGTGCCGGCGGCGTAGGCCTCCGGCCCCGGCGGCCAGGACGGATGGGCCGGTGACATGAAGGCCATGCTCGCGCCTTCGGCCTGCATGTAGACGAACCAGTCGTTCTCGAACACGACGGCAAAGCCGAGATGCCGGGTCCAGAAGTCCCGGCATGCCGCCATGGCTTCAGTGACGATGATCGGGTAGCGGTCGATATACTGCATGCGGGCCTCCTTGCTGGCGAGGTCAGGCATAGCGCAGTGTCGCTGACACAGGATGTCAGGGTTCCAAGTCCCACAACCGTTTGAGTTTTTGCCACATCTGTGGGAAACGGCCTGTCACGTGCGGGCGTGATGGAATGGTAGACATACGGGACTTAAAATCCCGAGGGTGTACACCCGTGTGGGTTCGAGTCCCACCGCCCGCACCACCAGCTGCCCTGTTCGGACAACTACTAGTCCGCAAACTCCCGCATGTTGCCGGCCTCCGGCTTATAGTCTGATCAGCGTCCGTGGGGGCAAGCCATGGGCACTGTTCCAGTCATTCGGCTGCTGGCGGGCGTCGTCCTGACGCTGATCCTATCGGCCTGTTCGATCCAGCTCGCGCCACTCTACGACCAGAAGGTTGTCGATGCGATCAGCGCGGCCAACGTCCAGACGCTGACATTGTTCGCCTCGCTGGAACGCGGCTCGAGCGCCGCCGAGTTTCCGAAGTTCAGTACGCGGTATGACCAGTCAATCGGTGCCTTCGACGCGTTGCGCATCCAGACCGACGCCCGCGAAGTTCCGCCGCTGGTCGGTCATCTCTCCAAGGCGAAGGGCCTGAGCGATTTGTGCACTTCGCTGGGAGGCACGATCGCGTCGTGCGTGAATTCTTCGCCGCTTTGGCTCGGCCAGATCGTGGAGCGCTTGACCTACATGCGTCAGCTTCACCGGACCAAGGGTCTTCCGGCCGACCGCGTGGCGCAGAGCAAGACTCACTACGAGGGGTGGATGCTCAATCTCATCACAGTCGAGAATGCGCTGAAGCGATAGGAGGCGAGGATGCCGACCAACGTCGATCTGCTGGCCAAGGAAATCATGGGTGGGCTTGGCGATGCGCTTGGCTCGGGGTGGAACCAGGTGGCGGACTATCAGTGGAAGAAGATGCAACTCATTGCGCGGCAGGCAGGACTGATCGCGACCTCCCGCGCCACCGGATCCCTGAAGAATGACGACGAGGGCTTTGACTACGAGGTCCAAGGCCTCAAGGAGCAGGTCAAGGGCATGGCGATCGTCATCGCGAACCTCGTGATCATAACGATCGAGAAGGCCTTCAACGCAGTGATGGGCGTGATCTGGAAGGCGATGCAGGGCTTTCTGGACGCGCGCGGGCTCGGCAGCCTTATTCCCGAAAAGCCACCGGCCCTGTAGGGGCGGCCCTTCCAATCCTCTACGGACTTTGCTCAACTCTCGCTTCTTTTGCGGGAGTGCAACATGCTGCTCAAGCTCGAAGTGCTCGAGGCTATCAGGCGGGGCGATATCAGTTTGCAGTTCCGGCGCTGGACGCGGCCGACGGTGAAGCCGGGCGGGACGCTGAAGACGAAGGTCGGGCTGCTGAAGATCGGTCGGATCGACGACATGTCGCCTGACGATGTGACCGAGGCGGATGCGCGGAAGGCCGGTTTTCGCGATGTCGCCGAGTTCCGGCGCTGGCTTGACACGATGAAGCAGGGGCCGCTGTTCCAGCGCATCGAGGTGAGTTACCTCGGGGACGCCGAATGATCCGCGCGGCCGCGATGGCTTTGCTCCTGCTCGCGCCAACGACGGCAATGGCGCAGGAAGAGCAGGCGGACCAGCCGCCCGCCTGCAGCAACTGGACGGCGCAGATGGAGGAGGACGAGGGCGGGTCGGTGTTCACGGCCTCTGTCTGCGCGCAGGACCGTCCCGATGCCTACATGCTGCTGACCTGCTCGGGCGGCCGGGTGTTCATCCGCTACGATCTCGCCGCCGGGGCCGAGCGTTCGCCGGGGTTGGCCGAGAAGGCCGGGGTGGATTTCACGGTCGGGCTTTCGACACAGCGCGTCGGGATGCAATATCAGGAAATGGACGGGATGTTCGCCGCCAGCGTTCCGGCGAACGGGCCTTTGATCGCGCTGATGGCATCGGGTGCCGACCTTCGCATCTCCGATGGCGGGGGAGTTTACCCCGAGCACACCTTCGGCCTCGGCGGATCGGCGGCGGCGCTTACCGAGCTTCTTGCGCGCTGCGGCTAGGCGCGCAGGCGCTCGCCGATCCAGGGCTGCTCGTCGAGGCTGGGGCCGGTGACATGGTAATCCGTCAACGCGCCGTCGATGGTGCGTTGCAGCACCACGAGAGCGCGCACCCACTCGGTGTAGAGGCGGCGGGAGCGGCGCACCGCCTCCAGCGATATGAAGCGTCCGCCGCCCGAATGCCAATCGGGCCGGCGGGCTTCGCGGGCGAAGCGGCGGATCATCGTGGCGTGCGGGGCCGGCAGGGCGAGGACGGCCCAATAGACCGTGCGCGCGTCGGCGTGGGCCTGCGGTCGCGTCTCGACCGCTTCAGCGCGGAAGGCCCAGATCAGCAGGTCCTGGATGTCGATGCGGTGGAGCATTTCGTCCCTCGTCCACGCCAAAGCTATGACAGGGGGAACGGCGCACGAAATACCGGGTTTCCACATTTCCCGGCTTACCGTCGGCGCTGGTTTACGCGTTGTAAACCACGCGGTCTCAGCTTTTGCGCAAATCAATATTGAAGCCCACGCAACTTTCCGCGCATCCGATTTTCTGCAATCCGCAGGAACGTTTCCAGCCGTCTGCGCATTCCCTGACACGATCCACAGCCAGGGTGATTCAAATGCACAAGGACGAAGTCAAAGGCGCCGCCAAGGAAGCCCGCGGCCACGTGAAGGATGCGATCGGCAAGGCGACCGGCGACGAGAAGCTGCGCGCCGATGGCGCGGCCGACAAGGTCGAAGGCAAGGTCCAGAAGACCGCCGGCAAGATCAAGGAAGCGGCGCGCGACGCCCTTAAGCACTAAGGCCGGAGACTGGCTGCCGCGCCGGAGTGGGAACCGGTCCGGCCCAGCGGGAAGCACGGAGTCACGCTTCCCGGGCAGCCAAATCCTTCGGAAAAGAAGGCCGCCTCCGGGCGGCCTTCTTGCGCTAGGATGGGGCCGACCAGGGAGTCGGCGATGATCGGAAGCATCCTCACGGGCGTCGTGGCGCTCATCCACTGCTACATCCTCGTCCTCGAGATGTTCCTGTGGGACAAGCCGCAGGGCCTCAAGGCCTTTGGCAGCACGCCGCAGTTCGCTGCCGACACGAAGGTGCTCGCGGCCAACCAGGGGCTCTACAACGGCTTTCTCGCAGCGGGCCTGATCTGGGGCATCTGGCTGGGCGAGGCGGGCGACCCGGTGAAGGTATTCTTCCTCCTCTGCGTCGCGGTCGCCGGCGTCTTCGGTGCGGTGACCGTCAGCCGCAAGATCCTCTACATACAGACATTTCCAGCGGTGCTGGCGTTATTGGCGGTCTGGCTCACCTGAGCTTATGCACAGCTGAGGCGGCCAAGTAGGCCACTATAATTGCAGCGTGCGGCAACGTTCGGTAACGTACCGCAGTGGCGTGATCCGGAGCATTACTTCGGAACGTCCGGTGCGGATTTCGCCTGTTGCGGGGCGATCTAGGCAAGGGGTTCGCGGGGGGCGCGAACCAGCTCCAGCGTGGTCGAAGGCCAGGGCCATCGTTCGGAGTCGTGAACGGTCGCATTTCTGGCGCATCGCGCGGTACTTAATGGGCATAGTCAGACAGCTGTCCCATGACGGGGCAGAGGCAGCGCCGCAAGGGGGGTGGGCGTCTCGGCAGAGCGGAGGCCAGCCCGCGGTGAAACAAGTGATATTCCGGGTCGATTACGGGATGATCAGCCACGGTCTCGCGCCGCTGTTCGTCGACGGTCACCCGACCGAACTGGCGTTCTGGGGGCTTTCCTCAGATATCGTGCGCCGGCTCAAGCGGCTCAACGAACTCTACGACCGTCAGGTCAACTGGGACGATCCGACCGACCGCACCTGGCGCATCTCCGAGCGCGACCGAAACGAGTTCAACGCGCTGCTGCCCTTCGTCGTCTCGGAGCTCCAGATCGCTCTCGGCGACCGCTGGGTGATCGAGGTCGAGAGCGAGGCGATCTAGAGGCGCGGTACGAAGGGTCCGCCCTCACCGGGCATCCCCGCGGAAGCGGGGATTCCGGTTTGCTGCGTTCTCCCGAACGGAACTCCGCTTTCGCGGGAATGACGCCGTTGTACTATTCGAAGCTGTAGTGCAGGCGGACGCCGCCGGTGCCGAGAGAGGCTGCCGACAGCAGCTTGATGCTCTTCATGTAGCCGGTGGGCGGAAAGAGCGGATAGCCGCCGCCGAGCAACTGCGAAATCACGTAGATCTCGATCTCGTCGAGCGCGCCCCGCTCGATGAAGGCCATCTGCAACTGGCCGCCGCCAAGCATCCAGACATCGCCGTCGTCATAGCCGCGCAACTCGGCAATCAGCGCGTCGATGTCGGTGCGGGTTTCCAGGGGGCCGATGGGGTCGGGCAGGGGGCGCGACGTGACGACAATGGTGCGCTGATCGCCATAGGGCCAGGGGATGTTCTCTTTCACCAGCCAATCGTAGGTGCCGCGTCCCATCACTACCGTGCGGATGCGCTTGATGAACAGGTTGTAGTCGTATTCCCCGAGTTCCATGTCGCTGCGCCCGGTCAGCCAGGCGAGCGACTCGTCAGGGGCGGCGATGAAGCCGTCGAGGCTGGTCGCGATGTAGCCGATGATGCGTGCCATTCGTGCTCTCCATGCTGTGGGTAGTTTATAAACGAATATTCATTTATAATGCGGATATGTCCAGACCCAAGAAGATTCCGAATGAGGATATCGTCGAGGCCGTCGCCGAACTGCTCGGCCGCGAGGGGCCGGCGGGGCTGACTTTCGCGGCAGCGTCCGCGGCCACGGGCCTTTCGCCGGCGACGCTGGTGCAGCGCTATGGCAATCGCGAGGCCCTGATGCGGGCAGCCCTGCTGTGGATGTGGGACAACGCCGATAGGCAGACCGCCGAGGCGGATGCGACGCAGCCCATCGACGCAGAGGGCGCGATCGCGCTGCTGGTGCGGCTTTCGGCGGGCTATGGAAGCGGCGACGAGGCGGCGCAGGGGCTGTTGCTGCTGCGCGAGGATTTTCGCGATCCCGTGTTGCGGGCGCGGGGCGTTGCCTGGCATGCGGCGCTCGCGGCCGCCCTCGGTCGCCGACTGAGCGATGATCCCGAACGGCAGGCCCAACTGGGATCGCTGATGGCGGCGCAATGGCAGGGCATCGTGCTCTGGTGGGGTTTTTCGCGCGACGGGACGCTGCGCGGCCACCTGCGGCGGGAACTGCATGCCTGGCTGGATAGCCTTCGCCCCTGATTGTCGTTTTCGGGTTCATTTTGCCGGCCCGAGCGCCTAGCTTCACCCCATGCGCTACCGCATGTTCGACACAGACCTGGGTGCGATCGCCGTCGGCTGGACCGACGCCGGCGTGTCGCGCGTGTTGCTGCCGGGCGACGATACTGGCGCGATGCGCGACAAGCTCGAGCGGGCAGGTGGGATCGAGGACCCGGCGGGGCAGGCCGGGCTGGTGGCGCGGATCGTCGCTTATGCCGGTGGCACGAGGGACGACTTTGCTGACATCGGTCTCGATCTCGGCGCCGTGCCCGAGACCAACCGGCGCATTTACGAGTACATCCGCCGGCTCGCCTGGGGTGAGACGACGACCTACGGCGCTATTGCGAGGTGGCTGGGCGATGTCGCGCTGTCACGGGCCGTTGGCGCGGCCATGGGTGCGAACCCGATTCCACTGATCGTTCCGTGCCATCGCGTGCTGGCCGCCGATGGCCGGACGGGCGGCTTCTCGTCGCCGCGCGGGGTGCAGGCGAAGATGGAGATGCTGGCGCTGGAGAAGGCTGCGTCGCCGACCGGGCAGTTCTCGTTCGGGTTCTAGGCCGGCCGGACGCAGATATTGCGCTCGGCCTTGATGCCCTTGAGCATTTCCTTGATTTCCGACGGTACGCCCATGCCCATGAAGGTGCCAAAGTCGCCCTGGGTCACTACCCCGTCGCGCACCAGATCCCGGATGGCCGAGACCACCTTCTTGTGGTGGACGCGCATCACCGAGAAGGTGCTTTCCTTCTGCATGTCGTAGACGGCAGAGCCGAAGGCGACCTCGCCCCCGAACACCTCGCCGAGCAAGGTCATCGGGGCGCCCTGGACGCCCATGCCGAGGACGATGAAATCCATGCGGTCCATGTAGTCGTGAATGGCGGCAACGACCTGGGCCTTGCCCTCCGGTCCGCAGAAGCGCGCGACCTTGCTGGTGATGTTGCATTCGACCAGGGTCGCAAGACTGGCGAAGCCTTCGGTGACGGAGCGTTGCACCAGCACGGCATCGTCGGGTGGTGGCGCGTCGGCGGCGGCTCGGGCCGCCGCCTTGCAGCGGGCGGCATCATCCGACGTCCAGGCGAAGTCTGCATCCACCGCGGCCTGGTCGGACCGACCGATCGGCATCTGGGGTTCGCCCACCGGTGCAGCGACCTTTACGTGTGCCTGCGCGGCACGCGGGGCGAGCCAGGTCGCGTAGCCGAAATAGCCAAAACTGGCGACCGCGACAATCGCCACGACGCCGATCAGGAAGTCCAGGATACCGCCACGCTGCGGCGGCTCGGGCGGCTGCGCATCCGCGCCGCGCAGCCCACGCACCAGATCGCGCCCCGACATTTTTGCCCCACCCAGAATCCAATTCCCGGGGCAAGCATAGTCGGCAGCAATGAACAGACGCTTTCGCTGGCGGCGAATATTATGTGCAGGTCGCGAAGGAAAAGTACTTCCGACGACTACTGTCCGCGCTTGAATACCTTGAGGTGCGCGAGTTCCTTCACCACCTTGCCGGCGATGGTTTCGACCGGATCGGCGACATCGACCGACAGCACATTTTCATCGTCGGCCGGCCGTTCCAGTGTCGCGAACTGGCTGTCGAGCAGCTTTGGATTCATGAACTCGTGCTGGCGCGCCTCGATGCGCTTGCGGATCACCTCGATATCGCCGTCGAGGAAGACGAACAGGATCGACTCGCCGGCCTTTTCGGTGAGATAGTCGCGGTAGGAGCGCTTCAGGGCCGAGCAGGCGCCCACCGCCACGCCCTTCTGGTCGGCCGCTTCGGCAAGCGCCTTTGCCAGGGTTTCGAGCCAGGGCCAGCGATCCTCGTCGTTAAGCGGAATGCCGGCACGCATCTTCTCCTTGTTGGCGGGCGGATGGTAGCCGTCGCCGTCGAGGAAGGGGGCATGCAGCCGCCGCGCGATTGCCGCGCCGCTGGCGGATTTGCCGGACGACGAAACGCCCATGACGATGATGATGCGCGCCGGCTCAAACCGTCGCGGTGAAGCCGCCGTCGACATAGAGGATGTGTCCGTTCACGAAGGTTGATGCGTCCGAGCAAAGGAAGACCGCGGCGCCGCCGAGTTCGGCAGGGTCGCCCCAGCGGCCCATCGGGGTGCGCTTCTCGACCCAGGCGCTGAACTCGACGTTCTGCAGCAGGGCCTCGTTGAGTTCGGTGGCGATGTAGCCAGGCGCGATGCCGTTGACATTGACGCCGTGCCGCGCCCAATCCACCGCCATGCCGCGCGTCAGGTTGGCGATGGCGGCCTTGGAGGCGGAGTAGGGCGCCACCGACTGGCGCGCGAAGGTGCTCAGTATCGAGCAGATGTTGATGATCTTGCCGGATTTCCGCGCGATCATGCCGCGCACCACGGCCCGGCTGACGAGGAAAGCCGAGGTCAGGTTGGTGTCCATGACCTGATGGAACTTGTCGAGCGTCCATTCCTCGAGCGGCTGGCGGTGCTGCATGCCGGCGTTGTTGACGAGGATGTCGATGGGGCCGATCTCGTTCTCGGCATGGGCGATCGCGTCCTCGACGCTATCCTCACTCGTCACGTCGAAGGCCAGCGCCTTCACGTTGGCACCGCCATCGGCGAGCTTGGCCGCTGCGGCGCCGAGCGCCTCGGGATTACGCGAGTTGATGATGATCTCGGCGCCGGCGCCAGCAAGTGCTGCGGCGATGCCATAGCCGATGCCGCGGCTCGAACCGGTGACGAGTGCGCGCTTTCCCGCGAGACTAAACATAGAAATCGAATCCAAAAGGTGCTCCTCCCGAGCCAATGGCGCCGGAGACTAGTGCAAGCCGAACGGCTTGGTAAGGCAACAAAAGGTGGGTGACAAACGCGCCTGCCTCCGCCGCGCGGGGGTAGCCTTTGGCCTGCCTCCATGCCAAAAAGCCCGCCAACGAAATCATAATAACTCCATAGGAGAAGACGGATGGCGTCTGCGGATATCGGCCTTATCGGTCTCGCGGTCATGGGCTCGAACCTGGCCCTCAACATCGCCGAAAAAGGCTACAACATCGCCGTCCACAATCGTACGGCCTCGCGCATCGACGAGTTCGTCGAGATGGCGAAGGACCAGGGGCTCAACGACAAGGTCGTGCCGGAAGCCGACCTCGTGAAGTTCATCCAGTCTGTGAAGCGTCCGCGCTCGATCATCATCATGGTCAAGGCCGGCAAGCCGGTCGACGACATGATCGAGCAGTTGCTGCCGCACCTCGAAAAGGGCGACGCGATCCTCGAATGCGGCAACTCGCTCTACACGGACAGCCAGCGCCGGTTCGAGTATCTGCGCGACAAGGGCATCGGTTTCCTCGGCATCGGCGTCTCTGGTGGTGAAGAGGGTGCGCGCCACGGCCCGTCGATCATGGTCGGCGGCCCGGAAGCGCAGTGGAAGAACGCCCAGCCGATCCTCGAAGCGATTTCGGCGAAGTTCAACGGCGAGCCGTGCTGCGCCTATCTTGGCGAAGGCGGCGCAGGCCACTTCGTCAAGATGATCCACAACGGCATCGAATACGGCGACATGCAGATGATCGCCGAGGTCTACGGCGTGATGCGCGATGGCCTCGGCATGGACACCAAGGGCTCCGCCAAGGTGTTCAAGGACTGGGACAAGGGCCAGCTCAACTCCTACCTCATCGAGATCACCGGTTACGTGCTCGAAGCCACGGAGCCCAAGACCGGCAAGCCACTGGTCGAACTGATCCTCGACAAGGCCGGACAGAAGGGCACCGGCACCTGGACCGCCATCGCGGCGCAGCAGCTGGCTGTGCCGGCGACCGCCATCGAGGGCGCCGTCGCGGCCCGCTCGATCTCGTCGCGCAAGGAAGAACGCGTCGCCGCCGAAGCCGTCTATGGCAAGCCGGCGGGCGGCAAGGCCGACGTGTCGCTGGCCGATCTCGAGCAGGCACTGCTCGCCGGCAAGATCGTTTCCTACGCGCAGGGCTTTGCGGTGCTGTCCAAGGCATCCGAGGAGTTCGGCTGGAACCTGCCGCTCGCCACGATCGCCAAGATCTGGCGCGCCGGCTGCATCATCCGCTCGCGCTTCCTCGACCAGATGTCGGCGGCCTATGCCAAGGGCGAGGCGGTGAACCTGCTGATGGTTCCGGATTTCGTCACGATCATGAAGACGGCCAACAAGTCGCTGCGCAAAGTCGTGGCAGCCGCTGCGCTAGGCGAGTTCCCGCTGATCTGCCTCTCGGCATCGCTGGCCTATTTCGACAGCTACCGCCAGGCGCAGGGCACAGCCAACCTCACCCAAGGCCAGCGCGACTTCTTCGGCGCCCACGGCTTCATCCTCACCGACCGCGAAGGCGAGCAGCACGGCACCTGGCCGTCGACGCTGGGGAAGTAGTCACGGAGGGCGCTGCCTGATGGCAGCGCCTATTCCTCGTCGTCGTCGATGATCTCGATCTCGATGACGCCCTTCTTGCTGGCCGCGAGGCCGAGCTTGCCGTGCTTGATGGCGAGGGCCTTGTCGCCAAACAGCTTGCGGCGCCAGCCCTTCAGCGCCGCGACGTCCGCGTCGTCGTCGAGGACGATTGCGTCGATATCGTCGGACGTGGCGATGATGCGCGAGGCGACGCCGTTGTCCTCGGAAACCGATTTCAGCAGCACGCGCAGCAGGTCGCCGACCGCGCCCTTGGGCGAGGGACCGCGGGCCCGGTCGGGCAGCTTGGGCAGCTCGTTCTTGGGCAGGGCCTCGACGTCCTTGAGGATCGAGATGACCTCGGCAGCGCTGCCGGAGCGGCCGTAGCCGCGCTGCACGGCGCGCAGCTTGTCGAAGGCTTCGGGGGTCAGCGGGTGCTGCATGGCGAGCTCGATCAGCGCGTCGTCCTTGAGGATGCGGCTGCGCGGCTGGTCGGTGTCCTGCGCCTTCTGCTCGCGCCAGGCCGCCAACGCCTTGAGGGCGGCGACATCGCGCGGCTTGTTCAGCTTGGCCTTGAGGCGCTCCCAGGCATGCTCGGGCTGCACCACATAGGTGTGGATCGACTCGAGGATGGCGAGTTCGTCCTCGACCCAGTCCCAGCGGCCGGCATCGTCGACCTGCTTCAGCAGCGAGCGATAGACGTCGCGAAGGTGGGTGACGTCGGCGAGGGCGTAGGTTTTCTGCTTCTCGCTGAGCGGGCGGGCCGACCAGTCGGTGAAGCGCGAGGACTTGTCGAGCTCGACCTTGGTGATCGAGCGCACGAGGTTGTCGTAGCTGACGCTGTCGCCGAAGCCGCAGACCGAGGCCGCCACCTGAGTATCGAAGATGTTGGCCGGCACCTTGCCGGTCAGCTTCACGAATATCTCGATATCCTGCCGCGCCGCGTGGAAGACCTTGCGGACCTTGTCGTTGGCAAGCAGCTTGAAGAACGGCGACAGATCAAGGCCGGGGGCGAGCGGGTCGATCAGGACCGCTTCGTCGTCGGTGGCTGCCTGGACCAGGCACAGCTTCGGCCAGTAGGTCGTTTCGCGAAGAAACTCGGTATCGACCGTCACGAAATCAAAACCGGCGGCGCGCTTCGAAAATGCGGCGAGCGCGTCGGTCGTAGTGATCAGCTCCATAAGACTCTTTCGTCACAAGGCTTTGAGTTCTGAATAACAGGCGAATCCAAGCGCTGCCAGTATCGAATCAATGTCGACGATCTTCGCCCACCCACAAATCTTGACAATCGGGGGCTTGCGTGCGCTTGTCCGGCCCCTGAATCCGCCTGCCAAAACCAACGAGAGATCACGCAAATGCACCGCTATCGCACACATACCTGCGCCGCCCTTCGCCAGGGTGATGTGGGCAATAATGTGCGCCTTTCCGGCTGGGTGCATCGCGTGCGCGATCACGGCGGCCTGCTGTTCATCGACCTGCGCGACCACTACGGCATCACGCAGCTGGTGGTGGACCCCGATTCCGCTGCGTTCTCCGCAGCCGAACTGGTCCGCTCGGAATGGGTGATCCGCGTCGACGGCGAGGTGAAGGCCCGCACGCCCGAGACGGTGAACTCCAAGCAGCCGACCGGCGAAGTGGAAGTGTTCATCCGTGAGCTCGAGGTGCTCAGCGCCGCGACGGAGCTGCCGCTGCCGGTGTTCGGCGAGCCGGACTATCCGGAAGACATCCGCCTCAAGTACCGCTTCCTCGACCTGCGTCGCGAAACGCTGCACGGCAACATCGTGAAGCGCACAAAGATCATTTCGTCGATGCGCCGCCGCATGGGCGATATCGGTTTTGCAGAGTACTCGACGCCGATCCTGACGGCCTCGTCGCCTGAGGGTGCGCGCGACTTCCTCGTGCCGAGCCGCATCCACCCCGGCAAGTTCTTCGCCCTGCCGCAGGCGCCGCAGCAGTACAAGCAGCTGCTGATGGTCGCCGGCTTCGACCGCTACTTCCAGATCGCACCGTGCTTCCGTGACGAGGACCCGCGCGCCGACCGCCTGCCGGGCGAATTCTACCAGCTCGACCTCGAGATGAGCTTCGTCACCCAGGAAGAGATCTGGGACACGATGCAGCCGGTGATCACCTCGGTGTTCGAGGAGTTCGCCGAGGGCAAGCCGGTGACCAAGGAGTGGCCGCGCATCCCGTATGACGTGGCAGTCCGCAAGTACGGTTCGGACAAGCCGGACCTGCGCAACCCGATCGAGATGCAGGCGGTCACCGATCACTTCCGCGGCTCGGGTTTTGGCGTGTTCGCCAACCAGATCGCCAGCGATGAGTTGGTCGAGGTCTGGGCCATTCCGGCCAAAACCGGTGGCAGCCGTGCCTTCTGCGATCGCATGAATGCGTGGGCGCAGAGCCAGGGCCAGCCGGGCCTCGGCTACATCTTCTTCAAGGACGGTGCCGGTTCAGGACCGATTGCCAAGAACATCGGCGAGGAGCGCACCGCCGCGATCCGCGAGCAGCTCGGCCTCACCGATGGCGACGCCGTGTTCTTCGTCCTCGGCCGTCCGGACAAGATGTACAAGTTCGCCGGCGAGGCGCGCGTGAAGGTCGGCCTCGACCTGAACCTCACCCAGCTCGACCAGTACAAGCTCTGCTGGATCGTCGACTTCCCGTTCTACGAGTGGAGCGAAGAGGAAAAGCGTGTCGACTTCGCGCACAACCCCTTCTCGATGCCGCAGGGCGGGATCGATGCGCTGAACAGCCAGGATCCGCTAACGATCAAGGCGTACCAGTACGACGCCGTCTGCAACGGCTTCGAGATCGCATCGGGTTCGATCCGTAACCAGCTGCCGGAGACGATGGTTCGCGCCTTCGAGATCACCGGCAAGTCGCGCGCCGAGGTCGAGGAGCAGTTCGGTGGCATGTACCGGGCGTTCCAGTTCGGCGCTCCGCCGCATGGCGGCGCTGCTTTCGGCATCGACCGCATCGTGATGCTGCTGTGCGGCGCGCAGAACCTGCGCGAGATCACGCTGTTCCCGATGAATCAGCAGGCCGAAGACCTCCTCATGGGCGCGCCCAGCCCCGCTGAGCCCAAGCAGCTCCGCGAGCTGAGCATCCGGCTCAACCTGCAGTGATAGGAAAGGGCGCCTCGGCGCCCTTTTGTTTCATTCCGGGCCGCCGCGATACACGGCGTTAACACTCCGTAAACCATCCGGTCGCTAGGCAGATGTTGCCTAGTTCCGTGGGGCCGGATTCGGTTGTGAAGTCCAAATACTCGCACGCACTGATGCTGCTTGCGGCCATCGCGGCGTTCCTGCCGGTGCTGGCGGTGGACTTCGTGCTCGATTCCTACGTGCGCGTCCGGGAGCGGGCTGTGCTCCAGCAATCCGCCGACGCCATTGCCTCCCGCGTGCAGGCCACCGCCTACGAAGCCACATCGACGCTACGTCGCGTGCTGGCGGAAAGCGCGTCGCTCTGCACGCCCAGCTTCATCGCCAACGTGCACCGCCAGATGGAGCAGAGCCTCTACCTCAAGCAGGTGCTGGTCGAGAACGGCGACGGCGTCCAGTATTGCGACGCCATCGGCAAGGACGTGAAATACTCGGCGCTGACCAAGCCGCTGACCGTGCCCAACCAGACCGAGACGATCGAGGTCGTGAAGTATGCCGATCTGCGCGTGCCCGCGCTGAAGGTCACGCAGGCCTTCGGCACGACACGCAAGGTATCGGCGTTCGTGCCGGTGCTCGCCGCCGAGACCGAGAGCCTGCTGAGCGGGCTCAAGCCAACCTCGATGGTTCGCGTGTCGCTCACTGACGGCACCGAGATCCTGACGGTCGGCGATCCCAAGGCTTATGACCAGGGTGCGGGGCACACCGAGTTCGTGGTCGCCGAGAGCTTTGCGGGTGAGTTGCCGATCCGGGTGATGTCCGCCGTGCCCTTCGCCATGGTGCGGGCGGACTACAGCGATCTCGACGCCAGCTTCACCGTAGTGGCGGCACTCATGGCCGGGGCGTTCCTCGTGCTCGCGCTACAATATGTGCGCCGCTCGGACCTGCCGGCGTTCGACCTGGAACGCGCCATCGCCGCGGGTGAACTGAAGCCCTACTACCAGCCTGTCATCAACCTGCGGACAGGTGCTCTTGCTGGCTGCGAGGTGCTGTGCCGCTGGGAGAAGCGGAACGGAGAAACCGTGCCGCCGGGCGCCTTCATCGACTATGCCGAGGTTACCGGGCTGGCGCTGCCGATGACCGTCAGCCTGATGCAGCAGGTCAAGGCAGACCTCAACGAGCTTTGCTTCCAGATGCCGGAGCTCAAGGTGTCAATCAACCTGTTCGAGGGGCACTTCCGCGACGGCAACGTGGTGGATGACGTCCACACGATCTTCTCGAATTCGGCGATCTCGTTCCGGCAGCTGGTGTTCGAGGTTACCGAGCGCAAGCCGATTGAGAAGATGCAGCAGGCGCAGAGCGTGATCGCCGGGCTCCACGCGCTCGGCTGTCGTATCGCCATGGACGACACCGGCACCGGACACTCCAATCTCGCCTATCTCCAGACGCTCGGCGTCGACATCGTGAAGATCGACCGGGTGTTCGTCGACATGATCAAGCCGGGCACCGACCATGTGCCGGTGCTCGACGGGTTGATCGCCATGGCACACGATCTCGGCACGGAAGTGGTGGCAGAAGGCGTCGAGACCGAGGCGCAGGCGCTCTACCTGCGCGGACGCGGCGTCGTTCATGCGCAGGGGTACCTGTTCGCCCCCGCGCTCAAGGCCGGTGCGTTCAAGGAACTTGCGACTGCGCTCAACGGGGCAGGCAAGGTCGAGACATCCGGCGACCTGCAGGTCATCGCGGCGTAGCCCGAAGCCGCAACACTAATCGTACTTTCCATCGATCGCGATTAGTGGCACTCACTCACTCCGTTTCCGGAGGGTCTCGATGTCGTCCGACGTGACTGAACAGAAGAAGGCGCTGCGCGACGCCGCGCTGCATTTCCACCAGTATCCCAAGCCCGGAAAGCTCGAGATCCAGGCGACCAAGCCGCTCGGCAACCAGCGTGACCTGTCGCTGGCCTACTCACCCGGCGTAGCGGCGCCGTGCGAGGAGATCGCCGGCGATCCGGAGGCGGTGACCAAGTACACTTCGCGCGGCAACCTCGTCGCCGTCATCTCGAACGGCACGGCCGTGCTCGGGCTCGGGAATATCGGCGCCCTGGCGTCGAAGCCGGTGATGGAAGGCAAGGCGGTCCTGTTCAAGAAGTTCGCCGGCATCGACGTGTTCGATATCGAGATCGACGAGACCGACCCGCAGAAGTTCATCGAGGTCGTGCGGCCGCTGGAGCCTACCTTCGGCGGCATCAACCTTGAGGACATCAAGGCGCCCGAGTGCTTCGCGATCGAGGAAGCGCTGCGCGAGCGCATGAAGATTCCGGTGTTCCACGACGACCAGCACGGCACGGCCATCATCGTCGGCGCCGCGGTGCTCAACGGGCTCGAGCTCGCCGGCAAGAAGATCGAGGACGTGAAGATCTGCACGTCGGGGGCAGGGGCGGCGGCCATCGCCTGCCTCAACATCCTCCTCGCGCTCGGCGCGAAGATCGAGAACATCTGGGTGGCGGACAAGGACGGGTTGCTGACCTACCGCCGCAACGACGTCAACGACAAGTGGCGCGGCAAGTTCTGTCGCCATGACAGCGAGGCGACGTCGCTGGCCGAGGTCATCGACGGTGCCGACATCTTCCTCGGCCTTTCGGCGGCGGGGGCGCTGAAGCCTGAGATGCTGCAGAAGATGGCGCCGAAGCCGCTCATCCTCGCACTGGCCAATCCGAACCCGGAAATCATGCCCGAGGTGGCCAAGGACATCCGGCCGGATGCCATGGTCTGCACTGGGCGTTCGGACTATCCGAACCAGGTCAACAACGTCCTCTGCTTCCCCTTCATCTTCCGCGGGGCGCTCGATGTCGGCGCCACGACGATCAACGAGGAGATGAAGCTCGCGGCAGCGCAGGCCATCGCCAAGCTCGCGCATGATCCCGGGCTCGAGGTCTCGCCCTCGGGCCAGCCTGCCGTCTATGGGCCGGATCACATCATTCCGAACCCGTTCGACCAGCGGCTTATCCTTCGCATTGCCCCGGCCGTTGCCAGGGCGGCGATGGCGTCCGGTGTCGCGAAGCGCCCCATCACCGATTTCCAGGCCTATCACGACAGCCTCAACCGCTTCGTCTTCCGCTCGGGCCTCGTGATGAAGCCGGTGATCGACCGGGTGATCGGGCAGGGCAAGCGCGTTGCCTTCGCCGACGGCGAGGACGAGCGCGTGCTGCGCGCGGCCCAGGTGCTGATAGAGGACCGCATGGCGCAGCCGATCCTCATAGGCCGCCCGCAGGTGATCGAGAGCCGGTTGCAGCGCTTTGGCCTCACGATCCGCCCGGGCCGCGATTTCGAGGTGGTGAACCCCGAGGACGATCCGCGCTACCGCGACTACGTGGACCTGTTCCACTCGCTGGTCGGTCGCAGTGGCGTGACGCCCGACATTGCCCGCACGATCGTGCGCACCAACACCACGGTGATCGCTGCGCTCTCGGTCAAGCGCGGCGATGCCGATGCCATGCTCTGTGGCTTCCAGGGCCGCTACATCAAGCATGTGCGCGATATTCGCTCGATCATCGGGCTGCAGGACAGCGTTAAGGACGTCTCGGCGCTTTCCATGCTGATCATGCCGCGTGGAGTCTTCTTCCTCGCCGACACCTACGTGAACATGGACCCGACGCCGGACGAGCTGGTGTCGATCGCCCTGCAGGCCCGCGACCATCTCAAGCGCTTCAACATCGAGGCGCGTGCGGCGCTGCTCAGCTACTCCAACTTCGGCTCGCGCGATGGCGACACCGCCTTCAAGATGCGCGAGGCCTACCAGAAGCTGAAAGCCATCGCCCCGGACATGATCCTTGAGGGCGAGATGCAGGGCGATGTCGCCCTCAACGAAGACCTGCGCAGCCGCTACATCCCGGAATCGGTGCTGCAGGGCGAGGCGAACCTGCTGCTGTTCCCGAACCTCGACAGCGCCAACCTGTCGATGACGCTGCTGAAAGAAATGAACAACGCGCTAGCCGTCGGCCCCATCCTCATGGGACCGCGCGCGCCGGCGCACATTCTCGCCCCCTCGACCACCAGCCGCGGAATCGTCAATATGACGGCAATCGCCGCCAGTGAAGCGGTCGCCTTGGGAGAGAGAACCGCATGATCCGCCACACCGTCGTATTCAACCTGAAGCACGCGCACGGCTCGTTGATGGAGAAGGCTTTCCTCCGGGACGCGCTGGTGCTGAAGGAGATTCCGGGCGTCAAGAAGTTCGAGCAGCTCCGGCAGGTTTCGAATAAGAACGACTACGAGTTCGGCTTCTCCATGGAATTCGCCGACCAGGCCGCCTACGACGCCTACAACGTGCATCCCAAGCACGTGAAGTTCGTCGACGAGCGCTGGAAGCGCGAGGTGGAGAAGTTCTTGGAGATCGACTACGAGTTGATCTGAGCTCTAGGCGAAACGGCCCCTCAGGGGGGCCGTTTGTTTTTGGCGGTCGCGCTGGCGGCCTTACTGGAACGCCGTCTCGGCAAAGCTGCGCAGTTTCCGCGAGTGCAACCTCTCCGGCGGCTGGTCGCGGAGGATCTCCATCGCCCTCAGCCCGATCTGGAAGTGCCGGGCCACCTGGGTGCGGTAGAAGTCCGAGGCCATGCCGGGGAGCTTCAGTTCGCCGTGGAGGGGCTTGTCGGAGACGCACAGCAGGGTGCCGTAGGGGACGCGGAAGCGGTAGCCCTGGGCGGCGATGGTGGCGCTTTCCATGTCGATGGCCACCGCCCGACTCTGGTTGAAGCGCTGGGCCGACTTCGTATAGCGCAGCTCCCAGTTCCGGTCGTCCGTGGTGACCACCGTGCCGGTGCGCAGGCGGCGCTTGACCTCCTCGCCGGGCGCGCCGGAGACCGTCTTGGCGGCGTCGTAGAGGGCGCGCTGGACCTCGGCAATCGAGGGGATGGGGATGTCCGGCGGCAGCACCGCGTCCAGCACATGGTCGTCGCGCAGATAGGCGTGGGCCAGGACGTAGTCGCCGATCACCTGGCTGTCGCGCAGGCCGCCGCAGTGGCCGATCATCATCCAGGCGTGGGGACGGGTGACCGCCAGGTGGTCGCAGATGGTCTTGGCGTTGGACGGGCC
>JAEWLC010000043.1 GCA_023393475.1 Pseudomonadota bacterium
GCGAACCGGATCATGCCGCGCGTGCTTTGGGCCTGGACCAGCCCGACGGCCGACCCACCCAACCTCCACCGCACCAACCACTCGTCATGATCTCGCTTCGGTGCAGCGGACGAGGGGGAGAATCGCATGGGTCTGGGGTGAGGGGGATTAGTTTGTTAGGCCGGTGTTTGTGGAGCCACGCGCACTGCGACTGGCGGAACCTCCAAGTGGATCCCCGCTTGCGCGGGGATGACGCGGTAGGTTGGATCCAGCCTGCGCTGGGATGACGGCTGGTGGGTGTGGAGGAATGGGGGTGTCAAGTCATGCCTGCGGCGCCATGGACAGCCTCAGCCCTTACCCACCGGCAAAAGAAAAGGCCCGCTTTCGCGGGCCTCAATCTCTAGCGTCGTCGCAGAGCCTCAGTTGAGGCGCGCTGCGACGTCCTTGATGGCCTGGTCGACTAGGGCGTTGCCGTTGGAGGCAACCTGCTTTTCGAGCAGGACGCGGGCGGCCTCGACGGCGAGGTCGGCCGAGCGGGCGCGGACTTCGGCGACGGCCTGGGCTTCCGCCTGGGCGATCTTGTCGGTGACCGACTTCTCGCGGCGGGCGACCATGGCTTCGAGCGAAGCCTTGGCGTCGGCGGTGAGGCGGAAGGCCTCTTCGCGGGCGGCGGTGACGATGCCCTCGGCCTCCTTCTCGGCTTCTTCGCGACGGCGCGCGTAGTCGTCGAGCAGGGCCTTGGCTTCAGCGCGCAGCGCCTCGGCTTCGGCGAGATCGGTCTCGATCTTCTTGATCCGGTCATCGAGCGCCTTGGCGATCGCCTTGTGGACGCCGAAATAGACGGCGATGCCGATGAAGATGACGAGCGCGATAGTCGCCCAGATGGTGGCGCCGGTGGTGGCGTCGAACCCGAAGCTCCACATGGGCCTTACTCCTTCGAAACCGCGGCAACCGCGGCTTTGGCTTCAGCAGCGGTAGCGCTGCCGGAAATCTTGGCGACGAGTGCCTGTGCCGTTTCGGCGGCAATGGTGCCGACATTGGCCAGCGCCGCCGTCTTGTCGGCGAGGATGCGGGCCTCGGCCTCGGACACGCGCTTGCTCAGCTGGGCCTCGACGTCGGCACGGCGGCCTTCGATGTCCGCCTTGATGCCGGCGCGGGTTTCCTCGGCAATGGCATGGGCGTTCTTGCGCGCTTCGGCCAGGGCCGATTCATAGGCTGCAGCCGCCTTCTCGGTCTCCTGGCGGAGCCGTTCGGCTTCCTTCAGGTCGCCTTCGATGCGGGTGCGGCGCGTCTCGATGATCGAGCCGATGCGGGGCAGGGCCACGCGGCTCATCAGCAGGTAGAGGGCACCAAAGGTGATCGCCAGCCACAACAGCTGGCCACCGAAGCCGGCCGGATCGAAGGGCGGAAACACCTCCGAATGGGCCTCGGTCGAAGCGTGCGTCTCGCCCGTCGCGCCATGCGCGTCGGCCGGTGCGGCATGCTCGCCTTCGGCAGCATGCTCCTCGGCAGGCGCTACGACCTCGCCTTGCTGGAGCGCGTCGCCGCTTTCGGCCTGCGCCACGATAATGATGTCTTGGGTCAAACCCGCCATCTCGAAACCCTTTGCGGCCGGAAAAGCCCCGGATCGAAACCCGGAGCTGAAATTCTGGTCGGCTTACGCCGCCTGTCGCGAAATCAGACTGCGAACAGCAGCAGCAGGGCGATCAGGAACGAGAAAATGCCGAGGGCTTCGGTCACGGCGAAGCCGAAAATCAGGTTACCGAACTGGCCCTGAGCGGCAGCCGGGTTGCGCAGTGCGCCCGACAGAAAGCTCCCGAAAATGTTGCCCACGCCGATGGCGGCGCCGGCCATACCAACCGCCGCGATACCCGCGCCGATAAACTTTGCTGCTTCAGCTTCCATTTGTAGTCTGCTCCATTTTGCGACCGATTGACGACGCTTGCCGTCGTCTCACTGTGAACCGGCCTAGATCAATGCGACGGATGGATCGCATCGTTGATGTACATCGAGGTCAGCACCGCAAAGACGTAGGCCTGCAGGGCCGCCACGAGGAATTCGAGCGCCGTGATCGCCACGGTCATCACCAGCGGCAGCAGCGCGCCGAGCCAGCCGAGGAAACCAAGGCCGCCCAGAGTGACGATGAAGCCCGCGAACACCTTGAGGGTGATGTGGCCGGCGAGGATGTTGGCGAAGAGACGAACACTGAGCGAGATCGGGCGCGAGAGGAAGGAAACAACCTCGATCGGCACGACGATGGGGAGCACGTAGGCGGGAACGCCCGACGGCACGAACAGCTTGAGGAACTTGAAGCCGTTCTTCCAGAACCCGTAGACGATGACCACGGCGAACACCAGCATCGCCAGCGCGAAGGTGATGATGATGTGGCTGGTGACGGTGAAGAAGAACGGGATCATGCCGAACATGTTGGCGACGAGCACGAACATGAAAAGCGAGAACACGAACGGGAAGAACTTCATGCCGGCCTTGCCGGCCGAGTCCGATACCATTTTGGCGACGAACTCGTAGAGCATCTCGGACACGAGCTGCACCCGGTTCGGGACGAGGCTGCGCTTCTGCGTCGAGAGGATCAGGTAGAGGGCGATCACGCCAACCGTCAGCACCATGAACAGGGCCGAGTTGGTGAGAGAGAGCCCGCCTTCGCCGGTAGAGACGATATCGGTCAGCAAGAACTGGTGGATCGGGTCGACTTTATTCGGATCGGCCAACTGCTGTTCCTTTTAGGCTAGCGCCTTCACTCGTCTTCTTCTTCGTCCGGCGCGCGCATCGCGGCCGTGGGCGGCGGGGCCGCCCGATTCATATCCGCCGCCGAGCGCACCACGTTGAGCACGCCTGCCGCGAAACCGACCAGCACCATCACCAGCAAGAGCCAGGGGGTGGTCTTCAGCCACAAATCGAGCAGGTATCCGATACCCGCGCCGACCAGGATGGCCGCAATGAACTCCGATCCAAGCCGCAAGCCACGGCTCATTCCGGACATGTTCCGGTTGGCCGCGGCAATTTCCGCGTCGCCCGGTACATCCGCCTCGCGCTGCGCCCGCTTGATGCGATCGGCGAGATCGGTGGTGAGTGGCCCCGGTTTTCCATCACTGGAAGGGCGCTTGGTGCCGCGTGATTCAGTCATCCCGCTCTCCCCTGCGCCGCCGAACCTTAACAGGAACTGGAGCCCCTCGAAGTCGCGGGCAACATAGTGGCGGCCCCAAGTGGTGTCAAGGCTGCCGACTTATACCTAAGTATTTGAAATAGCACGTAGTTTTAGGTGCATGAACAGGTGTGACATTGAGTCATGCGACTCCGGCCGCCGCGATTGGGGCGAGGATAGGGCGGCTAGACCGCCTGCCGCACCACCTCCTGCGCGCCGGAGAGGTCGACCGACACCAACTGGCTGACCCCGCGCTCCGCCATGGTGACGCCGAACAGCCTGTCGACTCGCGCCATGGTGATGGGATTGTGCGTGATGACGAGGAAGCGCGTTTCCGTGCGCTGGCGCATCGTATCGAGCAGGTTGCAGAAGCGCTCGACATTGGCGTCGTCGAGCGGGGCATCGACCTCGTCGAGCACGCAGATCGGGGCCGGATTGGTGAGGAACACCGCAAAGATCAGCGACATGGCGGTAAGCGCCTGCTCGCCGCCCGACAGCAGTGTCATCGTCGAAGGCTTCTTGCCCGGCGGGCGGGCGATGATCTCGAGCCCGGCCTCGAGCGGATCGTCGCTCTCGACGAACTGCAGTTCCGCCGTGCCGCCGCCGAACAGCGAGGTGAAGAGCTGCTGGAAGTGGGCGTTGACCTTCTCGAATGCCTCGTTGAGCCGCTGCCGGCCCTCGCGGTTGAGGCTCTGGATGCCGGCGCGAAGCTTGGCGATGGCGGCGATCAGGTCGTCGCGATCGGTGACCATGGTGTCGAGCTTTTCGCGGACTTCCTCGGCTTCCTTCTCGGCGCCGAGGTTGACCCCGCCCAGCCGCTCGCGCTCGGACTTCAGCCGGTCGACCTGCGCCGCAACCTGCGCTTCCTGCGGCAGCGCATGCTCGGGCCGGATGCCGGCGAGCTCGGCGGTACGCGACGCCTCGATGTTGAGCGTCTCGTGGACCTGCCGCTCGATCTGGTGGCGCTGCGCGATGAGGCCGGTGATGCGTTCCTCGACTCGGGCCAGCTCGGCGCGGAAGCCTGAGAGCGCGTCATGGGCGAGGCGCTGGGCCTTGTCGGCGTCGCGATAGCGATTCTCCCCGACGGTGAGGGCATCGGTGGTCGACTTGTGCGCCTCGCGGGCAGCCCCGATCTGGCGGTCGAGCTCGAAGCGGCGTTCGGCGAAATCCTCGGGCGAAGCCTGCAGCGCCGCGATCTGGTCGCGGACTTCGCCGGTGCGGCTGTCGAGCGTCGCGAGCTGTGCGGCGGCGCTGTCGCGGCGGCGGGTCCAGGCGGCGACGTCGCTGGCGATCTGGCCGAGGCGCGAGGCGCGCATACGGGCGGCCGTCTCGAAGCCGCCGAGTTTTACGCGTGCGTCGTCGGCCTTGGTGCGGAATTCGGTGAGTTCCGCCTGGCGGGTGGAATAGAGGGTCGCGGCTTCGGTTTCGTCGCCGGCTTCGGCGACGAGCCGTTCCGCCTCGGTGACGGCAGCCGCCGCTTCGGCGCGGCCGGCTTCGAGGCGGCTGCGGGTTTCCTCGAGCGCGGTCTGGCGCGCGGTGAGATCGCCGATGGCGCGCTGCGCCTTGTCGAGCTCGGCCTGCGCCGTGGCGATGTCACGCTGCGCGATGCGCCACGCCTCGCGCTTGCTGCGCTCATCCGCGCGGGCCGTGTTCAGCGCTTCGGTGAGGGCGGTGGCATCGGCGCGGCGGCTGTTGCGATTGGCGCGCGCCTCGGTGATCTCGGCTTCGAGTTCGGCGAGGCGGTTGCGCTGCGCCAGCTTCTCGGCGGCGGCAGTCGGCGCATCGGCAGCGGCAACGAGCCCGTCCCAGCGCCACAGCGCGCCGTCGCGGGTGACGAGCCGCTGGCCGGCGCGAAGCTGCGATGCGAGGCGCGGGCCGTCGGCGCCATCAACGATGCCGACCTGCGCGAGGCGGCGAGCGAGCAGCGGACTGCCCGAAACGAACTGCGACAGCGGTGCTGCGCCGGCCGGCAGGGCAGGGTCGTCGCCGGCCGAAGCGCCGGCCCAGTGCAGCGGTGCCCGGGAATCGGACGAGGCGTCGAGATCATCGCCGAGCGCGGCGCCGAGTGCGGTTTCGTAACCGGGCGCGACTTTCAACTGGTCGACGATCGCCGGCCACTTGCTCGTGCCGCTGTTGAGGATGCGGGTCAGCGTCTGCGCTTCGGCCTCGAGCCGGTTCAGCGCCGCTTCGATCTGCTGCAGGTCGGGCCGGATCGCATCGGCAGCGGCCTGCGCTGCGCTGGCGGCGGCCTCGGCGCTTACCGCGTCCGCTTCGGCGGAACTGGCACGGGCCTGCGACTGCTCGAGTGCCTCGCGCTTCGCGGCAAGGGTGGCGTCGGAGGCGAGCGTGCGGGCCAGGTGCTCGGCTTCGCGCACGACATCGGCAACCTGCGTTTCGAGCCGCTGGGCACGGGCGCGGGCGTCGGCGACGCTGCGCTCGGCGGCGGCCCGACGGGCCCGGAGCTGCGCCAGCGCTTCGGCGGCGGCGCGAGAATCCGCTTCGGCTTTCGCCACCTCGGCTTGCAGCGCCTCGGCAGCGGCGCGGGCGGCCTCTAGTGCCTGCTGCTCTCCGGCGACCTCCGCTTCGAGGAGCGCGCGTTCCTCGGCGGCTGCCTTCAGCGCTTCGTCGCTTTCGACGACGAGGGCGCGTTCGCGCACGGCGTCCTGCTCGATCTGGCGGACGCGATCGTTGAGTTCGGTGAGGCGGGCGGTGGCGCGCTTCGCTTCGTTGTCGAGCTGCTCGCCCAGGATGGTCAGCCGCTGCAACGCGGCACCGGCCGCCGCTTCTGCTTCGCGCAAGGGAGCCAGCGCCTTGTCGGCGAGGAACACGACCTTCTGCGCCTCGAGCTCGACATGCTGGGCGTCGGCAAGGTCGCGCACCAGCTTCGCCTGCGCCGCCTCGGCATCCTTCTCGTTGAAGCGCGCTCCGATCCAGCGGATGTGGAACAGCGTCGCCTCGGCCTTGCGGATATCCCCGCTGAGCGAGCGGTAACGCACGGCGAGGCGAGCCTGGCGGCGCAGCGTTTCGAGCTGCTGCTCGACCTGGGCGATGATGTCGTCGACGCGTTCGAGATTCTGCTCGGCGGCCCTGAGGCGCAGCTCCGCCTCGTGGCGGCGCGAATGGAGGCCGGAAATGCCGGCTGCCTCTTCGAGCAGGGCCCGGCGCTGCTGCGGCTTCGCCGCGATCAGCTCGCCGATCTGGCCCTGGCGGACGAGGGCAGGGGAGTGTGCGCCGGTCGAGGCATCGGCGAAGAGAAGCTGCACGTCACGCGCGCGAACTTCCTTGCCGTTGACGCGATAGACCGAGCCTTCCTCGCGCTCGATGCGGCGGGTGACTTCGAGCACATCGGCATTGTTGAGCGGCGCCGGCGCGGTGCGGTCGGAATTGTCGAGGACGAGGGTCACCTCGGCCGTGTTGCGGCCGGGCCGGCTGCCCGAGCCGGCAAAGATCACGTCATCCATGCCCGAGGCGCGCATGGCCTTGTACGAGCTTTCGCCCATCACCCAGCGCAGAGCTTCGACGAGATTGGATTTGCCGCAGCCGTTCGGCCCGACAACGCCGGAAAGACCGGGCTCCAGGTGGAGCTCGGTCGGATCGCAGAATGACTTGAAACCGGTAAGCTTGAGGCGCGTGAACTTCATCGCGCGCCCCTAGGGGCACGACGGTTAGGCAAGCAGCGGATCGATTGCGGCCTTGAGCTCCTCAACCGAGTAGCCCCCGTTATGCTTGTTGCCGTTGATGTAGAAGGTCGGCGTGCCTTCAAGCTTGAACTCGTCGAGCGCCTGCTTCTGCACCGCTTCGAGTCCGGCATAGAGGTCCTGATTCTTCAAGGCAGCGTCGTAGCTTTCCTTGGTGAAACCAAGCTGCTGGGCAATTGCAAAGATCGCGTCGTTCGGCGTGTTCGACGCCGCCCAGGTCTGCTGCGTCTTGAAGAAGGTGTCGACCACCTCGTGGTACTTCTCCGGGCCGGCGGCCTCGGCGAGCATGAACACCACGGCATCGAGCACGTTGCGGATGAACGGGCGGCCGATGAACTGGATCTTGTTGGTGTCGATGTAGTCGGCCTTGATCTGCGGATAGAAGTTCAGGGCGAACTCGGCGCAGTGCGGGCAGGTCGGCGACAGGTACTCGATCACCGTGACCTTGGCCTCGGGATTGCCGACCGGATGGTCCTTGTAGCCGCCGGCTGGAGCCATCAGCTTGGCAGCATCGAACTGCTGCGCAACAGCACCGGTGGCGCCGAACAGCAGCGACAGGCTGCTGCCCGTAGCGGCGGCGGCCATGGCGGCACCCGAGCCGATGAGAAGATTGCGACGGTTGGCCACGAGTTTGTCTCCGTTTTTTGGTTGCAGCCCGTATATCGCGCGCACCTTACGCGGAGCAAGTTCAACCCGCGATGAACGGTTTCACCCGTCGATGAACAGTTGGTGAGGGGCGGGCGCCGGCTTGCGGCAGAAGCGGTCCCCACGCCCCACATGCAAGTTCAAAGCATGAAATGGGACCTAGACAGCGGAGCATCGACCGATTGGTTCTGTCGACATGTGCTTCTTGCCAGGCTCTGAAGCTCCGACGCGCTCACTTCAGCAAGGAGTTACCCACCGATAGTATCCGCACTTTGCCGTCCAGCGGCCGATCCTGCCGTTTACCTGCCGACGGTGACGGGACGCGAGCGCTGCAACTCGCGATAGGCCTTGGGGCTGGCGCCAGTCGCCTTGCGGAACGCGCGGCAGAAGCTGGCCTGCGAGCCGAAGCCGGTCTCCAGCGCCACTTCGATCAGCGATGCCTTGCCGCTGACGATCATTTCCTGGGCGAGCTCGATGCGGCGCTCGGTCAGGTACTGGTGCGGCGCAAGGCCGGTGGTCTGCCGGAACAGGCGGGCGAAATGGAACGGGCTCAGGCACGCCTCGCCCGCGAGATCCTCGAGCGAAATGCTCTCGCCCAGCCGTGTCTCGATATAGTTGAGCACACGGCGCAGCCGCCTTGGCTCAAGCGATGGCTGCCGCCCGGTCGGACGCCAGTTGCCGGCATTGTGGTTGCCGACGAGGTGCGCACAAAGGGCTGCCTGCATGCCATCGGCAAACAGGCGGTCGATCGGTTGCCCCGGCCGCTCGAGCAGCGCGCTGATGGCCTGGCTGAGCTGCGCCAGCGTGGGGTCGGCGAAGCCGCCCTCGTAGATCAGGTCGCCCTTTTCCGGGGCGACGTCGTATTCGGCCAGTGCGCTGTGCTCCAGCAGCTGGGCCGGCAGGTAGACCATCACGCATTCGGTGGAGCCGTCGAGTTCGAGGAATGTCTCCTCGGTGCCGGCTGGGACCAGCCAGTTCGTCCCCGGGAGCGCCAGGCGCTCGCGCATGGGGCCGTCGGCCCGGTAGCGGACCATGGCCTTTCCGGACGTGACATGGAGAAACTCGGTGCAGCCGGCATGCACGCCGTTATGCAGCCCGGTCGGGAGCCGCCGGCGCTCGATGCGCATCGAGTTCCACTCCCGTGGTGCGGTCAGCAGCGAGCTCGAACTATACTTGTCATCCCCATGGGTCGTTAGCATACGCTTCCTACCATATTGGGCCGCAATCATGCGGCGGGGAGTAATTGTCAGTAATTCTGACCCCAGGCCAAGTCAAGCTTTGCCGCGGTTTGCTGCGCGGCGAAGTCAGCCCTCCAGATCACGGAAGCAACCGGCCGACGGCGCCGTGGCGCGCAATTCAGCAATATCGGTTCGCTTGCCAGCAAGCGTCGCAAAGCACTGGGGCGCCTGACGATCTATCGATTCTGCATCAGATGAGCCCGGAGGTCGCCATGATGCAGTCCAGCCCAGTGAACCAGAAGCGCGCGTTCCAGATCCACGCTTTCGCCTTCGTCGCCACGATGGTCTTCCTGTTCGCGCTGAACCTCTATCTCGGAGCGCCCTACTGGATCATCTGGCCGCTCATAGGCTGGAGCATCGGGTTGTTGGCGCACTGGTGGTTCGTCCTCGGGCCAGGCGCAAGCGCGAGCAAGTAAGCCGGAACGCTCGGAATATAACGCCGCTATAGACTCATCGATATAGCGATGCTATATAGAGGGCATGGAAACACGCGAAGCTCTCGTTGCTGCGGCCTTGGAAGTGCTCGAACAGGGCGGGGAGGGCCAGTTCTCGACCCGCGCCGTCTGTGCGATCGCCAAGGTCACTGCACCCACGCTCTACCATCACTTCGGCAATGCCGACGGGCTGCTCAGTGCCGCCATAGCGGAGGCGTTTGCCGAGTTCCTCGCGAGCAAGATCGCTGCAGTGAAGTCGCCCGACCCCGAGACTGCCCTCCGCGAGGGCTGGGACGACTACGTGCGGTTCGCTGCGGCTCGTCCGCGCCTCTACGTGGCGATGATGAGCCGCTTCCTCGCGGGGGCGGAGATTCCGGCGGCGCGGCAGGCGACCGAGCTGCTGCTCGAACGTGTCCGCGCCGTAGCAGCGGCGGGACGCCTTGCGGTCAGCGTCGAGGCGGCGGCCGACCATGTCTGGGCAGCGGTGAACGCGGCCTCGCTGCTTCATGTCACCGCGGCACAGCGGGGCGCCCGGCCGCCCGATCCATCCGTCATCGCCGACATTCGCGAGCGGACAATGCAGTCCATCCTGAAACCCTAGCACCAGTACCCAAACCCATGAGAATCCTTGTCACCGGGGGCTCCGGCTTCCTCGGCACGCGCCTTGTCGCCCAGCTTCTGGCCACCAGTGGGCACGAGGTCCTGGCGCTCGCCCGCTCGTCCGCCTCGCAGCAAAAGCTTGCTGCGATGGGCGCATCGCCCGTTCCCGGCGATCTCGAGGGAGAGCGGCTGGACCTGCCGCCCGTCGACGCCGTCGTCCACGCCGCCGCCCACTTCCACTTCGCCGGGCCGCGCGCCCAGTATTTCCGCACCAATGTCGAGGGCACCAAGCGGCTGCTTGATGCGGCGGCGAGGGCGGGCGCGCGGACCTTCGTCTATGTCAGTGCGGCAGGGGTCATCATGGACGATCGCGGCTCGCCCGTACGCCGGGTGGACGAGAGCGCGCCGACGCATCCTCGCAGTTTCTCGCCCTACCTCGCCAGCAAATCGCAGGGCGAAGCCGCCGTGCTGGCTGCCAACAGCCCGGGCTTCCGCACTATTGCCCTGCGCCCGGCGGCGATATGGGGGCCGGGTGACATGTGGAGTCGCCAGTTGCCCAAGGCCATCGCCGCAGGCCGGTTCGGCTTCATCGATCGCGGCGACTACGCGTACTCGACCTGCCACGTCGACAACGTGATCGAAGCCATCGAATGCGCGCTCGAGCGGGGCAGGGGCGGTCGCGCCTACTTCATCAACGACCCCGACACCATCACCTTCCGCGACCTCGTCCGCATGGTGGCGAGCCTCGAGGGCCTTTCGATCGACAGGCTGGCCTCGATGCCCTACGGCCTCGCCTTTTTCGTCGGGCGGAAGCTGGAACGTGTGTGGTCCATCACCCGGCAGGCCGGCGATCCGCCACTGTCGCGCTCGATGGTGCGGATGATCGGGCGCGAGTTCACCACCAGCGATGCGGCGGCGAGGCGCGAACTGGGCTATGTCGGCAAAACTCTGCTGGCCGATGGCCTGCGCCTCTATCGGACGACGGACCCGGCTGCTGCCTAGCGCATCTTCTTCCGGGCCATCGCCTGCCCGAGTTCGCGCAGCGCCTCGCGAACCCCCGGATCCTCGACGCGCTCGACCGCGCGGCTGATGCGGGCGCGGGTGACGTCGGGGAGGGCGGGGACGGTTTCGGGAACCGCGTCGATGGGGAACGGGGTGGCGCTGATGCGGACCTGACCGATGAGCAGGTAGCCGAAATATCGATTGATGGCGGCGGCGACGCGCTGGCCTTCGTGCTGCAGCGCCAGGGCATGGCCGGGATGGCAGCTGAGATGGAGGATCGCGCCCTCGGCACCCTTTTCGCCACGCGGCCAGCTGAGCTTGTCGGGGCGGGTCACCTTGTCGTAGGGCGCAGGGGCCATGGCGGGCCAGTTGCTGATGAGGTCGCGACTGGCAAAGCCGCGCTTCTTCAGGGCCGGATCGATCGCATTGCCCAGGGCTTCGCCGACGCCGACCGCGCGGTTGAGCCGGCGGGGCGGCACGTCGGTCTTGCCCTTGGGTTCGGCTTTGTCGGCCACTGGTAACAACTTCCTGCTGCGGCTTGCGCCAGCTGTTCCGGCGCGCCATCTGTTGCCGCCTATCATGTCAAAAGCCGCTGCCCAGCAAAACCCCGTGCCGCTCGATGCCGAGTCGGTTCTCGCGTGGTACGATCGCCACGCGCGCACCCTGCCGTGGCGCGTGAGCCCGGCCGACCGGGCGCGCGGTGTGCGGCCCGATCCCTACCGCGTGTGGCTCAGCGAGATCATGCTGCAGCAGACGACGGTGGCTGCGGTAGGCCGCTACTACGCGCGCTTCCTGCACCTCTGGCCGACCGTCGCGCATCTCGCCGCCGCGCCGCTCGAGGCCGTGCTCGTCGAATGGGCCGGGCTCGGCTACTACGCCCGGGCGCGAAACCTCCATGCCTGCGCCGTGGCCGTGGTGGAGCGGTTCGGCGGGGTGTTCCCAGCGTCGTCGGCCGAGTTGCTGACTTTGCCGGGGGTAGGGCCCTACACCGCCGCGGCGATTGCCGCGATCACGGCCGACGAGCCGGTTGCGGTGGTGGATGGCAATGTCGATCGCGTCGTCGCGCGCTATCTCGCGCTCGATGTGCCCGTGCGCGATGCCAAGGACTTGGTGCGCGCGACCGTGCAGCAGGCCGTGCCGGCGCGAGCCGGCGACTTTGCGCAGGCCCTGATGGATCTTGGCGCCACCATCTGCGCGCCCCGCAACGCCGCCTGCATCCTCTGCCCGCTCGAGCCCGGCTGTCGCGGCGCGAAACTGGAGCCGCTGGCCTGTCCGGTGAAGGCGGAGAAGGCGGAGCGCCCGACCCGCTACGGCCATGCCTTCGTGATGCGCGATGCCGATGGCGACGTGTACCTCAGGACGCGGGCCGACAAGGGGCTGCTCGCCAAGATGACCGAGACGCCGGTCTCCGACTGGACCGGCGACAAGCAGCCGTTCAGCCCGCCGCTCGCCTCCGACTGGAGCCATCGCGGCCAGATCGTCCACGTGTTCACGCATTTCCGGCTGGAGCTCGAAGTCTGGACCGCCGAGATCGCCGAGACCGATGCGCTCGCCGACGGCTGGTGGGCCGATCCGCGCGAACTCGACGCCGAAGCGCTGCCCAGCGTGTTCCGCAAGGTGCTGGTCGCGGCGGGGGTGGAGTAGCCACAAAACAGACCGCCGGCGCTTGCGCGCCGGCGGTGGTGTTAGCCTGGTTGATTGGAGGTCAAGATCAGGCTGAAAGGCGGTCCATCTCGGCGCGCACCTGGGCGCGGAAATCGTCGATGGGGGCGAGGCGGCTGCCCTGGCGGGCGTGCCAGAAGGTCCAGCCATTGCAGGCTTCCGCACCCTGGACGAGCGCGCCGACCCGGTGGATCGAACCCATGTGCTGGCCCGAGACCAGCGAGCCGTCGGCCCGCACCATGGCGGAAAAGCGCTGGCGCTCGTCGTAGAGTTCGGTGCCCGGCGTGATGAGGCCCATCTCGACCAGCGAACCGAAGGCGACGCGCGGCGCCTGGCGCTTGGAGACGGCAGTCTCGATCGCCTGGGTGCTGAGCGGCTTGATCGAAGCGATCCGTTTCAGAGCGCCGGCGATATAGGTATCCTCGCGCTCGATGCCGATGAAGTGGCGGCCCAGCTTCTTCGCCACGGCGCCGGTGGTGCCGGTGCCGAAGAACGGGTCGAGCACGACATCGCCCGGCTTGGTGGTCGCGCTCAGCACGCGATAGAGCAGGGCCTCCGGCTTCTGCGTCGGATGCAGCTTTTCGTCGTCGTCGCCCTTCAGGCGCTCGCCGCCGGTGCAGATCGGGAACAGCCAGTCCGAGCGCATCTGCACATCGTCGTTGGCGAGCTTCAACTGCTCGTAGTTGAAAGTGACGCGGGACTCACGGTCCTTCGCGGCCCAGATCAGTGTCTCGTGCGCATTGGTGAAACGCGTGCCGCGGAAGTTCGGCATCGGGTTCGACTTGCGCCAGATGATGTCGTTGAGCATCCAGAAATCGAGATCCTGGAGCGCCGCGCCGACGCGGAAGATGTTGTGGTACGAGCCGATGACCCAGATGGCGCCATCGGGCTTGAGGATGCGTCGCGCCGCCTTGAGCCAGGCGCGCGTGAAGACATCGTAGTGGGCAAAACTGTCGAACTTGTCCCAGGCGTCATCGACGCCGTCGACCTTCGACTGGTCGGGACGCGTGAGCCCCTGCTCCAGCTGGAGGTTGTAGGGGGGATCGGCAAAAATCAGGTCAACCGAGCCGGCCGGCAAGGCATTCATGTGCGCGATGCAATCGCCCACAAGGATGGTGTCGATGGGGAGCGTGCCCCCCTCCGCATTGGCGGAATCCGCCATACGCGCGGTACGCAACATTACTCGAACCCTGACGCAGTACTAACGGGGTTGGTTGTAAGGCGTTAGGGTTAAAGGCGATTTAAGCGTTGAGGTTAGCGAGAGGTTAAGCCGCGATAACCTGGTCGGCCGGGACGATGATACCAGCCTCGCGAAGGCGCTGCGCCTCGATGCAGGGCGCGTAGTCCATGCGGTGGTGGCGGCCCGGGCCGTGCTCGGTGAGGGCCTTGAGATGCACCGGCGCGGCGTAGCCCTTGTGGCTGTCGAAGCCGAACTGCGGCTCTTCGCAATGCATGATCTGGCACATGCGATCGCGCGTCACCTTGGCGACGATCGAGGCCGCCGCGATGGAGACGGACTTGCCGTCGCCGCCGACGATGGCCTGGCCGGCGCAGGGAAGGTTCTTGGGCACCATGTTGCCGTCGACCAGCACGTGGTCCGCCTTGACCGTGAGGCCACGCACCGCCTGGCCCATGCCCCAGAGCGAGGCCTGGAGAATGTTCATCTTGGCGATGATCGACGGCGGCATCACCGAGATGGAGACGATGGCCTTCGCCATGATCTCCTCGAACAGCTCCTCGCGCTCGATGGCGGTGAGTTGCTTCGAATCGTTCAGGCCCTGGGGCACGCGACGATGGTTGAGGATCACCGCCGATACGACCACCGGACCGGCAAGGGGGCCGCGGCCGGCTTCGTCCACCCCGCACACGATCGTGGCCCCGCGCTTGATCGCCGCCCGCTCGAATTTGAGCGTGGGGAGGGAGGGGATGACGGGCGTGGTCGGCGATTCGGCAGGCATGCCCCTAGCATCGACGCGGAAGCCCGCGACGCAAGGGGGAAGTTGAGTCGTCTGATGGGTGCCTGTCGCGAGGCCCTCGCCTCCACCCTCGATGTCATCCCTGCGAAGGCAGGGATCCATCTCGCAGCCCGCGCTGGCTGATGCTTGGATCCCTGCCTTCGCAGGGATGACAGGCGGTGGGTGAGCGCGATCAGAACAGGCTCATCTGCCCGTCGTCGACCTTGGGATGCTCGAAGAGGTCGGTCCTCAGCGGCGGGATCGGCTTGTTGAGGCCGTAGCGCGCCTTGGCGCGATCGAGCCGCTGGCGCAGCAGCTCCGCGTAGGGACCCTCGCCGACGAAGCGGGTATGGAAGTTCGGATCGTTGTCCTTGCCGCCGCGCGCGTCGCGGATGAGCCCCATGACGTGGCCCACCCGGTCCGGGAAATGCCTCAGCAGCCACTCGCGGAAGATGTCGCGCACTTCGAGCGGCAGGCGCACGAGGATGGCGCTGGCATCGCGGGCCCCCTGGGCGGCGGCGGCATCGAGGATGCGCTCCAGTTCGATGTCGTTCACTGCCGGGATCATCGGCGCCGCCATCACCATGGTGGGAACACCCGCCTCGGACAGCAGGCGCACCGCCTCGAGCCGCTTCTCCGGCGTCGAGGCGCGCGGCTCCATCTTGCGCGACAGCTTGTGGTCCATGCTGGTGATGGAGAGCGCGACGCGCACGAGGTTCAGCTCGGCCAGCGGCTTCAGGATATCGAGATCGCGCACCACAAGGGCCGACTTGGTGGTGATCGTCACCGGGTGTTTCGTTTCCAGCAGCAGCTGAAGGATGCCGCGCGTCAGCTTGTGCTTGCGCTCGGCCGGCTGGTACGGGTCGGTATTGGTGCCCATGGCGATGGGCCTGGGCTTGTAGCGCTTGTCGGCGAGCTCGCGCCGTAGCTGCTCAACGGCGTTGGTCTTCACGTAGATGTCGCGCTCGAACTCGAGGCCCGGCGAGTGCCCGAGATAGGCGTGGGTCGGCCGCGCGAAGCAATACGAACACCCATGCTCGCAGCCGCGATAGGCGTTGATCGAACGGTCGAAGCCGATATCCGGGCTTTCGTTGCGGGTGATGATGGTGCGCGCCCGCTCGACATGCTCGATGGTCTCGAACGGCTTCAGGTCCTCGACGTTGTGAGTGCCCCAGCCATCGTCCACCGCCTCGCGGCTCTCGGTGTCGTAGCGGCTGCCCTTGTTGGTCTGCGCCCCCCGGCCGCGATTGAGCGCCGGGTCGATGTAGCGCCGCGCGATCAGATCGGCATCGCGCGTGCCGCTGAGCTTTTCCAGCTGTTCGAACGAAGGCGCGACACGCATAGCCATGGGTCATCTCCAACGGTCCGGACGGCGACTCGCCACCCGGGTAACGTTCTGTTAGGGGTACCAGTTGCGGGAGAACAGAACAAGAACAAACATGCGGGGATAAGTTTCCGGCGGATTGACCCCGTCCGGATGGCTGCTGGGCTGGCTCGCGTCAGAAAAGGAGAGGCAGGTGCGGTTAGCCCTGTCCCGCTTCGGCGGTCCTGGCCTTCGCGTCGGCGATTGAGTCCCGTGACCTTGAACGCTGCTCCGCCGTGGGGCGGCGAAGTGAAAGGTCTTGGCCAATGCCCGCTTCTGTTTCCGTGATTACCCTGGGGACGACTGATCTCACCCGCTCGAGGCACTTCTATGCGGGAGGCTTCGGCTGGAATCCGGTCTATGAGAGCGACACGATCAATTTCTACCAGCTCAACGGCATCGTGCTGGGCACGTTTCTGACCCCGGAACTGGAGCAAGACATGAGTCGGGCCGGGCTGTTGACCCCCGGCGCGTTTGCGCTCGCTCACAACGTTCCGACTGAAGGCGAAGTGGCGCCGTTGATCGAGCGGTTGGCAGCGGCGGGTGGGCGCGTGCTTCGGCCTGCCGACAGGCCACCGCATGGCGGATTGCGCGGCTATGTTGCCGATCCCGACGACCATGCCTGGGAGATCGCCTGGAACCCGGGTTTCGCGATGGACGCCGACGGCAACGTCACCTTCGGACTCTAGCTTCCTGGCTGGAGATTGGTCGGCCCCCCCGAAAAGGCCGGTCTTAGCGGTGAGCGACGCCGTTTAGTGCGGCCACACGCGCTTGATCCTGTTCAAGTGGATGTGCCGCCGGTGCGCTATCATTGCGGCAGCCGGCGTTGCGCCGAATTGGAGAGAGACGATGAGCAGGATCCCGCAGCACACCGAGCGCCACGCCATGGAGCGGATCGGCTGGTTGCGTGCCGCGGTGCTCGGGGCAAATGACGGGATCGTCTCGACGTCCAGCCTGATCGTCGGCATTGCCGCGGCGAGCGCGGACCACGCGACCATCCTGTCGGCAGGAGTCGCCGGGCTGGTGGCGGGCTCGCTGTCCATGGCCGCCGGCGAGTATGTCTCGGTGAGTTCGCAGGCGGACACCGAAAAGGCCGACCTCGAGCGCGAGCGCCGCGAACTGGTCGAGCAGCCCGAGTTCGAACTCGAGGAACTGACCGACATCTACGTCAATCGCGGCCTGCGTCCGGAACTCGCCAAGCAGGTCGCGACCGAACTCATGGCCGGCGATGCGCTTGCCGCCCACGCCCGGGACGAGCTGGGCATCGTCGGCCGCCTCGCCGCCAACCCGCTTCAGGCCGCAGTGACCTCGGCCATCACCTTCGCTGTGGGCGCCGCCGTGCCGCTGCTGACGGTGCTGCTGACGCCGCCTGCGGCATTGCTGCCGACCGCCATTGTCGTGACCATCCTGGCGCTCGCCGTGCTCGGCGCACTCGGCGGCTGGACCGGCGGCGCCGGCACGGTGCGGCCGGCGCTGCGGGTTGTCGTCTGGGGCGTTATCGCCATGGCCGTCACCTATGGCGTCGGCCTGCTGTTCGGCGCGGTGGTTTAGGAGTAGGGGCGAGGCCGGTGCGTAGGGCTCCCCCCTCATCCGCCCTCCGGGCACCTTCTCCCACAAGGGGAGAAGGGGGTGGCCGGCGCAGATATCTCAGTCGGGCCTTCTCCCTTGATGGGAGAAGGTGGCCGATAGGCCGGATGAGGGTGGGGCAGCCCGCGGTAGTCTAGCCGGCGACCTTCGAGAAGTCGGCGACGAGCCGCATCGTGTCGCGGAGTTTTGCCAGCAGGTTGAGCCGGTTGGCGCGGACGGCCGGATCGGCGTCGTTGACCAGCACCGCCTCGAAGAAGGCGTCGACCGGCTTGCGCAAGGTCGCGAGGGCCGCGATGGCACCCTGGTAGTCGTTGGCCCCCACCTTGGCGGCGACGGCGGCATCGGCCTTCATGATCGCATCGGCCAGCGCCACCTCGGCATCGAGCTTCAGCTGATCCTCGACCACCGGCGCGTCGTATTTCCGCGCGTCCTTCTTTTCCTCGGCGGCGAGGATGTTGGCGGCGCGGCGATAGCCGGCGAGGAGGTTGATGCCATCCTCGGAGCCGAGGAGCTTCCCCAGCGCATCGACGCGGCGGGTGATTTCGAGGATGTCGTCGCTCTGCTCGCCGATGACGGCGTCGACGAGATCATGCCGGGCGCCGGCATCGCGCAGCGATACCTTGAGCCGGTCGTGGAAGAAGCTGAGCAGATCGGTCTGCGACAGGTCCTCGGCGGTCTCGTCGAAGGTCTCGACTTCGATCTTCGAGCCCTGGCCGCGGCGGATCATGTAGCTGGCCTGGAACAGCGGCGTCAGCGGCAGCGACAGCGCGTTGTCGGTGACGATGCGGATGACGCCGAGCGCGGCGCGGCGCAGCGCGAACGGGTCGCGCGAGCCGGTCGGCTTTTCGTTGATGGCCCAGAAGCCGGTGAGGGTGTCGAGCTTGTCGGCGAGCGCCACGGCTATGGCGACCGGCTCGGCGGGCACGAGGTCGGTGGGGCCCAGCGGCTTGTAGTGATCGGCAATGGCGTTGGCGACTGCGGTCGGCTCGCCCTGGGCCAGCGCATAGTAGCGGCCCATCAGGCCCTGCAGTTCGGGGAATTCGCCAACCATGCCGGTGGTGAGGTCGGCCTTGGCCAGCATCGCGGCGCGCTTGGCCTGTTCGGCATTGGCGCCGACCTTGGGGGCGATCTCGGCCGCGAGCTTCACCAGCCGTTCGACGCGCTGGAACTGCGTGCCGAGCTTGGCGTGGAACACGCTCTCCGCGAGCTTGGGCAGCCCGTGCTCGAGCGGCAGCGCGAGGTCGGTTTGGTAGAAGAAGCGGGCGTCGCTGAGGCGGGCGCGGATGACGCGCTCGTTGCCGGCGACGATGGTCTTGCCGCCGTCCTCGGCCACCTGGTTCGAGGTGATGATGAAGAAGGGCGCGAGCTTGCCCGAGCTGTCACGCAGGCAGAAGCATTTCTGGTTGGCGCGGATCGTCGCAATGATCACTTCCTCGGGCACTTCGAGGAAGGCGGGATCGAACGAGCCGAGCATCACCACCGGCCATTCGACGAGGCCGGCGACCTCCTCGAGCAGACCTTCGTCATGGATCACGGTGAGGCCCTGGGCGAAGGCGAGCTGGTCGGCATCGGCCCTGATGATTTCCTTGCGGCGGTCGATGTCGAGCACGACCTTGGCCTTCTCCAGCGCCTGCACGTAGTCGTCGAAGCGCTTCACCCGGATGGCGTCGGGCGCCAGGAAGCGATGGCCGTAGGTGGTCTGCCCGCTCGCGATCGTGTTCGACTTGAACGGCACGACGACCGGCTCGTCGTTGTCGGTGCCGAAGGTGGCGGTGATGGCGCGCAGCGGCCGCACCCAGGTGAGCCCGCCATTGCCCCACTGCATGGATTTCGGCCAGTCGAAGCCGGTGATCACCTTGGGCAGGAGGCCAGAGAGGATGTCGGTCGCCTCGGCGCCCTTCTTCTCGATATGCGCGACGTAGAACTCGCCCTTCTTGGGATCGCTCTCGACCTTCGCCTGCTCGATCGAAGTCAGCCCGGCGGACTTGAGGAAGCCATCGATCGCCTGCTGCGGCGAGCCGACGCGCGGGCCCTTCTTTTCCTCGCGGGTGTCGGGCGAGCGGGCGGGCAGGCCGGTGACCGTGAGTGCAAGACGCCGCGGCGTCACGAAGGCCTTGGCGCTCTCGTACACGAGGCCCGCATCGACCAGGGCATTGGTCACGGCCTTCTTCAGGTCCTCGGCCGCCTTGCGCTGCATGCGCGCGGGGATTTCTTCCGAGAACAGTTCGACGAGGAGTTCAGGCATCTCTGGCACCGGCAATTAAGGCCGGGGAGCGTTAGCAAGGGCGGGGGGGATTGTAAATTGCGGTGGCGGGTTGCGCCTCTCTAGCTCCACCCCGCGGGGGACAGACCGAACCCTACCACCCGCCTCCTCCGCCACCGCCTCCACCGCCGCCCGAACCGCCGCCGCCCCCGCCACCCGAGAAGCCGGAGCCGGAGGAACTCGAGGGCTGGGCGGCGATCATCGCCGCGCTCATGCCCGAGGCCACGGAGGAGACCGCGTTTGAGAAGCCGCCGCTGGAGCTCGACCAGTCGCGGCCGGAGTAGAAGCCCGGCGAGTAGCCGCCACGCGCGTCAGCCACGGCATTGCGGGAGAGTTCGCCCTCGAAATGCTGCGACCACGGCTTTTCGACCCCCAGTGCGATGGCATAGGGCAGAATGCGTTCGAAGCGCTCGACCGTCATCGGCGGCTCGCCCACGATGTTGAGCCGGTTCTTCTCGGCCGTATCCATGTACATCTTGAAGCCGTCGAGCTGGTCCATGACCTTGCGGCCCTGGATGGTCGGCGCACGCATCAGCACTGCGAAGATGACGTTGACGACGATGATCGACGCGGCGCCAATCAGCGGTAGGTCGAGCTGGATGTCGCTGAGCACCGCCGCCGCTGCGCCGAACAGGTTGCTGCCGAAGATCACCACCCAGAAGCCGAGGATGATCTTGACGATGATCGAGCTCGACCAGATGCCGCGCAACACCCCGGCCAGCACCCCGACGAAGATGGCGCCGACCGCTGCAAAGACCAGCGTGATCGGATCGATGAGGTCGAACACCACCATGCCGAGCAGCAGCAGCGCCGAGAAGGCGAAGCCGGCAACCACATAGGCAGTGTTGTTCTTGAAGTAGACCTGCCGGTTCTCGCTCTCGATGGCCGAGACGAACTGGCCGCGCGTCTCGTTGAGCTTCGGCCCGGTCGTGGTGTCGACCGTGACGCTGCGCCGCGACTTGAAGAAGCTGAACAGCACCCGCTCCGCCGCGCCGAGATCGTCGGGCGGCTCCTTGCCGGTGGCGGTGACCGTCAACACCTTGCCGGGGTTGTCGATCTTGACGAGTCCCTTTACCCCGAGATCGAAGATCGAGGCGGTGAAGGCGGTCCAGCCACCCTTGGCCCAGCCCATGCCGTCGACATATTCCGCCAGCGCTGGCGAAAAGCCCTTGGGCGGGTGGAAGAGGGGGATGATCGTGCCCTTCTTCGGATCGCGGCCGACCGAGGTCCAGGCCCAGAAATTGTAGAGCAGCACCAGTGCCACGGCGAACAGCGGCGCGACGACGTCACGATGGTCGCTGAGCCAGTTGAGGAGGCCCGCGGTACCGGTGGGTTCGACGAGGATGCCCTTCTGGAACGAAGCCGCGACGCTCATGCCCTCGCCGGAACTGAGCGGGCGGTTGGCCCGGAAGATCGCGGTATTGTCGGAGGTGCGGGTGATCGTCACCGCTTGCTCGGTCGAGCCGGTGGGGCCGGTATAGCCGACCAGCCGGTCGATCACCGCGCCCGGGGGCAGGGTGATGGAGGCGACGGCGGCGTCGATGGGAAAATCCCAGTAGTTGCCGGTGGCGTTCCAGAACAGCTCGTCATGGTCCTCGAAGGTGCGGCCCATGCGGCTCATCGAGTAGCGGATGGTGTAGCGGTGCTTGCCTGTGCTGAGCAGCACGTCGGCATCGCCGATGCGGATGCGCTTGAAGCCGGCGGCGAGGTTCTCGATCGTGAACGGCTCGGCACGCCCGTCGCGCTGGACGGAGGTGACGGTCAGGGTGGAGCGGAGACGCGACTTGTCCGGGTTGATCAGGATCAGCGGAATGTCGCGGAAGATGCCGCGCCGGATGTCGTAGCCGTCGGCGTTGACCTCGATGGTCTCGATGACATCGACCGAGCCATCGGCGTTGAGGGTGATCGCCGAGGCAAAGGAAGTAATGGCTTCGCGGGCTGTGGCGGGAAGGGCAAATGCGAGCAGAATGAAGATGGCGGTGAGAAATGTGCGGACCACCACCCCCCACCCTGTCCCTCCCCCGCAAGGGGGGAGGTGACGTGCGCTCGCTGGCCATCGTCCCACTGGCGCCGATCGTCGTGTGAGGGTCTCCCTCCCCCTTGCGGGGAGGGGACAGGGGTGGGGGTATCTTTGGAACACGATCCCTCCGCCGACAGAGCTAGAACTTCACCTGCGGCACGGCCCGCTCCGCCTCGTTCTCGAGCTCGAAATACTCGGCTTTGTCGAACTTGAAGGCGTTGGCGACGACGTTGGAGGGGAAGCTCTCGACGGCGGTGTTCAGGTTGCGCACCGAGCCGTTGTAGTAGCGGCGGGCGAGCTGGATCTCGTCCTCGACGTTCTGCAGCGCGCCCTGGAATTCGAGGAAGGTCGTGTTGGCCTTGAGGTCCGGATAGGCCTCGGCAATGGCGAGGAGCTTGCCCAACGCGCCGGAGAGGGCGCCTTCCAGCGCGCTGCGCTCGGCCGGGCCGGCATTGGCACCTGCGGTGGCGGCGGCGCGCGCCTGGGTGACGGCTTCGAGCGTCTCGCGCTCGTGGCCCATATAGCCCTTCACCGTCTCCATCAGGTTGGGAATCATGTCGGTGCGGCGCTTCAGCTGCACGTCGATGCCCGACCAGCCCTCTTCCTTGAGCTGCCGCTTACTGACGAGGTCGTTGTAGACGAAGATCGCGTAGCCGACGGCTGCGACGATGATGGCAAGAATAATCAGGCCGGTCATGGGGGCCCTCCGCTGCGCCGGGATGCCGCGAGAGTGTCACCGCGGCCAAGTCCCTTCAACTGAATTGGCGCCGGCTGAACAGGTAATGAACGAGTTTTTGCAGGGGCTTCCCGGACGTCGCTCACCAGGCGAATGAACCGGATTTCAGCAAATTACGCTGATTAACCGACAGTCAGTTTACTCGCTGCGGTCTTCGGTTTCGTCAGTGTCGAGCAGCGGGTCGCGCTTATGTTTCTGGCGACGGTTGTAAGCCTTTGGGTCGTCTTCCACTTTCGGCTGGAACTGCCCCGCCTGCAGCGATTTCGCCGCGAGGTTCCGCGGCGCCACCTGCTTGCGCGTCAGCTTGACGGTGATCTTCTCGTCCTTGGCCATGAGGAAACCGCCGGCTCAGCGCTCGGCGAGGCGGGGCATCAGCTCGACGAAGTTGCAGGGCTTGTGCCGGTTGTCGAGCTGATAGCGGAGGATGCCTTCCCAGCCGTCGCGGCAGGCGCCGCGCGAGCCGGGGAGGCAGAAGACGAAGGTCTCGCCGATCAGCCCGCCCGTGGCGCGCGATTGCAGCGTCGAAGTGCCGACCGTGGTGGCGGAATATTGGTGGAACAGCACGGAGAACCCGTCGATCCGCTTCTGGAACAGCGGCTCGAGCGCCTCAGGTGTGACGTCGCGCCCGGTAAAGCCAGTGCCGCCGGTGGTGATGATCGCGTCGACCTCGGGGTTCACCACCCACTCCATCACCTTGGCGCGGATCTTGTGGATGTCGTCGCGCACCACGGCGCGCTCGAAGCAGGCGTGCCCGTCGGCTTCCATCATCGACTTGAGCAACGCGCCGCCGGTGTCGGTTTCGAGCGTACGGGTGTCGGAGACGGCCAGTACCGCGATCGATAGCGGGGTGAAGGCTCGCGACTGGTCGAGCTCGCTCTTGAACATTGTCTACTCCGGCCTGGGCTTGTCCGACTTCTGGGATTCGCCGGGAGCATCGGGCTTGGGATGGTCCGGCGCAAGCACAACCGGTTCGATCGGATCGGGCACGATGATCTCAGCTTCGCCGGTCGGCGCTACCGTGGTCACCGGGCGTTCGGGCTTCTCGTCGATGCGCGGATCGAGCTCCACCGTGCCGGGCGACACGCCTTTCTCGGCGCTCATCGCGCGGAAGCGGACGCGGCCGGTGGCGGCGTCGCGGACCGGGCGGACCTTCATGCGCATGAACGCCGTGACGGCGAGCGCGCCGTGGAAGGTCGCGGTGACGATGAACAGGCCTACCGGCGCGATGGCATTCATCACCCACGAGGCGACGATCGGGCCGATGGCGAGGCCGATGCCGAGGATCAGCAGCATGCCGCCGGCGACACGGCCGAACTCGCCTTCCTTGGCGAAGTCGTTCGCATGGGCCACGGCGACGGCATAGAGCGGGTAGGCGCCAAGGCCGTAGAAGCCGAAGAGGATGAACATCAGCGGCCCGCTGCCGGGATTGATCAGCACGGTCACGAGGCCGATCAGCGCGGCAAAGCCGCTGAGGCCGACGATGACCAGCCGGCGGTCTATCTTGTCGCTCAACCGCCCGAACGGGGTCTGCGCGATGGCGCCGACGATGGCGGTGACCGAGAACAGGTAGGCGATGGTCGAGGCGTCGAGCCCCTGGGCAAAGCCATAGACCGGCGCCAGCGTGCCGAACGTGCCGTTCGACATGCCGCAGGCAAATGCGGCGATAACTGCCAGCGGCGACGTCTTGTAGAGCAGCACCACGTCGAGCCGCGCCGACGAGATCGGCCGCGGCTGGGGCGTCGAGGTCAGCGCCGAAGGCAGCAGCGCGCAGATGAAGGCGATGGCGCCGACGACGAAAGGGATATGCCCGTAGGTGCCGGTGACCGCCATGGCGAGCTGCCCCACCGTCGAAGCCGCCATGTTGATGGTCGAATAGACCGAAAAGATGGTGCCCCGGCTCTTGTTGTCCGCGACTTCGTTGAGCCAGCTTTCGACGATCATCGCCGCGCCGGCAAAGCAGAAGCCGGAGAAGGCGCGCAGGATGATCCAGCCGATATCCTGCACCCACAGCAGGTTAAGCAGGATCGTGACCGTGCCGATCGCCGCCATGATCGAATAGGCGCGGATATGGCCGACGCGCTTCACCAGCAGCGGCACGGTGATCGAGCCGGCAACGAACCCGACTGACCAGCCGGTGCCGATAAGGCCCAGCGCCGTCAGCGAAAAGCCCTCCTCGGCACCACGCACCGAGAGCAGCAGGCCCTGCAGTCCGCCTCCGAACATCAAGAGGGCCGAACCTATGAACAGGGCGTAGATCTTGAGGGCGGAGGACATGGCGCTTTCTGCGTTGGTGAGCCCAAGGCGCTTGCCTACGAAGTCGGACCAAATTCGGGCAACACAATCAAGCGCCAAGATAAATCTTGGGTGGATAGTCTTAAGTAGGGGTCTAGAGACTGCAGCCGCGACGGGAACGACGTACTACCTGCTCTCGGGATCTATCCGAACCTCGGGGGCAGGGGCAGGCGAGCCCGGCGTCGGACTAGGACCCGCGTTTGCACGTGCCGCACGTTCGAGTGCTTCGCGTGCGAGGCGGGCCACGTCCTCGTCTGAATGGTGGTTCATCACTTCGACGTACTGGACCCCAGCCCTGCGAAGTGCCTCCTTCTTGACGGCGTCGCGAGCCGCTGCGCTGCCTTGGTAGTGCCCCTCGCCCTGATACTCGATTGCGACAAGCGGCAAGCCGTTCCAATCAATGACGATGACGTCTACGCGCTTGCTGTTGATGGCGCTGTGGGCGACGCGGTCCTTCGACTCGATAACTTCTCCAAGAGCTGTCTGCGCGAAAACTCTCCTGCCTGCCGGATTCGACTTCAGGACCGTCTCCACAATACGAAAAACCCGGTACTCACCGGAGCGCATCACCTTCTTGGCCGTAAAGTCTGCGGCCATGACCGATCTCAACTGGTCAGACGGATCGGTTCGATCATGAAAGCGAACGAGCTTGGGCGTCGTCCGATCGGGGCGCCAATTGCTTCGCTCACGCCGTTGCCACCGGCGTCCTCTCCAAGAGAGAAACGATATGGCGACAAGTAGAAGCACTACTCCCGCTGCTAATGCCCCCTCCAGTTCAGCCTCCCGCCATGCGTCTATGCTCGCCGCGAACTTTACTATCCGACTAGTCCAAATCAAAACTGTTGCTCATCTACCCGCAAGTTTACGCGTCGCCCATCGAAGCGGCGACCTGATCGGCGATCGAGGCGACGCCATCATCCATGAGGGTAGTCCGCGAGGCGATGAGGGTGAGGCACGGTCACTGCGCGGGAGTGGGCGCAGGTGAGGTGCCGCGAGATCCCGGTTCATGGATACGAAGGCGCATGCCTCGACAGTAAGTCTGCCGCATCAGAAGACAATCTAGAAGCAAGGCAGGTTGTACCAAAGCGTACAGAAATAGTGAATTCATCTGGTGCAGTATAGATATGGCTCGCTTCGGTGATGTCGTGTACAAAATGTCCAGACGATCAGCGGGTGCTCCTTGAATATTCAACGGTTCTCGGGGCGGCGAGGATAACCGCGAGCACTCCAGACGTGCACTTGGCCGGGTGACATCCCGGAGAATAGCCGACAGCTGCAGAGCTGGGCGGCCCGCCATCGGTGTGAGGAGGCGTGATGAAAGCGGAAAAGAGCACGACCAAGGAGCGTGGCTGGTCTGTCGACCTGCAGCCGGGCGAGGTCATTCCACGCGGGCGTCCGATTGTGGTCCATGCCAACGCGGCGATCGCCAAGGACGGCTGGTCCGGGCTCGCGATTGCCGGTCAACGTGTCGCCGTCAAGCCCGGCAAGGACGATCGCGCGGCCGAAGTCGATACGTCGACCCTGCCGCCCGGCCGGCATACTTTGCGCATCGACGAGCTGATCCTCAAGCGCTCCAGCGAGAAGCTGGCGAATGACGCGATACCGTTCCTCGTCGTCGACACGGCCGCCCCGCTCACCGCCAAGTCCGTGGTCAGGCACGGCGTGCGGCTGCGCATCGGCGAGCTTTCGGTCGAGCGCACGCCAATGCAGGGCAAGTGCGGAAAAGACATGGTCGAGGTCTTCAAGGTCGAGGACCGCAAGTCCGGCAAATGGGGCCAGCTTGCGTTTGACGCGTCCGGCAAGCCTGTCGATCTCGACAAGGCGCTGCTGGAGATGGAGAAGCGGCGGCTGCGCAAGTACGGAAAGCTCCATCCCGATCTCTTCGACCTCATCGAGCGCCAGCCGGAGGCGGCGAAGGTGCCGGTTGCCGTCTGGCTCGTTGGCGACGTGGCCGGATTGCCGAAGAAGAGCACCAAATCGCCCCAGCGCAAGCCATCGCGGGAACAGCTGAAAAGGCGCGAGCTCATCAAGCAACTGACGGGTCGCTTTGCCACCTATGCAAAGGAGCAGGGCTTCGAGGTGCAGCGGACCGACACCGCGGCGCCGGTCGTCTTCCTCACGGTGCCAGCCAAGCGCGTGGCCGAACTGGCGAAGTCGGAGCAGGTGGCGGGGCTGTTCCTGCACGATCCCGAGGGCGTGGACGACCTCGGGGACGCGATGGACATCGCCGACGCCAACGATGCCCACGCTGCCGGCTTCACCGGGCGGGGCGTCAATGTCGCGGTGTACGAATCGGGGCCGGACGTAACGACCAACCTCAACATCGTTGACCGCTTTGACAGCTCGCCGACCACCAGCGACCATTCGCGCCTGACGCACGCCGTCATCCAGAACACCCAGCGCTCGGCCCCACATGGCTTCGCCCCCGACTGCAATCTGCATTCGGCCAACGACAAGGATCTCGATGCCCTGACCTGGGCCGTCGAGGACCGCGGCTGCACGGTGATCAGCCAGAGCTTCCACCGCTCCGCCGAGCAGACCAGTTCGGGTCTCTCCTTCGACGACATCTACAAGGACTATCTGGCACTGAACTGGCCCTATCCGACGATTTGCGAGGCGGCCGGCAATATCGTGACCTCGGACGGCGACACCGTCGACGAATTCGTCAATCACAAGGGCTTCAACCGCCTGGCGGTGGGCAACCACAACGACTCCGCGACCGCGATGTCCTCGAGCACCACGTTCCGCAACCCCGCGTCTTCGCATGGCGACCGCGAATTGCCCGAGATCGCCGCCAACGGCACCTCGGTCAGCGCCGTCAACTTGACCAAGAGCGGAACGAGCTTCGCAGCGCCCGCCGTAGCCGGCAGCGTCGCCGTCATCCAGCAGGCGGCGCCGATCCTGACTTCGTGGCCGGAGGGCTGCCGCGCCATCATGCTCGCGTCCGCGTGGCGCAATCCCGGCGGCAACAGCTGGCACGACGACCTCGTCAGCGGCGTTGATGCGTCGGACGGCTCCGGCGCGCTCGACACCTTCTCGGCGATGCAGATCGCACGCGCCTGGCGCAGCCCCAACAATCGCCCGGCAAGCCGCGGCTTCGGCATCGGCAACCTGGACTCGGCCGACCTCGACGGCGACGGCTTCCTGAACTCCGTCTATCGCATCTCTGTCCCGCGAACCTTGCTGGCGCCGACTGTGAAGGTGGCGCTCGCCTGGGATTCCGAGGTTGTCCGCTTCAACATCCTCGGGTTCGAGCTCTTCTTCGGCTCATTTCTCACGGTGGACCTCGACCTGATCGTGCGCGATTCCAGCGGGGCGACTGTGGCCACCAGCATCTCGTGGGACAACAGCTACGAGATCGTCGAGTTCGCCGCCCGCCGCGGCGAGACATACGAGATCCGCATTCACCGATACTCCGGCGAGAGCGACGTCTGGTTCGGCGTTGCCTGGCAGGTCCGCGGCATCAATTTCTTCACAGACCACTTTGCCGACCTCAACGAATTGCTGGTGGGCGAACGCTAGACAGCCTCTGCCAGTTGCGCCGCCATCCATGCCACGCCCTCGTCCATCAGCGCGGCGTGGGAAGCAACGAGGTTGAGGCGGTAGGTCGGGAGCGGAATGGGGGCGGGTGCGCTGACGATGCCGTGGCGCTCGGCCTGCATGGCAACGAAGCGAGCTGGCAGGGCGGCGATAAGGTCGCTGTCGGCAATCACGGAGAGCGCAAAGGCGAAGTTGGGAACGGTGAGCGCGACCCGGCGGGTGCGGCCATGCTCGGCCAAGGCGGTGTCGACAAAGCCGTAGGGATCGCCACCGGCCGAGACGACGAGATGCGCCGCCGCGCAATAGGCATCGAGATCGAGGCGGCCCTCGAGCGCATGCCCGCGCCGCATGGCGATCACGAACCGCTCCTGGAACAGCTGGCGCGAGGAGAAGCGCGCCGGGATCGCGTCGATCGGGATGACTGCCAGATCCATCTCGCGCGCGTCGAGCCCGGCAAACACGTCGCGCCAGGCAATCTCGGGCCGTGGCTCGTCCGCGTGCGGCAGCAGCTGCCTGAGGCTAATGGTGATTCCGGGGCCGCTGGTGGTCAGCCCATCGATGAGCCCAGGCAGGAACACTGACGAGACGCCGTCCGGCGCGGCAATCGTGAAGCGGCGCGTCGTGCGCGCCGGGTCGAACGGCTCGGCGGTGCGGACGATGCTGCGCACCTGCGCCAGCACTTCGGCGACCAACGGGGCGATGGTGATGGCACGTTCGGTCGGAACGACGCCGCGCGGAGACTTGAGGAACAGCGGATCGTTCAGAAGCGCGCGCAGCCGCTTCAGCCCATGGCTGACTGCAGAGGCGGTAAGGTTCAGCCGCTCGGCGGAGCGCCCGACATGACGCTCCTCCATCACCGTCTCGAACAGAACGAGCAGGTTGAGGTCGGTTCGCGATAGATCAATCTGGTTCAGCATATCGGTGAAATCATATCACTAGATTCATTACGTCGGAAGCAGGCACAAGGCTGGGGCGGTGGGCGCGATACGAGAGAACGCAAGATGATGTCCAAGAATACGATCCCCCTGAAGCGGAAGGCCCCGCTCGGCTTCACCCGGCGCGTGGCGCTGGCGGCAGGGGTGATGGCACCGTTTCTGATGAAGGCGGCCAAGGCGGAAGAACCGCTCGACACGGTTGTCGAAGCGTTGGTGGACCGGGCCGAACGGCAGGCGCAGCTCTTCAACGCCGGCGAGATGGAGCGCTGGCTGGAAGTGATCGGCCTGTCGAACGACTTCACGCTCATGCAGCCGTTTGGCGGCGCCGCGGACTACGGCTTCGATCCGACTCCGGAGCGGCTCGCCGAGTTGTCGGCGAACTTTCGCAACGGCGATGCCAGCCTCGAACCGGTGCAGGTGGTGGCGTCCGAGGATATGGTGATGCTCGCCTATGTCGAACGGCAGGATGGCGAGGTCCACGGATTGCCGATGCAGGACTGGTCGCTGCGGGTCACCCAGGTGTTCAAGCGCTACGGCACGGAGTGGAAACTGATGCATCGTCATGCCGATCCGCTGGTGCGGCGCATCTCCCTCCACGAGACGGCGGCTCTCGCATCCGGCCGCGACCTTGCCCGGGCCCAGGCCGGCGAGGCGGCGGCGAGCCCGACCTCCGAGCTGCCCGCAACTGATCACTCGAGCAGTTGAGATGATTACCGAACGACTGCGACTCGTACCGGTCACGGCTGCGCACCGGCAGGCGTTCAATCAGTCCCGCGAGGCATTCGCGGGGCTGATTGGGGCAACGTTGCCGGAGGGCTGGCCGGAGTTCCCGGAAGCCTTCAGCTTCGCCTTTCCCATCACGCCGGAACCGTGGACATCCTACGTCTTCCTCTGCCGCGACGCGCCGAAGCTAATCGGCAATGGCGGCTATGTCGGCGCGCCTGATGCCGACGGTGTCGTCGAAATCGGCTACGAGATCGGTCCCGAGCACCAGGGGCAGGGCTACGCGACCGAAGCCGCCGGAGCCATGGTGCGCGGTGCATTTGCGGCGGGGGCGAACGCGGTGATCGCCCATTCCCTCGCCGAGCCGAATGCCTCGAACGCCGTCCTGCAGAAGCTCGGCATGCACTTCGACGGCGCCCTCGACCAGCAAGGCATGAAGGTCTGGCGCTGGCGCATCGACCGGCCGGTCTGATGCGGCGGCTAGGCCTCGGCGATCATCGCGATCGATATCCTGAGGCCGGGGACGCGGACGGGAAGCTTTGCGCCCTGTCGCGCCGGCGGGTCAGCGGGAAACCACCTGAGCCACTCCTCGTTCATGCCGGCGAAATCCTCCTCGTCGGCAAGGATCACAGTGGCGCCCACGACCTTGTCGAGGCTGGAGCCGGCCGCCGCGAGGATGGCGCCGACATTGCGAAGCGCCTGGGCCGTCTGCTCCTGGATGGTTTCGCCGACGATCTTGCCGGTTTCCGGGGAGTAGGGCGCGGTGCCCGAGACGAAAACCAGCCCGCCGCTCTTCACCGCATGGCTGAAGTAGGGCGACGCCTTGGGCAGGTTCTCGGAGCTGACGATCGTGCGGGACATCTGCAGACCTCCTTGGAACACCGGCGGCCATAGGAGAAGGCGCGGCGTGAACGCTGGCTGAATGCCGGCGTAGCTGTCAGGTCTCGCCGTCTATCACCTGCTTGAGGCTCAGCATGTCCCGCCAGGCCAGCGCCTTGCTGGCGGGCGTGCGCAGCAGGTAGGCGGGGTGCAGCGTTGCGAGGGCCTTCGTCGCGTGGCTGTTGACTGTGAGGTCGCGCCACTGGCCCCGCATCCTGGTGATGCCGTTCTGGGTCTGGAACAGCGCCTTGGTTGGCACGTTGCCGAGCGTGACCAGGTACTTTGGCGCGACCAGTTCGATCTGCCGCAGCAGGAACGGCGTGCAGAGCGCCATCTCCTCGGGCGAGGGGTCGCGATTACCCGGCGGACGCCACGGCACCATGTTGGCGATGTAGACCTTGGTGCGGTCGAGCCCGATCGAGGCCAACATGCGATCGAGCAATTGCCCGGCGCGGCCGACGAACGGCTTGCCCTGCAGATCTTCCTGCTCGCCGGGGCCTTCACCCACCAGCATGATCTCGGCCTCGGGGTTTCCGTCGGCGAAGACGAGCTGGGTGGCGCGCTTCTTGAGCGTGCAGCCCTCGTAGGCATCCATCGCCGCGCGAAGTGCATCGAGCGTCGGTGCGGCGGCGGCTAGCGCCGTGGTCTCGGATGGATCGGACGTCAGCAACAGAGCAATGGGCGGTGTCGGCTGCGCCGGTGGTGCGCCGGGCGCCGGCGTTGCAGCCGGGGCCATCGCCGGACGGGCGCGGGACGGCGCAATCGAAGCGGCGAAACGATCGACCGGCTCCTCGCCGACCGCGAAATCGACACCGACGGCCCGATACCAGTCGAGGGCCGCGCGGGCTTCGGCGTCATTTAGCGGTCGATTTTCGGACATCGGTTCTGTTATGTCACAGCCCGCCTTAGCCCGCCACTGCGATTGGACTGCGACCTTGGCCGACGCCGGAACCCGCGAGATGCTCGAGACCGACGTCCTGATCGTCGGGGCCGGTCCTGCGGGGCTCAGCGCCGCCATCCGGCTGAAGCAGATAGCGCCCGATCTCGCCGTCACAGTGGTGGAAAAGTCGGCCGAACTCGGCGGCCATATCATCTCCGGCGCCGTGATGAACCCGGTAGGGCTCGATGCCCTGCTGCCGGGCTGGCGCCAGATGGGGGCCCCCGTCGGCCCGGACGTCACCCGTGACACCTTCCATTTCCTCACCGGTAGCGGCGACATTCCGCTCCCCGGCTTGATGATCCCGCCGCAGATGAAGACGCCAGGCGCAGTGATCGTCAGCCTCGGCGACCTCGTGAAGTGGCTCGGCGAAGAGGCGCAGGCACTGGGCGTCGATATCTTCCCCATGACCGCCGCCGTCGATGTGCTGACGGGCGAAGGTGGGCGGGTCGAGGGCATCATCACTGGCGATCTCGGTGTCGACGCCGACGGCCAGCCGAAATCGACCTTCGCGGCGGGCATCGCGCTCCGGGCCAAGTACACGCTGATCGGCGAAGGCGCGCGCGGATCGCTCGCCAAGGCGTTGATCCGGCAGTTCGGGCTCGACGACGGACACGACCCGCAGCTCTACGGGCTCGGCATCAAGGAAGTCTGGGAGCTTGCGCCCGAGCGGCATGACCCCGGCCGGATCGACCACTATCTCGGCTATCCGCTGGACGATGCGATCTCCGGCGGTGGCTTCGCCTACCATGCTCAGGGCAACCGCCTCTATCTGGGGCTGGTGGTCCACCTCAACTACGCCAATCCCACGCTCTCGCCCTTCGGCGAGTTCCAGCGCTTCAAGCAGCATCCCTCGATCGCAAAGCTGCTCGAGGGCGGGCGACGCATCAGCTACGGGGCGCGGGCGCTGACCTCGGGCGGGCTGCAGTCGATCCCCGATCTCGCCTTTCCCGGCGGCGCGCTCATCGGCTGTGCGGCAGGGTTCATGAACGTGCCGGCGCTGAAGGCCGTCCACAATGCCATCCGCTCGGGCATGGCCACCGCCGACAAGGTCGCGGCGGCGATCGGCGAGGGCCGCGCCCACGACCGGCTCGAGGGGCTCAACGAGGCCGTGCTGGCGACAGGAATCGGCGCCGAGCTGAAGCCGGTCCGCAACGTGAAACCTTTCTGGTCGCGGTTCGGCACCCTCACGGGCGTGCTGTTCGGCGGCTTCGACATGTGGTGCGAAGCACTGTTCCGCTTCTCACCCTTCGGCACGCTGCGCCACGGCAAGGCGGATTTCGAGAAGCTTGCGCACAAGGCCGACGTGACCCCCAAGGCCTACGAACGCGCCGATGGCAAGAACACCTTTGATCGCGCCGCATCGGTCTATCTCGCCAATCTCAGCCACGACGAGGACCAGCCCGTCCACCTGCGCCTCGCCGATCCCGATATCCCGGTACGCGAAAACCTGCCGCGCTACGGGGAGCCGGCGCCGCTCTATTGCCCGGCCGGGGTTTATGAGGTGGCGGAGGAGGGCGGGGCGCCGGTGTTCCGCATCCACGCTGCCAACTGCGTCCACTGCAAGACCTGTGATATCAAGGATCCCGCCCAGAACATCACCTGGGTGCCGCCAGAGGGCGGCTCGGGGCCCAACTATTCGGGAATGTGACGGCAACTCACACCATTGTGCCTGCCTCTTGCGGCGCAGTCCCAAAATCGACCATGTTTCCGCGGTTAGTCGCTGCTGACCTGTCCTCTCGGAGTTATCGAGCCTCGTGACCCACAAAGCCCGCCTTCTGTCCGGTGTCCTGCTTGCCGCCCTGCTCTCGACGAGCGCCGTGCCGGCACTTGAAGCCGGCAGCATGATGCCTTTGATGAGCGACAGCGCCACCGGCAGCTACCTCGCCGGTCGGCAGGCGCTTTCGGACCTGCGGACCTCCGATGCCGCACGCTATTTCCGTGCCGCGGCGCAGGCCGACTGGGACAATATCATCATCGTCGATCGCAGCTTCATCGCCGAAGCCGCCGACGGCAACATTGCCGACGCCGCGCGCGTCGCCAAGCACCTGCTCGAGCTTAGCGCTCCCAACGATCTCGCCAGCCTCGTCATCGGCGCCGAAGCCGTGAAGGAGCGGCGCTACAGCGCGGCTGCCCGCGAGCTGGAAGCGGTTGGCGGCGATACCTTTGCCGGCATCACCGGGGGCATCCTGCGCGCCTGGGCGCTGATCGGCGACGGCAAGCGCGACGAAGCCGACAAGGTGCTCGACGAACTGGGGCAGGGCGGGCTCGAGGACTTCCTCGTCTTCCACCGCGCCGTCATGGCCGATGTCGAGGGCCGCACCGCCGACGCGCTGGCGCTCGCCAAGCGGGCCTACGAGGCAGACCCGCAGGTGGCGCGCATCGTCGAGGCCTATACCCGCATGCTCGGGAATGCCGGCCGCTTCGATGAAGCCGGCAAGGTGATCGCCGATTTCGAGGCGCAGGGGCTGGGCCACCCGCTGGTGGACGCCGTGAAGGCCAAGATCGACCTGAAGCAGCGCCCCGGCGTGTTCGCTGCCGATGTGCAGTCGGGCGCCGCCGAGATGTTCCATTCGGTCGGCGTGGCGCTGGCCCGCGAGGGCAGCCCGGATATTTCCGCCGCGTTCCTCCAGCTCGGCATGTATCTCGATCCGCGCGCCGATGTGATCGACCTCGTCTATGGGCAGTTGCTCGACAGCGCCAAGCAGCACGAGGCCGCCAACGCGATCTACGACAGGATTGCGCCGGATTCGCCGATGAAGCCGATGGCCGTGGTGCGCATCGCGGAAAATCTCGATGACCTCGGCGATCGCGACGAGGCCCTGCGCCGGCTCGGCAATATCGTGCAGCAGAACCCCAACGACCTAGAGGCCCTCTCGGTGCTCGGCGACATGCAGCGCGCCGGCGAGAAGTATGCCGAGGCAGCGGACACCTACACCAAGGCGCTGGCCGTGGCCGGGGGCGATGCCCCGGGCGACTGGCGCTTCTACTATGTCCGCGGCATCTCGTACGAGCGGAACAAGGAATGGGCCAAGGCCGAGCCGGATTTCAAGCGCGCGCTCGAACTCAACCCGAACCAGCCGCAGGTGCTGAACTACCTCGGCTACAGCTGGGTGGATCAGGGCATCAACCTGATGCCCGCCCTCGATATGATCGAGAAGGCCGTCGCCGCGTCTCCCAATGACGGCTACATCATCGATAGCCTCGGCTGGGCCTTCTACCGCCTCGGCCGCTTCGAGGAGGCGGTCCAGCAACTCGAGCTGGCGGTGCAGCTGCGGTCGACCGATCCCGAGATCAACGATCACCTCGGCGACGCCTACTGGCGCGCCGGCCGCGAACTCGAGGCAAAGTTCCAGTGGAACATCGCCGCCTCGGTCGACCAGGAGGGCAACGTGAAGGCCCGGGTGGCGAAGAAGCTGGCAGAGGGGCTCGATGCGGTCGAGGCCGCGCCCAAGCCGGTTCCGGTCGCCGAAGGTGCAACGACGGCGCCCGCCACCAACTGATGGTGGAAGCCGACGTCGTCGCTTCCTCCGAGGCGGCCCCCGCCAAGGTCAACCTGGCCCTGCATGTCACCGGCCGACGCGCCGACGGCTACCACGAGCTCGAAAGCCTCGTGGTCTTCGTCGATGTCGCCGACGAGATTTCGGTGGGGCCCGCCCGGGCCGACCGGCTCAGGGTCAGCGGCCCCTTCGCGGCAGCCGCCGGCAACTCCGACTCGAACCTTGTGATGCGCGCCGTCCGCGCGTTCCGGGAGCGCTGGCCCGATCGGCTGCCCGATGGCCTCGACATCGCGCTGACCAAGAACCTGCCCGTCGCGGCCGGCATCGGCGGCGGCTCCGCCGATGCGGCGGCCATGTTGCGCCTCCTCGCCCGGATCGGCGACGGGGATTTTCCCGTGGCGGAGCTGCAGAAGATCGCCCTCGCACTGGGCGCCGACGTGCCGATGTGCCTTCTCTCGCGGCCGGCCGAGGTTCGCGGCGTCGGCGAGATCATACACACGCTGCGCGGCTTCCCGCCGACCCATCTCGTGCTGGTCAACCCGCTCGTGCCGGTCGCGACCGCAGACGTATTCCGCCGGCTCGAAAGCCGGACCAACCCGCCCATGCCGGCCTTGCCGCAGCCGCTGACGCGCCCGGCGCAGCTCGGCCTGTGGCTGGCCGAGACCCGCAACGACCTGCAGCCCGCTGCGGTGGCGCTGGTGCCGGCCATCGGCGACCTGCTACGCGAGATGCGGGTACTGGATGGCTGCGCGCTCGCCCGCATGTCGGGCTCGGGCGGCACCGTGTTCGGTCTCTTCGGCTCGGCCGCCCAGGCGCACCAGGCGGCGCACGAGATGCGCGCGCGCTATCCCGACTACTGGGTGGCGGCGGCCCCCGCCATCAGTTGAGCCCCACCCACATCGGCAGCTTGGCCGTCTCCGGGGCGTCGCGCAGGAACAGCAGGCAACGCAAGTAGCCATCGACGAGAAAGCCGGGCGCCACGCCGGTCACGATCGGGGCCTCTTCGGTGAGCGGCGGCGTGCCCCGCGGAATGGCGTCGGCGGCGATCCGGGGGTCGGGCGGGTGAAGTGAGCCGTCGATGCTGACGTTGCGATTCCACCTGACGAAATCGCGAAACTTCATCGGTATGTCGCGGTGGGGCGTGTTGAACCACTTGTCGACGAAGACGGCGCCCACCTTCTCCTTGTCCCATTCGGCCAGCAGGAACCTCGGATGTTGGGTGATGATGGCGCTATAGGTCGCCCGGATGAACGTCGCCGCTGCCGCAAGATCGGGGTGGTGGTCGCGGGGGATCTGGTCGAACGGGATGCCGCCAAGCGCGAGTTCCGTGGCTCCGGCCAGTTCCGCCCGCTGGTGGTAGAGTCCGCCGACGCGCGGCGAGACGATTTCGGAATACGCCCACCGCGCCAGCACTTCCTGCTGTGGCGCGATGCGGCCGACTGCAAGCGCCAAGCCCTTGCCCCCCAATCGATTTCACTAACCGATTGTTGTCGCACAATTATCGCAAATGCAATCGGACGCGGCGATCGGGTTGCCGCCAGCGTTCGGCGGAATAGCCAAGCCTCAGTAGGCGCGGCTGGCCGTGAACTCGGCGACGCCGGCGAGGATGGTCTTCATCTCGGTGGCGGGCAGCGGCTTCAGCGCATCGATGGCGCGGCCGACATGGGCATCCGCGCGGACGATGGTGCGGCCGAGCGTATCGTAGCGATCGAAGATCGTCCGCACCTCCCGGACCTCGTCGGGCCCCGCGTCGCCCTTGCCGAGCACCTTGACGATCGTCTCGCGCTCCGCCGGCGTCGCCTGCTTGAGGGCGAGGATCACCGGCAGGGTCATCTTGCCCTCGCGCAGGTCGTCGCCGGTGTTCTTGCCCAGCGTGCCGCTCTCGCCGCGATAGTCGAGCACGTCGTCGACCAGCTGGAAGGCGAAGCCCAGTTCCCGGCCGTAGTCGCGAAGCGCACGGCGGCCCGCCTCGTTGGCGCCGCCGGCCATGGCGCCGACTTCGGTCGCCGCCTCGAACAGCGTCGCGGTCTTGGCGCCGATCACTTCGTCATAGTCGTGCGCAGTAGCCGAGAGGTCACGCGCCTTGGCGAGCTGCAGGACTTCGCCTTCGGCGATGATCGTCGCGGCCTTTGAGATGACCCGCAGCGCTTCGACATTGCCGGTGTCGACCATCATCATGAAGGCCTGGCCGAGCAGGAAATCGCCGACCAGAACGCTTGCCTGGTTGCCCCATTTCATCCGCGCCGCGGCACGGCCGCGCCGCATGTTGCTCTCGTCGACGACATCGTCGTGCAGCAGCGTCGCGTTGTGCATGAACTCGACGGCGGCGGCGAAATTGACCTCGCTGCCATTGGCCCGGCCGAACAGCTCCGCCGCAGCGATGGTGAGCATCGGCCGCAGCCGCTTGCCGCCCGCATCGATAAGGTAGCGCGCTACTTCGGGCACGAGCTCCACATGCGAGCTGGCCTTGTCGAGGATCATGGCGTTGACGCGATCCATGCCCGGGCGGGTCGCCTCGAGCAGACGGTCGAGTGCGCCGGCGGTGCTGATCGCCTCGTTTGCCGCTGCCGCCGAAAGAGCCATTAAATCCTCGGTTTGCGGTCCGCCTCCCGGGCCCTATAGTCGAGCCCGAGCGAACCGTCGCGATGGTGCGATGTCCCTAGACGAACCAACCGATCTTGTAAAACAACAAACGCTGACGCGCGACGCCTTTTTGGGCGGACGCCTCACCGTGACGCAGCCCGGGCGTGGCTTTCGCGCCGGGCTCGACTCCGTGCTGCTTGGCGCCGCGGTGGGCGAAGGCTCGCGAACTCTCCTCGATCTCGGCGCGGGCGTCGGCACGGCGGCGCTGGTCGCACTGGCCCACAATCCCGGGCTGATGGCGACCCTGGTCGAGGCCGATCCCGACACGCTTGCGCTGGCGGGCATGAACATTGCGACGAACGGCATGGGCGAGCGCGCGCGCCTGGTCGGGGTCGATCTCACTGCCCCCGGGCGCGTGCGGGCCGCTGCCGGGCTGCCGGCGGATCACTTCGCCTCCGTCATCGCCAACCCCCCGTATTTCGACCCCGCTCGCGGCTCCGCGCCATCGCCCGCACGGGCCGACGCGCGCCACATGGACGAGGCAACGCTCGACGGCTGGGTCAAGACCGCAGCCACCCACGCCGCCCCCAGCGGCGAGGTGATCTTCATCCACACCGCCGAGGCGCTGCCGCCCCTGCTTGCCGCGTTTGCGAGGCGGTTCGGCGCGGTATCCGTGCTGCCGCTGCTGCCGCGCGAAGGTCAGGCCGCGAGCCGCGTTCTCGTGCGGGGCATCAAGGGCTCGCGCGCGCCCTTCCGGCTTCTCGCGGCGCGGGCGCTGCACGAGCCCGACGGGCAGGACTTCCGCCCGGACTTCGATGCGATCTTCCGGGGAACCGCCCGGCTCATCTGGTAAATTTCAGCCGTGGCACATACATGTGCCCGACAATTCCGCAACGAGGGGCAATCGATGGGCCTGCGTTCCTGGCTGAAGCGCAAGATGGGGCAGAGCGGGCCGATCATCCCGGTGGTGCGCCTCCACGGCGTCATCGCCGCCGACCAGCGCCCCGGACGCCTCAACATCGAAATGGCCGCGCCGCTGCTGAAGCGGGCCTTCGCCATCAAGACGGCGCCGGCCGTCGCCATCATCATCAACTCGCCGGGCGGCTCGGCGGTGCAGTCGCGCCTGATTTCGAAGCGCATCCGCGACCTCGCCGATGAGAACGGCACCAAGGTTCTGGTCTTCGTCGAGGATGCGGCAGCCTCGGGCGGCTATTTCATCGCTACCGCGGGCGACGAGATCATCGCCGATCCCTCCTCGATCGTCGGCTCGATCGGCGTGATCTTCGCCGGCTTCGGCTTCGTCGAAGCGCTGAACAAGCTCGGCGTCGACCGTCGGGTGCATACGTCGGGCCGCAACAAATCGACCATGGACCCGTTCCTGCCGGAAAAGGCCGAGGACGTCGAACGCATCAAGGCGATGGAGTCCGACATCCACCAGGTGTTCATCGACTGGGTCAAGGCGCGCCGTGGCGAACGGCTGAAGGCGAGCGACGACACGCTGTTCACCGGCGAGTTCTGGAGCGGCGTTCGCGGGCTGGAGCTTGGTCTCATCGACGGCATCGGCGATGTCCACGAGGTGCTGCGCGCGCGCTACGGCGACAAGCTCGAACTGCTGCAGATTGCCCCCAAGCGCGGGCTCTTCGCCATGCCTCGGCTGGGCATCGCCGCCCTGGCCGGCGACATGGCGGCACATGTGGAAGACCGCGCCGCCTGGTCGCGGCTGGGATTGTAGCCATGACCGCAGTGATCATCCGCGTCCTGATCTTTGTCGCGATCTTCCTCGCCATCGCCTGGGGCCTGCGCAGGATCTGGCGCGACTGGAAGGGTGAGTTCAAGGCCGTCGACAAGGCCCGCCACGAGCGCGACCTGCAGGAGCGCGAGCAGCTCAAGCGCACCGACGGTATGATCACGCTGAAGCGCGACAAGGACGGCAAGTTCCGGCCGCCGCAGGACTAGCCGGCGCTGCGGTCGGCTTGTCCCGTTCGGCGCCTTGTCGCACTATCGGGGCGAGGGAGATCCTGCATGGCCGACCAGGCGGACGACGAAGCCGCGATACTGGCGCTTCTGCACGCCAACCGCATCGCCTACTGGACGCAGGACTTCGACGCCTGGCAACGCTGCTTCGTGCATGCCGACTACACCACCCGCTCGGGCACCTTCGGCGTCGCGGGCATCTTCGTGCGCAAGGGCTGGAACGAGCTGGCCCAGCGTTTCGAGCGCGACCATCCGGGCCGGCGCGACAACTTCGCCTACGATACGCGCATCCTGAACCTGAGCATCCGCGTCTCCGGGGACATGGCCTGGGCCACGTTCGAACAGCAGTATCCGGGCGTCTACGACCAAGCCCATATCGGCCTCGGCCTCGTCCATGAGATGCGCGTCTTCGAGCGGCACGAGGGCGAATGGCGCATCGCGCTGCACGTCTTCCTCGATAGCGCCGCGGGCCGGCTCGGCGACCAGGTCGTCTATCTCGATTCCGAAGGCACGGTGACCTGGGCCAGCCCGGCGGCCCAGGAAGTCTTGGCCGATAGCGACGACCTTGTGGTCCGCAACGGCCGGCTGCGCTTCCGCAACGCGCGAGTCGATGCCCGCTTCCGCACCGGGCTTGCCTGGCTGTCGGGGCAGGACAACGGCTTGCAGGCCCGCACCGCGTCGTTTCCGATCCTCGTCGAAGCGGGCGAGGGCATGCCCGTCACGGTCTACTGGCTCTCGGTCGATCGCGGCTACATCAGGCTCGCCTTCGGCAGCGGCGCGCTGAGCCTCGAGCGGCTGGCGCTGGCCGCGGCGATCTACGGCCTGTCTCCGGCGCAGAAGCAGGTCGCGAGCCTCGTGGCGGAAGGGCTCGACCTCACCGCCATCGCCGGCCGCATGGGCGTGACGCCGAACACGGCCCGCACCCATCTCAACCGCATCTTCGACAAGACCGGCGTGCGCACGCAGCCGGCGTTGGTGCGGCTGCTGCTGTCGACCGCCGCTCCCTGACGCTGTCCCCCGATCAGAGGACAGCGGTGCGTCCGGCACTCCGCTGACAACATGCAAGGCGCCCTTGCGGCAGGCTGTGGTCGTTCTCAGTATGGGAGGCCCCCTTGGCCGACATGGCGCTCGATTATCCAGTTCTCGCCCGCCGATCCCAGCCCCGCTTCTGGCGATCCTGGCGCCGGCTCTGGCGCCACTGGCGGCGGGCCCGCAGCCGGGCCGATCGGGAGGGCCAGGCCGGGGCGCTCAGCCCGCGTCAGGCGACGGACATCGGCATCGTGGCGCGCCCCGGCGCGCTCGAGCGCTGGGCGGCCGCGCTGCTGCAGCATCAGAGCTGAGCCGCACCCGTTGACCGGCACGCCGCGCCCCACTAGTTTCCGCGCGAATTTCCACGCCGGAACGCCCTAGATGACCTCTCTGCCCGCCCACATGGACCCCCGGAATTCGTTCCAGGGGCTGATCCTGACGCTGCAGCGCTATTGGGCCGAGCAGGGTTGCGTTATCCTGCAGCCCTACGACATGCAGATGGGCGCCGGTACGTTCCACACCGCGACGACGCTGCGCGCCCTCGGGCCGAAGCCGTGGAAGGCCGCCTATGTGCAGCCCTCGCGCCGGCCCAAGGACGGCCGCTATGGCGAGAACCCCAACCGGCTGCAGCATTATTACCAGTTCCAGGTGATCCTGAAGCCGTCGCCCGACAACATCCAGGATCTCTACCTGCGCTCGCTCGACGAGATCGGCCTCGATCGCAAACTCCACGACATCCGCTTCGTCGAGGACGACTGGGAGAGCCCGACGCTCGGCGCCTGGGGGCTGGGCTGGGAGTGCTGGTGCGACGGCATGGAAGTGAGCCAGTTCACCTATTTCCAGCAGGTCGCCGGCTTCGAGACCATGCCGGTTCCCGGTGAAATCACGTACGGCCTCGAACGCCTCGCCATGTACGTGCAGGGCGTCGAGAACGTCTACGACCTCAACTTCAACGGCGGCAGCGGCGAGGACAAGGTCACCTATGGCGACGTGTTCCTGCAGAACGAGCAGGAATTCTCGAAGTACAACTTCGAAGCCGCCGACACCGAGATGCTGTTCCGGCATTTCGAGGATGCCGAGAAGGAATGCCGCGCCATCCTCGCCAAGGGTGCCGCCGGCAACCGCCAGACCATGGCCGTCCCCGCCTATGAGCAGGTCGTCAAGGCATCGCACAACTTCAACCTGCTCGACGCCCGCGGCGTGATCTCGGTACAGGAACGCCAGAGCTACATCCTGCGCATCCGCGAACTGGCCAAGGAATGCGGCGCCGCCTGGCTCCAGACGGCAGGCGGCGGCGCCGAGTAGATTTGACTACGACTACCCGCCTAAGAGAATTGCTCGAACAAGGCCTGTCCCTGCTGCAGCAGGGGCGGTCAGCGGACGCCTTTGCCGTCCTTGCCGAAGCGCTGAAGCTGGCCCCCGCCGCTTTCGATGCCCTGAACCTTGCGGGCGTCGCCGCGACGCGGATGGGGCAGGGCCGGGAGGCCGTCTCGCTGCTGGAGCGCGCCACTGCCCAGCGTCGGGATCATCCCGGAGCACACAACAACCTCGGTATAGCCCTGCGCGCGGCGGGCGAGATCGAACGCGCCGCCGAAGCCTATCGCCGGGCGATTGCGATCGAACCCCGCTACGCAGCAGCCCGCACCAACCTGGGCACCCTCCTGCTCGACCAGCGCCGATACGAGCAGGCAGTCGAGGCTCTGGACCAGTCACTGGCGTACCGGCCGAACCATCTGGAGACGCTCACGCTGAAGGCAGCGGCGCTACGCCATCTGCTGATGTACGAGGCGGCACTAGAGGCGATCGATGCGGCGCTGGCGATCGCTCCAGACTCTGTCGACCTGAACATGACTCGCGCCGGCCTGCTCGTCGGCCTCGACCGTCATCAGGAGGCCCTGGCGGCGTACCGGCGAGCCGGGGAACTGGCGCCCGAACATCCCGCTATACCCGGCCTGCTCGTCTCGACCCAGCTGCGGCTGTGCGACTGGAGCGATCTGGCGTCGCAGCGGGCTCGCCTGCTGGACGCAGCGAGGTCGGGTCAGGCGCCGGTTAGCCCGTTCTCTAGCCTGTTGCTGTTCGATGATCCCGAGGTGCAACTCGCCCTCGCGCGGACATGGCAGCAGCGCCACGCGCCGGACACACGGCTCGCGCCCGTGCCGGCCCCGGGCGACAAGTTGCGCATTGGCTATTTCAGTGCAGATTTGCGCGGCCACCCAATGGTGCACCTCATCCGCGAGATGCTTGCCACCCATGATAGGGATCGCTTCGAGATCACGGCCTTCGCATTTCCCGCTGGTGGCACGGACGAACATACCGAGCAGGTGCGGCAGGCCGTCGATCGCTACGTCGATATCAGCGCCATATCGGATTCCGATGCGGCCACGCTGGCGAGGGAACTCTCGATCGATATCGCCATCGATCTGATGGGCCATACCCGCGGTGCCCGGCCGGGCCTCTTTGCCCGCCGTGTCGCCCCGATCCAGGTGAACTATCTCGGTCATCCCGGCACCACCGGCGCCGAGTGGACCGACTACATCATCGCCGACCGGATGATCATTCCCGAGCAATCGACCCGCTACTTTGCCGAGCAGGTGGTGTGGATGCCGGGATGCTACATAACCCGGGACACGCAGATCGAGGTGCAGGCCCCCGGGCTCGCCACGCGGCGGTCGCAGGACTGCCGGCTGATGCCATCGTCTATTGCTGCTTCAATCAATCCTCGAAGGTCCTGCCTGAGCAGTTCGCCGACTGGATGAGCATTCTTCGGCAGATCGACGGAAGCGTGCTCTGGCTGCTGGACGCCGGGGAGGTGGCGACCGCGAACCTCCGCCGCGAGGCAGCGGCCGAGGGTATCGATCCCACACGCCTGGTCTTTGCCGGAAGAGTGCCGCAGGGCGAACATCTCGGCCGGCTCCGTCTTGCCGACCTCTGCCTCGATACACTGCCCTGCAACGCCCACACCACCGCCAACGACGCTCTCTTCGTCGGCGTCCCGATTCTCACGCGACCGGGCCGAGCATTTGCCGCCCGCGTCTGCGCCAGTCTCGCTACGGCCGCCGGGATGCCGGAGCTCATCGTTGCGGATCGTGCCGAATACGTCGCCCGGGCAGTGCAGCTCGGCAGGGAACGGTCGCAACTGGCGGCGCTCCGCGCCAAGCTGGAGTTGAACCGGACGACCACGTCACTGTTCGACGTGCCGGGCTTCACTCGGGCGATCGAGGCGGGCTACTTCGCCATGCACCAGCGCTATCGGGACGGACTGCAACCTGCCCACATCGCCGTCGATTCACTCTAGGGCGGGCCGTCGAGCCACAAAAGAAGCGGCCGGCGAGCACCGCCAGCCGCCTGAGCCTTTGTCCCTAGATCATGCGATCGACGCGGCCGGGATGGCGCGCTGTTCGACATAGTGGCCGTAGAGCGTCGTCAGGATGCTCACGCCGACCAGCATCTTCACCCAGCCGGTTGCCAGCGTCCACAGCAGCGCCAGGAAGCCGCCGATCGGCCCTGCCAGCATCAGCACGAATGCCGGGATATCGATGATGAGTGCCGCACCGGCCGAAATCACGGCGAGAATGATGATCGGCACGTTCGCGCCGTTGGTTGCGGCCCAGGCCTGGCCGATGGTCAGCGGCTTGCCGACCGCCGAAGCGGGCAGGATCGGCCCGAGGCGATAGCCGACGATCAGCAGCGCCGCCAGCCCGAGGAGGCCGGTGATGACGCCGCCGACGATGCCGAGCAGCGGCACCGCGACGAGGCCCACGACCGCCGTCACGACGAAGGACAGCACGAGGCCGATCACGCCGACGAGGATGGAGTAGCCGGCATAGGAGAGCATCCGGCTGCTGTTGAACGCCGGGAACTGCCCTTCGGGCACTTCATCGAGGAGGATGTAGCGGTGCCAGGCGACCGCGATCCAAACAAAGGCCACGATGGCCAGAACGGCAGTCAGCAAACCGACCGGCGCAGCGGAAAGCGATGCCGCTACCTGGTCCGGCTGCGTCGGCGCCGGGAACAGTAGGCCAAGCAGCAGGCTGGGAACGGCGTAGATGAGATAGAGCAGGCCGGTGATCTTCAGCGCGGTGCGCCAGTCGTTCAGCACAAGTCGCACGGAGTGCATAAAGATATCGACGCCCACGAAACGCTCCCAAATGTTCGTCACGGTCCCAAGTTGGGCGCGACGCTAGCCCACGCGCCGGAGTCGCGGAAGCTTGGCGGACAAAATACTGTGGATGCTGGGACTGCGGTCTGCCTACTGGCAGGTGATTTCCTGTCCGCTCGACCCTGTGAACCGGAACACGGTCCTGCCGGTGTCGTCGGTGCCGAAAACACCGCGCAGTTGCATCTCTTCGAGCGGACCGGACAGCGGATTGACGTCGGTGCCTGCCGAGGCGACTTGCCCTCCGGCGCTGTTTCCGGCCGCATCTTCGAACGAATAGTCCCCGGCAACGAACAGCGTCAGCTCGCCGAACGAGGCACCGGCCGCGTCGACGCAGGCATACACTCCGGGTGGCGGGAACTGCGCCAGGGCTGGTGTGGCGAGGAGGGCGAGGGCTGCGGCGAGTAGTGTGCGCATGCGCCGACTATCGGACAGGCGGGCGGGAGCGGCAACCTCCAGGTCGGTCACAAGCCCACGATCAGACCGGGGGAACCAGCTCGTCCTTGCGGCCCTTGCGCTTGAACGGGGCCATGCCCTCGTTGGCCAGCTGGTCGGCGCGTTCGTTCATTTCGTCGCCGGCATGGCCCTTGACCCAGTGCCAGTTGATCTTGTGGCGCTGCGTGGCGGCGTCGAGCGCCTGCCAGAGCTCGACATTCTTGACCGGCTTCTTGTCGGCGGTCCGCCAGCCGTTCTTCTTCCAGCCGTGGATCCACTTGGTCAGCCCGTCCTTGACGTAGTTGCTGTCGGTGTGGAGTTCGACTTCGCACGGGCGCTTCAGCGCCGTCAGCGCCTCGATGGCCGCCGTCAGTTCCATCTGGTTGTTGGTGGTGAGCGGCGCGCCGCCCTTCAGGTCCCTGACCGTGTCGCCATGCTGCAGCACGGCACCCCAGCCACCCGGGCCGGGGTTGCCTGAACAGGCGCCATCGGTGTGGATGACGACCGAACTCACGCTGAGACCGGCCGGTCGTAGCGATACCACTCGCAATGGTGGCCGTGGTCGTTGTCGCCGGTATGGGTATAGACGCCGCCCAGCTTGCGCAGCACCTTCAGCGAGTTCTCGTTGCGCACGTCGGCAAGGCCGATGAAATACGGCCGGTCAGTCTCGCGGAAATACCAGTCCCGCAGCGCCGCGGCGGCCTCGAGGATGTAGCCGTTGCCCCAGTAATCCGGATACTGCGAATAGCCGATCTCGGGCACTTCGTCGGGTCCATAGACGCCGAAGCCGCAGCGGCCGACCAGCGCGCCGTCGGATTTCCGGGTCACGCGGAGCTTGCCCATCTTCTGGCGCTCGAACAGGTCGATCCAGTGGGCGAGCGCGTTGTCCATCTCTTCCTTCGACCAGGGCTGGCCGTGCTCGGTGAGATATTTCGCGACGGTGGGGTCGCCATGCAGGCGATAGAGGTCATCGATCTGGTCCGGACGCCAGCCGGAAAGGACGAGGCGTTCGGTTTCGAGCAAAGTCAGGTCAGTCATGCGGCAGGCGCGGCCCCCTGAGGAGCGCGCAACTCGCGCGGTAGATTGAAAACGATCCGTTCGCGCTGCTCCCCACTGGCGGAAACGGAAATATCGTAGCGCTGCGCAAAGGCCTCGATGACCTCGTCGACCAGCGTCTCGGGCGCCGAAGCGCCTGCAGTAATGCCGAGCGTCCTGATGCCCTCGAAGCGCGACCAGTCGATCCTGTCGGCGCGCTCGACCAGCGACGCATTGATGCAGCCGTTGCGCTGGGCCACCTCGACGAGGCGGACCGAATTGGACGATTCCGGCGCGCCCACCACGATCATCGCATCGACGTTGGGCGCGACGCGCTTCACCGCTTCCTGCCGGTTGGTCGTGGCGTAGCAGATGTCTTCCTTGTGCGGCAGGCTGATCGCCGGGAAGCGCCGGCGCAGCACCTCGACGATGGCCGAGGTGTCGTCGACGCTGAGCGTCGTCTGCGTCACATAGGCGAGCTTTTCGGGATTGCGCGGCTGGAATGCCTCGGCGTCCTCGACAGTCTGGATCAGGCTGATGGCGCCCTCGGGCAACTGCCCCATCGTGCCGATGACCTCGACATGGCCGGCATGGCCGATGAGGACGGTCTCGCGGCCCTCGGTGAAATGCCGGTTGGCCTCGATATGCACCTTGCTCACCAGCGGGCAGGTGGCATCGAGGAAGAACATGTTGCGCGCCCGCGCGCCCTCCGGCACCGATTTCGGCACACCGTGGGCAGAAAAGACGATCGGCGATTCGGTATCGGGGATTTCGTCGAGCTCCTCGACGAACACAGCGCCCTTCTGTTTCAGCCCGTCGACGACGTACTTGTTGTGCACGATCGCATGCCGGACATAGACCGGCGCACCATAGCGCTCGAGCGCCAGTTCGACGATCTGGATGGCCCGATCGACGCCGGCGCAGAATCCGCGCGGCGCACAGAGCGTTATGTCCAAGTGCGGCCTTGTTTCCATACGAGAGCAGATGCTTTCAACGCTGGTGCAAGTCAAGTGCGGCTGCCGCCGCCATGGCTGCGGCCAAACGTGCCGCAACGCCCCCGTTGCGGTGCAACGGGCTGAACGGCAATATGTTTCGCAATGTTGGTGGGAAGGTGTCCCGGTGACCCTGGCTATGGAAATGTTCGCAATCGCGCCCGCTACGGGTAAGGCGAACCTTTCCGCCGCGCAGGACGGGCTGCTGGTGGGCAAGGCCCTGTGGCTGAGCCGGGCCGCCGCCGCCGGTCTCGCGGTCGCTCCCACCATCGTCATCAGCCGCGCCGCGTGGAACGCGCTGCAGGAAGAGCGCAAGGCCGATGACGACCGGCTGCGCATCCACTGGGTGGCGACGCTGTTCCGCCTCGTCGGACGCGACGGCAGGCCCCCGGCGCTGGTCGTCCGTACCTCGGCCGGCACGCACAGCGCCGGGTTGATGCCGGCCCGGCCGGGGCTGAGCCCGCCGTCGAGCGAGACGGAATCGGTCGATCCGACCAAGCCGCTCGCCCGCGCCATCGCCGATGCCTTCGCTTCCTACGCGGCCTTCGACCCGCGCCCGGAGCGGCAGATCGTCATCGTGCAGGCCATGGCCGATGGCGACATCCGCCAACTGATGACGCGCGACACCCAGACCGGGGCCCTGGGCCCGGCCCCGGTGAACGGCGTGCCGTTCGGTTCTCTCCCCGCATCGGCCACCCGTTTCGTCGAAACGCTGGATGCTGCCGCTGGGCAGCACCTGGCCTGCACGGTCTCCGTCGAGGGCGGGGTGATCCGGCTCCTCTCGGCGCGTGTCGTTTCCGCCTCGGCGGGTGCCGAACTCGAAGCTGCAGTCGATCGCGTGCAGCGCAGGACCTGGTCCGAGCGCGAGGCTGTGGCCCATATCGAGCCGGCCCGCCTGCAGCAGATGCTGCACCCGCGGCTGCGCTCGCCCGATACGGCGACGATCCTTGCCGCAGGCCTCGGCGTATCGCCGGGTGCGGCCAGCGGCGTCATTGTCTTCAATGCCGAGGACGCGGCGCGGATGAAGGCGCGCGGGCGGCACTGCATTCTCGTCGTCACCGAAACGGGCCCCACCGACATCGAGGGCATGAAGGCGGCGACCGGCATTCTCACGGCGCGCGGCGGCATGACCTCGCACGCGGGCGTCGTGGCCCGCATCACCGGCAAGCCGTGTGTCGCCGGCGTGCGCACGCTCAGCGTCAACCAGGCGGAACTGACCTGCAAGATCGGCAAGCGCGAGTTCCGCCAGGGCGACCGCATCACCATCGATGGCTCGGACGGCTCGGTCTATCTCGGCGCACTGCCGCTGGCCCAGCCCCATATCGGCGGCGCCATGGGCAAGCTCCTCGGCTGGTCCGACGCGTCGCGCCGGGTGAAGGTGCGCGCCAATGCCGAAACCGTCGAGGCAGTGAACACCGCAAAGAGTTTTGGCGCCGAAGGCATCGGGCTGGCACGCTCCGAGCACATGTTCTTCTCGCGCGAGCGCCTCGTCGCGCTGCGCCGGCTGATCCTCTCGGAGGATGCCGACGATCGCGCCGCCGCGCTCACGGGCCTCGTCGAGTACCAGACCATCGACTATTCCGAGATATTCACGGCGATGAAGGGCCAGCCCGTGACAGTGCGGCTGTTCGATCCGCCGCTGCACGAGTTCCTGCCGCGCACCGACGAAGACATCGAGGAGACGGCGCAATCGCTCGGGCTCGAGGTCCGGGCGCTGAAGCTTCGGCTCGACCGCATCGCCGAGACCAACCCGATGCTCGGCCATCGCGGCGTGCGGCTTGCCATCACCTATCCCGAAATCCTGAAGATGCAGATCGAGGCGCTCTGCGCCGGTGTGCGCGAAGCTTCGATGCGGCAATCCGAACCCGTGACGCTCGAGGTCATGGTGCCGTTCGTCTCGACCGTTTCCGAGGTCGTCGAGATCAAGCGCCAGACCTATGCCATCGTCGAACAGGCCAAGCTCCCCGCCGCCGCTCGCGAGCGCTTCAGCTTCGGCACCATGATCGAGCTGCCGCGCGCCTGCCTACGGGCGGGGGAGATCGCCGAGCATGTCGACTTCTTCTCGTTCGGCACCAACGACCTGACGCAGACGACCTACGGCATCTCGCGCGACGATGCCCCGGCGTTCCTCTCGGCCTATCAGCGCAAGGGCCTCTACGATTTCGATCCGTTCGTGACGCTCGACCAGAAGGGCGTGGGCGAGATGATCACCATGGCCATCGAGCGCGGCCGTCGCGCCAATCCGGGCCTCAAGATCGGCATCTGCGGGGAGCATGCGGGCGACCCGGAGTCGCTCAGCTTCTTCGCCAGGCTCGACGTCGACTATGTGAGTTGCAGCCCCTATCGCGTGCCGGTGGCGCGCCTGACGCTCGCGCAATAACGCCTCACATTTACGTCAGTATCGCTGCCACATTTCGCCCGGACATTGCCCGCGCTTGGTCACGCTCGGCCCAATCTGACGCCAGATTCAGCCTGTTTACCTCCGGCTAACCCTAAACCCGCATTATCGCGACGTCCGGCATTTGCGTCACAGTTTAATTGAATTGCCGGCGCGTCGTGTTGCGTACCCGCGTGGATAGTAAAGCGTTCTGATGGCCCACTACCGGACCACCCCCTTGCACAGGGCTCGCAAAGAGTTCGTCGTGCTCAAGGCCTGCGCAGGTGTCGCGCTTGCCGCTTTCGCCATTGCCGGACTGACCGGCGCCGCACATGCCCCCGACATGGGGTCGCGTGCAGCTTACGAGGCCAGCCTCACCAAACCCAAGATCACCCGAGATGGTTCCGATGTGATCATCACCGGATCGATCGGCAACATCTTCCTCTCGCAGAGCTTCGTCGGCACCAACAAGGCGCTGAAGCAGGATCGCTCGCGACCCGAAGTGGCCCTTGCCGAGGTCACGCGCAGCTTCGAAGGCATACGCGCCCAGATCGCTGCGAGCCGCAAGGGCATGATCCCGGTCGGCACCAAGGACGAGACGGCGACGGCATCGGCCGAGCCGGCCGTCACCACGACACCGCCGTCGATGCCGGTCGCAGTCGCCGCCGTCGATCCGGAGCTGACGACACCGGCCCTGGATGCCATCGAAGGCCTCGCCGGCAGCGGCGCACCGACGCCGCGCACTATGTCGGAGAAGCTCGCCTATGCGCGCGCCGACCTGCCTGCCACGGTCTTCGACGGCCCGCTGGTCGACAAGAAGGGCAAGAAGGTCTCCGACAAGGAACTCTGGTGCATGGCGACCGCCATCTACTTCGAGGCCCGCGGCGAGAGCTATCGCGGCCAGGTCGCGGTGGGGCAGGTGGTGATGAACCGCGTCGCCCATAAGCTCTACCCGGACACTATCTGCGGCGTCGTCTACCAGAACCAGAGCAAGCGCAACGCCTGCCAGTTCTCCTTCGCCTGCGACGGCATCCCGGAACGGGTGACCGAGCAGAAGGCCTGGGACCAGGCGATGAAGATCGCCAAGGACGTCGTGTCGGGCAAGGAGTACATCGCCGATGTGGGCTACTCGACGCACTACCACGCGACCTACGTCTACCCGCACTGGGCCCCGCGCATGAAGAAGAACACGAAGATCGGCATGCACGTCTTCTACCAGTTCAAGCGTGGCTGGAAGTTTGGCTGACAAGCCGTTACGCCGCCTTCACAACCTCATCCGCCGGTAGCGGCAGGCTGACGGCCACGGTCGTCCCCAGCCCCTGCCGGCTGTCGATGGCCAGATGCCCGCCGCTGAGTTCGGCGATGGCGCGCGAGATGGCAATGCCGAGCCCCGCGCCCTCGCGGTCCCGTGTCAGTGCCGAGTCGCCGAACACGAAGGGCTGCGACAGCGTCGCGAGCCGCTCCGCCGACATGCCGATGCCGGTGTCGGTCACTTCGAGCACCACCCCGTCGGCCGCCGCATAGGCCGCGAGCGTCACCTTGCCGCCGCGCGGCGTGAAGCGAACCCCATTCTCGACGAGGTTGGAAACCATCCGCTCGAGCGCGAAGCGGTCGGCCGTCAGCACGGCATTGCATGGCCCGCCGAGGCCGAACGTCACCCCCGCCGCCTGCGCCTGCCCGGTATAGCGGCGGAAGACGGCGAGCAGCAGCTCATCGGCGGTGAAGCGATCGCGCCGCAACTCGCGCCGCCCGCCCTCGAGCTCGGCGAGTTCGAGGATCGAGCCGAAGAAGCCGAGCAGCCGCTCGCCCGACGATTTCACCGCCTCGACATAGCCCAGGTACTTGGCGTCGCCGAGCGGGCCGAACGGCTGCTGACGCATCATATCGGCAAAGCCGATGATGTGGTTGAGGGGAGTGCGGATATCGTGGCTGAGATGCGCGAGAAAGGTCGTCTTGGATCGGCTGGCCGCTTCGGCGCGCAGCTTTTCCTCGTGGTAGCGGCGCGCCAGCAGCCGCTGCTCCTCGCGAATCGATGTGAGCAGCTGCGTGGTGCGGCGGCTCTCGGTGACGTCCATTACGAGCGTGACGAAGCCCGAGCCCTCGAGCGGGCGCTCCTCGATCAGCAGCGTCGAGCCATCCTCGCGATGCAGCTCCAGCAGCCGGTTCTCCCAGTCCTCGCGGACCGATTGCATGTAGCCGCCCTGGGCCAGCGTCTTCACCACCTCGTGGTAGGCGGCGCCGAGGGGCAGGGTGTCGACGCGCAGGCGCTCGGCGAAGCGGCTGTTGCTCGCCACGAGGCACGCATCGGCGCTCCAGCAGGCGACCCCGAAGGGCAGGGTTTCGATGAGCGTTGCGTATCCCGTGGTCCCGGTGCGGCCACCGACGCGCGCGAGCAGCTTCTCCAGTGCGCTGATGAGGGTACGTCGCAACCAGCTGCGACGCGCCACGGCATCAGGCGCACGGAATCGCTTCGCATCGTCGCCGGATTGCTCCGTCGGCCGCATCAAGTTCTCCGCCTATGTGATTGGGACGACCCAGTGATTTGCCCAGTGATGAGACTTTGAATCCGCTTCGCCGTCACTGTCCAGAGGGGTGCTCGGGAGCAGCGGCGGCGAAGCGCAAAATCATGAGTCGGCTGAATCACTTAGCCGCAGAAGAAAAATTCTTCTAACGGTAAGGTTCTGTTAACTGCTCAGGGTCCGCTCGAGGATATCCGCCGTGTTTCGGCTGAGCGAGCCTGATTCCTGCAGCGATTTCAGCGCCTTCTCCGCTTCGGCGCGACGACGGGGTTCATAGCTGCGCCACACGCGGAACGCGGTCAGCACGCGCGCCGCCACCTGCGGGTTGCGTTTGTCGACGTCGCCCACGAACTCGGCGAGGAAGCGGAAGCCCGCACCGTCGGCCCGCCCGAACTGGGTTGGGTTGTTCATGCCGAAGGTGGCGGTGAGCGCCCGCAGCCGGTTCGGGTTGTTGAGCGGGAAGCCCGGCGCGGCGAGGATGGCCTTCATCCGGTCGACCACGCCGTCGTCACCGGCAAGCGCATTGAGCGACAGCCACTTGTCGAGGACGAGCGGATCGGCGGTGAAGCGGTCGCGGAAGTCGTCGAGCAGGCCCTGTGAATCGGCGGTCCACACGGCGACGAACGTGCCGAGCGCCGCAAGTCGATCGGTCATGTTGAGCGCGCGGGTGTACTGCTCGCGAGCGAGCTTCGCCGCGTCGGTTGCGCCGCCCTGGACGAGCAGGCTCAGCGCCGTGTTCTTCATCGAACGCCGGCCGGTCTGCTGGAAGTCGGGCGAGTAGGCGAGGCGGCTGTCGTTGACGAGGTAGATCTTCTCGAGCGCCGATGCGAGCCGCGCGACGAGCGCTTCGATCAGCCGCTTCCGCACGGCGTGGATCGCGTCGGGGTCGACGTTCTCGCCGATCTGCCGCGCGATGGCCAGTTCGTTGGGGAGGTTCAGCGCCAGCGCCTTGTAGGCGGGGTCGAGCTCCTTCGAGTTGAGCGTCTCTTCCAGCGCTTCGGCCAGCGCCCCCACCTGCGCGTCGCTCCACGCCTTGCCGGCGACGGCGTCGACCAGCAGCTTCATGGCCACGTCCTGCAGCGCCTGCCAGCGATTGAACGGATCGCTGTCGTGGCGCGCGAGGAAGAGCTGGTCGGCTTCGGTGGCATTGGTGGTGAGTTTCACCGGGGCCGAGAACCCGCGCAGCAGCGACGGCACCGGCTTGTTCGGCACCCCCGTGAAGGTGACGGTCGCCTGTGCCTTGTCGAGGACGATCAGATCGTCGCGGACGTCGGCGCCCGACACCGCGGCCCAGCTCATCGGGCTGCCGTTCGGGCCGATGAGCCCGAACTGGATCGGCAGTACCAGCGGTTGCTTGTCCGGCTGGCCGGGCGTCGGTGGGTTGGTCTGGGTCAGCTCGAGAGCATAGGTCTGGCTCGCAGCATCGTAGCGGTCGGTGATGTCGAGCTCGGGCGTGCCGGCCTGCAGATACCACTGCTGGAAATGCTGCAGGTTGTGCCCCGACGAATCCTCGAACACCTTGATGAAGGCCTCGATAGTCGTTGCCTCGCCGTCATGGCGCTCGAAATAGAGGTCCATCGCCTTGCGGAAGCCGGCTTCGCCGAGGAGCGTTGCCAGCATGCGAACCACCTCGGCGCCCTTCTCGTAGACGGTCGCCGTGTAGAAGTTGTTGATCTCCTTGTAGCGGTCCGGCCGCGGCGGATGCGACAGCGGGCCGCCATCCTCGGGGAACTGCGTCTGGCGCAGCTGCTTCACATCCTCGATGCGGTTCACCGGGCGCGAGCGCTCGTCCATCGAGAATTCCTGGTCGCGATAGACGGTGAGGCCTTCCTTGAGGCAGAGCTGGAACCAGTCGCGGCAGGTGATGCGGTCACCGGTCCAGTTATGGAAGTACTCGTGCGCGATGACGCTTTCGATGTTGATGTAGTCGGCATCGGTCGCCGTCTCGGGCTTCGCAAACACCAGCTTGTCGTTGAAGATGTTGAGGCCCTTGTTCTCCATCGCGCCGAAGTTGAAATCGCTGACGGCGACGATGTTGAAGATGTCGAGATCGTACTCCCGGCCGAACCGGCGCTCATCCCAGGCCATCGAGCGCTTCAGCGAGTCCATGGCGTAGAGGCACTCGTCCTCCTTGCCATGCGTGCAGTAGATGCCGAGCGCCACCTTGCGTCCCGACGAGGTGGTGAAGCTGTCGTGGATCGAGCCGAGATCGCCGGCCACCATGGCGAAGAGATAGGCCGGCTTCGGGAACGGATCTTCCCACACCGCGAAGTGCTGGCCGTTGGCGAGGTCGCCCTGCTCGACGAGGTTGCCGTTCGCCAGCAGCACCGGAGCCAACGCCTTGTCGGCCTGCATCCGCACCTTGAACAGCGACAGCACGTCCGGCCGGTCGAGATAGTAGGTGATCCGGCGGAACCCCTCGGGCTCGCACTGGGTGCACCAGGTGCCGCTCGAGCGGTAAAAGCCCATCAGCTTGATGTTCTTTTCCGGCTCCAGCGCGACCTCCGTTTCCAGCACGAAGCGCTTGGTCGGCGGCTGATGCACGGTCAGCGTTTCGGGCGTCGCCTCGTAGGCGGTCAGCGCCAGCGGCAGGCCGTCGATGGCGATCGAGCGCAGCGCCAGCGTTTCGGCGCCGTCCAGAACCAGCGGCGTTCCGGGCGCGGTACCCTCGCGCGGCACCAGCGTCAGGAAGGCCCTGACAGTCGAAGTATCGGGCGCAATCCCAACTTCCAGCTCGACTTTTTCGACGGAGTACGGGGTCTCCGCGTAGTCCTTGAGGAAGATCGTTTCTTCGTTCTCGCCGCGCATCAAATGCTCCGCAACATCAACTCGTTAACCAACTGTGGCGCGCTCGCAACAGCCGAATCCTAGCCTTAGTGTATTCTGTGCGGCTGACAACCAGCCATTTACGACATGATCCTAGCCGAACAGGGCGGCAATTGGATCACGGTCCGGCTGGCCGTCGGCGCGCACCTCCGGAGGGTTCACATACCCGTCGCGTGCGCCATTCAAAGCGATAATGAGGGTTGGCCCTCGGTTGGCAAGAGCCGCTTGACCTCAACCTAGGTTGAGGCCGTAGCCGTGCCGCCACTGAGCGTGACCGACGGTTGAGGGAGAGACGGCAATGTTAGGTCCTGTGTTCAAGTGGTTCGAGGACCGACTGAACCCATATCCACTGGGTGAGCCCGAGCAGCCGCCCAAGGGGCTAGTGGCGTTCTGCTTGCATTACTGCAAGGGCGCCAAGCGCTGGCTGATCGCCATGGCGCTGCTAGGCGCCGGCGTGGCGCTGGGCGAGATCATGCTGTTCAGCTTCATGGGCTCGATCATCGATTGGCTCGGCACCGCCGACAAGGCGACCTTCCTTCAGACAGAAGGCTGGAAGCTCGGGCTGATGGCGCTCGTGCTGCTGCTGATCCTGCCTGCCATGCAGATCACCGACACGTTCATCATCCACCAGACGCTGATCGGCAACCTGCCGCAGCGCATCCGCTGGATGGCGCACCGGTACCTGCTGCGCCAGTCGATGAGCTACTTCCAGGACGAGTTTGCCGGCCGCATCGGCGCCAAGCTGATGCAGACCGCGCTCGCCGTGCGCGAAGTGGTGATGAAGCTGCTCGACGTCACCGTGTTCGTGGTCGTCTATTTCGCCGGCGCGGTTGTGCTGGCGGCGATGAGCGATCCGTGGCTCGCCGTGCCGTTCCTCGTCTGGCTCGCGCTCTATGTGTCGCTGCTCTGCTACTGGGTGCCCAAGCTCGGCAAGGTCGCCGAAGTGCAGGCCGACGCCCGCTCGCTGATGACCGGCCGCATCGTCGACAGCTACACCAACATCGCGACGGTGAAGCTCTTCTCGCACTCGCATCGCGAGGAAGCCTATGCGCACGAGGCCATGGATCAGTTCATGGGTACCGTGCACAAGCAGATGCGGATGTTCGCGCTGCTGCAGATCGTCATCCCGCTGATGAACAACGTGCTGCTGTTCTCGGTGATCGCGGTCGGCATCAACCAGTGGCTCAACGGCTCGATGACGCCGGGCGCCATCGCCGTCGCCAGCGCGCTGGTGCTGCGCTTCCAGGGCATGAGCCAGTGGGTCATGTGGGAGATGTCGCAGCTGTTCGAGAACATCGGCATCGTCCGCGACGGCATCAACTCGATCTCGCTGCCGCGCGTCGTCGCCGACAAGCCGGGTGCCAAACCGCTCGGCAAGGTGACGGGCGATATCAAGTTCGACGATGTGAGCTTCCACTACGGCAAGGCGTCGGGTGTGATCGAGCACCTCAACCTCGAGATCAAGCCGGGCGAGAAGATCGGCCTCGTCGGCCGCTCCGGCGCCGGCAAGTCGACCATCGTCAACCTGCTGCTCCGCTTCTACGACCGCGAGGGCGGGGTGATCTCGATCGACGGCACCGACATCGGCGAAGTGCAGCAGGATACGCTGCGTGAGCAGATCGGCGTCGTGACCCAGGATACCTCGCTCCTGCATCGCTCGGTGCGCGAGAACATCCTCTACGGCCGCCCCGATGCGAGCGAAGAGGAAATGCTGGCGGCCGCGCGGCTCGCCGAGGCGGATGGCTTCATCCAGGGCCTCGTCGACCACAAGGGACGCACCGGCTACGACGCCCATGTGGGCGAGCGCGGCGTGAAGCTTTCCGGTGGCCAGCGCCAGCGCATAGCCATCGCCCGCGTGCTGCTGAAGAACGCCCCGATCCTCGTCCTCGACGAGGCGACCTCGGCGCTCGACAGCGAGGTCGAGGCGGCGATCCAGGGCCAGCTCAACCGGCTGATGGACAGCAAGACCGTGATCGCCATTGCGCACCGCCTCTCGACCATCGCCGCCATGGACCGGCTGGTGGTGATCGAGCAGGGCAAGATCATCGAGCAGGGCACGCATGCCGAGCTCATCGCGCTCGACGGCACCTATGCCAAGCTCTGGAACCGCCAGTCCGGCGGCTTCCTCGAGCCCGACGTCCAGGAGGAGGCGGCGGAGTGATGAACTCCGCGCACCGCCTTTTAGGAGAGACTGCACTTCAACCATCCCAAGGAGGGACAGATGGATACGCCCAACAATCGAATTAAGGCCCGCGCTACGGCACCCCAGTCGCTTCGTTCGAAACTGAAACGAAAACAATCCATTGGAGCCCTCACCTGACTCACGTAGTCGGATAGGGGCTCGGACAAATGAGTTCAAAATGCTCAACCGAGTCATTGCCTGGTTCGACGCCCGCTACAAACCCGTAGCGCTGGCTGAGGACACCCGTCCCCCTCAGGGGGTGCGCGCCTACACTCTCTACTTCGCCAAACAGTTCCGCAGCGCCTTCGGGCTGCGCATGATACTGGTCACCATCGGCTCGATCGCCGATGCGATGATGCCGATCTTCGTCGGTGTCGTCGTCGGCCTGCTGGCCACCACGCCGCCCGGACAGATGTTCGAGCTGCATTGGCAGACGTTCCTGTGGATGATCCTGGTGATCGCCGTGATCCGGCCGATCACCTTCGTGCTCGATACCCTCGTGCGCAACCACTCGATCGTGCCCAACCTCGTCAACATCGTACGCTGGCAGAGCCACTGGCACGTCATCCGGCAGAGCTGGACCTTCTTCCAGAACGACTTTGCCGGTCGCATCGCCAACAAGATCATGCAGGCTGGCGAAAGCGTCGAGATGTCGATCAACATGACAATCGACGCCGTCTGGTACGCCGCGATCTTCGTGATCGTCGCCATCATCGTGATGGCGGGGCTCGACTGGATGCTGCTGGTGCCGATCGTCGTGTGGCTGGTCCTCTACGGGATCCTGTTCACCATCGTGATGCCGCTCATCGCCAAGCACTCCGAGGACCTCTCGGAGGCGAAGTCGGTGGTCACAGGCCGCATCGTCGACAGCTACACCAACATCCACACCCTCAAGACCTTCTCGACCGATGGGCACGAGGACGCCTATGTCGCGGAGTCGGTGGAGGGGCACGCCAGGGAGTTCAGCAAGCTCATGCGCGTGTTCACCTACATGTGGTCGACACTGTTCCTGCTCAATGCGGGCCTGGTGATCTCGATCGCGTGGATAGCGCTTGCGGGCTGGAATGCCGGGACCCTGAGTGCCGCGGCGGTGGCCACGGCGATCCCGTTTGCGTTGCAGATCATGAACATGTCGGGCTGGATCCTCGACGCCGGCTCGCAGATCTTCCGCCAGATCGGCACCACCCAGGACTCGATGGAGACCATCGCCCAGCCTATCGCCATGCTCGATCCCCCGACTGCCCCCAAGCTCGTCGTCCGCGAAGGCGGCATCGAGTTCAAGGATGTCAGCTTCAGCTACTGGCGAGGCAAGGAAGGCTCGGTGATGGAGAATCTCAATCTCCACATCAAGCCAGGCGAGAAGGTGGGTCTTGTCGGTCGCTCCGGCTCCGGCAAGTCCACAATGGTCAACCTGATGCTGCGTCTGTTCGACGTGGAGTCCGGTTCGATCCTGATCGACGGGCAGGACGTTCGCGACGTGACGCAGGAAAGCGTGCGCGCCGCGATCGGCCTCGTCAGCCAGGATACCTCCCTGCTGCATCGCTCGGTCCGCGAGAACATCAAGTACGGCCGCCAGTCCGCGACCGATGAGCAGATGATCCTCGCGGCCGAGCAGGCCAAGGTGGCCGACGTCATCGGCGGGCTCGTCGATCCCAAGGGGCATCGCGGTTACGACGCCCATGTCGGCGAGCGTGGCGTGAAGCTCTCGGGCGGCCAGCGGCAGCGCGTCGCCATCGCCCGGGTGCTCCTGAAAGACGCCCCGATCCTCGTGCTGGACGAGGCGACGTCCGCCCTCGACAGCGAGGTCGAGGCGGCGATCCAGGAGCAACTGGTGTCGCTGATGCACGGCAAGACGGTGATCGCCATCGCCCACCGTCTCTCGACCATCGCCGCCATGGATCGGCTGGTGGTGCTCGAGAAGGGCCAGATCGTCGAGGAAGGCACCCATGCCGAGCTCCTGGCCCGCGGCGGACACTACGCCCACCTGTGGGAACGCCAATCCGGCGGCTTCCTCGATGTAAAGGCCGAAGAAGCGGCGGAGTAAATTCGGGGGCGGGCCGAAAGGTCCGCCCTTCGTTTGCAGCCGGACAAAGTGTGTAGCTGTTGACTACATTGTAGTCATCGGCTACATCTGCGCGGTGAAGCAGATTTCCTATACAAAGGCTGCTGTGAGATCGCTTCGAAGAATGCCTGCGAACACGGCCGCGAGGATCAGGTCGAAGATCGAGGCCTATGCTGCCGACCCTGCTTCCCAAGCCAACAACGTCAAGGCACTGCAGGGGCGCACCGGCATCCGGCTTCGTGTTGGGGATTGGCGGGTCATCATGGAGGACGGCGTTGTGCTGGCGGTCCTCGATGTCGGGCCACGTGGCGGGATCTATGACTGAGGAGACGTGCGATGAATGAGATGGTCACCATCACTCGCGAGGAGTACCAGCGCCTTGTGGCGGCAGCCGAGGAACTGGCCGACATTGCTGCCTATGACCGTGCCACCGCGGCGCTGACGTCTGGCGATGAGGAACTCGTCCCCTCCGAATATGCCGACCGGCTGATCGCAGGCGAAAGCCCCGTCAGGGTCTATCGGGATCTGCGTGGCATGACGCAGGTCTCCCTGTCCGAGGCCTCTGGCGTCAACCGCGTGCAGATCGCTAATATCGAGTCCGGCGCCAAGCGTGGGTCCATAGACACGCTGCGCAAGCTGGCATACGCCCTCCGGGTAACGCTGGACGATCTGGCCTGACCGGGCCCACCTTTCCCCGATTTCACGTTTGCCTCGGAACGATCCAAGCTATTGAGTGTTCGGCGAGAACACCCATGAAGCTCCTCGAGCCCATTCACCGCATCTTCGAGACCTGGATCGATCCGTTCGGCAAGGATGGCGACCTCAGGCCGCCCGCGCTCACGCTGCGGTTCTTCTGGTTCTACATCTCGCAGGCCAAGCTCGCCTTTCTTGCGCTGCTGGCGCTTGGCGGGCTGGTGGCGCTGGTCGAGGCGGCGCTGTTCTATTTCGTCGGCCGGCTGATCGACATGCTGACGGCACTGCCGTCGGGCGCCGGATGGGGTGGGCTGATCGAGGCGAACGGGCCGGAGCTCGGCTGGATGCTGGTCGTCACCCTCGGCATCCGCTTCATCATCTCGTGGCTGTCGGCGACGGTCGAAGAGCAGACGGTGACGCTCGGCTTCTACAACATGGTGCGCTGGCAGGCCTATGCGCACGTCATCCGCCAGAACCTCAGCTTCTTCCAGAACGATTTCGCCGGCGCCATCGCGTCAAAGGTCTGGCAGTCGGGCGCGGCGGTCGGCGACTTCATGGTCAGCCTGCTGCAGGTGGTGTGGAACATCGTCATCTTCACGGCCGCGACGACCCTGCTGATGGGGCAACTGGATTGGCGGCTTGCCGTGGCCATGATCGCCTGGATCGTCGTCTTCGCCATCGCGGCGCGCTATTTCGTGCCGCGCATGCGCGGCCTTGCCGCCGCGGCCGCGGAGCAGGGCTCGGCCCTGACCGGCAAGATCGTCGACAGCTTCTCGAACATCCAGATGCTGAAACTGTTCGGCACCGCCGAGGGCGACGATCGCTTCGTGCGCAAGGGTTTCGACGACTACCTTGCGGCGATACGCAGGCTGGCCCGCACCCTCGTCGGGGTGCGCTCGACCATGGCGATGCTTTCGGGCGTTGCTCTTGCCGGGATCACGGCGCTCGCCGTCCACCTCTGGACCGAGGGTCTCATCACCGTCGGTGGCGTGGCGCTGACCACCGGCGTGGTGCTGCGCCTCTACGCCATGCTGGGCCGGCTGATGAACCAGCTCAACGGCATGATGCGCAACTACGGCACCGCGCAGAACTCCGCCGAGATCATCTCGAAGCCCCTTGGCCTCGTCGATGCGCCCGATGCCACGCCGCTCGTCGTGACCGATGCCGGCATCCGCTTCGAGCATGTGACGTTCAAGTACGACAAGTCGCTGCCGGTCATCGAGGATCTGACGCTGACCATCAAGCCGGGTGAGCGCGTCGGGCTGATCGGCCGGTCGGGGGCAGGCAAGTCGACGCTGGTGAACCTGCTCCTGCGCTTCTACGACCTGAGGGGCGGCACCATCTCGATCGACCGGCAGGACATCAGCAAGGTCACGCAGGAATCGCTGCGCGCAAGCATCGGCGTCGTGACGCAGGATACCGCGCTGCTGCATCGCTCGATCCGCGCCAACCTCACCTACGGCAAGCCGGACGCCACCGACGACGAGATGATGAACGCGGCCGCCATGGCCGAAGCCGACGAGTTCATCGAGCAGCTCGTCGATCAGCGGGGCAGGGCCGGCTACGACGCCTATGTCGGCGAGCGTGGCGTGAAGCTCAGTGGCGGGCAGCGCCAGCGCGTCGCCATCGCCCGGGTGCTGCTCAAGAACGCCCCGATCCTCGTCCTCGACGAGGCGACCTCCGCGCTCGACAGCGAAGTCGAGGCCGCGATCCAGGCGCAGCTGGCGACACTGATGCAGGGCAAGACCGTCCTCGCCATCGCCCATCGGCTCTCGACCATCGCTGAGATGGACCGGCTGATCGTCCTCGACAAGGGCCGGATCGTCGAGGAGGGCACGCACGCGCAACTGCTGGTGCATGGCGGCCTCTATGCCTCGCTCTGGGCCCGCCAGTCCGGCGGCTTCATCGACAGCGAGGCGGCGGAGTAGGGGCTAGAGCCCGGCGAGGATCGTCTCGAGCCCGGTCTCGAAGGCATCGTCGACATCGCCGCCGAGGTTGAAGGCGCTGCCGATCTCCATCAGCACGAAGCCGTGGAGGAAGGGGACGATGGTACGCGACACGGGCAACACGCGCTCTTCCGGCAACCCGGTGGTGCGCAATTCCTCGAACAGCGGCTGGGCCGAGAACAGGCACGCGGCCCGGATCTCGGGATCGATGAAGGCATTGCCCGAGTAGATCACGCGATACCGATGCGGCGCGGCCTTGCCGAAGGCGCGGTAGGCGCGAGCCATTTCCTTGAGCCGCGACTTGCTGTCGGGGCCGATCATGGCGCGCCGGATATGGGCCTCGAGCTCGTATAGCACCTCGATCTCTACGGCCTTCAGCAGCGCTGCCCGGTCGGCGAAGTGCTTGTAGAGCGAGGGCGGCTTGATCCCCGCCGCCTTAGCAACGGCGCCCACCGTCAATGCGTCGGGCCCGGAAGCCTCGACGAGCTCCCGGGCAATGGTCTGCAGCGCGTCGCGCGAGGTTTTAGCCGGCGTTGGCAAGCTTCTTGGCCTTCCCCATCAGGCCCAGATGCGTCTGGCCTTCGTAGCCGGGATACTTGAGTCCGTAGCCGAGCGCACGGTCCATGGCGATGTGGGCGGCCCAGATAACGCCGATCTCGACCAGCAGCGGGATGCCTCCGAACCAGCCGATCGCCCCGACGATCATCGGGTGCGTGTAGGTGTGGACGAAGTTGTAGATCTTCGCCCCGGTCTTTTCGCCCGCGGCATAGCCGAAGAAGGCGAGGTCGGGCGCGAGCAGCAGGGCGGCGAACAGCCACCAGTTGCCGCCGATGAACCAGTAAATGGTGACGAGGGCGGCGAGAGCGAACAGGCCTTCCAGGCGAAGCTGGATGGCGATGGCTTTGGGCGGGAACCCGGGGGTCGAAGTCATGGCAAACCTCAATGGCTAATCATCGTAGCCATCATAGCTATATACGTTAGCCATGAGAGTCAAGGCCGCTCTTGGCTCTGCCACGAGCACCCGCTAGAACCGCGCCGACCAACAGAGGATCTCCCCGAATGGCGAAGACCAAGACTGCGGATGCTGCCGTCGCGACCGGATATGGCGAACTCAGCCTCGCCGGCCAGTTCCAGCTCACTTCGCCAGCCAAAAAGCTGAAGCTGCCCATCACCTTGCCGGGTGACGTTCATGCGGCGCTTCTCGACGCCAGGGAAATCCCCGATCCCTATTTCGGCCAGAACGAGGGCGAGGTCATGTGGGTCAACAAGACCCCCTGGACGATGGAACGTAAGTTCGAGGCGACCCCCGCCGATATCGATGGCTACCTCACGCTGACGCTCGACAATGTCGACACGATCGCCCAGATCTTTCTCAACGGCGAGAAGATCGCCGACACGCAGAACCAGTTCATCCGCTACGACATCGACGTGACCGGCAAGGTGAAGGTCGGCACCAATACGCTGCGGCTCGAATTCGCAGTGACGCGCGATGTGGCCAAGGCTCGCTCCGACGCGCACCCGTTCCCCATCCCCTTCACCTACAACTACCTCTCGAACGGCCTCGAAGGCGTGCACATGAACTTCGTGCGCAAGGCCGCCTGTCACGCCGGCTGGGATTGGGGCATCTGCCTGATGCCGACCGGCGTCTACGGCAAGATGGCTATCCGGCGCTCGAAGCTGGCGCGCCAGGAGAGCGTCACCGTCGAGCAGGCGCACGGCAAGAAGTCGGTCGAACTGTCGATAACGACTCGTGTTTTCGCCTTCGCGGAAGGTTCGGTTGAACTGATGCACGAGATCGACGGGCAGAAGCTCGCCGACAAGGTCGTGGTGCGCCCGGGCGAGAACATCTTCGTCCACAACGTCACGGTGAAGAACCCGAAACTCTGGTGGCCGAACGGACAGGGCGAGCAGCCGCTCTACGAACTCTGGACCACGCTCGACGGCGAAGTGACCAAGCGAAAGCTCGGCCTGCGCAAGCTCGAGTGGCTGGTCGAGAAGGACGAGATCGACCACTCGTTCAAGGTGCGGATCAACGGCCGCGACATCTCGATGTTCGGCGCCAACTGGATCCCGGCCGACGCCATCCCCTCGCGCATCACCCCGGACGTCGTTCGCGACCTGCTGGAGAGCGCCAAGGCGGTGAACATGAACATGCTCCGCATCTGGGGCGGCGGGCAGTACGAGCCCGATTACTTCTACGAGATGTGCGACGAGCTCGGCATCCTCATCTGGCACGACTTCATGTTCGCCTGCATGAGCTACCCGTCCAATCGCGCCTTCCTCGCCGATGTGCGCACCGAGATCACCCAGCAGGTCCGCCGCCTGCAGCACCACGCTTCCATCGCGCTCTGGTGCGGTGACAACGAGGTGATCGGCTCGCTGCACTGGTACCCCGAGACCAAGGCCGCGCCCGAGCGCTACGTCGCCAACTATGATCGCCTGAACTCGATGCTCGGCAATATCGTCGAGGACGAGGATCCGGGCCGCCGCTTCTGGCCGAGCTCGCCCTCGATGGGCTATCTCGATTTCTCGGACGGCTGGCACATGGATACGCGCGGCGACACGCACTACTGGAGCGTGTGGCACTCGGCCAAGGACTTCTCGGCCTATCGCGACGTGAACCCGCGCTTTGCCTCCGAATTCGGCTTCCAGAGCTTCACCTCGATGAACGTCATCGAGACCTACACCACGCCCGAGGATCGCAATCCGACCTCGCCGGTGATGGAAGCGCACCAGCGCAATACCGGGGGCAACTCGCGCATCCTCGAGACGATGACGCGCTACTTCCGCTTCCCGAACGGCTTCGAGAACATGGTGTTCCTCAGCCAGATCCAGCAGGGCCTCGCTATCAAGACCGCCATCGAATACTGGCGCTCAACCAAGCCGCGCTGCATGGGCACGCTCTACTGGCAGATCAACGACATCTACCCGGTGGCGAGCTGGTCGAGCCTTGACTACGGCGGGCAGTGGAAGCTGCTGCACTACATGGCCAAGCGCTTCTTCAACCCCATCAACGTGGTGGCGGTGCCGGACGGCGACACCATCCTGCTCAAGGCCATCAACGACACTGCCGACAAGGCCGAGATCGCGGTCGAGGTCCAGGCTGTGGACGCGGCCGGCAAGACGCGCGTGATCGCCACCTCGAGGGCGAAGACCAACCCCGACAAGGCGGTGGTTGCGACCAAGGTCAAGCTCTCCGACCTCGGGCCGAACGAGTTCCTGTTCTTCAGCTGGACGGCCGAGGACGGCAAGCTGCTCGGCGAGAACGACTACTTCCCCAAGGCATACAAGGCCTATGACATCGGCACCGCCAAGGTTACGGCAAAATGGTCAGGCGGCGACAAGGCGCCGGTTCTGACGCTGACCGCCGATAAGGCCGCGATGTTCGTCACCGCCACGGTCGACGTCCCCGGCTACTTCTCGGACAACGCGGTAACGCTGGTGCCCGGCCGCGAAGCGAAGCTGAGCTTCACGCCGCGCAAAGGCGCCAAGGTGGACAAGGACGCGCTGCAGAAGTCGCTCAAGGTCAGTCACCTGCGCGAGACCTACTGAGGTTGACCGGCCCGGTGGCGAGGCAGACTATCAGCTGAAGGAGAGCGTGCCATGACCAATAGCGAGCGCTTCGCCCTCGGGCTGATCGCCATCGGCGTCTTGAGCCGGCTGATCCCGCATCCGCCCAACGTGACGGCAGTGTTGGGGGCGAGCCTGCTCGCAGCCTACGCCATCCGCAACGCGTGGGTGGCGGCACTGGTCCCCGTCGCCATCATGGCGCTCGCCGATCTGGTGCTCGGCTGGCACAGTTCGGCACTTTTCACCTACGCGGGAATGCTGGCCGCGACGTTCATCGGGCGCGGTGCGCTTGTGAAACTGAGCGTTCTGCGGCTCGGCGGCGCGGCTTTCCTCTCCAGCTTCGCCTTCTTCCTCATCTCGAACTTCGGCGTCTTCCTCGGTGGCTACTATGGCACCGGGCTTGATGGTCTCGTTGCCACCTACGTCGCGGCAATCCCGTTCTGGGGCATGAGCCTCGTCGGTGACCTCGGCTCCACCGCAGTCCTTTTCGGACTGTTCGTGCTGGCGCGGCGGCAGTTCGGCGGCGACGCGGCCGAGGCGAGACTTTAGTCAGAGCGTACCCGTTGTTACCGTAACGGCATTGACAGCGCGGGCCGTGTCTCGTTCTGGTGGATCGTCGCCCTGTCGCGCGGCCCGGACTTGTCATGACCTCCACCATCGCCCCCGTCGAGGAGCGCCGCAATTTCGGCATCGGCCTGCTGCTGTTCAGCCAGCTGTTCTTTGCCACCCTCGATACCTCGGCCAAGTATCTCGGCCATATCGGCTTGCCGCTGACGCAGATCGTCTTCATCCGCTACGCCATCCATGTTGCGCTGGCCGTCGCGTTGTTCCTGCCGTTGCAGCGCGACCTGTTCGTTTCTCGCAACTGGAAGCTGCAGCTGCTGCGCGGCCTCTGCCTCCTCGGCGTCACCGCGGCAAACTTCGGTGCCATGCAGTTCCTCCCCCTGACCGTCACCGGCGCGCTGATGTTCACCATGCCGCTGATGGTGACGGCGCTGTCGGGACCGCTGCTGGGCGAGCACATCGGCTGGCGCCGCTGGGCCGCGGTCGGCGTCGGCTTCATCGGCATCCTGATCATCGTGCGGCCGGGCACCGCGGCCTTCCATCCGGCCTCGCTGATCTGCCTCTTCGGCGCCCTTTGCGCTGCCTTCTACGGCATCATCACCCGCAAGCTCGCCGGTGTGGATTCGGCGGCGACGCAGCAGGTCTATTCCGGTCTCATCGCGCTCACCTGCATCACCCCCTTCGCCTTCAACGGCTGGGTCTGGCCGACCGACGGGGCAGGGTGGTTCGCCTTCGTCGCCATCGGCGTCACCGGCATGATCGCGCACCAGCTCAACACCATCGCGCACCGCTTCGCGCCACCTTCGACGCTGGCGCCATTCAGCTACACCGAGCTACTGCTGCTCGCGCTGGCGAGCTGGCTGATCTTTTCCGAGCCGCCCGACGCCTGGTTCTTCCTCGGCGCGCCGATCATCATCGGCTCCGGCGTCTATATCTGGTTCCGCGAGCGCAAGCAGAACCGGCCGATCACCGTGGATCCGGTGGAAGACTGATGGCCAGCACGGTAAAGCCGATCGAGGATCGTCGCCCGCTCGGCATCGGCCTGATGCTGTTCGGCTTCCTCTGCTACACCATCATCGACACCTGCGCGAAGCTCCTGAGCGCCTCCGGACTGCCGACGATGGAAGTGGTGTTCGTCCGCTATGCCGGCCAGTTCATCCTCGTGCTCGCAATCTTCCTGCCGCGCCTCGGCGTGAAGGAACTGACCGGCACGCGCAGCCTCAAGCTGGAGGTCGCGCGCGGCCTTTGCCTCCTCGGCTCGACCGTCTTCAACTTCACCGCCATCATCTTCCTGCCGTTGACTGTGACCTCGGCCATCTCCTTCACCGTGCCGCTCATCGTCTGCGCGCTCTCCATCCCGTTTCTCGGCGAGAAGGTTGGCTGGCGCCGCTGGGTGGCGATCGCGGTCGGCTTTCTGGGTGTGATGATCATCGTCCAGCCGGGCACGTCGGCGTTCCATCCGGCGGTCATCCTGTCGCTAATCACCGCGGTATTCAGCGCCTTCTACAACCTGCTGACCCGCAGGCTCGCCGGCGTCGATTCCACCGTGACCCAGCAGTTCTGGGCCTCGGCCGTGGCGACGGCCTGCATCGCGCCGTTCTCGCTGGGCAGCTGGACCTGGCCGCAGGAGACGGTCACCTGGCTCGCCTTCATCGGTATTGGCGTCGCGGCCCTCGTCGGGCACCTCGTCATCACCGTCGCCCACCGCTTCGCCCCGGCGTCGGTCCTGGCGCCCTTCGGCTATGTGCAGATCATGTTCATGACCGCCTCGAGCTGGTTCGTCTTCAACCAGCCCCCCGATATCTGGATCTTCGTCGGCGCGCCCATCGTCATCGCGTCCGGCCTCTACATCTGGCTGCGCGAGCGCAAGCTGGCGCGAAGCGTCATCACCGAAGTGACGATCGAGGACTAGGCGGCCGGCGGCAGCGCCCGCCGCCGCAGCAACCCGTTGCCCGGCGCGAACAGCAGCGCCAGCAGGAACACCGCGGCCTGGATCAGCACGATGCAGGGGCCGGTGGCGCCGTTGATGGCGTAGCTGATCAGCGTGCCCAGCACGCCCGCGCCCACCGCCACGGTGACGGCGATTGCCAGCATCGCCTCGAACCGCTTCGCCAGCAGGAACCCGATGGCGCCCGGCGCGATCAGCATGGCGACGACGAGGATGATGCCCACTGCCTTCAACGAGGCGACGATGGTGATCGAGAGCAGCGCCAGCAGGCCATAATGCAGCCAGCGCACCGGCAGGCCGATGGCGCGCGCATGCTGCGCATCGAACGCATAGAGCAGGAAGTCGCGTCGCTTGGCGAGGACGACGGCGAGCGTGCCGAGCGCGATGATCGCCGTCTCGATCAGGTCGCCCCAGGTGACGCCCAGCATGTCACCGAAGAGGATGTGGCTGAGGTGCTGGTCAGTCTCGATGCGCGAGAACATCACGAGGCCAACCGCGAACATGCCGGTGAAGACGATGCCCATGGCGGTGTCTTCCTTGATGCGGCTGTTGTCCTTGAGATAGCCAGTGCTGATCGCCGAGAACAGCCCGGCGACGAAGGCGCCGATGGCGATCGGCAAGCCGATGACGTAGGCGATCACGATCCCTGGCAGCACCGCGTGCGAGATCGCGTCGCCCATCAGCGACCAGCCCTTGAGCACGAGGAAACACGACAGCACCGCCGAGACCGCGCCGACGAGGATGGCGACCAGCAGCGCCCGCTGCATGAAGTCGTAGCTCAGCGGCTCGACGATGAAGGTGGTGAACCAGTCCATCATTCGACCCCCGCTTCACGCAAGGCCCGCCGACGCGCCGCGATGCGGCCGTGCTTGGGGGCAAGGAAGAAGGCGAGGAGGAACAGCAGCGTCTGCAGAGAGACGATGACGCCGCCCGTCGCGCCGTCGAGGAAGAAGCTGATATAGGCGCCGACCGCCGCGGTGGTCGAGCCGAGGATCACCGCGATGATGAGGAGGTTCCGGAACCGGTCGGTGAGGAGATAGGCCGTCGCCCCGGGCGTCACCACCATGGCGATGACGAGGATGGCGCCCACCGTCTGCAGCGCCGCGACGGTGCAGGCGGCAAGCAGCGCGAAGAACAGCACCTGCAGTCCGCGCGGGTTGAGCCCGACGGTGCGCGCGTGGCTCTCGTCGAAGAACACCAGCATCAGGTCCTTCCACTTGACGACGAGGATTGCCAGCGACACCAGCGAGATGATCACCACCTGGATGACGTCGCCATCCGAGATGCCGAGGATGTTGCCCATGACGATCGCCTGCACGTCGACTGCGGTCGGGTTGAGCGAGACGATCAGCAGGCCGAGTGCGAAGAACGAGGTGAAGATGATGCCGATCACCGCATCCTCGCGCAGCTTCGTCCGCGCGCGCACGATCACCATCGCGGCCGCCGCCAGCCCGCCGGCGACGAACGCACCGGCCGCGTAGGGCAGGCCTAGCAGGTAGGCGGTCGCGACGCCGGGTACCACGGCATGCCCCAGCGCGTCGCCGATCAGCGACCAGCCCTTGAGCATCAGGTAGGCGGAGAGGAAGGCGCACACGGCGCCGACCAGCGCCGACACCCACATGGCCTTGACCATGTAGTCGTAGGTGAACGGGACGAGCAGTTCCTCGATCATTGCTCGTCTTTCGGCTTGCTCGGCGATGCCGGCTTGCTGCCGCCGTTCTCGCCGTAGAACACCACCGGCCGCTCGTCGTCGGTCAGCACCGTGACGCGGCGCTTGTCGGTGTCGTCATGCAGGTCCTCGCCCGCGAGATGGAAGTGTCGCAGCACCCCGCCGAAGGCGCGCTCGAGATTGGCCTGCGTGAACACCTCGGGGGTCGGCCCGAAAGCCAGCACCGTGCGGTTGACGAGGACCACCTGGTCGCAGAAATCCGGCACACTGCCGAGGTTGTGGGTGGAAACGAGCATCAGGTGGCCCTGTGCCCGCAGCTCGCGCATCAGTTCGATGATCGCCGTCTCGGTCTGCACGTCGACGCCGGTGAAGGGTTCGTCGAGGAGGATGATCCGCCCCTCCTGCGCCAGCGCCCGGGCGAGAAACACGCGCTTCTTCTGCCCGCCCGAGAGCTCGCCGATCTGGCGCTTGCGATAGTCGCTCATGCCGACGCGGGAGAGCGACTGGTCCACCAGTTCGCGGTCGCGGGCCGAGGGCATGCGGAAAAATCCCATGTGCCCCTGCCGGCCCATCATCACCACGTCCTCGACCAGGACGGGGAAGTTCCAGTCGACCTCCTCGGCCTGCGGCACATAGGCGACGATGTTGCGCTTCAGCGCCTCGCGCACCGGCAGTCCGGCGATCCGTACCTCGCCGGCGATCGGCTGGACGAAGCCCATGATCGCCTTGAACAGCGTGGATTTGCCGCTGCCGTTGACGCCCACCAGCCCGGCAATGGTTCCTGCGCCGAGCCCGAAGCTCGCATCGCGTAGTGCCACGTTGCCGTTGGGGTAGGCGACGGTAACGTGCTCGACTTCGAGGCTCGGCTGCGGGGCAGGGTTCCAGGCTTCGTGCGGCACGTTGGCGCTCAGTGTCACTTGCCGAACCCCTTGGCGATGGTGTCGACGGTCACTTCGAGCAGCTTGAGGTAGGTCGGCGTGGGGCCGTCCGCCTCGCTGAGCGAGTCGACATAGAGGATGCCACCATAGGCCGCGCCAGTTTCCTTGGCGACTTGCTTGGCCGGCTTGTCCGACACCGTGCTTTCCGAGAACACGACCGGGATCTTGTTGGCCCGCACCGCGTCGATCACCTTGCGCACCTGCTGCGGCGTGCCCTGCTGGTCGGCGTTGATCGGCCAGAGGTAGAGCTCCTTCATGCCGTAGTCGCGCGTGAGGTAGCTGAACGCGCCCTCGCTGGTGACGAGCCAGCGTTCCTCGGCCGGGATCTGGTCGAGCCGGGCCCGCAGCGGCGCGTCGAGGGCCTTGATCTGCTCGGAATAGGCGGCGGCATTGGCGTCGTAGGTCGCCGCATTGGCCGGATCGAGTTCCACCAGCGCCTTGCGGATGTTCTCGACATAGATCAGCGCATTGTTCGGCGACATCCAGGCATGCGGGTTGGGCTTGCCGGTATAGGGGCCCTCGCCAATGCTCATCGGCTCGACCCCGTCGCTGACCACGACCTGCGGCACGTCCTTCACGTTGTCGAAGAACTTCTCGAACCACTGCTCGAGGTTCATGCCGTTCCACAGAACGAGGTCCGCCCCCTGGGCCCGGACGATATCGCGCGGACCCGGCCGGTAGCCGTGGATTTCGGCGCCCGGCTTGGTGATCGACTCGACGTCCGCAGCGTCGCCGGCGACGTTGCGGGCGATGTCGGCAATGATGGTGAAGGTCGTCACGACCTTGAATTTGTCCTGCGCGAATGCCGCAACCGGGGCAATCCCGGCGATCAGGGCAACCGCCAGGAGCGTAAAGTGGCGTCTGAAGAGCATTTGTGAGCAAACCTAGTTGCGAATGGTTCTTATTAGCATCTGAAACTTGGCCCGTTGTCAACACCCCGCGGTGCCGGGCTGATTGCTTTCAAAGCCGGTTTCCTTGACGATTGCGCAAAACGAGTCCCCCGTCCCAGGACACCCTATGCCTGCCTTCAAGCTGATCGACGCCAAACTGCCGGATTTCGGCATTCCCAAAACACGCCCGGAGCTGGACCGTTCCGTCTATCAGGAGCGCTTCGCTGCCCTGAACCGCGCCCGACGTGCTGCCGGCCTCGATGCGATCGTCGTCTATGCCGACCGCGAGCACACCGCGAACCTCACGTACCTCACCGGCTTCGATCCGCGTTTCGAGGAAGCGCTGCTGATCATCGCGCCCGACCTGACGCCGACGCTGCTCGCCGGTCCGGAGAACCTCGGGCGCGCCAACGACGCCGCGATCGAGGTCGAGGCCCGGCTCTATCCACCCTTCGGCCTGCTGGGGCAGGACCGCACCACGACCCCGGCGCTCGCCGAAGTGCTGCGCAATGCAGGCATCTCGGCAAACCAGCGGATCGGCGTCTTGGGCTGGAAGTATTTCGGTCCGGACGAAGCGGCCAAGCCCGAGTCGTGGCTCGAAATCCCGAGCTACATCGCCGACACCCTGCGCCAGATCGCCGGAGTCGAAGGCAAGGTGGTGAACGCCAACGCCCTGCTGATGCACTCGGTGACCGGCCTCCGCGCCGTCAACGAGATCGTACAGATCGCGCAGTTCGAGTTCGGCGCGGTCGCCTGCTCCGAGGCCGTGAAGGCGCTGATCGCCAATGTGCGACCGGGGATGAGCGGCTTCGACGCCGTGCAGAACATGCGGCTCGGCGTGCTCCCGCACTCGTGTCACACCATGTTCTCCTCGGGCGATGAGCTGGTCGGCCTCAATAGCCCCTCCGGCCGCGTGCTCCGGAAGGGCGACCCGATGACTACGGCCGTGGGCTACTGGGGTGGCCTGTCGAGCCGCATGGGCTGGCTCGCCGAGGATGCTGGCGATCTGCACGAGAACGTGCGCGACTATGTCGAGCGGCTCGCCGGCCCGTATTTCGCCTGCGCCGCCGAATGGTACGAAACCATCGGCATCGGCGTCACCGGCGGCGAGCTCGACGCCCTCGCGCGCCGCCATCTCGATACGCCCTTCTTCAAGCTGGTGCTGAACCCGGGCCACCTCATCCATATCGATGAGTGGATGAATACCCAGGTCTATCCCGGCTCCACCGAACCGTTCCTCTCCGGCCAGTGCGTCCAGGTCGATATCATCCCCGCCGCGGGGGCTCCCTACTATGGCGCCAATATCGAGGACGGCATCGCCCTGCTCGACGCGCAGGGCAGGGATGAGCTGAAGTCTTCCTTCCCCGAGGTCTGGGGCAGGATCGAAGCGCGCCGTGCATTTATGGCCGATGTCCTGGGAATCCGGCTCAAGCCAGAGGTTCTTCCGCTCTCCAACCTCGCCGGCGCGATGCCCCCGTTCTGGTTGTCGCCGAACCGCATCGTTAGCAAAGCGTGATGTCGCGTTATTGCAGAAGCTTGCCAAGCGTCGCGACGCTCTCTATCCGTGCTGCATCGACATTTGGCTGATTTCCGGCCGTATGCCCCCGCACAACGGTCAGGCGCACGATGGGACGTCCAATATCGACCGACCGGATAGGCGGACGTGGGTCGCGTTCTGTCCAACCACATAACTGCGCATGAGGGACTACCCGATGGAAAAGGGCACCGTCAAATTCTACAACGATCAGAAGGGCTACGGCTTCATTCAGCCGGATAACGGCGGCAAGGACGTGTTCGTCCATGCTACCGCCCTCCAGCGTTCGGGGCTTCAGGCCCTGAGCGAGGGCCAGAAGGTCTCGTTCGAGACCGGCGAGGATCGTCGCACCGGCAAGATCGCCGTGACCGAGATCCAGGAAGCCTGATCGGCATATCCCAAGGGATCGGAATTTGCACCGGGCGTCCTGCAAAGGGCGCCCGGTTTTTCTTACTCCTGCGCTCGGCCGCCGCCCGTGCGCCCGCTGCCGGCCTCGCCCCATGTGATGAGCCGGGCGCTGCGATGGCCCGTCAGGTAGATCCAGAGCCAGCTGATCGCGACCGAGATCCGGTTCTTCAGCCCGATCAGGAAGTAGATGTGGGCCAGTCCCCAGGTCCACCAGCCGATCCAGCCGGTCAGCTGCAGCCAGCCGAAATCGATGAGCGCCGCGCTTCTGCCCACTGTCGCGATATCGCCCAGGTGCCGGTAGCGGAACGGACCGATGCTCCGTCCCTCGAGCCGCGCCCGGATCACAGCCGCCGCGTATTTGCCGCCCTGCTTGGCGGCATCGCCGATCCCCGGCACCGGCTTGCCGTTGGGGCCCAGAACCGTGACCGTGTCACCGATGGCGAAGATCTCGGGGTGCCCCGGTACCGTCAGGTCGGGCTCGACCTTGATGCGGCCGGCGCGATCCGCCTCGACCCCGAGCCATTTCGCGGCCGGCGACGCCAGCACGCCGGCGGCCCAGATGATCGTGCCGGCCCTGAGCTCCGACGCCTCGAACTGCACCGCCTCGGCGGTGACCCCGGTGACCGGTGTGCCAAGCATCACTTCGACGCCCAGCTTCTCGAGCGCCGACTTGGCATAGGCCGAAAGGCTCTCGCGGAAATTGGCCAGCACCCGCGGCCCGGCTTCGATCAGCACCACCCGTGCCTCTTCCGGCTGGATGGTGCGGAACTCGTTCCTGAGCGTCGTGCGGGCAAGCTCGACGATGGCGCCGGCCAGTTCCACGCCCGTGGCTCCGGCTCCGATGATCGCAAAGGTCAGCAGCGCCCTGCGCCGCTCCGAATCGGTCTCCCGTTCCGCAGCCTCGAAGGCCAGCAGCAGGCGCCGCCGCATCGCCGTAGCGTCCTCGAGCGTCTTGAGGCCGGGCGCGAAGGGTTCCCAGTCATCGTGCCCGAAATAGGCGTGACGGGCGCCGGTGGCGATGATCAGGCTGTCATAGGGGAGGCGCCCGCCATCCTCGAGCTCGACCACGCGATTGGCCGCATCGATGCCGGTAACACTGCCGAGCAGCGTCGTCACTTCGGGTCGATGCTTCAGCAGCATGCGGATCGGCCAGGCGATCTCGGAGGGGCTGAGCGCGGTGGTCGCCACCTGGTAGAGCAGCGGCTGGAACAGATGATGGTTGCGCCGGTCGACGATGGTGATGTCGACATCGGCGCCCTTCAGCTTCTGGATCGCCGCCAGTCCGCCGAAGCCGCCGCCGATGATGACCACGCGATGTTTCCGAGCCCCGTTGTCCATCCAAAAACCCCGTATGCTTCCGACACTTATATGGGATCTCGGACCATCGCGCCCAACCTGTCCTGAAGCAGGGGAGGCTTGCGCGCAGCGATAGGGCGAAGCTACTCGACGCTGCCGTCGAACTCCCGCCGCGCCGCCTCGATGCTGTCGCGGTTGCGCACCGCGAAGGCACCGAGCGGCCGCACCGTCTCGGCGAAGTTGATGCCCAGTTCTGTGAGTTCGTACTCGACCCGGGGCGGGATCGTGGCGAAGGCCACGCGCGAGGCAAAGCCGTCGCGCTGCAGGCTGCGCAGGGTCAGCGTCAGCTGCTTCTGCGAAATCCCGGACACCTCCCGGGCGATTTCGTTGAAGCGCAGCCGGCCCGACCGTAGCACGGCCAGCACATCGACCGTCCAGCGTGCGCCGGCGAGATCGAGCAATTCGTGGACCATCTCAAACTGGGTTGACGCCATGACGCTCTCCTTCAACTTCGACATCTGGATACAGGACGCGCAGGGACCCGCGTCCGCAGGCATGGGCTTTACCGGCCCCGATTGCGTGGACATTACCGACGCAGGAGGGCGACCACGCGTTGCGGTCGCCCGTGGGCGGCCGCGAGAACTCGTTCGACCTGTCACTCGCCCATGGCGTGGGCGCGCTCCTCGGCCGTCATCACCCGCGGTGCGGGCTTGCGGAGCAGGAAGACGATCGGCAGCGACACGAAGGTCAGGATCATCATCAGATGGAAGTCATCGAGGAAGGCGAGCATCGCCGCCTGTTGGGTGATCAGTCCGTTCAGCGTGCCGACGATGTTCGAGAACCCGCCATAAGCCGCGGCAAGGTCGCGGATCGGCCCGGAGTCGAGCGTGATCCGCTGGGCCAGTTCGCCATAGTTCACCACCTGCATCTGCGCGAGGATGGTCGTCACCACCGAGATGCCCACGCCCTGGCCGACATTGCGGATGAGGCTGAACATGGCGGTCGCATCGACGCGATACTTGGCGTTGATGGTGGCGAAGGCCAGCGAGTTGAGCGGCACGAACACGAAGCCCATGCCCACGCCCTGGATGAAGCCCGAGATCAGGATCGGGCCCGATCCCATCACCACGTCGAACTCGGTCATCATGTAGAGCGAGTAGCCCATGATGATCGTGCCGAAGGCCACGAGGTAGCGCGGATCGATCTTGGCGACGAGCCGGCCGACGAAGATCATCGAGACCATGGTTCCGATGCCGCGCGGACCCATCAGCAGCCCCGTTTCGATCACCGGGAAGCCCATCAGGTTCTGCAGCATCGGCGGCAGCAGGGCGAGGCCCGAGAACAGCGTGATGCCGGTGATGACGATGAGCACGAGCCCGGTGACGAGGTTCCGGTCCTTGAACATTCCCATGTCCATGAACGGGTTCTCGGCCGTGAGGCAATGCACCGCGAATACCCACAGCCCCGAGATGGCGAGCAGCAGGTAGAGCCAGATCTCCGGCGAGTCGAACCAGCCGACGCCCTGGCCGCGATCGAGCAGCAGCTGCATCGACGCCACGGCGAGCGCCAGCATGCCGAAGCCGAAGAAGTCGAACTTGCGAATCTTGATCGGCGTGTTCGGCATCAGCGCGAACAGCATGGAAAACGCCACGACGCCCACCGGCAGGTTGACGAGGAACACGGCGCGCCAGTTGAAGGTCTCGGTCAGCCAGCCGCCAAGCGTCGGCCCGATGATCGGCCCGAACATAATGCCGGCGCCGAAGATCGCCATGGCCTGCCCAAGCTGTTCGCGCGGGTTGATATCCATCATCGTCGCCTGGGCGAGCGGCACCAGCACGGCGCCGAAGACGCCCTGCGCCACCCGGAACAGCACCATCTGGGCAAGGTTCGTCGCAACACCGCAGAGCAGCGACGCCACGGTGAAGCCGACGACGGCAATCAGCAGCAGGTTGCGCCGGCCGATACGGTCGGCAAACCAGCCGGTCAGCGGCGTCGCGATTGCCGCGGCCACGATGTAGGAGGTCAGGACCCAGTTGATCTCGTCCTGCGATGCACCGAGCGAGGCGCGCATGTGCGGCAGCGCGACGTTGGCGATCGTGGTGTCGAGCACCTGCATGATCACCGCCACCATGATGGCGGTGGTCAAGAGGGCCTTGTTCTTCACCACCACATTAGGGGCGGAGACTGCGGGTGCAGCGGCCATTTTAGTTCGCCTTAGCGGTTTCCGGCGCGGTGCCTTCGGGCTTGGTGTCGACGTTGACGACGGCGCTCATGCCCGCGACCAGCGCCTGGCTATCGGCCGTGTCGACGACGATCTTCACCGGCACGCGCTGCGTCACCTTCACCCAGTTGCCCGTGGCATTCTGGGCCGGGATCAGCGCGAATTCCGAGCCGGTCGCCGCACCGATCGAGTCGATGTGGCCTTCGAGCTTCTTGCCCGGGAACGCATCCACGGTGATCTCTACGGGAAGCCCGCTCTTCAGCGTCGTCAGCTGGGTTTCCTTGAAGTTGGCCTCGATCCAGACGTCGTTGCTCTCCACCAGCGTCGCGATGGTCGAGCCGGTGTTGATGAACTGACCGACATTGAGGCTGCCGACCTGCGCCACGACGCCGTCGGCGGGCGCGACGACCGTTGTCTTGTCGAGGTTACGCTGCGCGTTGTCGCGAGCCGCCAGCGCGGCGCGAACGGCCGGATGGTCGTCGGTCGCGATGTCGGGGGTGCCGCCGAGCGCCGCGACCGAGTTGGCCACGTCCTGCTCTTCGAGCGCCAGCGTCGACTGGGCCTGCTGCAGCGCGAGTCGCGCGTCATCGAGGCTCGATTCCGCCGTGATGCCCTGCTGGCGCAGGTTCGACGAGCGGTCCCATTCCTTCTGCCGGATCTCCAGCGCATCCTTGGCAGCCTGCAGCTTGGCGAGCGCGATCGAGTGCGCCACGCGCAGCTGCTCGACATTGACGCGGGCCGAGGCAAGCGCCGCGTCGGCCTGGGCCAGCGCGATGCGATAGGGCTCGGGATCGACCGAGAACAGCGGCTCGCCGGCCTTCACCGGCTGGTTGTCCTTCACCGCCACCGAGGCGATGCGTCCGGCAACGTCGGCGGACACCGAAACCTTGTTCTGCTTCACATAGGCGTTGTCGGTTTCGACATAGCGCCCGCCCGTAAGGAAGAAGTACCCGCCACCGGCGGCGAGGATCACCGGCACGGCCAGCATGATGGCCAGGCGGCGGCCGGAGCGCTTCTTCTTGGCCGGCGCTTCGGGCGCGACAGCAGCAGCCGCGGCTGGAGCCGACTTGGGCGCCTCCGCGGTCGGCACTTCGACAGGCTTGGCTTCGCCGGGGGCAGGCGGGGTGACGCGGGCGTTCATTCTACTTCCTCGAGTTCGGCCCGAAGGCCGATAAGATTGCCGCGCATCTTGCCGAGCACGGCGACAACGGTTTCGCGATCTTCCGGGCTCACGCCCTCGAGCGCGGTCTCAAACATGGCTAGTCCGACTTTCCGGGCCGAACTGAAGACTTCCTCGCCCTCGCTTGTGAGGCGAGCGAGCTTGGCCCGGCTGTCCGTCGGGTCGACGTAACGCTCGATCAGCCCGCGCTTCTCCAGCCGGTCCAGCACCCCCGACATGGTCATCGGGTCGGTATCGGCAGCAACGGCGAGCTGCACCTGGGTGATGCCCTCGAAGGTCGCGATCTGCGCCAGCGTCCGCCACTGCGGCAGCGTCACGCCGTGAGTCTTGGCCTCCTCCTCGAACCGGCGCTTCATCAGCCGCGCGACTTCGTGGATCAGGAATCCAAGCGGATACTTGCTCTTCAGGCTGGGCTCATTCGGTTTCATAAGCGCACATATAATAAGTACACTTATCAAGTCAACGTGGAGAACTATTAGAAGCCTAACGATTTTTGCATGGATGCCATGCCGCCGCTACTAAAGGGGGACGGCTGCGCGCCCCATCCCCGGCCTTCCGCTGTCGACAGGGGGGCTAAATCCGCCTATCTCTGGCTGCCCTTCCTGACCATTTTCTGCAGTCGTTTCCATGTCTACGGCCTCGTCCCCGATCAGCGCTGAAACATTGCTGGCGCTGCTCAAGAGCATTGTCGGCGATAGCTATGTGCTGACCGAGGAGCGCAACACCCGCCGCTACCGCAAGGGCTACCGCTATGGCGACGGTCACGCGCTGGCCGTCGTGCGGCCCGGCACGCTGCTCGAGCAGTGGCGCGTGTTCAAGGCGGTGGTTGAGGCCGGCTGCGTGGTCATCACCCAGGGCGCCAACACCGGCCTCAACGGCGGCTCGAGCCCGTTCGGCGAGGACTACGACCGCCCGGTTGTCATCATCAACACCATGCGCATCGGCCGCATCGACCTCATCAAGGGCGGCGAACAGGTCCTCTGCCATGCCGGAGCGACCCTGCATAAGCTCGAAAAGCTGATCCGCCCGCTCGGGCGCGAACCGCACTCGGTCATCGGCTCCACCACCATCGGCGCCTCGGTCGTCGGCGGCGTCTGCAACAATTCCGGTGGTGCCCTCATCAGGCGCGGCCCGGCTTTCACCCAGATGGCGCTCTACGCCCGCATCGGCGAGGACGGCTCGGTGTCGCTGGTCAACCATCTCGGCATCGACCTCGGCAACGACCCGGAGACCATCCTCTCCCGCCTCGATCGCGGCGAGTACAGCGAGACCGACGTCAGCCACACGACCGGCCGGCTCGCCTCCGACCCGGACTACGCTACGCTGGTGCGCGACATCGATGCGCCGACGCCCGGCCGCTACAACAACGATCCGCGGCTGCTGTTCGAAGCCGCCGGCAGCGCCGGCAAGCTCTGCGTCTTCGCGGTCCGGCTCGACACGTTCCAGAGCTCCGGCCCGTCGCGCGTCTTCTACATCGGCACCAACGACTATAACGAGCTGACCCAGCTGCGCCGGCACATCCTCGGCACCTTCGCCAATGCCCCGGTGGCCGGCGAGTACCTCCATCGCGAGGCCTACACACTGGCCGAGGAATACGGCAAGGATCTCTATCTCTTCCTCAAGCATGTCGGCACCGAGCGCATCTCGACCGCCTTCACCCTGAAGAGCCGGTTCGACGCCATCACCGGCAAGCTCGGCCTCGGCACCAACCTCTCCGACAAGCTCCTGCAGCTGATCGTCGGCATCCTCCCCAGCCACCTGCCCAAGCGGATGAACGACTTCCGCGACCGCTACGAGCATCACCTGCTGCTGCGCATGGATGGCGCCGGCATCGACGAGGCGCGAAAGTACCTCGGATCGATCTTCCCTTCGGCGGCCGGCGATTTCTTCGAGGCCGACGACGAGGAAGCCGCTGCCGCCTTCCGCCACCGCTATGCCGTCGGCGGCGGCACCGTCCGCTATCGCGCCACCCATCCCGACACGGTCGAGCAGATCGTCGCGCTCGACATGGCCCTGCCGCGCAACACGCTCGACTGGCGCGAAACCCTGCCGGCGGGCGTAGAGGACCAGATCGTCCGCCGCATCCCCTGCGGCCACTTCCTCTGCCAGGTGTTCCACTACGAATACGCGGTGAAAAAGGGTGCCGACTGGATGGCCATCGAGCACCAGATCATCGAGCACCTCAGCGGCCGCGGCATCGAGTTCCCGTCCGAGCACAATGTCGGCCACCTCTACGAGGCCAAGCCCGTGCTCGCCGATTTCTACCGCTCGCTCGACCCCACCAACACGCTGAACCCGGGGATCGGGCACACGTCGAAGAAGAAGAACTGGGCCTGATTGCCGCGACACTCGTAGTCGATCCGGGATCGTGCTAGTCCTAGTCTGTTCAGGCAAGGATGTGGGGATGGGCGACATTGTCATCCGGGAGCTGACTGCACTCGAAGACTTGCAGTCGATCTTTCCACTCATTCATCAACTCAATCCGGAACTCGACGAAGCGCTGTTTCGCCAGCGGCTCGATGCTATGTTGCTGGAGGGCGGATATCGGTGCATTGCGGCGTTCGACCGGGACGTGATGGTCGGGGCCGCTGGGTTCTGGACCGGCACGCATCTCTGGTGCGGCCGATATGTCGAGCCGGACAACGTCATCGTCGACCGCACACTACGCAGCGGCGGTATCGGCAAGCTGATGATGGACTGGATCGAAGTGGAGGCGCGACGTATGGGCTGCGAACTGCTCAAACTCGAGGCCTACGCGGAGCGCACCCGGACGCGCGAGTTCTACCGGCGCCAGGGCTATGGCGAACCCGGCGTCGTCATGATTAAGCCGTTGCCGGTCGAGGGCGCGCAGACGCTTGAGGATATCCTCGCCAAGGGACGTGGCTAGTCGCGGCGGTTGTCCGAAGAGCCATTGCGGCTTATATGCCGCGACTGACCTCATCGCACTGAAACGGCCCGATGCTCCACGAAGAAACATCAGCACAAAGCACTCCCGCGTCCCGGCTTGCCGAGGCGCGCCGCTTCTCGATTGCGCCGATGATGGACTGGACGGATCGGCATTGCCGTTACCTCCACCGCATGCTCACGAAGCGCGCGCTGCTGTTCACCGAGATGGTGACGAGCCCCGCTGTGATCCACGGCCCGCGCGATCGACTGCTCGGCTTCGACGACGTCGAGAATCCCGTCGCGGTCCAGCTTGGCGGTTCCGATCCGCGCGAGCTGGCCGAGGCGACGCGCATCGCGGCCGAGTACCGCTATGACGAGATCAACCTCAATGTCGGCTGCCCGTCCGACCGCGTTCAGTCGGGCCGCTTCGGCGCCTGCCTGATGGCGGAACCGAGCCTCGTCGCCGATTGCGTCCGCGCCATGCGCGACGCGACCGACAAGCCGGTGACGGTGAAGTGCCGCATCGGCATCGACGACCAGGACACCGAGCAGAGCCTCGACCGCTTCGCCGATGCGATGGTCGCGGCCGGCGTCGATGCGCTCTATGTCCACGCGCGCAAGGCCTGGCTCAAGGGCCTGAGCCCCAAGGAAAACCGCGATATTCCGCCGCTCGACTACCCGCGCGTCCACTGCCTCGCCGAGCGCCTCAGGCCGCTGCCGGTGATGATCAACGGCGGCATCAAGACCATCAGGGACGCCGAGGCGCATATGGCGCACATGTCGGGCGTGATGCTCGGCCGAGTCGCCTATCACGAGCCCATGCTGCTGACCCTCGTCGACGAGCGCTTCTTCGGCGAGACCGCCAAGCCGATCGAGCTGCGCGACGTGATGCTCGCCATGGCCGAATACGCCGAGCGCGAAATCTCCCGTGGCGCGCGGCTCAACAACATCACTCGCCACATGCTCGGCCTCGCCAACGCCCGCGCCGGCGCCCGCACCTTCCGCCAGATCCTCAGCGTCGAAGCCGCGCGCAAGGGCGCCGGCCCCGAGGTAATCATCAAGGCCTTCGAGGCGCTCGAGCCGGAACTCGAACTGGCGGCCAGCTGACGGCCACCCGCTGGAAGCCCAACTGCTCCGCCCGCCCGAGCGAACCGCCCTAGTGCTTGTCCTTCCAGAAATCCGCCTGTAGTTGCGCCGCCTCGTCGGCCAGCAGCGGCCCGACGATCTCGGTCGGCCGCTGTCCCGCCTCGAAAACCACATGGCAGGGCAGGTCGAGGGTCGGGTTCTCCTCGTGCGCGCCGGTCTGTGCCTTGAGGTCGCGCTCCGTCTGGCCGAAGACGACGCGGCCGATGCCGGCCCAGTAGATGGCGCCCGAGCACATCGCGCAGGGCTCGGCCGAAGTATAGAGCGTGCAGCCCTGCAGTTCCTCTAGGCTGATGTTCTTCGCGGCCCAGCTCGCCAGCAGCTTTTCGGCATGCGCGGTGCGGTCCCCGCCTTCCGACGTGTAGCCGTTGCCCTGTTCGCGCAGCACCTTGCCGTTCCCGTCGGCCAGCAGCGCGCCGAACGGGTGGTCGCCGCCTTCGCGCGATCGCTTCGCCACCGCAAAGGATTGGCGCAGCAGGGTTTCGTCATAGGGGCGTCGCGGCATGTCGGTCTCCGAGAGTGTCGGCGGACCTTACCGGATCAATCCGTCAGTTCCAGCGAATTGCCGGTCACCGCATAGCGGCTGAGCGTGCCGAGATAGCTCATGCCGAGCAGGCTCGTGTCGAGCATGTCGGCTTCGGCGACGAAGGCCCGGACATTGTTGCGCACGATCCCGCCGACATCGACTTGGTCGAGTGTCACCGCCGCGGCATTGCCGGTGCCGTTGGCGGTGGAGACGCGCACGTCGTAGCGCAGCACGTCGGTCGAAAGCCCGATCTTTTCAGCGTCCTCGTGGGTCAGCACCACGGCCGAGGCGCCGGTATCGAAGATGGTGCGAATCTCCGCGCCGTTGATGCTGGCATTGATCATGAAGTGCCCGTCGCGCCCGCCACGGAACGAGGCGGTGCCACGCTCCTCGTCCACCACGGCGACGCCCGGAACGAGTTCACCGAAGACCCGCGAGGCGACCAGCGAGATGTCGTCGCGAAAAGTGTAGCCAACGAGTACCATCCCGAAGATGCCGGCCCACAGCGCCAAGTTGCCGGCCATCTCGGAGAACCGGTGGCGCCGCGAGAATATCCCGCCCGCGATGACGACGAGGATGACCAGCAGCGGTATCAACTGCCCCGTCTGCTCCTGGGTCAGCCCGACCAGTGTGCCGGCGTCGGCGCTGACGAGCAGCGCGATGCCGATGGCTATGACGATGGCGACGCCGATGAACAGCATGGAAATCCCTGTGCGTGCGGTCACCCGATAATGGGGAGCAATCAGGCCAATTCAAGCCAAACCGTCACCGCGCATCAGTGAACTTTTCGCCATGAGCCCGTCGCCGACGATGCCGAAGAAGGCGCGCACGCGCGCAGTCTTGCGCAAATCGGCATGCGTCACGATCCAGAGTTCCCGTGCCAGTTCGGCGATCGGCGCCTCGACCGCCCGCCGCAGTCCCGGCTCGATATCGCCGAGATAGCAGGGCAGCAGCACCAGCCCGACCCCGGCCTTCGCGGCGACGAACTGGTTGATGAGGCTGCTCGCCCGATAGACGATACGCGGCCGCGCAATCCGCTCGTTGATCCAGTCCGCCGCGGCGATGCCGCTGACCTCCTCGCCCCAGCCGATGAAGTCGAAGGCCGCGAGGTCGACCGCCCCGTCGCCCACCAGCGACGGCGCGCCATAGACGGTCCAGCCGATATCGGCGAGCTTGCGCCCGAACAGGTCCGGTTCCTTCGGCCGCGTCACCCGCAGCGCGATTTCCGCCTCCCGGCGGCTGAGGCTGAGGATGCGGTTGTCGACCACCAGCTCCACCACGATGCCGGGATGGGCGGCGCGGAACCGCGCCAGCTCGGTAGTGAGCACGCTGTAGGCCAGCGTCTCCGACGAGGTGACGCGCAGCGATCCGACCAGCCGCTGATCGCGCCCGGCGACCTCGCGGCTCAGCGCATCGGCCTCCGTTTCCACCCGCTCGGCCGTCGCCGCCACCTGCTCGCCCGCCGCCGTCGGCTGATAGACGCCGCCCGGCAGCCGCTCGAACAGCCGCACCCCGAGCTTATCCTCGAGCGCATTGAGCCTCCGGAACGCGGTCGAGTGGTTCACCGCAAGCGCGGTGGCCCCGCCGCTCAGCGTGCCTGCCCGCGCGATGGCGAGCACCAGCTTCATGTCGTTCCAATTCTCCATGACGAGGAAATAGCATGTCGCCCGTTTGCAGTCATGCAAGCGATGCAGGCAAAATCGCCATTGGCTTTTCGAGATCGCCGTCGCTAACTCTGTGGGCCTCGATAACCCCAGAGGCAGAAAATGCAGCTCTACTACAATCCCTATGGGTGCTCCCTGGCGCCCGCCATCGTCGCCGCCGAAGCCGGCATTGTGCTCGATTTCACCTATGTCGATATCCTCGGCACGCCCCACACCCTGGCCGACGGCACCGACTACCGCACCGTCAATCCACGCAACTACGTGCCGCTGCTGATCGGCGACGATGGCGTCGAAATCAGCGAGGTTGCCGTCATCCTCAAGGCGCTGGCCGACCAGAACCCGGCCGCCGGCCTTGCTCCGGCCGTCGGTACTGCAGAGCGCCTGCTCCTCGACCAGTGGCTGAACTTCCTCTCCAGCGAACTGCACAAGAGCTACTCGCCCTGGCTGTTCCATCCCGAAGTCGGCGAAGCCGCGCAGGACTATGCCCGGGCGCTCATCGCGCGGCGCTACGCGCTGGTCGAAAAGCAGCTCGAGGGCAAGACCTGGCTCCTCGGCGAGAACTTCTCGGTCGCGGACGCCTATCTCTACGTGATGGTGAACTGGGCCGCCGCGGCCAAGACCCCGCTCGACGACTTCCCGCTGCTCCGCGCCTGGTTCGAGCGGATGAAGGCGCGGCCCCATGTCCGGGACGCCGTCCGCCAGCACTCGCGGCAGCCTGCCGCCAAGGCTGCCTAGGCGAAGACGACGAGCACGGCCAGAACGGCGATCTCGATCAGGGCACCCAGTGCCCCGATCAGGTCGCCGGTCTGTCCGCCGATCAGCTTGCGGCAGCCCCACACCCAGGCCATGGCGACGAGCGCGGCCGCAAGCAGCGCAAGCACCACCGCGACGAAGCTGGTGAAGGGTGCGGCAAGGATCAGCGCCACGATCGCCGCAAACGCCGCTCCGATGCAGAAGCTCGCCTTCCCGACACGGCCGGCGGAAGCAGAAGCGCCGCCCTCGCGGGCGTTGGGCAACTCGACGCTGAGCCAGAGCGAACCCGAACGGCCGAGCACCGTGGCGGCCAGCCAGATCGCCCCCGCCGCCAGCGGATTATAGGCCGCGATCGCGCCGATGGCCGTCACCCGCAGCAGCAGGTAGAGCCCGATCGCCGCGACCCCGTAGGTCCCGTGCCGGCTGTCCTTCATGATCTCGAGGCGACGCTCGATCGTTGCCCCGCCGAAGAGGCCGTCGGCCGCGTCCGCCAGCGCGTCGTCGGCCATCGCCCCGGTCGCGACCAGCATCGCCGCCACCCCGATCGCCGCCGCGAAATAGCTCGGCATGCTCGCCCAGGCGCACAGCATCATCAGCAGCGCCGGCAGGAAGCCGATCACGAGGCTCGCGAAAGGCAGGCTCATCGCCATGCGGTTGAGGTTCGGCGCGGTGAACGGGCGGTCGCCGGTCGGCAGACGCGAAAAGAAACGCAGCGACATCACGATGTCGTCGGCCAAGCCCGGTTCCGGCGCGGGCGGGGCAGGGGGGATGGTTCCGTTGTCCTGCCGTGGGCGTACGCGGGGGACGTCCTCGTTCAATTGCAAATGCCCGCCGATTGGTCCAGAAGCGTGCCTCCCTTACCACCCCTGGCCGGAGTCGTCATCCGATGCCCTCGCCCTTCGCCGATATCATCGACCTGCTGCACATCTCGCCCTCTGGCGACGAACAGGCAGTGGAAGCCATCCGCGAGCGCGATCGGCAACTGACGAAGCCCCCCGGCTCGCTCGGCGAGCTCGAGTCTCTGGTCGAGTTCCTCGGCCGCTGGCAGGGCAAGTCCAGCCCCACGCTCGACAACCCCATGGTCGCGATCTTTGCCGCCAACCACGGCGTCACCGATCAGGGAGTCTCGGCCTTCCCGCGCGAAGTGACCGCGCAGATGGTCGCCAACTTCACAGCAGGCGGCGCGGCGATCAGCCAGATCTGCCAGCTGCACGAACTGAACCTGCGCGTCTTTGAACTGGCGCTGGAACTCCCGACCGGCGACATCACGCGAGAACCCGCGATGGATGATCGCATGTGCGCCGCCACCATCGCCTACGGCATGGAGGCGGTTGCCGGTAAGCCGGACCTCCTCGCCATCGGCGAAATGGGCATCGGCAACACCACCGTGGCCGCCGCCATCTTCACCGCGCTCTATGGCGGTACCGGTGCCGACTGGGTCGGTCGTGGCACCGGCGTCGACGATGCCGGCCTCGCCCGCAAGGCCGATGCCGTCGATCGCGCCATCGCGCTCCACAAGGATGCGCTCGACGATCCGCTCGCCATCCTGGCGCGCCTCGGTGGCCGCGAGATCGCCGCCATGCTGGGCGCCATCATCTCGTCGCGCCAGCGGAAGATCCCGGTGATCGTCGATGGCTTCGTCGCCACCGCCGCCGCCGCCATTGCCCACGCGGTCGACCCCACGTCCATCGATCACTGCATCTTCGGCCATGTCTCGGCCGAACACGCGCATCCGCGCGCGCTGGAGGCGATGGGCAAGCATGCGCTGCTCGGGCTCGGCATGCGCCTGGGCGCGGGCCCCCGGGCGGCCCACCCCGCGGTGGATGG
>JAEWLC010000049.1 GCA_023393475.1 Pseudomonadota bacterium
GCGAACCGGATCATGCCGCGCGTGCTTTGGGCCTGGACCAGCCCGACGGCCGACCCACCCAACCTCCACCGCACCAACCACTCGTCATGATCTCGCTTCGGTGCAGCGGACGAGGGGGAGAATCGCACGGGTCTGGGGTGAGGGGGATTAGTTTGTGAGGCCGGTGTTTGTGGTCCCCCTCATCCGCCCTTCGGGCACCTTCTCCCACGAGGGGAGAAGGCCACCCCGCCGACATCCCAGTCGGGCCTTCTCCCTTGATGGGAGAAGGTGTGAAGCCCGGATGAGGGTGGGGTCGCGAACGAGGACCTCGCCCACCCGCCCGCGGGTCCGCCTCACCCGTCCCCCCGCGCCGCGCGCATGCCACGTTCGCGTGAGGGCTTCTTTGCGCAAACACTGGTACTATGTTATGGGCCGCGCCTTATTGCGCCCGCTGAGAGAGCCGCCCGCATCATGAGTATCGCCCTCGACCTCGACTATCATGCCCATGCCGACCGTCCCCGTCCGGGGCGGCAGTCGCTTGTCGGCCTGATGAAGCCCGAGCTGCGCGACACGCTGATGGGCATCGGCCTCGACGAGCGCGAGGCCAAGATGCGCGCCTCGCAGCTGTGGAACTGGATCTACCACAACGGCGTCACCGACTTCGACCGGATGACCAACATCCAGAAGGGTTTCCGGCAGAAGCTCGCCGACACGTTCCTGCTCGACCGGCCCGAGATCGTCACCGAGCAGGTGTCGATCGACGGCACCCGCAAGTGGCTGTTCCGCTTCCGCGACCCCAAGAACCCGCTGCTGCCGCCGGTTGATGTCGAGACCGTCTACATTCCCGAGGAAGACCGCGGGACGCTCTGCGTCTCCTCGCAGGTCGGCTGCTCGCTCACCTGCTCGTTCTGTCACACCGGCACGCAGAAGCTGGTCCGGAACCTCACCGCCGGCGAAATACTGGGCCAGGTCCTGATGGCGCGCGAGCGCCTCGGCGATTTCCCCGGCGGCGTGCGCCCGACCGACGGTCTCGTCCCTGCCCCGCGCGGCTCGGGCGGCTCGGAAGGCGACAGCCGTGCCATCACCAATATCGTGATGATGGGCATGGGTGAGCCGCTCTACAATTACGAGAACGTCAAGCAGGCCCTGCTGATCGCCTCCGACGAAGCCGGCATTTCGCTATCGAAGCGCCGCATCACGCTCTCGACCTCGGGCGTCGTGCCCTTCATCGAGCCGACCGGCTCCGAGATCGGCGTCATGCTGGCCATTTCGCTGCACGCCGTGCGCGACGACCTGCGCGACCTCCTGGTGCCGATCAACAAGAAGTATCCGCTGAAGGAACTGATCGAGGCCTGCCGCAACTATCCGGGCCTCTCGAACGCCCGCCGCATCACCTTCGAATACGTGATGCTGCGCGACATCAACGATTCCGATGCCGACGCCCGCGAACTGGTGCGGCTGCTCGCCGGCATCCCGGCCAAGATCAACCTGATCCCCTTCAATCCCTGGCCGGGCACGAACTATGAGTGCTCGACTTCGTCGCGCATCGAGCAGTTCGCCGACATCGTCAACCGCGCCGGCTATGCCTCGCCGGTCCGTACGCCGCGCGGCCGCGATATCTTCGCCGCCTGCGGGCAGCTGAAGAGCGCCACCGAGCGCTTGAGCAAGAAGGAGCGCGACGCGCTCACCGCATGAGTCGGCAGGCTGCTCCCACCGTCGCCGACGCACTGACGCTGCTCCGGCGCGGTGAAACCGTGCTCGGTGCAGCCATGCTTGATACCGTGCTCAGGCACAATCCGCGCGACCCGGCAGCACTCGGTCTTGCCGGCGCCGTGACGCTGCAGCGCGGCGACGCCGCCCGCGCCATAGAATTGCTCACCCGCACCCTCGCGCTCGACCCCCGCGATGCGACGAGCCATTCCAACATCGCGCTCGCCTATATGCGCACCGGCCGAAATGCCGATGCGCGCCGGCATCTCGAACAGGCGCTTGCCCTGAAGCCGGACACGGTCGAGGCGCTGGTCAACCTCGCCCAGTTGCACCAGCAGGCCAACGACAGCCTTGCCGCCGAACCGCTCTTCCGCCGTGCCATCGCCGCGCGGCCGACGATGATCGAGGCCCATACCGGTCTCGCTGGCGCCCTCGAAAAGCTCGGCCGGCCGGCCGAGGCGCTGGCCGCGATCAGCGAGGCGATCCGGCTGCAGCCGAGGTTCGCCCCGGCCTACCGGACACTTGGCCGCCTCAACGACATGCTCGGACAGTTCGAGGCGGCTATCGCCGCGCACCAGCGTGCCATCGAACTCGCACCCACTGACCCGCGCGGCCACGCCGACCTCGGCAACACCTACGGAGCCTTCGGCAAGCGCGAGGCCGCCATCGCCGAGTATCGCAAGGCGCTCGAGCTCGCCCCAGGCAATGCCGGCTACGAACGCCTGATCGGGCGCTTCGAGGCCGATACCGGCACGCTCGCCGACAAGCAGGCCCGCTTCGACGCCCCCGACACCCCGGCCGAACAGAAGCTCCATCTCGGCTTCGCCATCGGCAAGGCGCTCGAAGGGGCCGGCGACTACGCCGCCGCGTTCCGATATCTCGATGCCGCCAACCGCCTGCGGCGTGCCGGCTACAGCTACGATCCCGCCGATTCGGAAGCGGCTTTCGCCGAACTCGAAACTACGTTCACGCCGGAGCTCTTCGCCGCCCGCTCGGGCCACGGCGTCGAGGATGCCACCCCGATCTTCGTTCTCGGCATGCCGCGCTCGAGCACCACGCTCGTCGAGCAGATCCTCGCCAGCCATCCCGATGTCACCGGCGCCGGTGAACTCGTGCTGTTGCGCGATCTCGTCATCGCCGCAAGCAGGCGGCGCCCGATCCACTATGACGAACTGCTGGCCGATCTATCCGATCAGGACCTCACCCAATTCGGCGCCGACTATGTCCGCCGGCTGCGTGGCTACGCGCCCGATGCGAAGTTCATCACCGACAAGATGCCGGGCAACTTCATGCTCATCGGCTTCATCGCGCTGACCATGCCCAATGCGAAGATCGTGCATTGTGTCCGCGATCCCGCCGATACCTGCGTCTCGATCTGGCGCAACTATTTCGCCACCCACCTCGGCTACGCCTACGATCTCGGCGAGATCGGCCACTACCACACGCTCTACCAGCGCCTGATGGCGCACTGGCACCGCGTGCTGCCGGGCCGGATCCACGACATCTCCTACGAAGCGCTGGTTGCCGACCAGGAGGGCGAGACACTGAAGCTGCTCGACCATTGCGGCCTCGGCTTCGATCCGGCCTGCCTCGAGTTCCACCGCACCGAGCGCCCGGTCCACACCGCCAGCGCTGCCCAGGTCCGCTCGCCGATCAGCCGATCCTCGATCGGCATTGCCGACCACTACGGCGAGCTGCTGGCACCGCTGAGGGCGGCCCTTGCCGGCCACGCCATCGCGACGCCGCCGATGACGCAAAGCACAGCGCCGACGGCGAAGAGCGACCAGTAGCCGAAGGCCTCGGCCCACACTCCGGTCCCGAGCCCCGAAAGCAGCGCCCCGGCACTCATCGTGTTGCCGAACAGCGCCGACGCGATGCCCGCGCGGCCGGGCAGCATGTCCTGCAGCCGCGCCATGCCGACGATGCTGACGATGCCGATCGCGGCGGCCCGCGGAATCTGGCCCCAGTAGAGCGCGGCCAGCGTCGGCACGGCGAGGACGAGGACGAAATAGGCCACGAACAGCCCGAATCCGGCGAGCAGCAGCCCGCGGTGGTGCGACAGCGATGGCCGGACGACGAAGGCGCCCATGATGAACACTTCGAGCAGCGCGCAGAGCGACAGCAGGAGCCCGACATCGGCTTCGCTGCCCAGCTCCCGCACCACGACGACCGACATGGCATTGCCGCCCATCAGCATGGCGGTGTTGAAGGCGGTGAGCGCGATGACGGCGGGCGCCGTTGCCCGCACCACCTCGAGGGTCACCTTGGGCGGCGCGACGCCCGCATTGGGCTGCGGCCTGATCCCGCTGAGGGCGACGGTGACCAGTGCGATGACGCCGAGGACGGCAGAACCGAGAAACACCCCGGCAAAGCTCCAGGTTGCGACGAGCCCCGCCGCGATGGCCGGACCGATGGCCCAGCCCAGCGACGACGTCATCCTGAGGCTGGCCATGCCGCGCACCGTGGCGTCGCTGCCGGCACGGTCGAGATAGCCCTTGGCGATGGCGAAGAGCAGCGGAAAGGTGGCGCTGCTGAGCCCGAACAGGACGACCGCAACGAGGTAGAGAGCCCAGGGCTCGGTGACCACGACGCAGAGCGCCGAAGCCCCGATCTTGCCGACAAGGGAAAGATAGACCGGCCACATCCGGGCACGGCGATCGTGCATGTGGCCGAAGATCGTGGTGACGATGATGCCGGAGCCGGCCGCGAGCGTCAGAAACGCGCTGAGTTCGAGCGGCGACATGCCCAGTTTCTGGACGGCCAGCAGCGCCGTGTAGCTCCCCGCCATCGCCTCGGCGAGGACGGTCAGCAGCACGGCAAGCGTGGCCGGCGCGAAATAGGGCACCCTGTACAGGGCGAGGCTGGAACTGAAGGACACGTCGGTCTCGGAAAGGCGCGCGATTGCGCGGAAGGTCGGTGGCAGCAGTACCGATTGGGCAGGCATGCTACAAGCACCCCATCCGGCCTAGCCGCACGACAGGAACGACATGCCCAACCTGACCACCATCGGCTTTGACGCCGACGACACGCTCTGGCACCACGAAAGGTACTTCGTCGCCACCAAGCAGGCCTTCGTCGACCTCCTCGCGCCCCATGCCGATCCGGAAAGTACGGCAGACCGGCTGCACACGATCGAGATCGGCAATGTCGGCGACTACGGGTTCGGCGTGAAGAGCTTCACCCTCTCCATGGTCGAGACCGCCGTCGCCGTCACCGAAGGGCGGGTCCCGGCCAGCCTGATCGGCGAGATCGTCGAACTCGGCCGCGCCATGCTCACCCATCCGGTCGATCCCTTCCCCGGCGTGCACGAAACGCTCGCCGCACTGCAGGGCAGCTACAAGCTGCTCGTCGTCACCCGCGGCGACCTCATCGACCAGGAGCGCAAGCTCGCCGCCTCGGGCCTACTCGGCTATTTCGCCGAGATCGAGATCGTCTCCGACAAGACGAGGCCGGTCTACGAGCGCATCTTCAGCCGGCACGGCGACGGTGCGGCGCGGGCCATGATGATCGGCAACTCGATGCGGGCAGACGTGGTGCCCGCGATCGCTGCCGGGGCCTGGGGCATCCACGTGCCGTCGGAATATGTGTGGTCGCTCGACGTCGCCGAGGAGCCGGCCGACGGCACGCGTTTCCGCCGCCTGGCGCATATCGGCGAAGTGCTTCCCATCATCGCGGAGATCGGCTGATGAGCATCAGGCTCAAGCGCATGCAACCAGGCGACGACCTCGATTTCTCCGAGGTCGCGCCCGATGTCTTCGACGAGCCTGTCCATCCCGACCGGGTCGAGGCCTACCTGAGCGAGCCCGGCCACCTGATGATCCTCGCCTTCGATGACGATCGCGTCGTCGGCCAGTGCGCGGCGGTGATCCACCGCCACCCGGACAAGGTCGCCGAACTCTATGTCGACGAGGTCGGGACCGCCTCGAGCCACCTGCGCCAGGGCATCGCCACGAAGATGGTCGAGGCCATGTTTGACTGGGGGCGCGAACTCGGCTGCCGCGAAGCCTGGCTTGGCACCGAACTCGACAATGTCGAGGCCAACGGCCTCTACCTCAAGCTCGGCGGCAAGCAGCAGCACATGCACTACTATGAGTTCGAGCTCTAGTGGCCGCCGGCCGGTGCGGCCGTTTCCTTGTCGTGGGTGGCGAAGCGCTGGACCATGGTGGCGCTGGCCGCGTTGAAGCCTATGGTCTCGACCGCGATGCCGTGCCGGCGGGCCTTCAGCACCACTTTGTCGAGCGCGGCGACGGCCGAAATGTCCCAGAAATGGGCCCCGCTGAGGTCGATGACGATCCGTTCGAGCTTTTCGGTGACGTCGATCGCCTCGGTGAAGGCGCCCGCCGAGGCGAAGAAGACCTGGCCTTCGACCCGGTAGGTGCGGGCCAGACCATCGGGGGAAAGCTCGGAGGAAACCCGGCTCAGGCGCGACACTTTTCCGGCAAAGAACACCCCCGAGAGCAGCACGCCCGCGAGCACGCCGAGCGACAGGTCCCGCGTCACGACGACAGTCACCACCGTCACCAGCATGACGATCGAGGACGGCACCGGGTTGCGGCGGAGGTTGGCGATCGACTTCCACGAGAAGGTGTTGATCGACACCATGATCATCACCGCGGTCAGCGCCGCGACGGGCACGATGGCGAGGAGGTCCTGCAGCAGCACCAGCAGGATCAGCAGGAACACGCCGGCCACCAGCGTCGACAGCCGCCCGCGCGCGCCGGAACTGACATTGATCACCGACTGGCCGATCATGGCGCAGCCGCCCATGCCGCCGAAGAGGCCCGAGGCGATGTTGGCGATGCCCTGCCCGCGCGTCTCGCGATGCTTGTCCGAGGTGGTGTCGGTCATGTCGTCGACGATCTGCGCGGTGAGCAGCGACTCGAGCAGCCCCACCGCCGCCAGCGTCAGCGCGATCGGCGCGATGATCTGCAGCGTATCGAGGTTGAACGGCACCTGCGGCAGCGCGAACATCGGCAGCGTGCTCGGCAGTTCGCCGAGATCGGCGACCGTGCGCACGTCTAGCCCCATCAGCACCGAGACAATGGTGACGACGACGATGGCGACGAGCGGGGCGGGGATGGCACGGGTCAGCAGCGGGAACAGGTAGATGATCGCCAGCCCCAGCGCGATCAGGGCGTAGGTCGCCGGCGTCACGTCAATCAGCTGCGGCAGCTGGGCGAGGAAGATGAGGATCGCCAGTGCATTGACGAAACCGGTCATCACCGATTGCGAGACGAAGCGCATCAGCCGCGCCAGTTTCAGCCAGCTGGCGACGATCTGGAACACGCCCATGAGGATGGTGGCGGCGAACAGGTATCCGATGCCGTGGTCGCGGACCAGCGTCGTCATCAGCACGGCGGTGGCAGCCGTGGCGGCCGAGATCATGGCCGGACGGCCGCCGACGAAGGCGATCACCGTGGCGATGATAACCGAGGCATAGAGCCCGACCTTGGGATCGACCCCGGCGATGACCGAAAAGCCGATGGCTTCGGGGATGAGGGCGAGGGCGACGACCAGCCCCGACAGGACGTCGGCACGAGTGTTGCCGAACCAGGTCCGGCGGAGCGAGGTGAGAAACGGCATCGATGACTTGAGGGACGTGGGCCGAAGCGGCCTGACGTTGTCCGGCGGATCGGCGGCCGGAAGAGCCACCCGGAATTGCACCGGGTCCATGATGAATGGCCGGCTTTATTGCCGCAATGCCGGCACGGCGCAAGTGCGCCGATGGGCTAGTCCTCGCCGCGGATCCACTCGAGCTTGTGGCGGCCCTGGCCGGGATCGCCGAGCAGTTGCGCCAGCGCCGGCAGCAGGATGCGCAGTTCGCCTTCGAGCGTGAACGGCGGATTGACGAGGATCATGCCGGTGCCGTGCAGCCGCGGCGGGTTCGACGCCGGGCGGATGGAAACCTCGGCGCGCAGCATCTTGGGGATGTTGGTGTCGCGCAGCGCCGAGATGAAATCGTGCACGGCGCGCGTGTCCTTGAGCGGGTACCACAGCGCATAGACGCCGGTGGCGAATTTGCCGTAGCCCTTCACCAGCCCATCGACCATGCGGTCGAATTCGCCCTTCTCCTCGAACGGCGGATCGACCAGCACCAGCCCGCGCTTTTCCTTGGGCGGTAGATGCGCGTTGAGGGCCAGCCAGCCGTCGAGATGGATGATCCGCGCCTGGATATCGCCGGCAAAGAGCTGCGACAGCTTCCACGCATCTTCGGGATGGAGCTCCAGCGCCTCCAGCCGATCCTGCGGCCGGAACAGTTTTCGCATCAGCCAGGGCGAGCCCGGATAGCTCTTGAGCTTGCCCGGGTTTTCGGCCCGGATCACCTCGAGATAGGGCGCGGCCAGCTCCTTGGCCTTGTTGGGCAGCTCGGCTTCGAGGAGCTTGGCGATGCCGCCCAGCCACTCGGGCGAGCGCTGCGCCTCGGACGAGGTGAGGTCGTAGCGGCCGATGCCCGCATGGGTATCGATCACCCG
>JAEWLC010000077.1 GCA_023393475.1 Pseudomonadota bacterium
CTCTCCGGACGGCGGCCACGCGGCCGCCGTCCTTTCTCATTGTTAAGGATCGACCCAGATGCCGGCCCTCGCCTCCTCGCTTGGTTCCAAAATCCGCCGCGCTTCGGCACTCGCAATCGTCGCGACGTCGCTGTTCGCATTCCCCCAGATCGCCCCCGCCCAGGATGCAGCGCCTGCTGCCATCGATGAGGCGCAGATCGAGCGTGGCTATGCGGTGTGGAAGGGCCAGGACTGCATCGGTTGCCACGGCTGGGCCGGAAATGGTGAGCGCATCGGCGAGAACCCGAGGGGCCCGAACCTCCGCGCCATCGAGCTCGATGCCGAAATGATCAAGGAAGTGGTGCTGTGCGGCCGCCCCGGCACGCAGATGCCGTACCACGATCCTGCCGCCTATTCCGACGACCGCTGCTACGGCATGACCAAGGCCGATACCGCCGGCATGGAACTGCTGCGCGGCAAGGACATGAATGCTGACCAGGCCACTGACCTCGCAGCCTATATCGTTGCCAAGCTGATCGGCCGCCCGGAAAAGCCGAACCAGGAAGAGTGTCAGGCCTACTACGGCAAGCGCCCGTTCTGCGCCAAGCTGCCCACGGCCGCCGAACAGGGCTACTGACCGGATGTCGCCGGTCGCCATAGCGCAGGCCATGGTCGTCGCCACATTGCTGGCGGCAACGCCGGCGGTGGCGCAGACGACCGACAGGCCTGATGTTCAGGACCTCGTGCTGGGCGCCGGTTTCGATGCCCAGCCAGGGCCGTTCCGCGAGTATGCCTGCGGCACCAATGGCGGCCCGCCCTCCATCCCGGTTTCGGGCTTTGGCGAGTTCGCCAAATGCCCGGCCGAGGCCGAAACCGGCCTCCACGAGATCACCTTCCGCTACGACGACGAGATCGAGTATTTCGCGCTGGCCATGAACCTGCAGCCGATAGCCGAGCGCTATGGCGGCACACGCTTCGGCAGCTTTCCGGTGATCGTTTCGGCCCTGTTCGACGATGCCGGCATCCTGCGCGGCTATCGGGCGGTCACCGATGATCGTGGCTCGCTTCGCGAGCGCCGCATCGCCTATACGATGGGCGTGTTCGCGAAATCCCAGTTCAAAGGCAGCGAATGGAACTGCCAGAGCGAACCGCCGGCCCGGGGCGAGACCCCCTTGGGCAACCAGTTCGTCAAGGACGACTGCACCACCACCACTGCCGGCGGCGAGAGCGTGAAGCTGCGCATCCGACTGCTGCATCGGCCCGGCCAGGCTGCCATCGACCCGTTCACCGGGGAAAAGCGCAACGGCCAGTACGAGAGCATGGCGCGGCTCGAAGTATTCGACCCGGAGGCGCAGAAATGAAGCGCATGTTCGTCGTCGCGGCGGCGCTGCTGGCGTTTGCCGCGCCCGCCATTGCCGAGGATGCCGACCCCAAGGCGGCGTTCCTCGCCGGCACAAGCAACGATTGCCCGGGTTGCGACCTGACGCGTGCCAACCTGACCTACCGCGATCTCAGTGGCGCCAACCTCGACGGCGCCAACCTGACCAAGGCCCGGCTGCATCGCGCTGTGCTGACGCGCGCGACGTTCAGGAACGCCATCCTCGCAGGCGCCAACCTCAACCTCACCGACTTGCGCTTTGCCGATCTCAGCGGCGCGGACCTGACGGGAGCTCTGCTCTACGAAGCCAATCTCTCGGCGGCAAAACTGCCGGGCGCCAAGCTCGTCGACGCGCGCACCCAGCACGCAACGCTGGCCAGGGCCGACATGACCGGGGTCGACTGGTCGGGCGGCGACGCGAGAGACGCGCGGCTGCCGGGCGCGATCCTCACCGGGGCAACGCTGGTGAACATGTACGCCCCCAACGCCGATTTCCGCCGGGTGGACTTCACCGATGCGGTGGTGACCGGGGGCACGTTCTTCGAGACCACCTTTGCGGACGCCGACTTCACGCGCGCCAAGCTGGGGGACTCGGATTTCCGCCAGTCGCGGCTCGAGGGCGCTACCTTCGTCGATGCCGATCTCAGCGGGGGGCGCTTCCAGCAGGCCTGGACCCAGGGCGCGGACTTTACCGGCAGCACCGTGGTTGGGGCCGTGGGGCTCCGCATCCCGAAATAGGTGGAGCGACGGGCCCCGCTGGCGGTCCCGGAGGGCATTGGCTATAAGCGCGGCGGGGGGCCTCCTTGAGGTCTGTTATGCGCTTATTGATTGCTGCACTTGGGATATTTTCCGCCACTGCCTGTCTGCCCGCCGTCGCCATAGACGATCCTTTTGCCGGAGCGCCACGGGCCAAACTGCATGTCCGCATCGAGCTCGCTGGTTCCGGCCGTGTCGACTTGCCCAATGGGGTCGAATGGGCCGCGATCGACGCCTGGCGCACGGCGGAGATCGACTTCGCCCTCGTCGATGTCGGCAATGACGGCTATCCGATCGTCGCGGCGACTCCGCCCGAAACACCGACGGCGATGGTCGATCTCAAGGCAAAGATGAAGGCCTGCGGCGACGACCAGGCGTGCCTCGGCCAGACGATGCTGGAGTTCGCCAAGGCGAACGAAGGCGGCCAGAACCTGTTTGCTGCGATGACCGGCCAGCAGTCGGGCCGGTACCGCAACTTTGCCGCCGACCTTGCCGGCACCTGCGCATCGGGATCGCTGGCGGTGCAGGACGTGCTCAGCGGTGTCTATATTCCACCGCCGGAGCCTGCCCGCGCCTATCGCTTTACCCGCGAAGGCAACCTGACGCTGCCGCAGGACGATTTCGGCCTGATGGACTATGCGTGCCGGGTAGAAGTCACGCTCGACCAGGCTACGGGCAACATGAGCCTGAACCTGCCGGCGGCCAAGCTGGACGTGCCGGTGAAACTGGGACCCGGCGCCTTCACCGATGAGCGCTCCGTGCTGCTGACCGAGGACCTCCAGAAGATCGAGCTGTTCGACCAATCCGCCGGGCGGGACGGCAAGTGGTCGGGCGTGGCCGAAGTGGATGTGGCCGGTTCCGCCTCGCACAATTCAGGGCAGGTGGCGGCGCCGCTGAAGGCACGCATCGAATGGCGGTTGACCGAGGGCTGATTTCGCCGCAAGCAGGCGCCGCACCGGCGCCTGCTACCATCTGCTGTATCTCGCTCGCCTTGAAGAATCCGCGCGGATGCAAAATGGTGGCGGCCGTTACCAGTTACGGAGAATCCCATGCCGACCCCCGGCAAAACGCCCCCGTTCGATCTCGTACTGAAGGGCGGTCGTGTCATCGACGAGCGCAACGGTGTCGACGGCCATCTCGACGTCGCCATCAAGGCCGGCAAGATCGCCGCGGTGGGGCCGTCGATCGATCCCGATGGGGCGAAGGTCAGCGACGTCACGGGCAAGATCGTCGCGCCGGGACTGATCGACATCCACACGCATGTCTACCACAAGGCGACCTCGCTCAGCGTCGACCCGGGCCTGATCGCCCGCCGTTCGGCCTGCACGACCCTGATCGATGCGGGCAGTGCCGGCGCCGGCAACTATGACGGCTTCCGCGACTACGTGATGATCCAGTCGCCGTACAAGATCCTCGCGTTCCTCAACATCTCGTTCCCGGGCATCTTCGGTTTCGACAAGGACGTGTCGATCGGCGAGGCCACGGCCAAGGCCATGCTGCCGGTGCACCGCTGCATCCAGACGATCGAGGACAACCGCGACCGCATCGTCGGCGTGAAGGTCCGCATCGGCGGTATCGTCACCGGCGACCTCGGGCTCGGCGCGCTGGAACTAGCGCTCGAAGCGGCCAATGCCGTCGACCTGCCGCTGATGACCCATATCGGCCATCCGCCGCCGAGCTACTCCGACGTCGTCGACATGCTGCGTCCGGGCGACATCCTCACCCACTGCTACCGCCCGGAGCCGAACTCGGCCATCGGCCCGGACGGCAAGGTGCTGGACGCGGTGTGGAAGGCCCGCGAGCGCGGCGTGCTGTTCGACATCGCCCACGGCATGGGCGCCTTCGGCTACGACACTGCCGAGGCGGCGCTGAAGGACGGATTCAAGCCGGACCTGATCTCGTCGGACGTGCATGTGATCGCCGTCGAAGGGCCGGGCTACGACCTGCTGCACACGATGAGCAAGCTGCTCAACTGCGGGCTGACGCTGGCCGAGGTGATCGGCATGTCGACCAGCCGCCCTGCCCTCGCCATCCGTCGTCCCGACCTCGGGCACCTCGGCGTCGGCGCGCCAGCCGATATCGCGGTGCTCAGCCAGTACAAGAGCGACTACGTGTTCACCGACGTGGTCGGCACGCAGCGCCAGGGCTCCGTCCTGCTGCAGCCGGAGGCCGTGTATCTCAACGGCAAGAGCATGGAAGTCAGCCGCCGGCCGTTCGAGGAAGCCTTCCTCATCGGCGGTCACCACTCGCACTAGGAACTGAGACATGAGCGGACAATTCGTCGGCAAGACCATCGCGATCACCGGCGCCGCCGGTGGCATCGGCCAGTGGCTCTGCCGCTTCTTCGGCGAGGAAGGCGCGACCATCGCGGCCCTCGACCGCAGCGAGAAGGTGCATGAACTGGCCGAGACGCTCGGCAAGGACGGGATCACCGTGCGGCCGGCGGTCGTGCAGATCACCGATGCGGACGCGGTGGCTGCTGCCTTCGCCGCATTCGGCGACGTGCATGTACTGATCAACAATGCCGGTGGATCGTGGGACCGCACCGTCGAAAAGACCACGCCCGCGCAGTGGCACAACGAGGTCGATATCAACCTCAACGGTGCCTACAACTGCGCCAAGGCCGTGCTGCCGCAGATGGTCGAGCGCCAGGGCGGCAACATCGTCAATGTCGGCTCGGTCAATGGCCTCAGCGCGCTGGGGGACGCGGCCTACAGCGCCGGCAAGGCCGGCATGATCTCGATGACTCGCTCGATCGCGCAGGAATACGGACGGTTCAACGTCCGGTGCAACATCGTGCTGCCGGGCACCGTGCGCACCCCGATCTGGGACGAGCGCAAGGCCGAAGACCCGAATGTGCTGAAGACGCTGGAACGCTGGTATCCGCTCCGCCGCATCGTCGAGCCGTACGAGGTAGCGCGGGTGATCGCGTTCCTTGCGTCGGACGGGGCGAGTGCAGTCACTGGTGCATCGATCCCGGTCGATTGCGGGCTGACGGCCGGCAACCTCGTGATGGCACGGGAGCTTACGCTCGAGGATTTCTAGGAGCCGCGACACGGGGAGCCGGCGGCGCCCTTCCCCTCGATGTCATCCTTGCGAAGGCAGGGATCGATCTGTCCAACTGCCGGCTGAGAACTGGATCCCAGCTTTCGCTGGGGTGACAGCCGGTGGGCGGGGAGACGAATTGCCCACCCACCCGGTGCACTACCCTTCGAATGTATGTGCCGCGATCGAGGCTGGCTTCATCTCGATCGAGAAGCCCGGCTGTTTCGGCGGCATGTAGGCGGCGTTGCGGATGTCGCAGGGCTCGAGGAAGTGCTCGTGCAGGTGGTCGACAAACTCGATCACCCGGCCATCTCGTGTGCCCGAGACGACAAGATAGTCGATCATCGACAGGTGCTGGACGTATTCGCAGAGGCCGACGCCACCGGCATGCGGCCACACCGGCAGGCCGTATTTCGCCGCCATCAGCAGCACCGACAGCACCTCGTTGAGCCCGCCGATGCGGCAGGCGTCGATCTGCACGATGTCGATGGCGCCGCGAGTGATGAACTGCTTGAAGATGATGCGGTTCTGGCACATTTCGCCGGTCGCGACCTTCACCGGGGCGATCGCTTCGCGAATCTGCCGATGACCCTCGATATCGTCGGGGCTGGTGGGCTCCTCGATGAAATAGGGCTTGAAGCGCGACAGCTCCTTCACCCAGTCGATGGCCTGGCCGACTTCCCACACCTGGTTGGCGTCGATCATCAGGTAGCGGTCGGGGCCCATGATGGAGCGGACGATCTCGAGCCGGCGGATATCGTCAGCGAGGTCGCGGCCGACCTTCATCTTGATGTGCGAGAACCCGGCTTCGACCGCTTCGGTGGCAAGGCGCGTCAGCTTCTCGTTGGAATAGCCCAGCCAGCCGGCCGACGTCGTGTAGCAGGGGTAGCCGTTTGCCTCGAGCTCGGCGATGCGGGCGGCCTTGCCGGCCTCTGCCTTCCGGAAGATCGCCAGCGCCTCGTCGGGCGTGATGGCGTCGGTGAGGTAGCGGAAATCGATGATCGAAACGAGTTGCTCGGGTGTCATGTCGGCGACGAAGCGCCAGACCGGCTTGCCGGCGCGCTTCGCCAGGAGGTCCCACACGGCGTTGACCACCGCGCCGGTCGCGAGATGCATGGCGCCCTTGTCCGGCCCGATCCAGCGCAACTGGCTGTCGCCGGTGACGTGCCGCCAGAAGCGGCCCGGATTCTCCTCGATCCAGTCGAGATCGAGATCCTTCACCCGCGCCGTCAGGGCCTCGATGGCGGCGACCACAACCTCGTTGCCACGGCCGATGGTGAAGGTGAGGCCGTGGCCTTCAAGGGCACCATCGGTGGTCAGGACGACATAGGCGGCCGAGTAGTCCGGATCCGGGTTCATGGCGTCCGAACCATCGAGCGATGCCGAGGTCGGGAACCTGAGGTCGTAGGTGCGGAGGCCGGTTATGCGAGTCATCGTCAGTCCTGGAGTTTTACGGGCAGGCCGGTGCGAACGCTCTCATCGGCGGCAATGCAGATGCGCAGCGACTGGACGGCGTCGTCCATGTACCGGGAAAGGTCGATATTCTGCGTGATGGCGCGATAGACGAAATCCTGCTCGCGATCGCAGAGCGCCTGGTGGCCGGGTTCGCCTTCCATCGAGAGCATGTCGTCCGGTTTCACGAAGCCGCCACCCGGTGCTTCAGCGGCATGATGGACGCGGATGGTCGAGGTGCGGCTATGAACCTCGTGGTCGTCGGACTTGGCGCCCTCGTCCTTGACGACGATCGAGACGGCGCCGTTGGGAGAAATCACGTCCTTCACGAAGAAGGCGGCTTCCGACATCATCGGCCCCCAGCCGGCCTCGTACCAACCGACCGAGCCGTCGTCGAACAGCACCTGCATGTGGCCGTAGTTGTACATGTCGGGCGCGACCTCGTTGGAGAGGCGCAGGCCCATGCCGCGCACTTCGACGGCCCTGGCGTCGGTGATCTGGCACCAGACATCGACATAGTGCACGCCGCAATCGACGATGGGAGACGTGGTCTCCATCAGCGCCTTGTGTGTCGCCCAGGTGGGGCCGCTCGACTGCTGGTTGAGGTTCATGCGGAACACGTAGGGCCCGCCCAGCTTCCGCGCCTCGGCAATCAGCGTGATCCACGACGGATGGTGGCGGAGGATGTAGCCGACGACGAGCTTGCGGTCGTTCGCCTTCGCTGCCGCCACCACGCGCTCGGCATCGGCGACGTTGGTCGCGAGCGGCTTTTCGATGAAGACGTGCGCCCCGCTCTCGATCGCCTTGATGGCGTACTCGGCATGGGTGTCGGAGTAGGTGTTGATCGATACGAGGTCCGGCTTCAGCTCTGCCAGTGCCTCGTAATAGGACGGCCGGATCGCGTAGCCCGCCAGTTCCTCGGACAGTCCCCGCGGCGCCGAGCGGTTCACCAGGCCGACGAGATCGAAGCCGGGATGCCGGTGATAAGCAAGCGCATGGCTGCGGCCCATGTTGCCGAGGCCGGCGGTGAGAACGCGAATTGGCACGGTAGGTTACCCCTGTCTGACGCCGCAAGGCAGCGGCGCGACAAAGCAATAGACCGAACCGGGGCCGGAGGACAAATGCCAGCGCGGCCGACGTCCGCCGCGCGAAGTCCGGCTAGATCAGGACCCCCTGCACCCAACCGTTGCCGGTAGGACAGAAGCAGACGGTGCCGGGCGTTCCCGGCGGGTTCGCCTGGCAGTCGAAATACGGGGTCCGGCAAGTGACGGCCTGCGCCACTGCCACGCTCGATCCGAGGATGAGCAACGATACGACGGAAAGCGCCAGCATCACGAAACGTAGCAAGCTCGCCATTTTCACACTCCTAGCTACAAAGAAAGCAGATCCTGAGTCTCCGACAACGCCTTGGCCTTCTCCTCCCAGTTCGGCTGCTGGCGCAGCGACGAGGAAGCGGTCGCCGACGGATCGGCCTTTTGGTCACCGTCGTTCAAGGTCAGGAAATCCTGGGTGTCCTTGTGCACCGTCACCAGCCGCTCCTTGAACTCGGCCAACAGCGCGCGGGCCTGGTCCCATGTGAGGTCGGGGCTCGTGATCATCTGCTGATAGAGGGTGACAAGACCGGCCTTGGCGCGATCCCACGCCCCTTCGTCGGTACTGGCGGCCTGCGTGGCGGCTGCGCTGTAGAGCTCGTAGAAGGGCAGTTCCTGAACGTCGTCACGGACGTCGAGGCGGTTCACGCTGTAGAGGATGAAGTCAGCGTCCCTGTAGCCCGAACCGGTGCTGGCGCCCGCCAGAAGTCTGCCGTTCTCGACCCGAAGAGCGGAATGATCGATCTCGTTCTCGTCCCGGTTTATCAGGGCGAAGTACCCCGGCTTCAGCCAGGGCGAGGCGCCAGGGTTGAACTCCCAACGATGCCCGGCGAGGGGCTGAACGTCTTCCTTCATGCCCAGCAGCGTCTGCACGCTGTCCATCAGCGCTCCGGCTACTTTCAGATGTGGCTGCAGCGCCACTCCGGCGGGGAAGATCCCAGCCAAGCTCTCGGCAAAGGTCAGCAGGCTTCGCGCAACGGAAGCCCGCCGCACCCGGGCGAGAACCACGGTGACCGCGAACCCGCCGCCGTTGTACGGCGTGAGCCCCGCAACCTTGGTGTCGGTGATCGCCATGCCGTTTGGCACGGACACCTTCAACTGATCGAACATGCTGGGGCCGACCACGAAGGGCACGGCCACCTTCTTTCCCGCATAGGAGAACTCGGTAAGCACGACGGCCATGGGATCGTAGGTATCGCCCCACCCTCCGCTCGAGGCGAGGAACATCTCGTTGATGGTCACCGAGAAGTAGTGCTTGCCCGCTTCCATGCCCTTCGCCTCGAGAGGCGGCTCAACCTTGGCGGGATCGATCTCGCGCCCGCGAACGACCTTTGCCTGCCTGTTCTGCAGATTGTCCCACCAGCCCTTCACATCCAGCATCCCGGTCTCCCTGGCCTTTTTGTTACGGTTCCAACCCTGAGCTACTTGGTGGCAGCCTGGGGCAGATTGCATCGCGTCTGAAATGCGTTGAGCAGTTTCATCCGCCGGCCCGTGATCGTCGGCCCGGCGGGCAGATAGTAGGTGCATGCCCGATCTATCAGTTCACTCAGGCTCAACTTCTGCAGGTCGGCGTAGTACGGCGACTCCTGACCGCGCAGGTCCCAGTACTGGTCGTTGAGGGTGTTCACGACGAAGTTGCCGTCCGTGGTGACGACATAGGCGTCCTTGCTGGCCGTCAGGTACGGGAACCACCACGTCCAGTGGATGTCCGAAACTTTCGGGCTGGAAAAAGACCACCCGCTGTCGGTTTGCCGGAACATGTCGACGCCGCCCGAGTGAAGGAAGGTGATGACCAGCCGCCCCTCTTCGCCGGAAACCGCAATCTGGACCTGAGAGCCAACCGGTACAGGTCGCAGGCTCGCGTTGCTCAAGTCCGAGACAAGCACTGACGATACGGTTCCGTTCTCCATGTCCGCCAGTACGAGGGACTTGGCTTCGGTGATCGGCAGCCGAAGGCCCGCTACGTCCCCCAGCCCCTGAGCCTGAGCCGAACGGAAGCGTCCGTTGTAGACGAGAAACGTCAGATACTTCGATTGTTCGGGACTCCAGGACCTGACCGAGCAGTTGGCTGTCGTGCCGAGGCCACCGCAGGCCGCCGCCAGCGCTTCCGCGACTTTGGTGGTAAGGTCTGCGCTAGCCTTGGGGTCGACGGCAAACCGGCCCACGTCCCCAAAACCAAACTGACCAATCGAGCGGAACTCCGGTCCGCGCTGGGTCAGCTCGAACATTCCTCCGTCGAAGACGAACAGATCCTTCCCGGTATAGTCGACCGTCGAAGCGGCGCTCGCAGACCACGCTCCGTCGACCAGACGTATCTCCTTGACGCTGATCGCACGGTCCCCGTATCGGAAGGCGTAGAGCTGACCACGGCTGAAGAACGTCCCTTCGTACAGGGCTTCCTGCGTCATCTCCGGGAAGAGCTGTTTCAGTTCGATGGGGGGAAGTTCCTCGACGGTTCTGCCCTTGATCGAAAACAGTCGACGGATGTGATCGTCTCGCGCCTGCATCACGTCCGGATGCGCCAGCCGTGAGATAAGCCTGATCTCGTCGCCCTGCGCGAAGACCTCCTCCACTTCTACCGGCGCGGTGCCGCCCAGCATCGCGCTGGCGGGCATCGCGCGTAACGTGCCCTGAGCAAGCTCGGAGATGAGGACATTCAGCCCGTCTATCCGGAGGATTTCGTTCTGGTCTGCCAGAACGAAATAGTTGGTCTGCCGCAGACTCGGTTCGACGTCAAAGAAGCCGCGTCTCGGCAGAGACAGGAACTCCCGCCGCAGTGCATCGACTGCCTGTGTGTTCTGGTTCCAGAAGTACAGGGGGTGCCGGCGCTCGCTCAGCGCTGCGATTTCGACGGCAGCCGGGAGTGAAACCGCCGTTCCTCCATCCCGACCTTCAGCGGCAATGGAGCGATATTCGGCGATCTGGTCCTGCACCTTCTCATATTCCGAGACCGCGTAGGCGGCGTAGCCCAGGGCGCCGAGGATCAACGCTAGCCCTAGCGCGCCCACCGCGACCTGCCAGCGATCCCTTGTGCGCTTGACGCGGCGCGCGCGCTCATCCGCCTCGGCCATCACCCGCTGTTCTTCGGCCACCCGCACCTTCCATTCGGCAAGGGTAAGGGCGATGACGTCATGGCCCAGGCTATAGAAGGTCTCCTCCTTCAGCTCTCCGGAGAGCGACTTGAAGGTGCGCAGCAACAGCGTTTCGGGCTGGCTCAGGTATTCGAGCACGGGTCGCGGGTCGTAGCTGATGCCCGCCTCGGTCAGTTCGGAACGCAGACGCTGCTCGGTAAAGACGTCGGTGCGGGCGGTGCCGTCGCTGAACTGAACGACAAAGCGGCTCAGAGCCTCGCGCCAGTTCATCTCCTCCTTCTGGCTCTTGTGGTTCACCTTCTCGAGGCCGCGGCGGACGCTTCGCGAGATATGACGATCAACTCGACCGGTGATCGACCCGCCATCGAGGTAACGCTGCTTGTCGATGATCCGCGGCGGCTCCGAGCCCGCGACGCTGTTGTACAGGTCGTTGCAGACGATCTGCATGATCGGGAGGACACCGCCGGATGGCGCCGATTCGAAGAGCTGCGTCGTGATCAACTCCGGCAGCCCGGGCTCGAACTCGAACTGATAGGTGTCCCAGGGCGCAGTCAGGGCGCCGTTCACCGGCTCGCGGGATGTAGGGAGCAACAGCGCTTCGAGCACGTCGCGTTGGTCCAGGTCGCGCAGACCGTATTGCTTCACATCGGTCCGGATCGACTCGTCGAGCTGCACAAGGTTGAAGATGTCGGCGAAGGCCTCTTTCCGCATCACCAGGAGCAGCTTGATCATCGAGCGCTCCTGCACCAGCATTTCCTGCAGGAAGTGCCCGAACAGCCGCTGCTGCTTGTCGTCGGCAGCCGCCAGCGTCACGATCTCCTCGACCTGGTCGACGATCAGAACCATCGTGTGCTTGATGGAGGCCGACAGCCTGCCGAAAGCTGAGGACAAGCCCATTTCCTCGCGGCATTCCGCAACGAACTCCTCGAGAGACTGTGCCTTCCCCAGAACCGACCCAAGCTCGAGAAGAACCTCACCGCGGGCTGTCTTCACCTTCTGCGGCGTAGTGACGAACTCGTAGAGCGACTCCGCTATCCGCGAGACTGGGTCGTGACCACAGCGGATGGGAGAGACCTTCAGCGAGCCGTCGGCGCCCTTGCGCCTGAAGAACAGGAAGGCATGGCCACGCTCTTCGAGGGCGGGCACGAAGCCGGCCCTCAGGAAGGATGACTTGCCGGCCGCCGTACGGCCATGCAGCATCATGATGCGGGTCTTGGGCTGCGACATGAGGTCGACGCATTGATCGACGTCGAACTCCCGTCCCGCGTAAAGGAACCGGTCTTCCGCGCGGTAATAGGACAGGCCGGGATACGGCCTAGTGGGCCATTCCTGCCGCATCAGTCACATCCCGAACAATCTGGAAATCACGAACGGCGTAGCATCCGTAGAGCAAGGACAGCGGCCATAGTTGCGGGTCCTTCCGCAAGGCATCGACCGTCTCCCCGAGGGTCATGCCTTCTTCCAGCAGCTTGGCGAGGAAGCGGCGCCCGTATTCTATTGCGAAGTCCCTCGGGACCTCCGCCTCGGTGGCGATCATGCCGCTCATCCCGGCGCGCGCGACCGCACCGCGCAGGCTGAAATCGGACTGCCCGACAATACTGTCGCAAGCGTTGAGGAAGACGAAGCCGACGGTGCTGCGACCGCCGTTGGTCGATCTTAGCGTGATCTTTTCCATCAACGTCCGGAACTGAGCCGCATTGATGAACTCGTTCGTATCGACGACGAGTCCACCGTCCTTGCCGTGGCCGAAGAAATGGAAAAGCGTGTCGCTCTCCGCCGCCTTGTCCAGCAGCTCGACAAGCGACTTGATGGACCAGGCAATGCCGTCCGGATTCCCGATCAGCGAATAGAACTGCCTGTCCTTCTGCACATCGTCGCTGAAGGTCCGGTTCAGCAGGGAGACGACCCGCACGCTTTCTCGTTTTCGCTTCATGCGTGAGCGGAGGGCGTTCGAACTCGAGAACTTCACCTCGAGCTCGAACTTGAAGCACCACATCCGGGCCAAAAGCTCGCTCTCTGTCAGGCCCCGCACGTCGCAGAAGGCGTTATCGTCGAACACCAGCCCCCAGGGAATGTGGAACGACTCGTCAGCCGTCACCGTCAGCCGGTTGTCGCCTGCCTCGATCTGCTGCTGGATCCACTCCTCGAGCTCCGCGGTGGGCTTGTTCGCCTGGAAGAGGACTGTCTTCAGCTGGAGGCCGGCACTCGCGATGTCGTCGAGGATCGAGCGCACCTCCGCCGCGTCCCGGGTCCTTGCCCAGTTCGTCAAACGCGCCAATGGCGCCTTGAAGCCCTGCACGGCGTCGTACACCGCCGCCTTGCTCAGCTCGTACAGATCGTATTGCCCGTTGCCGTAACCCCACTCCAGGCTGATGTCTTCGTCGTTGATAGTGCGAAGCGTTACCCACATGACGACACCTCTTCCATCTTGCTTATATCCGCGCTCAAAAGACTCGCAAAGACATTGAATCTAGACCAGAGTTCGATTTGAATTGTTACGGCGCCAGATGGGCGTAAACTCTGGAAGTAACTACGGGAGTGCGGAGTGAAGCGGCGCCAGTTACTTCTGGGCGCAACTGCGGCAGTCTTGGCCGCAAGAGCCGAGGCAACCACTGCAAGTGGTGACGCTTCGCTTGCTGCGGCAGCGGAGCGCAGCATTCTTCATGGCGTCATCTACGGCGTCGACGACGTCTTTCCCCGGCCGTCCGAGCTGGACCGGCTCGGCGATGCCAGGCATCGGAGATCATTCGTCGAGGATGTCATCGCGGGCGCCGGCTCGTTGCGAGCGCCGAAGTATCCGATCGAACAGATCGCGGTCAGAAAGCCGCGGGGCGACGAAGACAGGATCTGTTCGCTCCTCGCGCCCGTGGATGCCACCGTCTATCTCGCGCGCGTCCTGCCTGCGGCCCGGCTGATCGAGGCGAACCGGCTGCCGCGCAGTTCGGGGGAAGTTCACTCCTACCGGTTCGTGGCAACGCACGGTGCCGAGCTGTTCGATGTCGATTCCGGCTTCAGCTCATTCATGCGCTCGCAGCGCCGGAAAAGCCGTGGTCTCGGGGCCATGGCGATCTGCGACATCCGCCAGTTCTACCCCAGCCTTTCCCACCAGTGGCTGTGGCGCTCCCTGGCGCGGATGGGCGTAAGCGACCAGTGCATCGAGCCCATTGCGTCCATGCTCTCGCATTGGGGGAGCGATGCGGGACTGCCGGTTGGCCAGCAGGCCAGCCGCATCCTTGCCGAAGCAGCGCTGGCGCCGATCGACCGGGCAATGGCAGCGGCGGGCATGTCGTTCGACCGTTTCGTCGACGACTACCGCATCTACGGCGAGACGCCTCGTGAGGTGGAAACGGCGGTCGACTTCCTGCGCCGGCATTTATCGCTTGCCGGTCTCGAGCTGAACGAAACGAAGACCGTGATCGGCGCCCGCAGCGACATTCTGGCCGAACGGGTTCCGTCCGCTCCGTCGGAAGCGATGGCGACGCGCAACCGGCGTGGGGTGGCGCAACTGATGCAAAGGACCGGCGCCCGTGCGGAGGATTTGGCCGATCTGGAAACGGTCCCATCCGCAGCGGGGACGCGACACTGGCTCTATGCCTTTGCCCTGGGCGGCTCGGGGGAAACGGCGGCTACGCTGAAGGAGGTTCTGCAACGCCACCCGCAGCACGTCTCCTACGCCGCGGCCCTGTTCGAGCGCGTTACCGACGAGGAGAGACTATCGGCCATCGGCTCGGTCGCCGGCGAGCTGGTAGCTCTCGACACCCTGCCCGGCTACTCCCGAATCCAGCTGACAGCCCTGCTGGCAGGGACGCAGACTTATGGCCGGGATTCGATCCTGCGGTTCATGACGTCGCCCGACCAGAAATCAGGCGGCGCAGAATTCAGGCAGGGCCTCGACGCACTCAGCAGACTCGGCGGTGTCCGGCCGCAGCAGCTGGCCGACACCGGTGCACTCGACAAATGGTCCTCCGACCGACTGTCGATGCTGACGGCCTAGTAAGCGGTATAGTCAACGCGCAGGCCCATGGCCTCGCCAACGTTCGTCCGGAAGTGTCGGGAAGGGATGGTGCTGCAAGAGAGGATTGAACTCTCGACCTCTCCCTTACCAAGGGAGTGCTCTACCACTGAGCTACTGCAGCTTACGCTGGCGGTTCGGGCCATGGCCCGGCGGCGTGGCGCGGTTACTGCCACAGGGGGCGGGGTCGTGCAAGGCAAAAAAGCTGCAAACGGGATACAGGCAAATCAGCGAGGGTCTGCTAGGGGAAATCGGCAGAGCGCGCGGGCCTTCCTGCCGGCGCGGATGATGCCGGGAAGCCGATGGCGCAGGAAACGCGCGAGCAAAGATTAGCCGCAAAGCTCCGCGAAAACCTCAAGCGGCGCAAGCAACAGGCGCGCATGAGGTCGGCGGGCCAGCCGGCAACGGGCGGTAAACCACAACCTGATACTGAACAGCCGGACAATGGCGGCGGGCAGCCCTCGTTGAAGCCGGAGCGGCAATCGGATAGCTAGGGCACGGGTCGCTTCGACCCAGAGTCGGGAAGAATTTCATGGATCGCATTCGGCTGGTTGGCGGCAACGAACTCGTGGGCGAGATTCCGATTTCGGGCGCCAAGAATGCGGCCCTGCCGCTGATGATTGCTTCGCTGCTCACCAAAGAGCCCCTGATCCTCGAGAATGTGCCGCGCCTCGCCGACGTGAACCAGCTCGAGAAGATCCTCGAGAATCATGGCGTCGACGTCGCCGTGCATGGCCGGCGAGTGCAGACGCTCGAGGGCCAGCGTATGACGCTGCAGGCCGCCGAGATCGTCGACACCACGGCGCCCTATGAACTTGTGTCGACGATGCGCGCCAGCTTCTGGGTGATCGGACCGCTGCTGGCCCGTGCGCATGAGGCGCGGGTATCGCTGCCCGGCGGCTGTGCCATCGGCACGCGTCCGGTGGACCTCTTCCTCTACGGCCTCAAGGAACTGGGCGCCGAGATCGAGATCGACGAAGGCTATGTCGTTGCCAAGGCGCCCAAGGGCGGGCTGCGCGGCGGCCACGTGGTGTTCCCCAAGGTCACCGTCGGCGCGACGCACGTCCTGCTGATGGCGGCGACCCTCGCAAGGGGCACGACCGTCATCGAGAACGCCGCGACCGAGCCCGAGATCACCGACGTGGCCGAGTGCCTCGTGAAGATGGGCGCGAAGATTTCCGGCATCGGCACGCGCACGCTCACCATCGAGGGCGTGGACGAGCTGCATGGTACCACCCATGAAGTGGTGGCCGACCGTATCGAGGCCGGCACCTATGCGATGGCGACGGCGATGGCCGGCGGTGAAGTGCTGCTGAAGAACGCTAAGGCGCAGCACCTTCAGGCGGCGCTCGACAAGCTGACCGGCGCCGGCGTGCGCGTCACTTCCGAGGCGAACGGCATCCGCATCTATCGCAACGGCAACGGCATCCAGGCCGTCGACGTCGAGACCGAGCCTTTCCCGGGGTTTGCCACCGATCTCCAGGCCCAGTTCATGGGGCTGATGACCATGGCGCAGGGCGTTTCGCACATCCGCGAGACGATCTTCGAGAACCGCTTCATGCACGTGGCCGAGCTCGCCCGCTTCGGCGCCGACATCAAGGTTGACGGCCAGGTGGCGACGGTGACCGGCGTTTCCCAGCTCAAGGGCGCACAGGTGATGGCGACAGACCTTCGTGCCTCGGTGTCGCTGGTGATTGCCGGTCTCGCCGCCAAGGGCGAGACGATGGTCAACCGCATCTACCACCTCGATCGTGGCTTTGAGCGGCTCGAGGACAAGCTGAGCGCAGTGGGCGCCGAGATCGAGCGCGTCACCGGCTGACCGGCTGTTTCGGACGACGATGTCACCCGGTAACGTTTGGGGTGATGGCGGCTGATCGACGACCAAGCCATATACTCGGTGTCATCCCTGCGAAGGCAGGGATCCAAGCCTCCTCACGTGCCAATTTGAGAGTTGGATCCCTGCCTTCGCAGGGATGACAGCCGGGCGTAGGCCAACATCTTGCCTCATGCGCGACGTCGCTCGTCGCTAGCTGCATTGCCCCCTCGGCCTCAAACTTGTAGATCGACGTTCGGGCCCCCACTTCCGTGGGCAGAAATCCAACGCACTCGGACCCTCATATCCATGACCGATCTCAAGCTGATCGCGCTTGATAGCGAAGACCTCGATGTCATCTCCGCCACGACGCAGGATGCGATCGTGCGAGTGGGCGATATGGGTTTTGCCAAGGGCGACAAGCGCTTTGCGCTGCTGATGAACCGCTATGCCTGGGAGGACGGCTCGGCCGGCAAGACCGGAGTGCGGAAGCGGACGGCGCTGCATTTCGACCATGTGCTGGCGGCCAAGGTCGCCGGGATCGATACGAACGCGCTCGAGGGCTCGCTCGAACTGCTGACCATACGCTTTGCCGAAACCGAGGCCCCCTCGGGGACGGTCGAACTCGCCTTTGCCGGTGGCGGAACTGTGCGGCTGGAGGTCGAGGCACTGGAAGCGCGGCTGCAAGACCTGGGCTCGGCCTGGGCGGCCAAGGTCAAGCCCGAGCACGCTTCGTAATGCCGGTCCGTCTCGATAGTCGCGACGCCGACTTTGCCAACTCATTTGAAACGCTGCTGAATTCGAAGCGCGAAGCTTCCGAGGAGGTCGGCAATGCCGTGGCCTCGATCCTCGCCGCGGTGAAGGCGCGCGGCGATGCGGCAGTGATCGAATATACCGAGCGCTTCGACAAGCAGGCGCTCACGCCGGCCACCCTCGCCTTCACCAGCGACGAGATCGAGTCTGCGGCGTCGCGGATTTCCGCCGACGTGCTGAGCGCCCTGACCGTCGCGCATGAGCGCATCAAGGCGCACCACGAAAAGCAGAAGCCGCTCGACCACGTTTACCAGGATCATCTCGGGGTGACGCTGGGTACGATCTGGACGCCGGTCGAGGCCGTCGGCATCTACGTGCCGGGCGGGCTCGCCGCCTACCCCTCGTCGGTACTGATGAATGCGGTGCCGGCCAAGGTCGCCGGCGCAACGCGTATCGCCATGGTGGTGCCGACGCCGCGTGGCGAGGTGAACGACGCGGTGCTGGCGGCAGCGCGGATCGCCGGGGTGACCGAAATCTACCGGATCGGCGGCGCACAGGCGGTGGGCGCCCTCGCCTATGGCACCAACACCATTGCGCCGGTTTCGAAGATCGTCGGGCCGGGCAACGCCTTCGTCGCGGCGGCAAAGCGGCAGGTGTTCGGCACGGTCGGCATCGACATGATCGCCGGACCGTCCGAGGTGCTGATCATCGCCGATTCCTCGGCCAACCCCGCCTGGGTGGCCGCGGACCTCCTGGCGCAGGCCGAGCATGGCGGCGGGGCGCAGTCGATCCTCGTCACCACCGACCACAGGCTGGCCGATGTCGTCGAGGACGAGGTGTGGCGGCAGATCGAGCTGCTGCCGCGCGCCGACATCACCCGCGAGGGCTGGGAAGAGTTCGGCGCCGTGATCACCGTCACCTCGCTGGCCGAGGCGGTGGAACTGGCGAACCGCATTGCCTCCGAGCATGTCGAACTGGCGCTCGATGACCCCCGCGCGTTGCTCCCCAAAATCCGCAATGCTGGTGCGATCTTTCTCGGGCATCACACGCCCGAAGCGATCGGCGACTATGTCGGCGGCTCGAACCATGTGCTGCCCACCGCCCGGTCGGCGCGCTATGCTTCGGGGCTGGGAGTGCTCGATTTCATGAAGCGCACATCGGTGCTTGGGTGCGATCCGTCCTCGCTGGCCGAACTGGCTCCGGCGGCGGTGACGCTGGCTGAAACCGAGGGGCTGCAGGCGCATGGGCGGTCGGTTTCGATAAGGCTCAACCGGTAGCGATGGCGCTTTCACCGCGACAGTTCGATCCCAAGACCGATCACCTCGTCGCCGTTACGCTCGACCCCAATACGATCACCTCGACCAATCCGGACGAGGTGCACGAGTGGCGGATCGCTATCTTCGACCTCGTCGAGGAAAATGTGTTCAGACCGGCGCGGGTGAAGGCGACGGGGCCCTACGCGCTGCACGTCTCGATCACCGGCAACTACATCCTGCTCGATGTGCGCAACCCGGACACCTATGAGCCGATCGCCGCGCACTATCTGTCGCTTACGCCGTTCCGGCGGCTGATCCGCGATTATTTCCGCATCCGCGAAAGCTACTACGACGCGATCAAGACGGGTTCATCGAACCAGATCGAGACCGTCGACATGGCGCGACGCGGCCTCCACAACGATGCGGCGGAACTGCTGCGCACGCGGCTCGACAACAAGCTCGAGATGGACCTCAACACGGCGCGGCGGCTGTTCACACTGATCTGCGCGGTGCAGCCGTTCGCGAGCCGCATCGACGAGCGCGAATCGAACCTCCCGACGGTGCTGTTCGTCTGCTCGATGAACTCGGTGCGCTCGCCGATTGCGGCGGCGCTGGCGCGGCGACTATTCCCCGGCCGGCTCATCGTCCGCTCGGCCGGCGTGCGCTCCGGCAAGGCCGATGCGTTCGTCGAGGAGGTGATGGAGGAAATCGGCATCGACATGAGCGTGCACACGCCGCACACCATGGAGGAGCTGGTGGCCAACCATTTCGACCTCGTCGTCACCCTGTCGGGCGATGCGCCCGAGGCCGTGGAGCGGCGCGGCCTCGAGACCGGCGCGGTCGAACATTGGCCGATGCCCGACCCGACAGAGACCGAAGGCAACCGTGAGGCGGTGCTGAGCGCCTACCGCACGCTGCGCGATACGCTACAGCAGCGGGTGCGCGAGCGACTGGACAAGCTCGTGGCCGGTGCGCCGAAGCCAGCGTGAGCCGGCTGGATTCACTGGCATCGCGCACCTATATGTTTCGCACCGCCTGTTTTTGCGGGTGGTTCACAAAGCGGGCGGCTTGAAGTATAGCTGCCGGCCAATCCAGCCCCCGACATTGTCAGTAGCGTGTTTCGTGGGGCCGTCTCAGGAGAGAGAATGGCTAAGGAAGAAGTGCTCGAGTTTCCGGGCGTGGTCGTTGAACTGCTGCCGAACGCGACCTTTCGCGTGAAACTCGAAAACGAGCACGAGATCATCGCCCACACCGCCGGGCGCATGCGCAAGAACCGCATCCGCGTTCTCGCCGGCGACAAGGTGCTGTGCGAAATGACGCCCTACGATCTGACCAAGGGCCGGATCACCTACCGCTTCAAGTAAGGGCAAAGATGGCCAGCCGTCCCGAGCTTATCCTCGCGTCCGCTTCCCCGCGGCGGTTGGCGCTGCTCAACCAGATCGGCATCGAGCCCGAGCATCTGGTCCCTGCCCATATCGACGAAACACCGGAAAAGAACGAGCTGCCGCGTAAGCTCGCGCAACGCCTTGCCGACCAGAAGGCGATCGCCGCGCAGCACAAGGCGCGGACCTCGGGAATTGCGAGCAATGCGCTCGTCCTCGCGGCCGATACCGTGGTTGCGGTCGGGCGCCGGGTGCTGCCGAAGGCCGAGACGATGGAAGAGGCCTCCGAGTGCCTCCGCACGCTCTCCGGCCGCTCGCACCGGGTGTTCACCGCCGTCACCATGCTCACGACCTCGGGCGCCATGCGCAAGCGCCTCGTCGAGACGCGCATTCGCTTCAAGCGGCTTTCGGCGCGCGAGATCGAGAGCTACCTCGCCAGCGCCGAGTGGCGCGACAAGGCCGGCGGCTACGCCATCCAGGGGATTGCTGGCGCATTCGTGCTGAAGCTCCAGGGCTCCTACTCCGCCGTGGTCGGCCTGCCGCTCAACGAGACGGTGTCGCTGCTCGCCGGCGAAGGCTACCCCGTGCATTTCAACTGGCTCAACCAGTCGAGCCTGTCGGCGGTCTGATGGCCGAAGTCATCAAGCTCAGGAAGACGGTGCCCTGCCCGATCTGCGGCAAGCCCTCGAGCCAGGCCAACCACCCGTTCTGCTCGCCCCGCTGCCAGGATATCGACCTCAACCGCTGGCTCTCGGGCAGCTATGTCATCCCCGCACGCGATGACGAGAAGGACGAGGACGGCGTGGTGACCCGGGATGACGGGGACGAGGAGTAGGGCTCAGTCCCCTCCCCAGGCTGGCGTTCGCCGCTACGGCATTAGCTGGCCGCCGTTCACATCGATGATCTGGCCAGTGATGTAGCCCGACATGGAATCTGCGGCGAGGAAGATGTAGGCACCGACGCAATCCTCGGCGGTGCCCAGCCGCTGCATGGGAATCTGCGCTGCGGCGGTGTCCTTTACCGATTGCGGGGTCCGGTCGTGGAACGGGGTGATGATGAACCCCGGCGCCACCACATTGACGCGGATATGGTCGGGCGCGAACTCGCGGGCGGCGTTGCGGGTGATCGAGTGCACAGCCGCCTTGGCCGAGGCATAGACTGTCGAGCCACCGAAGCCGCCGAACCGGCCGGCAATGGAGCCGGTATTGATGATGGAGCCGCCGCCGCCGGCCTTGAGATGCGGATGGGCGGCCTTGGTCACGGCCAGCACCGAACGCACGTTGAGATCGTAGACCTTGTCATAGGCGGCATCGTCGAAGGCCGCGTTGGTGATGCGCTCGAGGATGGCCCCGGCATTGTTGATGAGGATATCGAGGCCGCCCAGCCCGGCCACCGCATCGGCGACGATTCGCGCCGCCACCGATGAGTCGCTGACATCGCCGAGCACCACGATCGCCGTGCCGCCGGCGTTGCGAATCTCCGCCGCCACCGCTTCCGCCGACTCGGCGTTCCGGTTGCCGTGCACGGCGACGGCGACCCCGAGCCGGCCCAGTTCGCGGGCCACGGCGGCCCCGATGCCTGTCGACGAGCCGGTCACCAACGCGCGCTTGCCCTTCAGATCGTCCAGCATCGCCCTTCACTCCCCTTGGTTTTGCAGGCATGGAGACTAGCGCTGGATTTCGTGGTGGCAAGGCATGCGAAAAGGCCGTTTTTCGCGCTTGCGCGCCCCGCCAATGCCCCCTATAAACCGCCCGACTTAAGCGCCCTCGGGCGCCGCGGTTGCCCGGGTAGCTCAGTTGGTAGAGCAGCGGATTGAAAATCCGCGTGTCACTGGTTCGATTCCGGTCCCGGGCACCATTTCCTCACAAAATCCCCTTCTTCTTCAATGCTTCAAGGGCTTGCGCTGCCTTCCGGTACACGGCTAGGTACATTGGAGCGGCATTTTGAGGTTGGTATTGAAGTACGTGAATGGCGGCCTGCTTGAGGGCTGGAGGTACCGTCGCGTGGTGCCGGAGAAGCTGCGACCGTTCGTAGGCAAGCGTGAGTTCAAGCTTTTCCTCGGCCAGACGCATGACGAGGCGGTGCGTTCATACGCGAACTTCCATGCCCTGGCGGAGCGCCAACTGGGAGAGGCGGAGCGACAGTTAGCCAAGGGGAGCGGTTCCGGGCCTATTGCCGATGACAGTGATTTGGCCCGTTACCATTCCCTGCGTGCTCAAATCCGGGCACTTGGCTTCAACCCAGATGATGACCCGCGCCCCACCGACCCCGACGCCGAGAGCGCGCAGCACCTCTACGCTCAACGCATTCTAGACGACTATCCGGTTGAGAAGCGGCAGAGCCATCCTCACTACGGCTCACCGGTCCTGCCGGAGGCCGCCGCCCAGTTGGTGAGAGCCTTGTTCAACGGCATGCCACCCAAACCCGTCCCTACTCTGAGCGACGCGCTGAGGGTCTACGTGGCCGAGAAGGCCGCTGGGGAAGAGGCCGAGGACCTCAAGAAGAAGGGGCGTCTCGAAACCATCGTCGGCAAGGCTAAGCAGGTGCTGGGCGGTGATCGAAGGCGTCGAAGTACCACTCCTCATACTCCTCGGGCAGATAGCCGGGTTCGATCAAGAAACCCTCCAGCTTGCCCACGACTTGGCTGGTCACCTCGCCGTCGTCACCGATTGGCCTGCACTCAACGACGAAGTCGAGCACCGACGGGTCGTCCTGAGACTTGTTCAAGGTGGTGCTTATGCGGAACTGCTGGTCGGACAATGGGTCAATCCTGAACGATATTGAAAATACCCCAGAAGACAGGGGCGGATTATGCGGTGCTGCCGTACCAGGCTTCCAGCGACCTCTCAGCAGCCGCCGGGTCTTTCCTGATCCGGTCAACGGTCTGACGGGAGACGCCAGCCTGCTTCGCGATCGCGACCGGCCCCGCGCCCAGCGCCAGCGCATCCTGGACCGCCAAGAACTGCTGCCGAGTGAACGACGGCTTCCGCCCCAGGTAGCGCTTCTTGTCCTGCTTGGCAGCGTCGATGCCGAAGCGCTGGGCGGCCCTGGTGGCTTCGGCCTGGGCCTGAGCGGTGGCGGCCATGAAGGCAATGATGCTGTCTCGCACTGCCATCTGAATGGGGTCTTTGGTGGCTCCGTCGAAAGTCATGTTGTTGATCACGGTGCGGACGACCACACCCCGACGCATCAGTCGCTCGATGGTGCCCCGCACGTCCTGGTAGTTTCGCCCCAGACGGTCCACCCAGCGCACCACCAGGGTGTCTCCGGCGCGGAGCATGTCGTTGAGGCGGCGGCCCTCCGGTCGCTCGGCGAGGGTGGTGGTTACCCCCGAAGCGCCATGGTCCGCCACCACCTCATCGATTACAAAACCTGCAGCCTCGGCCTGGGTGCGCTGGTGGCCGAGGGTCTGCTCGGTGGTCGAGACGCGAGCGTAGAGGATGGTCTTCACGTGTGGCTCCGGATGGTCCGCAAGGGTCATGACCGCTAGACATCATGTCCGTTAGTCGAAGTCAACCCTTACGGACGCCATTCCGAGAGCTTCCCAGCGGACCGCTGGGGTGTACCCTTGCGGACGCTGGACTTCTCGCCTGCCGCTGCGCATGGCATTGTAGGAGGGGAGACTGTGACCATGATCGACAACGGGGCCACCCCCTTCGGCATCTTCCTGTTGGCTGACGCCTACCTCCGAGCGGCTCGGGATGCTGCTGGGAACTCGCGCAGCAGTACGTCAGGGCCGACCCGCCTACTGGGCTACCACGCCGCCGAACTCTTCTTGAAGGCTTACCTGCGCGAGCAAGGCGAGCAGGAAGAGACACTACGCCAGTACGGCCATGACCTCCTGCAGATGCTCGATCACGCCATCTCATATGGCCTGACACCAACGAACAAGACCATCGAGCGTATCCGCCGTGCCAGCGCCACCAAGGACTATGTCGTGGTGAGGTACGCGGTGGTCGAAGATGGCCGGTCAATGAAGTGGGAGACCATCGTGTCGCTCGCCGAGGATGTTCGGGAATGCGTGCGGGTGGCACTCGGCTACAACGAGTTCGGGATGCCCGTGGCGGCCCCTTCAACTTGAGACCAGGCCCCCACCCCTACGGGGGGAACTGGACGACCGATCACCTACGAATACCCCAGCAGGTTTTTGGGCACTTTTCGGAGTGGGGATGCCGTGTAATAGCCTTGGGTAATAGATACCCAGACACACTCCCGGGTTCTTCACGTAGGTGGCCGACCGATTGGCTACCAAGATCCATGAGGATGTGACCACTCGCTGTCGTCCTGCCGGTAAGACACTCTCGGCTTGTCCTCCAATGCCTTCTCTTTCTTCGCCCTCAAGCTAGCCAGTCTCGCAGATCGCCGTCGGAGGTATCTGTGGACCAACGGCTGGGTTACGTTGGTGATCGATGCGATCTCAACCTGGGTAATCGTCGGGAAGTGATCAGCCAGCCAAAAGACCTGGAGTTCAACTGGGAGTGGCCTGTCTCGCCAACTCAGGTTCTCGTTCAGTGCTGCTGCCGCCTTCCAGCTCAATGCAGACTTCGATGCGTGCAGCTCCTCAACGACCTTGTGCCACCGCTCTGCTACCCAAGCCTGTCCCGCAGGACCGACAACATCGAAAGGGCGGGACCGATTGGTCTCGATCCGCTTTCCCCAACCTCGTTGGACCACCCAGGGGCAGAGACGGTTGCGTGACTTGGTCGCGGTGTCCTCGATCTGCAGGAACTCCATCTTCCTCAAAATCGTGCGGGTCTCCCTCGACCCTGCCCCGAGCATCTCTCCGAGTTCGGTGATGGTGACCCAGTTTCCCATGGCGACCGTCAGCATCTCGCCAGTCTGGCGGTCAAAGATTTCCTGCGTGTACTCCATTTAACGCCTACTCCAGTTTGCTCATGTTTGTTGTGAGATGCTTGACGTGACGAGGTTCAGAGGTGACGTTCATGCGGAAGCAAAGCTGCGGCCCTCTGATGGTGGCAGTTGTGCCTTGCGCCAAGGCGGACGGTGGTTTGGGGGGGCAATGGGTAAGGGCGGCTACCTGGGGGGCAGCACGATCATCGGGCCTTGGTCATCTGACTGGTTTGGCAATCGTGACCGGCCTTCAACCACGACAAGGGAAAAAAAGAAGACGGGTCGTACCTCGTCTGCAACCTCGCCTCGCGCCCCCAAACCCAAGAAAGCCAAAAAGCTTTCTGGCGTGGTGACCAAGCAGCAGCGCCATGCAGAGGCCACTGCAGCGAAGCGAGAAAAACGACAGCAGCAGGCCAAGCAGAGAGCCAAGGCCGCAGAGCTGTCAGCGCTCCGTCAGGCGAGGGCCAAGGAAGAAGCCGCCGAGAAGAAGGCTAAGGCAGCGGTCGCGGCAAAGGCCCGTCGGCAGAGCGCAGTGGTTGCCTCCCGGATCATTCCGAGAGTGCCTCAGCAAGGGGAGGTAGCGGTATTCACGCAGCGCAAGCGCACCCGCGTCCCGGAAGTTGAGGTCCACACGACGAGTGGGCGAAGGATCAAGATCGAGACTTCGGTTGCGTCGCGGGCCAAGGGGCCTCGTCCAGGGGCGTCGTCCTCAAAACCGTAGGTGGCACGGGGTCCATCACGGGTGCTCCTATGGGAGCAGTAGTGGGTCGAACCCGCTGGAGCTGAATGTCTACAAGTGGAAGTAGTTGTGGGGCAGGATGGCATTCGCAGAGGTTGAGCGGCTGGTTACCGACCTACTTGGAACCGGCGCGATGCGCGATGATACGGCGGCGGACCTCCATCGCTTTCTGGCAGAGGCCCGTGCAGGTCAGCTTCACTTGGACGACCTGGCTTACATCCGAGGGCTACATTCCAGGTTAGTTGGAACGAAGCCAGCAGGCGGGGGGTCAAGCTCGCCCCACGATGGGCCGAAGGTCGACAATCCTGTCAGCGTGCTTGATCAGTTGAAGTCGGCCAACGCTACGGTTGCCGCACTTCGCCAGAAGTTGGCCTTGGCGCAAAAGACAATCTTGGAGTTGGAGCATAAGCTCGCCAACGCTGCCAGTGAGGACCGCGGAGACGACCGTAAGTTCCAAGACATCAAGAAGCGGTTCGCCAAGCGCTACCACCCCAACGCGATAGGCACTACCGGGATGGAGGCAGCAGTTCGCGCGGAGGTGTTCAAGGAGTTTTGGGCAGAGATCGCGGACGTGGAAAAGTCGTAGGTGCTTTGCGGCAGAAAGACAGAACATGACCAAACTCACCCGTCGCGCCAAGTTCGTCGAAGCGCGAGCGAGTAACGGCTTTTTCCACGGCACGCGCGAAAACAAGGGGTTGTCTCAACGGGACAAGCTGGAAGAGAGCATCCTCAACCTCGCAAGTGCGTTAGGCCTGACGACCGTGGAGCGAGGCGAGGCTCAATCTGGAACCCTGTACGCCTATGAAGGGCAACCGTTCCAGAGTGCGTCAAACACCATTGTCTCTTTGTCCCGCGAAGTTCTGCAGCGCAATGCCAGACGCTAGCCCCTTGCCAACCGTTCGCCTTGCCAGGTACATCATGGTCTCGTGCTCCGGTACAAAACTATCCGGAGAGACTTGGCGGACAGCGCGACCTACTGCGTTGAAAGTAAAAGGAAACTCGACGCCCTGCGCCTGAGTTCGATTTTGTGAAGCGTGCCGGTCCCGGGCACCACCATTCCCCCCAGAAATGCTGATAGCTTGACCGCCGGGCGTTGATTGCGACCGGGGTGCGGAGGCCTGTCTTATGTCCGTCGTTGTGGATGAGGCATTGCAGCTGAGCCGCTTGTTTCCGCGGCCGCTGGCGGTGGGGGCGCTTGCGATCGAGGCGGCGATGGCGCGGGAGTTCGACGACGTTGCGGCGCCGGATCGGATGCGGTGTGCGCAGGCGGCCGTCGCGACATGGGCCCATGAACTCGACAAGCGGGGCGAGCTGGCTATCGGGAACCGTGAGGCGGCCCTCCTTTACCAGATAGGGCGCCTCGCGGTGCAGGAGCTCGACCAGGGCCTGCTGCCTCGGCTGCAGGCCGCGATCGAACAGGCGATCCCACGCGCCCCCATGCCCGAGGGCGGAAATCCGCTCAGCGTCCATCCTGCACGCGCGTGATAACGTAGCGGAAGACGTATTGGCCGTTGCTGCCGCGGCAATCGCTGCGCATCGCGGCGTTGCAGCCGCGGCCGATGATCTTTTCGTTGCGCCAGGACATGCCGGGCTGCGGCAGGCGCTCGAGGAGTTCGGCCAGCGAGTAGCGGAAGATCCGGGTTCCGATCAGGTCGTGCGGACTCTTCTGTTCACAAACGACGGTATCGGGCGCCCGCAGGTCTCCGGTGGGGACCACCTGGTTGGCGCAGAAGCTCAGGAGGCCATAGGAGTCCTGTTCGTAGAGCCCCACGGTGAAGGCGAACGGAGCCGACGCGCCGGCGTCGTCGCACTTCCAGCGGTAGTCGAAGATCGCAACCTCGTCGACGGCAGGGAGTATGCACCTTGCGTCGGGGTGATACGGCATGGGACCGCCGCTGCTCGATATGTGGCTCTCCTCCTCGCTGACAAGCGTGTACTCGTCGGTGCGGAAGATGGTCACGACGTCATCCCAGCCGGTCCAATCCCACCCGGTCTGGTCGCGTGCCTCGAAGTTGCCGGCCACGACCACGAAGCGCGGCCCGGGTCCGCGGACGAGTTCGACCTCGCTGCTGCCCATGTTCGGGTTGGCGACGTTGCCGGCGCCACGCGGCTGCGCAGCCACCGGCGCCGCGGCCAAGAACAGAAGCACAATTGCTGTTGTGATGTAGTTCCAGAACCGACAACTCATGGCATCCTCCCGTCCACACGGACTTGAACGCGCCACCCCGCTGGTATGTCGTCTGCCCACCAATACTGTCACGGTTGCCGGCGTTGCACAAACCCGACAGCAGAGCTGTTCGTTATCGTACGGTGATACTTCCGCGCTGCCGCCGGGAAGCCGGCGTAGGGTCAAGAAGGCGGATGGAATCCTCTTCTCTTCGTTCCATGCGGCGGAACCCCAACCGCTTCCCTGCCCCCTGGAAATGGGTCAACGTTTGCCTTGAAAACGCACACCGGCGGATTTCGCTCAATCGGTGTGCAGGCGCAGGGCATGCAAACGAAATACGCATCCCGCATCGCGACAGGGCCCGACAGGCGCTGCCGACGGCAACGATGCAGGGCGTGCGATGGACTACCAGGGACAATCGGAAGGGACTGACCGACATGCAATTGAAACGCACGTTCGCAACCGGCCTCGGCGGCATTGCCGCTGCGGCCATCATGCTCTCGGCATTCGGCGGCGCACAGGCGCTGGCCGCTTCGCCGCGCGCGGCCGACAACAAGGTCGTGCTGATCGCGCGGCAGGATCCGGGTACGCTCGACTATGTCACGAGCGGCCTTACGGCGCTGCGCCTGTGGATCCCGGCGAACGTCGTCGAGCCGCTGGTCTATTTCAACAAGGACGGCTCGGTTGAGCCGGGCGTCGCCGAGTCCTGGACCATTTCGGACGACAAGCTGACCTACGAGTTCAAGATCCGGAAGACCAACTTCTCGGACGGCACCCCGGTGACCGTCGAGGACGTGATCTACTCGCTCAACACCATGAAGGCCTCGCCGGTCGTCAACAACTCGTCGGCCTACAACGCTGTCACGGCCATCGAGAAGGTCGACGACTCGACCGTCAAGGTGACGCTGTCGCAGCCGAGCCAGAACTTCTGGCGCGGCATGGGCTCGGTCGCCGGCCTGATCCAGCCCGAGCATGCCGCCGGCTCGATCGCCACCAACCCGATCGGTACCGGCCCGTATGTGCTGAAGTCCTACACCACGAACTCGACCTTCGAGTTCGAGGCCAACCCGAACTACTGGGGTACGAAGCCTGCGATCACCTCGGCAACCGTGCGCATCGTGACGGACGGTACCGCCGGCCTCAATGCGCTCGAAGCCGGCGAAGTCGACGCCGTTCCGGTGATCACCATCGACCTCTGGGAACAGCTGACCAAGCGCGAACTCGACAAGAAGTACACGCTGGTCACGTACCCGCAGATCGGCGAGCCGACCTATGCGGTGTTCAACCAGAAGCTCGACCCGGAACTGCGCAAGGCCCTCGCGGCGACGCTCGACCGCCAGTCGTTCAACGACGCGTTCGGCGCGGCATGGGGCGCCGAGAACACCTGCACCTTTGCACTGCCTAACCAGCCCTGGTACGAGGCCGAAAGCGCCGAGAGCTGCCCGTATCCGTTCGATTTCGAGAAGGCCATGGCGGCGGCTCCTGCATTCGCCTCGACCCCGCTCGAATACGCTTCGCTGAGCGACGTGCCTGATCTCTCGCTGCCGGCGGACATCATGGTGCCGTCGATGCAGGGCGCCGGCTTCAACGTCACCCGCAACGCGATCGACCTGGCGCGCTACAGCCAGCTGATCTTCCAGGGCCGTCCGCCCCAGTTCGACATCACCGTGATGTCGGGCGACGCCGAGCCGACCCAGTGGGCCTGCCCCACCCCGGACAAGGCCGGCTGGAGCACCTACTGCAGCCCCGAGTACACCCAGGCGCTGAGCGACGCGGACAAGGCTACCTCGGACGAGGAATACCTCGCCAAGATGAAGGAAGCCGCCAAAATCCTGCGTGACGATGCCGTCATCGTGCCGCTGATCGCCAAGAAGGGCGTGGGCCTGTTCGACGCCGAGCTGAAGGGCTTCCTCGAGCCGCGCGTTCTCGTCGCAATCGAGATCGGCAAGCTGCACTGGTAAGCAGCACTTGAACTCGCGGGCCGGCAGCGTAACGCTGGCGGCCTGCACGCCTTTCTAGTCTTACGGGGGTTGGCGACATGGCGATCTATCTGCTGCGCAAGCTCGCGTTCTTCATCGGCGCGGTGTTCGTCGCGTCGATCGCCATTTTCCTGCTCATTCGCGCCGCCGGCGGCAACGTGGCCGCGATTGTCCTCGGCAAGGACGCGACCGCCGAAGCGATCAACGCGCTGGCGACCGCCTACGGGCTCGATCGCCCGCTTTTCGTCCAGTATTTCGACTGGATCTTCAAGATGCTGTCGGGCGACCTCGGCCAATCCTTCCGCACCAAGGAAGCGGTCGGCGATCTCGTCACCAACCGGCTGAGCGTCTCTGTACCCCTCGCCCTCTCTGGCCTGATCCTCGGGCTCATCATCGCCATCCCCGTGGGAACCATCGCGGCACGCAATGTCGGCAAGCCTTCCGGCGCCGTGCTTGCGCTGCTCAGCCAGATCGGCATCGCGGTGCCTGTGTTCTGGGCCGGCATCCTGCTTTCGGTGCTGTTCGGCGTGCGGCTCGGCTGGCTGCCTACGGGCGGCTGGGTGGACTGGTCGGAAAGCTGGATCGGCGCCATCCGCTCGCTGGTGCTGCCGGTACTGTCACTGGGCCTGATCATGGCTGCGGTGCTGAGCCGCTACGTGCGCTCGGCCGTGCTCGACGTGATGAACCAGGACTATGTGCGCACTGCCCGCGCTGTCGGCATGACGCGGACACAGGCGCTGCTGCAGGTGGGGCTGCGCAACGCGTCGCTGCCGATCATCACCATTGTCGGCCTGCAGATCGCCGAACTGATCGGCGGCACCGTCATCATCGAGATGGTGTTCTCGCTGCCGGGGCTCAGCCGAATGATCCTCGCCAACGTGGCGGCGCGCGAGGTGATCGTGGTGCAATCGACGGTGATGCTGATCATCGTCTTCGTGATCTTCGTGAATTTCGTGGTCGACCTGCTCTACGGGCTGCTCGATCCGCGCATCCGCAACGCGGCGTGAGGGAGCGCCGATGACCGATACCGCTGCCCCTCTACTCGCCACGCCGAAGCGCCACCGCCCCCGGCTCGACCTCAACGCCTCGCTCGTCGTCGGGCTCGTGCTGACGCTCGGCTTTCTCGCCGTGGCGGTGATCTCATTCTTCTGGCTGCCGTCGAACCCGAACATTCCCAATATCAAGGCGCGCATGATGCCGCCGTTCTCGCCCGACCACTGGCTCGGCACCGACGGGCTTGGCCGCGATATCATCGCGCAGCTGATGGTGGGCGCCCGAACCTCGATCCTCGTCGGCGCGGGCGGCGCTTCGATCGCGCTGCTGCTCGGCACGATCACCGGGCTGGTGGCGGCGGCCTATGGCAAGTTCGCGGACGAATTCATCTCGCGCGGCGCCGACATCATGCTGTCGATCCCCGGCATGGTGACGGCACTGGTGCTGGCGGCGACGATGGGATCGGGCGCGCTTACCACCATCCTCGCGCTCGCTGCGTTCTTCACCCCATCGTTCACGCGGGTAATCCGATCGGCGGCGATGGGCGTGCTGCAGGAGGACTTCATCACCTCGGCCAAGCTGTATGGCCGGGGCAAGCTGTTCATCCTCGCGCGCCATGTAATCCCCAATATCGCCGGCGTCATGATCGTCCAGTTCACCCTCTTTTTTGCCGCCGGCATCCTTACCGAGGCAGGCCTTTCGTATCTCGGTGTGGGCGTGACGCGGCCGTCGATCTCGTGGGGGATGATGCTCAACGAGGCGCAGCAGACCGTCGGCATTTCCTCGCCGCTCGCCATCTGGCCCGGCCTTGCCATCGTCTTCGTCGTGCTCGGCCTCAACCTCCTCGGTGACGGGTTGCGCGATGTGCTCGATCCCAAGCTGAAGCGGAGGAGCGCATGACCGCCCCCGCAATAGAAGTCCGCGACCTCACCGTCGGCAATGGCGTCGTCAGCGCCGTGCGCGGCGTCTCGTTCTCGATCCCGCCCGGCGGCCGCATGGGCCTCGTGGGCGAAAGCGGCTCGGGTAAATCGATGACGGCGCTTGCCCTGATGGGCCTGTTGCCGATGGGCTGGGGCACGCAGGGCGCGGTTCTGCACGATGGCGTCGACCTCGTGACGCAGTCGGACAAGGCCTTCGCCAACCGCCGCGGCCGCACCATCTCGATGGTGTTCCAGGACCCGCTCTCGTCGCTCAACCCGGTGCGCCGCGTGGGCGACCAGATCAGCTGGGTGATCCGCAAGCATACCGGCGCCGACAAGAGGACCGCCGAGCAGCAGACGATCGAGCTGATGGCGCAGATGAAGCTGCCGAGGCCCGAACAGCTGGTGCGCGCCTACCCGCACGAGATTTCGGGCGGCCAGCGCCAGCGCATCATGATCGCCATGGCGCTCGCCTGCTACCCGCAACTGATCATCGCCGACGAGCCGACGACGGCGCTCGACGTGACGGTGCAGAAGCAGGTGCTGCGACTGCTCAACGGCGCGGTGGAAGAACGTGGCTCGGCGCTGCTGATGATCACCCACGACCTGCCCATCATCGCGGCCATGTGCGACACGGTAGCGGTGATGTATGCGGGCCGCATCGTCGAGATGGGGCCGGTGCAGGAGGTGTTCCGTAACCCGCGCCACCACTACACGCGCGGCCTGCTCGACAGCCAGCCGACCATGGACAACATCGCGCTCGACGGAACGTCGCGGCTTGTTTCGATTCCCGGCATGGTGCCGCCGCTGCATGACCTGCCGACCGGCTGCGCCTTCAATCCGCGCTGCCCGGCCGCTACCGACAAGTGCCGTGCAGAGATGCCGGAACTGACCGGCGATACGCTGAAGTCGGCGTGCTGGCATCCGGTGGCGGCTTCGAACGAGGTGGCTGCGCAATGACCGTGACCGCGTTCCCCAGCGATGTCCGGCCGCTGCTCGAAGTGCGGCAGCTCAACCAGGAGTACAAGCTGCGCCGGCAGAAGCTGTTTGCGCCCAAGCCGATCCTGAAGGTGTTGCAGGACATCGATTTTGCCGTGCGGCCCGGCGAAGCGGTGGGACTGGTGGGCGAGTCCGGCTCGGGCAAGACCACCCTCACCCGTATGCTGACGGGCGTCGAGAAGCCGCATGACGGGCAGGTGCTCTATGACGGGGCCGATGTCTGGTCCGGCACCGAGGAACAGCGCAGGCCGTTCCGCCGCTCGGTGCAGGTGGTGCTGCAGAATCCGCGCTCCTCGCTCGATCCGCGCATGCGCGTCGGCACCGCCCTGCTCGAGCCGCTGCGCAGCCTCAGGATCGAGGGCGACCATGCGGCGCGCGTCCATGAAGTGCTCGACCAGGTCGGGCTGCAGAGGAGTGCGCTCGAGCGTTTCCCGCACGAGTTCTCAGGCGGCCAGCTGCAGCGCATCGCCATCGCCCGCGCCCTGATGCCCAATCCGCGCGTGCTGATCGCCGACGAACCGGTGTCGGCGCTCGATGTGTCAATCCAGGCGCAGGTGCTGAACCTGCTCAAGGACCTCGTCGGCGAGCTCGGTCTCAGCCTCGTCTTCATCGCGCACGACCTGTCGGTCGTCGCCTACACCACCAGCAAGGTTTACGTTATGTCCGCAGGCCGTATCGTCGAAGTCGGCAAGCCGCTCGACCTGTTTCGCAACCCCCAGGCCGAGGCGACGCAGAACCTCGTCGGGGCGGTGCTGAGTGTCGAGAGCGGCCTCGCCGGGAACGCCCTCGCATGAGCCAGCACGTCGCCATCACCGGCTCGACCACCGGCATCGGCTACGCCATGGCGGAGGCGTTTGCGCGCGCCGGAGCGCGGCTGGTCATCAACTCGCACCTTGCCGACGATGGCGGGGCGGCGGAACGCCTCGGCGCGCTGACCGAGTGCCATTTCGTGCAGGCCGATCTCTCGACAGTGGCCGGTGCCCAGGGCTTCGTCGCGGCGGCGCGCGCGAAACTCGGTCGGCTCGATACGCTGGTCAACAACGCCGGCACCTACCTCGACACCAATTTCGACGACCTCACCGAGGCGGTGTTCGACCGCACCTTCAACCTCAACGTGAAAGGCTACGTGTTCGCCGCGCAGGCCTTCGTCAAAGGTCTGGCGCCGGGGCAGGAGAACCCGAGCATCATCTGCACCGGCTCAACCAATTCACTGGCGGCCGAAAAGAACAGCGTCGTCTACGACACCTCGAAGGGTGCGGTGCTGATGCTGGTCCGCAACCTTGCGGTCACGCTCGCCGAGCGCGGCATCCGCGTCAACGGCATCGGACCCGGGATCGTCGAGACGCCGCTGTCCGCGAAGGGGCTGGCAGCGCCGGGTGTCCGCCCTGCCCTCGAAAGACAGATCCCTCTCGGTCGCGTCGGCGTGCCCGACGAAATCGGCGGCGCCGCCGTGTTCCTCGCCTCCCCCGCGGCACGCTACATCACCGGGCAGATGCTCTATGTCGACGGCGGCATTCTCGCCAACCAGATGTCGTGGGAGCCCGTATCGTGAAGATCCGCTGGACCAACGTTACGGTCGTTACCCCCACGGCGGAGCTTGCCAGTGACTTGCTGGTCGAGGGCGAGCGCATCGCCGGGCTAGTGCCGGCCGAGACCAGTGTCGGCGAGGACTGGCAGGTAATCGACGGGGGCGGTGCGATCCTGTTTCCCGGCAGCATCGACCTGTTGCAGCACGGCTATGGCGAGCATCTCTACAACGACACCGAGCAGGGCGCGGTGGCGTCGAACTCGCAGCTCCTGCTCAAGAACGGTACGACGGGCTTCCTGCCGTCGATCTCGTGCCTGCCCCCCAAGAACATGGAGCCGACGCTGAGCCGGCTCTCGGCACAGACGACCGAAGCAACGGGCGCGCGGGCGCTGGGGGTGCATAGCGAGGGGCCGGTATTCGGCTCGCCCGGTGCGCACAATCCGGAGAACATCCAGCTGCCCAGCGTGGAACTTGCCGAGCGCATGCTGGCGGCGACGGACGGGCGGCTGAAGGCAGTGACGCTGGCGCCGGAGAAGCCGGGCGCGGAAGGCTTCATCAAGACGCTGAAGGCAGCCGGCGTCTCCATCCATTTCGGCCACAGCCGAGCCCGGCCCGGGGATATCCCGCGCTATGTGAGCTGGGGGATCGACGCCGTCACCCACATGTACAACGTGATGCCGACCGAGCCCCCCGGCAACATGGGAGTCCACGTGATGTCGCTGACCGACGCACTGATCGCCGAGCCGACGCTGGCGCTGGGTCTCGTCTGCGACGGCATCCATGTGGAGCCGGCCATGGTGCGGCTGCTGGCACAGCTGCCGGCCGACCGGGTGTTCCTAGAGACGGACGCGATGAAATATGCCGGCACGCCCGGCGCGACCTTCGAGTTCTATCCGGGCTATGTCGTCACCAGCGCACCGGGCAAGGCCGTGCGCGAGAAGGAGAGCGGCGGGCTCTGCGGCTCGTCGCTGGTTCCGGACGAAGCGATGCGGAACTACCTGAAATTCTCGGGCAGGAACCTCGCGCAGCTGGCCAACGCCACGAGCCTCGTGCCGGCGCGTGTGCTGGGCATGGACCGCGACCTCGGTAGCCTCGAGCGTGGCAAGCTCGCCGACTTCGCGGTGCTCGAGCGCGCAACGCTTGCCGTCACTGCCACCTGGGTGGGCGGCAAGGAACTGTGGAGGGCCGCGTGATGGCCGAGACGCTGCGCTATGCGGAGGAAGGCGAGGTCCATCTCGATTTCCACGGCGCGACAAACACCACGATCGACTTCATCATCAACCGCTTCGGCATCGAGGCGATGGACGAGATCTTCAGGAAGGTCGGACGCGACGTCTATCGGTCGATCCACGAGGATCTGGTTGCGGGCGACACCACGCAACTGGTCGCGCACTGGCGGCACTTCTTCACGCGTGAGAACTGCGACTACGACATCGAGATCGGCCGCAACGAGATCGTGCTGACGGTGCGGCGCTGCACGGCGTGGCATCATGTGGCCAAGCTCGTCGGTGCGCCCTCGCCGCACTTCTGCGACCAGACCATCCGCACCAACGAGGCGCTGGCTGAGGGCTCGCCCTTCGCATTTGAAACGACGATCACCGGCCCCGGCGCCTGCCGGCAGGTGATCAGGAGGCGCTGATGATCCCGTCCGACCATTTCACCCGCTTCTACAACGAGGTCTTCAAGTTCCTGGAGTCGCAGGGCGAAGCCGAGCTCGAGGCCTATTTCCTCGCCATCTCGAAGAACCAGGAAAAGCACATCCTCGAACTCATCGAGACCAAGGGGCTCGAGGGGATGGACAAGTACTGGTCGCACATCAAGATCGAAGAGAACTGCGACATGGACATCGACCGCTTCGATGATCACATCGAGCTGCGGATGAATGTCTGCCCCAGCCTCTCCAAGGTCATGGACAACGACGCCGAGCCGATGGGCCGCTACTGCGACCATTGCGCCGGCTGGATCGGCCCGATCCTCGACAAAACCGGCTACCACCTCGTTTACGACGTCATCAGCCGCACCGAGCCGCATTGCGTGATGCGGGTGTTCAAGGACGCGGCGAAGGCGAAGGAAGCCGAGAAGGACGTGAAGCTGCTCATGGGATGGCCGGGGCACAAGGTCTAGCACCGGCCGGCCTGTTGCTCATCGCCGAACCTGCGTTTCCATCCAACGCCGTAGCTGGCTGAGAAATCGCTGGGTCCCCGGGTCAGCCCGGGGATGACGGAGCAAGATTTCCGGTTCCGTGTGCAACGGCGGCTAGGCCACTGTTTCCGCGGCCAGCCGCTGCGAAATCCGCGATGCCGCGACTTTCAGGGCTTCGGCGGCTTCGTTGGTGCGCTCGGGGCGCATGCGGCGCTCGGGTGCCGAGAGGCTCATCGCCGCCACCGGGTAGCCGGCGCGATCGAGGATCGGCACGCCGATGCACATCAGCCCGTCCTCGTTCTCGCCCATTTCCACCGCATAGCCGCGCCGGCGAACATCCTCGACCTGGCGGCGTAGCTTCGAGACTTCGGTGAGCGTCTTGATGGTCATCGGCTCCAGCGATCCGTCGCGCTGCAGGACCAGTTGCGCCTCCGGCAGGTAGGCCAGCATGGCCTTGCCCAGCGAAGTCGAATGGGCCGGGTGACGGTGGCCGATGCGGGCGCTGGCCCGCAGCGGCTTGGGCGGCTCGAGCATGTCGATATAGACGACTTCGCTGTTCGAGAGGACGGCGAGGTTCACCGTTTCGTGGAACGTGTCGACGAGGAGCCGCATCTCGGGCTGCGCCACTTCGCGGAGGCCATGGAGATCGTGGTCGACCCGCGCCAGTTCGCGGAACTTGCCGCCGGTGCCGTAGCGATCGTGCCAGATATCGTGCTCTAGGAATCCGGTGGCGGACAGGGTCTGCAGGTAGCGGAAGACCGTGGTCTTAGGGAGCTTCAGCTCGTGGACGACCTCGGTGAGCGTGACCATGTGGCCTTGCCGGGTCACGTAGTCCAGCACCTGCAGCGCCTTGACCACGGGCTGCACCATGTAATCGCCATCGAGCTTTTGCATCGCCATCACCTCAGAAGAATGTCTTGAGCGCCTCGGTCACGTTGTAGTTCTCGTCGACCAGCAGCAGCATCTGCCACTTGTCGAAGGTCGTGCATGGGTGGCCGATGCCGAAGGCCACCATGTCACCGGGCCGGAGCGGGCTCGCGTCCGGTATTTCCATGTGTCCGTGCTGGTCGTTGAGCGCGACGATGCGGTGCCCATCGGGCACGGGCTCGGGCTTGCTCATGCTGCCGGGGCGGTACCAGCGCAGCGGCACAGGCATGCCGGAATCGAAGCTGATGTCGCGCTTGCCCATGGTCACAATCAGGCGGCCATCCTCGGGGCGCGACTGCACATAGGCCCAGACTTCGAGCGCCGCTTCGAGCCTGCCATCGGGCAGGTTCAGCGTCGTCTCGCTGATGATCCGCTCGAAGGTCGCGGCATAGGAGACAGAGTCGTGGGTCAGGTAGCAGCCCGAGCGGAGGACCTTGACCACCGGACGGCTGAACCTCGTGGCGTTGAAACGCTCGCCGACCCGGTCGAAGAAGGCCGTGCCTCCGGCGCTCACCACCACCGGCTGATCGGTATCGAACAGGTTCTCCGCCAACGCGGACTGGGCCAGCGCCGCGACATCGTCGATGAGACCATCGGCGGCCTGCGGCGTCGGCAGCAGGCCTTCGAAGCACTCAAAGCCACCCAGCGTCAGGCCATCGGTGGCGGCAATGATCCGCGCAACTTCCATGGCGATGTCGCGGGTGCGGGCGCCGGCGCGGCCGCCGATAAAGCCGATCTCGACGAGGACGCGGAGCGGGTTGCCGGCGGGCGGCGGATTGCGCTTTGCGCCCTCGGCCAGCATGGCCACGCCATCAGGGCCATCGGCGAGGCAGTAGAGCTCGAAGCCCGGCACCTGAAGGGCGCGGAAGCAGGCATCGATGGCCTGGCTGCCGATCGGCTGGTTGGCGATGATCACCCGCTTGACGCCGAAGGCGAGGCAGAGCTGCATCTGCTGCACCGTCGCGACGGTGATGCCCCAGGCGCCATCGGCCACCTGCAGATCGAACAGGACCGGCGACATTGTCGTCTTGCCGTGCGGGGCGATGACGAGGTCGTTGGCGCCGGTGAACTCGCGCATCCAGGCGCTGTTGGCACGCAGCACGTCCTGCCGGATCACCGCGAGGGGCAGCGGCAGGTCACCCGAGAGCACGTTCCAGCCCTGCTTTGCGACGTCCCCTACCTTCAGCGACGGCGCATCGAACGGCAGTCCCTTGGTCAGCGGATCGAGGGGTGTTGCATTCAGCGATGCCAGGTCGAGGCGCGGGATCAGTGACAAATCGTATTCCATAATGTGGAACGCATGTCGTTCCAATGCGACGATCTAACGTCAGCGGGACGGGACCTGTCAATCTGCCGCTACAGCGCGAGGCAGAGCGCGCTTGCGCTGCCTGCATGCCTGATGTTCTATCGGTGGCGAAACACCGCCACGAAACGTATTCCATCTAGTGGAATGCCAAACGTCTGATATCGCGATGCCACGACCCGTCATCCCCGGAAAGATCAAGCCTGGCGCTCCAGCGACCGAGGCGCGCATCCAGTCGGTGGCGCGGGCCAAGGCCCTGCTCGATGCGATGGCCTCCGGCGACTGGGTGTCACTGCGCGACCTCGCCCGCTACACGGGGCTCGCAAAGACCACGGCGTTCAACCTCGTCACCGCGCTGGTCGATGTGGGCCTCGCCGAGCGCGACGCGAAGGCGGGCGCGTACCGGCTGAGCATCCAGCACCTCGTCTATGGCAAGGCCGTCGAACGCCGGCTGGACATCACCGAGATCGCCCGGCCGCACCTCGTGCGGCTTTGCGCCACGACGCGCGAGACGGTGAACCTGGCGCTTCCCGGGCCGGCCGACGCCATGATCATCGAGAGCCTCGAGGGCAGCCAATCCCTGCGCGTCTCGTCATATGCGGGCACGCGCGCCGCCTATCACTCGACGGCCTGCGGGCGGGCCCTCCTGGCCCACAAGCCGGAGGGCTTCCGGCGGCTGGTCTATTCGATCGGACACCTGCCGGCAGCGACCAACCGCACCATCACCGATCCGGAAGCGCTGGAGGAGGTCCTCGAGCGCTGCCGCACGATCGGGTGGACCACTGAATACGAGGAGAACGAGGTCGGCGGCGCCTGCGTTGCGGCCCCGATCTTCAACGCCGCCGGCGAAGCCGTCGCAGCCGTGAGCATCGCCGGGCCATCGAGCAGGTTCGAACCGGCCGAAATCGAGCGGCTGGGCAAGCTGCTCGTCGCCAGCCTCGCCGAGATCACCCCACACCTTCCCGCCCACTACGCACCGCCCGGTTTCAGCAAATGAGTCAACCTCGCATCCTCCTCGCAGGGCTATTCCACGAGACGCACAGCTTCGTCGACGAGATCACCGGGCTCGACGCGTACACGATCAACCGTGGGCCGCAGATGCTGGCGCGAAGCGGCGACGGCTCGACCATCGACGGCTTTCTCGAGGTCGCTGAACGCGAGGGTTGGGACGTCGTGCCGGTGGGCGATTTCTCGGCGCTGCCCTCGGGCACCACCGACCATGCGGTGTTCGAGCTGTTCTGGAAAGAACTCGAGGAAGGCATCTACGCCGCGCTGGCCGAAACCGGCCTCGACGGTATCTGGCTGGCGCTCCATGGCGCGATGGTGACGACGGAAAGCGTCGACCCCGAGGGTGAGCTGCTGGCGCGCATCCGCGCTATTCCGGGCGTGGCGAAGCTGCCGATCTTCGGCGTCTTCGACCTCCACGCCACCTTCACCGCGGCGATGGCGGCGGGCGCCAACGGCCTCGTCGGCTATCGCGAGAACCCGCATATCGACGCGCGCGACTCGGCGGTGCGTTCTGCCGAGCAGCTGGCACGAACTCTGGCGGAGAAACAGGCGCCGCACATGCTCGCCCGCAATGCCCCCATCGTCTGGCCACCGACCGGCACCGGCACGGCCGACCGTCCGATGCGCGATCTCGAGGCGCTGGCGCGGCAGATCGAGGCGGAGAATCCGGAGATCTGGACCGTAAATGTCGTGGGCGGCTACTCGTTCGCGGATGTGCCCGATGTCGGCGTCGCCTTTTCGGTGACGACCACCGGCAGCGATGCGGATGCCGTAGCGGCTCTCGATCGGCTGGAAGCGCTGGCCATCGAACTGCAGCCGCTCGGCCTGCCGGAGGAGTGGTCGCTCGATGCGGCGCTCGAAGAGTGCAAGCGCAACCCGGATGGGCCGAACATCATCGTCGAGCCCAGCGACAATATCGGGGGCGGCGCGCCGGGCGATTGCACATCGGTGCTGCGCGGCTTCCTCAGGCACGGGATCACCAATGCGGCTGTCGCCATCGCCGATCCGGCCGCGGTTGCGGCGCTGGCGGACGTCGCAATCGGCGGCACGAAGCGGCTCAGCATCGGCGGCAAGGGCAGCCGGCTGGACCCCGGACCGGTGGAACTCGAGGTGACGTTGCTCGGGCGCAGCGATGGCGCCTTCACGCTGGAGGATCGCAACAGCCACCTCGCCGCGATGCAAGGCGTCTATATCAACATGGGCCCGTCGGCGGTGGTCGAGGCGGCCGGCATCAAGATTCTCCTGAACAGCATCAAGACGCCGCCCTTCGACCTCGGCCAGTTCCGCTCGCAGGGTATCATCCCCGAAGAGCTGTCGGTGATCGGGGTCAAGGCGGCGGTGGCGCACCGGCGCGCTTACGACAAGATCGCTAGGCGCAGTTTCACCGTGACGACGCCCGGACCCTGCACCAGCGACATCCGCAGCCTCCCGTACGAGCGGGTTCGCAGCGGTGTGTTTCCGCTCGCGTGACACCACACCCACCGGGTCATCCCGGCGAAAGCGGCGGATCGCCGTTCGAGGCCGCACAAGAACGGAGATTCCCGCTTTCGCGGGAATGACACCGTGGATGGCGGTCGCCCGCAGCCCACTTCCTTCAACCACAGGAACCCAAGATGATCGAATACCCCAGCGCGCCGGATACGCCGCGCTCACACCTGCCGTTCAGCCCCGCCACCAAGGTGGGCGACCTGATCTTCGTTTCGGGCCAGGCTTCGGTGGATGCCACCGGCAAGATCGTCTCGGGCACATTCGAGGAAGAACTGCGGCGCTCGATCGAGAACCTCCGCAAGGTGCTCGAGGATGCCGGGAGCGACCTCGCGCATGTCATCCAGACCCGCAACTACGTGCGTGACAATGACGATGTGCCGCTCTTCAACAAGCTCTATCCGGAGTATTTCAAGGCGCCTTTCCCGGCCCGTACCACCATCACGAACTGCCTTGGCCCGCAGTTGCGCTATGAGATCGAGTGCATCGCCGTGGTGCGCAAAAGCTGAGTTTTCCGGGTGTTCGGCGGTTTTTCCGTGTCGCGGAACCGCCGAGCATTTACAGTTCACGTGTCCGTGGGGCCTCTTCAGATCAAGAACCTAGGGAGTTTGTCTTGTCTGTTCTCACCACCACGCCGTCCACCGAAGCCGCGGAGCTGCTGAGCTTCGACAAGTCGGCCGAGACGATCCGCAAGCACTCCCAGTGGATTTCGGGCGGAGTGAACAGCAACTTCCGCGCCAATATCTCCCCCACGCCGCTGGTGTTCGAGCGCGGCGAAGGCGCCTTCCTCTATGACGTCGATGGCAACCGGCTGATCGACTACTACCTGGGCATGGGCCCGATGATCCTCGGCCACAAGCCGCAGGCACTGGTCGATGCGGTGAAGTCGCAGATCGACAGCGGCATCCTGTTCGCCGGCCAGACCGCAATCGAGGCCGAAGCGGCCCGGCTCGTCTGCGAGATGGTGCCGTCGGCCGAGCGCATGCGCTTCGGCTCGTCCGGTTCCGAGGTCGACCAGGCGGCCATCCGTCTCGCCCGCGCCTCGACCGGCAAGCGCAAGATCATCAAGTTTGAAGGCCACTATCACGGCTGGTTCGACAACGTGCTGTGGTCTACCGCCCCCGCGGTTGCGGCTGCCGGGCCGGCCAACGCGCCGGTGCCGGTGATCGGCTCGAAGGGCCAGTTGCCCGAGAGCGCCGAGGACCTTGTCGTCCTGCCCTGGAATGACCTCGAAATCCTCGAAGCGCATCTCAAGGAAGGCTACGTCGCCGGCGTCATCATGGAAGCGGCCATGTGCAACCAGGGCTCGATCCAGCCCGCCGCCGGCTATCTCGAGGGCGTGCGCGCGGCCTGCACCAAGCATGGCGCCGTGCTGATCTTTGACGAAGTCATCACCGGCTTCCGTCTCGCCCCCGGCGGCGCGCAGGAAAAGTTCGGCGTGACGCCCGATATCTCGACCTTCGGCAAGGCGATCGCCAACGGCTTCCCGGTGGCGGCGATCGCCGGCCGCGCCGACCTGATCGACATGTTCACCACGGGAGGCGTGGTCCACGGCGGCACCTATAACGCACAGCCGGTCGCCATGGCCGCGACCGCGGCGACGCTGCGCCAGCTGACGCCGGCGCTCTACGGCAAGATCGGCCGGTCGGGTACCGAGCTGATTGAAGGATTCCGCGAAGTGTTCGCGCGCCACGGCGTCACGGCGCAGGTCGTCGGCTTCGGCCAGGTGTTCCACATCGCGCTGGGTCTCGAAGCGCCAGCGCGCAACTACCGCGACCTCGCTGGGATGAACAAGCCCGCCTATATCGCGCTGACCACGGCCCTGCTCTATCGCGGCGTGCGCGCGCTGGAACGCGGCGCCTGGTTCCTCTCGAGCGAGCACGATGCCGGCGTCATCGCCGAGACGATCGCGGTGATGGACGATGCGGTCCGCTCGCTGAAGGCAGCCGGCACGCTCTAGACTTTTCGCGACTGGCCTTCGTCAAAGGAGGCCGGCACGAGGGGCCTTGCTTCGTCCACACTGGCGGGGCCCGTCGCAGCCTTCGGATAGGCTTCGCGCGGCAGATCGTGTAAATGGCTCGGCATGAAGCTGGCGTCGCGCAAAATCCTGCTGATCATCGGTGGCGGCATTGCCGCCTACAAGTCGCTGGACCTGATCCGGCGGTTGCGCGACGAGGGTGCCAGCGTGCGCTGCGTGGTGACATCGGCCGCGCAGCAGTTCGTGACGCCGCTGTCCGTCTCGACGCTCAGCGCCGACCGCGTGTTCACGGACCTCTTCGATCGCAACGATGAGCATGACGTCGGACACATCCGGCTGTCGCGCGAGGCCGACCTGATCGTCGTCGCGCCGGCGACGGCAGATCTGATGCAAAAGCTCGCGACGGGCGCCGCGAACGATCTCGCGAGCGCAGTGATGCTTGCCACCGATAAGCCAGTGCTCATCGCACCCGCGATGAACCCTCGCATGTGGAACCACCCGGCGACACGGCGCAACCGCGCGACCCTCGCCGCCGATGGCGTCCGCTTCGTCGGGCCCAACCGTGGGGAGATGGCGGAGGCCGGCGAGGCCGGGGAAGGCCGGATGGCGGATGTCCCCCAGATCGTAGCCGCAGTCGTCGGGCAGTTCGCCGATGGCCCGCTCACAGGCAAGAAGATCATTGTCACCTCCGGCCCCACGCATGAACCGATCGACCCGGTGCGCTACATCGCCAATCGCTCGTCGGGAAAGCAGGGGCACGCGATCGCCGCCGCCCTGGCCCGCCTGGGTGCCGATGTGCAGCTGGTGTCCGGCCCGGTGACCATCGCCGATCCCGCTGGGGTCACGACCACTCATGTCGAGTCGGCGCGCGACATGCTGGCGGCGGTCGAAGGCGCCCTCCCCGCCGATGCCGGGGTGTTTGTCGCTGCGGTGGCGGACTGGCGTGTCGCCGAGGCGGCCGGCGAGAAGATCAAGAAGCAGCCGGGCGTTACCGAGCCACCAGCGCTGAAAATGGTCGAAAACCCCGACATTCTTGCAACCGTTGGCCACCATGCGCAGCGGCCGAGGCTGGTCGTCGGCTTTGCCGCCGAGACGCAGGATGTCGTCGCCAACGGCAACCGAAAGCTCGAGCGGAAGGGCGCCGACATCATCGTCGCCAACGACGTTTCCACGGGCACCGGCACAATGGGCGGCGACCGCAACCGGGTGACGCTGCTTTCCGCGGGGGGCGCCGAGGAGTGGCCTGAACTCGGCAAGGACGAGGTCGCCGAGCGCCTGGCGCGGCTGATCGCGGACCGGCTGGCGTGACGGCCGAGCTAACGCCGTATCATCATTTCACGCGAGCCGAATGGAACGCGCTGCGGGCCGACGAGCCGATGACGTTGAGCGCCGCCGATATCAAGCGGCTGCGCTCGCTCAGCGACCCGATCTCGCTCGCCGAAGCGGAGACGGCCTATCTGCCGCTGACGCGCCTCTTGTCGCTGCATGTCGAGGCGATCCAGTCGCTTCACGCGGTGTCACGGCGCTTCCTCGGCACGGTCGAGCCCAAGGTGCCGTTCATCATCGGCATCGTCGGGTCGGTGGCGGTGGGTAAGTCGACGACGGCACGCATCCTGCGGGCGCTGCTGCAGCGCTGGCGGTCGAGCCCAAGGGTCGACCTCATCACCACCGACGGGTTCCTGCACCCGAACGCAGTGCTGACCGAGCGCGGGCTGATGCGGCGGAAGGGGTTTCCCGAGAGCTACGATCGCGGTCGCTTTGTCGCCTTCCTCGGCGATGTGAAATCGGGGCGGCGGAATATCGAGGTGCCGACCTATTCGCACCTCGTCTACGACGTGGTCCCCGGCGAGCACGCGGTGATCGACCAGCCGGACATCCTGATCGTCGAGGGGCTCAACATCCTCCAGCCGGGCCATAGCCGGAAAAGCGGCGAGGTGGTGCTGTTCGCCTCTGATTTCCTCGACTTCTCGATCTATGTCGATGCCGACCGGGAGGATCTCGAGGACTGGTACATGCAGCGCTTCTTTCAGCTGCGCGAGACGGCGTTCCGCAAGCCGGATTCGTTCTTCCGGCGCTATGCCGACATGAGCAAGGAAGAGGCCGGCAAGTTCGGGATGGACAACTGGCGGTCCATAAACCTCGTCAATCTCGTCGAGAATATCGAGCCGACCCGCTCCCGGGCCGACCTGGTGCTCAAGAAGGGTAGCAACCACCGGCTCAGCGAAGTGCTGCTGCGGTTGGTGTGAGCGTCGGGTGAAAGCGCCGTCCACCGGTTGTGGCAGGCAATGTGACCCGCCAGCCTCAGCTCGGCATCAGGCCTTCGCGGAGGATGATCGAGACGGCATCGGCGCGGTTGCGGGCGCCGAGCTTTTCGAGGATTGCGGTGACGTGGAACTTGGCCGTGTGCACCGAGATATCGAGCGCGCGGGCGATCACCTTGTTGGAGGCGCCGTCGACCAGCAGCTCCGCCACCTGCCGTTCGCGCTGGCTTAGCGCCGGGAAACTGGCGTTGCTCCGGGGACGGCTTTCCGCGACATCGCGTTCGAGGGCATAGCCCGAGCCGATCAGCGTCGCCGCTGCGAGGACGATCGTGGGATCGAGGCTGTCTATAGCATTGCGACGCCCCTCGTCGGCGCCGATGCGCAGCACGCGGTGGGTGTCGATGGCGCCACCGAGCGAGGCCGGGCGATCGGTGATCGTCACGGCGGCCTCTCCGGCGTCGGCTTCAAAAAGATCGGCGCGGTCGGCCACTAGGCCGCGCAGCACCTGTTCCAGCGCCGGATCGGTCAGGTCGAAGGCCACGCCCAGCGCGAGCCCGCCCAGCATGGAGGGCGCTACCGCGCCACCCGAACGTGCCGATGCTGCTCTTGGATTGAAATAGACCACTGCGCTGTACTCCCGTTTCGGCCCGGCACCTCAGCCAGGCCATCGGCCGGTACAGAGTGGAACCCTGCCGGACCGATGTCCATACAATGTGGTGACGAACCGCGCCTGAAGGAAGGCCCCGCGTCGCCGCCGAACGTCGCAGGGCGACGATGGCGTGCGGGGCCGATAGCCGATAGCTCCCCAAATGGGCAGTCTCGCCGCGATGTGCAAGCGCGCCCACATCGAGCCCATGATGAATGCACAATCGCTCCCGCTGACTGACGAACATCTGCTCGATGCCTATTCGTCCAGCGTCTCGCAGGTAGCCGAAACGCTCGGGCCGGCAGTGGGCATGGTCACCACCGACGGCAAGGGCCATGGCTCCGGCGTGGTGATCTCGCAGGATGGGCTGGTGGTCACCAATTCGCATGTCGTCGGCAAGCACCGTGACGTCCACCTGGCACTGCCCGACGGACACCGCCTCGCCGGCCGTGTTCTCGGAGCTGATCCGGATACCGACCTCGCGATCCTCAAGCTGGACGGCACGGCGCTCGCCATCGCGACGCTGGGCGACAGCTCAAGCCTCAGGCGCGGGCAGATCGCCATCGCCATCGGCAACCCGCTCGGCTTCGAGTCGACGGTGACGGCCGGCGTCGTTTCGGCGCTCGGCCGCAGCCTCCGTTCGCCCTCCGGCCGTCCGATCGAGGACGTGATCCAGACCGATGCGGCGCTCAATCCCGGCAACTCGGGCGGCGCGCTGGCGTCGAGTTCGGGTGACGTCATCGGCATCAGCACGGCGATGATCGCCGGGGCGCAGGGCATCTGCTTTGCGGTTGCCAGCAACACGGTGAAGCTCGTTCTCGGCGAGATCCTGCAGCATGGCGGAGTGCGGCGCGCCTGGTTGGGCGTTGCTGCCGATACGGTGAACCTGCCGCGTCGCGTTGCCGATGCTGCGCATGTCGGCAGCCAATCGGCGGCGGTGCTGCACTCGATCGTTGCGGGAGGACCGGCGGACCGCGCCGGCGTCCGCGAAGGCGACGTGCTGCTGTCGCTCGATGGGCGGCCAGTCGAAGGCCCGGGGCCGCTGCTGCGCATGCTGGGTGTCGATGCGATCGGCCGGCAGGTGAAGCTGCAGCTGCTGCGGCAAGGCCGGCTACTGGAACTCGACGTGGTGCTGACGCAGCGGCCCGCCCAGTCCTGACGGCTTGTCGGCGGCCCGGCCGGCACTATGATGCGCCTCGCGTCAACGCGAGGGAGAAGCAGATGGCGGCCGAATGCAAGGTGATCCGTGGAGGCCAGGCCTTTCACGGCAAGCAGGGGCTCGACTATTTCGCCGGCGTTTCGGCGGAGTCGGCCGGATCGACCGGTATCTGCATGCACATGCTGGTGATCCCGCCGGGCGCCACGGCCAGGCCGCACTATCATGCCAACCACGAGACGGCGATCTTCCAGCTCGAGGGCAGCACCTCGTTCCGCCACGGGCCAAACCTTGAGCATCTCGATCACGTCAACCAGGGCGACTATGTCTACATCCCGGCTGGCGTGCCGCACCAGCCGTTCAACCCCACCGACAGGATCGCCCGGGCGCTGATTGCGCGCACCGATCCGAACGAACAAGAAAGCGTGGTGCTGGTCTAGGAGCGCGCCATGCAGAAGCTGCTGATGCTGCAATCGCTCTGGTCCATGCAGGGGCTGAAGGGCGCCCCGGCCGAGCGCCCGCTTGAAACCAACATCGAAATGATCGCCACTGCCGGCTTCGACGGCGTCGGCGGATTGTGGACGGATCAGGACGAAGCGAAGCGCCTCGCCGGGCTGGCCAGATCGGCCGGGCTGGTGGTCGAGGGCCTGTGCTTTCCCACCGATATCGACAGCCTGAAGCCGGCGCTCGAATGGGGCGCCGCGTTCGGGGTGCACCATATCAACATCCAGCCCAACCTCAGGCCGCGGACCCTCGCCGAGGCGGTGCGCGTGGCCGAGGGCTGGCTGCGGCTCAGCGAGCAGGTGGATTTCCCGGTCTACGTCGAGACGCACCGCGACCGGATGACCAACGACCTGCTGTTCACGCTCGACCTGCTTACGGCGGTACCCGACCTCAAGCTGCTGGCAGACCTCTCGCATTATGTCGTCGGCCGCGAGATCGTGCTGCCGGTGTCGGAGGAGATCGAAGCGCAGATGGCAACGATCCTCGCCCATGTGTGGGCGTTCCACGGCCGGGTGGCGTCGAGCGAGCAGGTGCAGGTGCCGCTGGGCTTTCCGCAGCACCAGGACTACGTCGCCCAATTCAGCAAGTGGTGGCGCAAGGGCTTTGCCGATTGGCGGCGGCGCGCCGGTCCCGATGACGCACTGACATTCCTCTGCGAGCTCGGCCCACAGCCTTATGCGATCTCGGGGCCGGACGGTGCCGACCTCACCGACAGGTGGGCCGAGTCGCTGCAACTGCGCGATATCGCGCGGGCGGCCTGGCTCGACGGCTGATCAGTCGACGCGCCGCATCATCTGCGCCTTGGGCACCGGGCAGTTCATCTTGCCGGTGAACGGGTCCATCGTGCAGGTCGGCCAGATGTGGCAGACCAGCTTGTGGGTCCACGGATCGAGCGTGCAGTTGGGCGGGATGGTGTCGCTGTTGTTGCGCTCGGCGAACGCCGGTGACGCGGCAAGGCCGACAGCGAGCATGGTGGAAAGCAGAACGATGCGGAGCATTTCGATGTCCCTTCGGCTGGTTCCTGTGCTCGCCAGCCTGAGCCGGAACAGCTGAACCGGACCTGAGCCGGCGGTTCAGGCGGAACCGGCAGGGCGCGGTATCCATTTACCTGTCGAACACGCGCAGGAGGATCGAGATGTCCGAGGCTGTCACTCGTACGCCGGAAGTCCCCAAGGTCGATCGGCTGATCGACGAGAATGCCGCTCCGCTGGACGTGCCGGCGGACAGTGCGCTTCACCTCACCGGGGATGTCGAGAAGACCGTCGGCGGCACCGGCCCGACCGCCTGGTGGCGCGTCAGCCTCATCGCGCTCGGCATCGTTGCGGCGATCCTGCTGGTCTTCCAATTGATGATGGGCGGCGCCGGAACGGACGTGGTGCCGGGAACGCCGACGACCGCACCCGAGCAGATACAAAGCGCGCCATGAAAAAAGCCCGGGATCGCTCCCGGGCTTTCGTCTGGTCCCGCTGTCGACGAGCTCAGCCCTGGATGGGCGAGAGCTGGATTTCGACGCGGCGGTTCTGGGCGCGACCGGCCTCGGTGGCGTTCGAGGCGATCGGATCGGCTTCGCCCTTGCCGGTGATGTAGAAGCGGCGCTGGTCAATGCCCTGGCTGGCGAGAATGGTCGCGACGGCAACGGCGCGCTTCTGGCTCAGGTCGAGATTGTAGGTGTCCGATCCCTGCGAGTCGGTGTGGCCATAGACGTCGATGACGGTCTTGTTGAACTTCTTGAGCACGAGGCCAACAGAAACCAGCGTCTCGCTGAACTGCGGCTGCACGTTCGAGGAGTCGGTGGCGAAGGTGATGTTGGACGGCATGTTAAGGATGATCTGCTGGCCGACACGGGTCACCGACACGCCGGTGCCCTGCAGCTGCGCGCGCAGCTCGGCTTCCTGCTGGTCCATGTAGCTGCCGATCGCAGCGCCCGTGAGGCCGCCAACGCCGGCGCCGATCAGCGCCGCGACGCGCGGATCGTTGCCGGTTGCAGCGCCGATAATGCCGCCGACGACGGCACCGCCGCCCGCGCCAATCAACGCGCCGCCGGTGGTGTTCGAAAGCTGGCTATCGCCGGTGTAGGGATTGATCGACGTACAGGCAGTCAGCGACAGGGCCGCGAGGCCCGCGATCAGAAGTTTGGAATTCATTGAGTCCCCCGAAGGTCTGGCGCGGTTGTCGCCACCGATTGCGGCAGCAAGGTGTCACTGCGCCACGTTTACCCCGGCGGGACATTAGCCTGACCTGCGTCGACGGCCAAATCAGAGCCATCGTCATCTGCTGAGGGCGTATCCGTCGCGGGCTCCTGAACGGAAGTATCGTCCGCGACCGGATCCGCTTCCGCCAGCGACGATTGCGACAGCGAGGACGGTGCCATTCCAGCTTCTGTGGGTGTGATCAGGATTTCGACCCTGCGGTTCTGTTCGCGGCCGGCGGGCGTGTCGTTCGACGCCACCGGATATCTCGCTGCATAGCCGTAGGCCGAGATGCGGTTTGAACTGATCTTCTGCGCGCGCAGATATGCCGCGATGCTGTCGGCCCGCCTCTCACTGAGCGGAACGTTGATCTTGTCGCCACCGATGCTGTCCGTGTGCCCGGTAATGCGGATCAACGTCCTGTCATATTCGCTGAGGACCTTGCTCACGGAGGTGAGCACGTCGAAAAAGTCCGAACGGATGTCGGCATTGCCCGTGGCGAAGGTGATGTTGCCCGGCAACGTCAGCAATATCTCGTCGCCGGTACGCTCGACCTTCACGCCGGTGCCTTCCAGTTCGCGCCGAAGGGCGGCTTCCTGGCGGTTCATGTATTCGGCGACACTGACCGGCGGAAGGCCCACTGAGTCAGGTTCCAGCACCACCCGCACCTGCGAGCCGCCCGATGCTTCCGCGAGAGACGAAGCGGTCAGCCGGCCTGCCGACGTCCCCGCGTGAATGTCGTTGGTCGCGCACGCGCCCAACGACAGGGTCGCTGCAATTGCGACCAGTATCCGTGCCGTCATTATGCCCCCAAAGCCGGTGCGGCGCTGCTAATGGCAGCGAGGAGTTCGCACCGACTCCCCGGGCAAGGTTAGCCGTGCGCCCAGCCGCCGTCGACCAGGAAATCCTGGCCCGAAATCATGCGGGAATCGTCGGCGGCGAGGAACAGCACCATGCGGGCGATATCCTCGGGGTAGAGGCGCCCCTTCAGCGACTGCTGCTGGTCCAGCATAGCCATCGCCTCGGGGGTGGCCCAGAGGGTCAGCTGGCGTTCGGTCATGATCCAGCCCGGCACCAGCGTATTGGCGCGCACGCCGCTCTGGCCGTATTCCTTGGCCATCGAGCGCGTCATGCCATGCACGGCGGCCTTGGCCGAGGTGTAGACGGTCAGTTCGGACGAGTTAGTCATCCAGCTCACCGAGCCGAAATTGATGATCGAGCCCTTGCCGGCGGCCAGCATGCCCGGTGCCACGGCCTGGGTGGCGAAGAAGGCGTGCTTGAGGTTGACAGCGATGCGCTTGTCCCAGTCCTCGGGCGTGATGTCCGCGATCTTGTGGCGCTGGTCGTTTGCGGCGTTGTTGACGAGCGCTAGCGTCGGGCCGTGGGCGGCCTCGAAGCCCTTGATCGCAGCCTGATAGGCCGCAATGTCGGTGATGTCGCAACGGGTGAAAATCACGCTGCCGCCCGCGGCGTTCAGCTCTGCCGCGAGCTTGTTGCCCGCCTCTTCAGCGACATCGACGAAGCCGACCTTGCTGCCTTGGGCCGCAAAGGCACGAACGATGCCTTCGCCGATGCCGGTCGCGCCGCCGGAGACGATCACAGGCATGCCCTTGAGGCTGGGATAGGTGGCGTATTCGAACATGAAGGTCCCCGGAAACTGGTATGGCGCCGCGCGGTTTAGCGTGAGGAGCGTACATCGGCAAGCCGTCCGGCAACCAAAGCGTCACCCGGAGACAGGGGGCGAAAGCCGGTATCCCTGTTGAGGCACCATCCAGAAACGGAGATCCCCGCTTTCGCGGGGATGACCAGGTGGGTTTGGCAGTTGTTCAGGGTACCCGCGCGGCGCCTAGACCGCCTCGTCCTCGACCACGGCCCGGTTGCCGCGCGTGATGTCCATGGCTTCGACCTTGGCCAGAAGTGCCTCGATCTTGTCGACATTGGGCAGGTGACGCTGTTCGAGAGAGAAGTTGAGCGTCACGTACTCGCGGCCGGGGCAGAAAGTGCAGATATTGGCGGCCGGGTGCCAGGCGCCGCAATAGATTGGCTCCATCATGCCATGGGTCATCGGACCATAGGTCCGATGCGGCGGCACGAGGGTCAGCACGATGTGCATGCCGCCGTTGAAGCGCCAGAAGCGCTTGCCCGGCAGGGCCTTCCAGAACTGGTTGATGCCCCTGAGCGTGTGGAACATCGAGTTCATCATCACCTGGAACTTGGTGATGTCCTTCTGCTCGATATGAGCGACGGTGTCGTCGATCTCGCGCACGAAGGCGACGAAGTCGTCCTTCACCTTGAACCGTGCCTGCAGTGCGCGCACGCGGAAGAAATCATCGTCGGCATCGTTGCGACGGCCGTCGAGCATGGTGTAGGCCGCGCCGATCACCTTCTTCGACATGTGCTTCTCCGCGCCTTCGCCATTGAGGGCGTAGGTGACGAGCGCGAACATCAGCGAGCGCTGGCTGACGCCGATGCGGTTGGCGAGAAGGCGCAGGCGGTGGCGCTTGATCGCGAGCGTTTTGAAGCCCCACGGCTTTTCCGGCGGCGACAGCAGGTTGGCGAGGATGATGTAGGTCCAGGTCATCGACCAGCCGCGCAGCTTGCCCTTGATGCGGGTGCCGAGGCTGACCTTGTTGGACTTGTCGCTCATGATGCCGTGGCCGGCCGACGCGGAGCGCGTCAGCAGCGCCGAGTCCGAACCTTCCAGCAGGGCGTGGCTCGAGCGGACCTGGATCATGGAGGCGCGACCCTCGGCATCCGGACCGCCGCGGCGCACCGCTGCGGAAACGCGGAACAGCGGCAGATCATCGCGGGCGAAGATGTCCTCGGACTTGCTCACCCATTTGTCGGGATAGCCGTCGAACTCGTCGACTTCCTCGATCTGGGTGATGGCGTCGAGCACGTGTTTGGGGAAGGGCTGGCCGGGCCGGGCGCCGACGAAGCCGTGGGTCAGCTGCGGGGCCAATGCCACCATGTCGGCGACGAGGTTGCCGAGGCTGTCCTTGGTAAAGCTGGTCCGCGACGGCGCGGTGAAGAACACCGTGTCGCGAGCCTCGTAGAGGAACCACTGGAAGTCGGTGAACAACGCCTGCGGGTGCTTGTTGACGGCAGCCAGCGCGAGGTCGAGGACCTCCGCATGATCGTTGGCGAAGCTGGTTGAAGAGAAGCTCTTCATCTGCGGATCCCCCCTGGTTCCTCGGGTTCGAATAGTAGACCACACCGGCCCCGGGTCAACGGGAGGCGCCGGGTTCAGCCGCGTCGGGCGACCCATTCCTCCTCGGGTCGCATTTCGCGCATGAACACATTCTGAACATGAAGATATCGAAGTTCGGCGCCGACTGCACGGTGTTCAGTGCACACTTGGTTGATTGGCACTGGAGCCGCCATTGTTTAGGATGGTTCCAGTCTGCGCGACCAAGCCATAAGCCGGCCAATGACTTGTATTGGTCGCCGCGCGGCGAATTGACCTATGTCAATGGGGCGGGCACGGGGCTAGCTATCCCTTGGCCGTTGGGCTTACCGGAAGAGTTGGACCATGGACTATCGCGGGTTTTTCGAAGACGCCGTAGACGCGCTGCGGCAGGAAAAGCGGTATCGGGTCTTCGCCGACCTCGAGCGCATCGCCGGCCGTTTCCCGCGCGCCATCTACCGTGACGCCTCCGACAACCAGCGCGAGATCACCATCTGGTGCTCGAACGACTACCTGGGCATGGGCCAGCATCCGGTGACCATCGCCGCGATGCAGGAGACGGCCGCCAAGCTCGGCGTCGGCGCCGGTGGCACGCGCAATATCTCCGGCACGAATCGCCCGCTGGTCGAGCTCGAGCGTTCGCTCGCCGACCTTCACCGCAAGGAAGCGGCGCTCGTCTTCACCTCCGGCTTCGTTTCGAACGAGGCGGCGATCTCGACGATCGCGCGGCTGCTGCCCGATTGCGTGATCTTCTCCGACCAGCTCAACCACGCCTCGATGATCCAGGGCGTGCGCCAGTCGGGCATGGAAAAGAAGATCTTCCGGCACAACGATCTCGAGCACCTGCGCGAACTCCTCGCCTCGGTCGATCGCAAGCGCCCGAAGATGATCGCCTTCGAGTCGGTGTACTCGATGGATGGCGACATAGCGCCGATCAAGGAAATCTGCGATCTCGCCGAAGAGTTCGGCGCGCTCACCTATATCGACGAAGTGCATGCCGTCGGCATGTACGGCCCGCGCGGCGGCGGCATTGCCGATCGCGACAACCTGATGGGTCGCATCGACATCATCGAGGGCACGCTGGCCAAGGGCTTTGGCGTGATGGGCGGCTATATCGCCGCCAACCGTGCCATCATCGATGCGGTGCGCTCCTATGCGCCCGAGTTCATCTTCACCACCGCCCTGCCCCCGGCGCTCTGCGCTGCGGCGCGCGCCTCGATCGAGCATCTCAAGACCTCGTCGGTGGAGCGCGAGGGTCAGCAGCGCCAGGCGCAGCTGACCAAGGACATCCTCTCGGATGCCGGCCTGCCGGTGCTGAAGACCGATACCCATATCGTGCCGGTCATCGTCGGCGATGCCCGCCTCTGCAAGGCGGCTAGCGACATGCTGCTCGAAAAGCACAACATCTACATCCAGCCGATCAACTACCCGACCGTTCCCAAGGGCACGGAGCGGCTGCGCATCACGCCGACTCCGCTCCACACCGACGAGATGATCATCGAGCTGCGCCACGCACTGGTCAGCGTCTGGGCCAGCCTCGAGCTGCCGCGCGAGCGGCCGGTTCCGCGGGTCAGTGCCGACAAGCTGGCAGTGGGCGACCTGACGCTCTCCTCCGCCGGCGGCTGAACGCGCGGCGTCAGCCGGTCGTATAGAGGATCGTGCTGACCCGGACGAAGATGCTGGTGGCGAAAAGGGTCAACCCAAGCAAGCCCCAGATGGGATCGCTGTCATCGCGCCCGAAGAACGGGATCGCCTTTGGCAGGCCGAAATGCACCATCAGGGCGACCCCGATCAGGTTCATGCACAGATTGACCCACGGTATCCAGTCGCCCATTCGCCCCCTCCACTCGACCTGAATATTGATACGGGTGCGGCGGACTAGGCAAGCACCGGCTACAGTTACGGGTACGGACCAAAGTCCGCCCCCCGAGCGGCACCAGCCCGGCAAACCGTGTTGCACGGGCGAGGCTTTTTCCAACGCAAGTCCTGACCCGGTCGTCGCCTCCGTTGTCGTCGGGTGCTACCTTTTACTCCATTGGTCCACCGACTCGGATGAGTGGCGATGAGATTTGTACGGCTGCTTTGCCTGTCACTTACCGCTGGGTTTGTACTGACCGGTGCGGCGATGGCGCAGCCGGCCAGGGACCTCTTTGACGCTGTCCACCAGCCGACCTCAGGCCCGCAGGCGCCGATCGGCGGTTATGCCAAGGGCTGTCTCGCCGGCGCCGTGCAACTGGCGACCGATGGGCCGGGCTGGCAGGCTATGCGCCTGTCGCGCGACCGGCGCTGGGGCACCACTGAACTGGTCGACTACATCGCGGCGCTGGCCCAGTCGGCGGCGCAGGATGGCTGGCCCGGGCTCCTCGTCGGCGACATGGGGCAGTCGCGCGGCGGCCCGGCGAAGAGCGGGCACGCCTCGCACCAGGTGGGGCTCGACGTCGACCTCTGGCTGCAACCGATGCCGGCTCACGAGTTGAGCGCGGACGAACGGGAGAACCTTTCGGCGATCTCCGTCCTGAAATCGGGCACCCGGGAGATCGATCCGGCGAAATTCGGGGAAGCGGAGCGGCTGCTGATCTATCGCGCCGCGCAACTGCCCGGCGTCACCCGTATCTTCGTCGCACCGGGGATCAAGAAGGCGCTATGCGCGATCACCTGGCGCGACCGGAGCTTTCTCCAGAAGATCCGGCCCTGGTATGGGCACGACGACCATATCCACGTGCGGCTTGCCTGCCCCGCCGGAGCCGCGGAATGCGTGGACCAGGATCCGGTGCCGGCTGGCGATGGCTGCGGAGCCGATCTCGACTGGTGGTTCACAGACGAGCCCTATGCGCCAAGCGACAAGCCGCCCGCGCCACCACTGACACTGGCGGACCTGCCCAAGACCTGCGCGGCCGTCGTCCTGGCCCAGTAGCCCGCGAGCGTCAAAAGACTGTCACGGCATTTCGATAGCGAGCGGGAATGATGCTTCGCCTCCACAGCCGCTACCAGAATTCCGCCGGGCAGCGCGTGCGTATCGTGCTCAACCTCAAGGGTATCGCCTACGAGTATGTGCCGGTGCCGGCTGCATCGTCGCCGGAATATCGCGCCCTCAACCCGCAGGGACTGATGCCGGCGCTCGAAATCGACGGGCAGATCGTGGCCCAGTCGATGGCGATCATCGAGCTGATCGATGAGCTCCATCCCGAGCCGTCGCTGCTCCCGGCCGATCCGATCGAGCGGGCCAAGGCGCGGGCCTTCGCGCTGCTGATCGCCGCCGATCTCCACCCACTCAACAACAACCGGGTGCGGAAGTATCTCAGCGGTCCGATGGCGCTCCCCGACGAACAGGTCGCCGCCTGGTACCGCCATTGGGTGGCGACTGCCTTCACCAGTCTCGAGGCGGCGCTGGCCAACAGATCGACGCACACGCGCTACGCCTTCACCGATGCGCCGGGCCTGGCCGAGGCCTGCCTCGTGCCGCAGATGGCCAATGCGCGGCGTTTCGACTGTGACCTGTCGCCGTATCCGCTGCTGGTCGCGCTCGATGCATCCTGCCGGGACCTGCCGGAATTCGTGGCCGCCGCGCCCGTGGCGCAGGCGGATTTTCCGCGCTAGTCAGCGCCCGGCGAGGCGGTAGACCGAAATGTGGTTGGGCGACGTCGCGGTGAACGGGCTGCCGTTCCAGTCGGCATGGCGGCTTTCCAGCTCGAACCCGGCCAGCCGCGCCATCAGGTCGAGTTCCGCCGGCCACACGTAGCGGTGGGCCGAGCGGAACAGGGTTGCCTCGTGACCGCTGCCGAAGCGGAAGTGATGCGACACGACATGCTGCGCCAGGGGGTCGACGGTGTCGACCAGCATGTAGCCATTCTCGGCCCGGACGACGTTGGCTTGCGCCGGCGCCGTGGGCGCGGGGATCTGGGGCACCCAGAGTTCGATGACGAAACGTCCGCCGGGCTGCAGGTGCCGCGCGGCATTGCGGAAGCACTCGATCTGCTGTTCCTGGGACTCAACGTTGGAGATGCCGTTGAAGACGAGGAACACCAGAGTGTACTTCCCCGGCACGGTCGCCGTCGTCATGTCGCCGAGGACGGCCGGGATCGAGGCCTCGTCCGCCTTGGTGCGCAATTGTGCCAGCATCGCCGGCGCGATCTCGATGCCGGCAACTGGTACGCCCCGCTGGCGCAGGGGGATGGCGATGCGGCCGGTTCCGATGGCGAATTCGAGCGAGGCGCCGCCCTCGGCCAGGGCCGCCAGCCGATCCACAGCCGGCTCCAGCACCTCGGGCGCAAACATGCCGGTTCCCGGCGTGTCGTAGCTCGCCGCGGCCGCGTCGTCCCAGATGTCCTCGTGATTGGTCCAGTTCGCCATGGCTTCCCCCCTCCAGGGAGGGCTTGGCTAACATGGGGCGGCGGCCGTCGCCAGCCGTCAGCTGGTAAACACGATCCGCATCAGGTCGGCGGTGTTACGCGCGCCGAGCTTTTCCATCACCCGCGCCCGGTGCACCTCGATGGTGCGCGGCGAGATGCCGAGCTTGCGGCCAGCCTCCTTGTTGGACTGGCCGTTGGTGATGAGCTGCAGCACTTCGCGTTCGCGCGGCGTCAGTTGGTCGAAGCCCCGCACCTCGATGGCGCGGCGACCGTCATAGGCCACGGTGCCGAGCTGGATGTCGTGGCGCAGCGCGTCGCGCACGGCGCGGACCAGGCGCTCGGAGTCGATCGGCTTAGGAAAGACGTCCGTCGCCCCGGCCTTCATCGCCAGCACGGCGGAATCCACCTCCGGCCGATCCTCGAGGATGAATACCGGCATACCGGTACGCAGGGTCTTGAGCCGCTTGAGGATGGCGAGCCCGTCCTCCTTGCCGATGCGGATGTTGACCACGGCGATGTCGGGCGGGCGCCGTTCGGCCGCCATCAGGAAGCTCGGGGCATCGACGGCAAACGCCGTCTGGAATCCCTCGAGGCGAAACAATACGCTCAGCGCCTCGCATGTTGCTGCATCGGCATCGAGAATATGCACCAGACGGTCCCGATGCAAAAACGACGAATAGTAAAACTGCTCCGTCATAACATGCTCCAGCAGCAAATTTTGGGCGGCTGTCCAGGCCAATTCTCTTGTCACACGACCTACACGGTACTTGTAGCATCTGTTCGCTGCTAATCATCGCGTTGCATTTGCCAGTACTCATCCGCTGCCGTTGCGGCAAGTATCGCCGCACAGCATGCTATAAGTGTAATCATTCTCCGATTAGAGAAACTACGTATGCGACCGCACGTAACCAGGCGTAGGCATAAATGCCTTTCGCTGATGCGTCAAGGATATTTTTCCTATACTCAGGCGTGTTCATTGCGCCTGCAGCGTGGCAGGGCGAAGGGCAATGTTTGGTGAGAAAGTCGGCGTCAGCGCAGCCTCGTCGTCGTGACGGGGCGCGGGCGGCTGGAGGCCTCCCCGCGGCACGGGGTATGCCCGGGCCGCGCGAGCTCTGTGCTACGGGCGCGCCTTGATGGCGTCGCGGATTTCGGTGAGCAGCTTTTCTTCGGTCGTCGGTACGGGCGGCGCGGCCGGGACTTCGGCTTCCTTGCGGCGCAGGCGGTTGATGCCCTTGACCACGAGGAACAGCACGAAGGCGATGATGGTGAACTTGACCACCGCGTTGATGAACAGGCCGTAGTTCAGCGTCGCCACGCCGGCTGCCTTGGCGGCGGCGACGGACGGGACCGGAACATTGTTCGGGTTGCTGAGGACGACGAAGAGGTTGGAGAAGTCGATGCCGGAAAGCACCAGGCCGATGATCGGCATGAAGATGTCGTCGACGATCGAGGAGACGATGGCACCGAACGCGGCGCCGATGATCACACCGATGGCAAGATCAAGCACGTTGCCCTTGAGGGCGAAATCGCGGAATTCCTTGAACATGGTTCTTCCTCTTACCGCGCCGCCTCTTGGACCCTGGGCGGCGGCGCAAACCCCGATGAAATATTGAACCTTTTTGAGGCGGCGTCAAAGTGCGCTCGACGGCAGAGGGCGGCGACGCGCGACTTTCTGGTGCCTTGCGGCCCCGGAGCCGGAGGCGGATACTGCGCGGCTTCGGAAGGCGGGCAATGGATGCAGTGATCGACAGGGACGCGAACTTGGGGGCGGCGGTGGATTTCATCCCGCAGGGGCTCGCCGTGTTCGATCCCGACCTGCGGCTGGTCACCGCCAACCGGCGCTACCGCGAACTGCTGGCGCTGCCGCCCGGGCACGTGGTGCCGGGCACGCCGCTCTACGACATCGCCCTGTTCCTGGCGCGCCGCGGCGACCTGGGCGAAGGCGACCCCACCTACCTCGCGGCGCAGCGGGTGCAGCAGCTTACCGGATCGCCGGCGACGGTGACGCAGCGGCTCGGCGCGAAGGGGCAGACGCTCGAGTTCTACTCCTCGCGGCTGCCCGACGGCGGGCTGGTGGTCAGCTTCTCGGACGTGACCGACCGGGTGTCGGCGGAAAGCGAGATCGCGCAGATCAACCAATCGCTGGAAGGCCGGGTGGAAGAGCGCACCGCCGACCTGATCCGGGTGAACTCCGAGCTCGAGATCGCGCGCGCCAAGGCCGACGCCGCCAACCGCGACAAGACGCGGTTCCTGGCGGCCGCGAGCCACGACCTGCTGCAGCCGCTGAACGCCGCCCGCCTCTACACCGCCACGCTGGTGGAACGGGCCGGCGGCACCGGACTCGACGAACTGGCGAACTCGATCGAGGCGTCGCTGACGGCGGTGGAAGAGATCATGTCGGCGCTGCTCGACATTTCGCGGCTCGACGCGGGGGCGCTGAAGCCGAACTCCGCGCCGTTCCAGATTCGCGACCTGCTCAAGAAGGTCGACATCGAGTTCGCGCCGATGGCGGCCAAGAAGCAGATCCGGCTCAGGCTGGTCGAGACCTGCGCGACGGCGGTGGGCGACCGGGCGCTGGTCGGGCGCGTGGTACAGAACCTCGTCTCCAACGCCATCAAGTACACACGGCCAGGCGGGCAGGTGCTGGTGGGGGTGCGGCGGCGCGGCACCCGCCTCAGGCTCGATATCATCGACACCGGCATCGGCTTCAACCGCGACCAGCATGCGCTGATCTTCGCCGAGTTCAGCCGGCTCGAGCACGGCGCCCGCATGGCGCAGGGGCTGGGGCTGGGGCTGTCGATCGTCAAGCGGCTGGTGACGGCGCTGGGCGTGACGCTCGAACTCGACAGTGCCGAAGGCCGCGGCTCGCGCTTTTCGGTGTACCTGCCGGTGACGCGTCTCGTCGGCCCACCGCTCGAGACCGGTCGTCCCATCGGCGAGGCGCCATCCAACCTCACCGGCCTGCGCGTGCTC
>JAEWLC010000001.1 GCA_023393475.1 Pseudomonadota bacterium
CTGCCGCCCCGGTCGCGCCGGCAGGGCCGGTATCGCCCTTCGGACCGGCGGGCCCAGCCGGGCCTGCATCGCCGCGCGGACCAGCCGGGCCTGCATCGCCCTTGGCGCCGGCAGCGCCGGCCGGACCGGTGTCACCCTTGGGGCCCGCCTCACCGGCAGGACCTGCCGGACCGGCAGCGCCGTCCGCTCCTGCCGCGCCGGCTGGCCCGGCCAGGAGTTCCACTGCTTCGATATCGGCAGTCTGCGCACCACCGAAGGCCTTCACGATCTGGCCCCCGGTAATGCCGTTCCAGATCAACAGCAGCACGAAGAAGATCGCTGCCCCCACAAAGCCGGGCCATACCCGGCCTGTCCACCATTCACGAGTCACGGATTGTTCCCTCCCTCAAATCCACGAGGGGAGGATGTCACGGGCCTGCGCCGCGCGCATGTGCGAATTGGCAAAAGTTAACTGCCAAGATCGGGGGCAGAAAAAACAAAACCCCGGCGCTGGCCGGGGTGTTTGGAATTGGTGGAGCCAATCGGAATCGAACCGACGACCTCTTGCATGCCATGCAAGCGCTCTCCCAACTGAGCTATGGCCCCATCAACGATCGCTTGGATCAGATCCGGTTGCCCGGCAAGCCGGGCTTTGGGATTTGCGCGGCGGCGTCTCCGTCGCAGCGCGGGTGCTATCTACCTAGGTGATCCGCTCGTGGCAAGCGGGTTTTTCACCTCAGGTGACGATGGCCTCGTCAGCGCTCGTCGCCGCCGCCGCCACCCACGTCGAAGTCGAGGTCTTCGTCCTCGTCTTCATCCTCTTCGAGGAACACGTCTTCGTCCTCGCCGATGTCCTCGACGTCCTCGACGTCCTCGACATCAGGAATGTCCTCGCCCTCGTCGCCGGCTTCCTCAGCGTCGGCTTCCTCGAGCGAAACGATCTCGGGCGCGCCGGGATCGGCTGCCTCTTCGACTTCGACTTCCTCTTCTTCGTCTTCCTCGTCACGCGTCGGCGCGACCTTCGACCGGGCCGCCGTCACGGCGAGGGTATCGAAATAGGAGCGCGGATACGACTTGCCCGTATAGGGCGAAACGATCGGATCCTTGTTGAGGTCGTAGAACTTCTTGCCGGTATCGGGGTCTTCCCGCTTCGTACCGCGTTCGTCCTTGGCCAATTGCTTCCTCATGTAGAAAGGCGGGGGCCACCCCGCTGGGAACCGTCCGGTTAGGGTGAAAGCGTCACCCTGTCAAACTCAAAATGCGACGATCTCTGGGGGTTGATGGCGACGCCGCTGGCCCGGCAAAATCCCCGGTGCTAGGGGAGGCGCAACGCCACGCGTGCCGGGAGCAGCAATGATCATCGCCGTCGATGGACCGGCCGCCTCCGGCAAGGGCACCCTCGCTGCCGGCCTTGCGCGGCACTATGGCCTGCCGCAGCTCGATACCGGCCTGCTCTATCGCGCCGTCGGCCGCGCCGTGGCGGGGCTCGAGGACACGCCGGGCTTCGAGGCTGCCGCCATTGCGGCGGCTCGTTCGATCGACACGGGCCATCTCGATCCCATTGCTCTGTCGACCGCCGAGGTCGGCGTGCTGGCCTCCAAGGTGGCGGTGATCGCCGAGGTGCGCGCCGCCCTGTTCGATTTCCAGCGCCAGTTCGCCCTGCAGCCGGGCGGCGCCGTGCTCGACGGCCGCGACATCGGCACCAAGATCGCGCCGGACGCCGATGTGAAGCTCTTCATCCAGGCGGACAGCAAGGCGCGGATGGAGCGCCGGGCCCGTCAGCTCGAAGGTCGCGGCGTGGTGGTTGATAGATACGCCCTCTATCACCAGATAGAACAGCGGGACGCCCGAGACATGGCCAATCCCAATGGCGGTTTCTATCCGGCGGCCGATGCCCACTTGCTGGATACGACGCTTCTGGATATAGAGGCCGCACTCCGCGCAGCCGTCGCCATTGTCGACGGGGTCATGGCGCGCAAGGCGAGGCCGTAGGCCTCTAAACCAATCCTTGCGGTCCGATCCCTCCGGCAAATCCAAGAGCCGGCACCGGACACCAATCTCAATACACTATTGGCTCGCGCGCCAGCGCACCGGATCGTCTTTGCATGACGATAGCAGACGGGCCTTCAACACCAGCCACCGGGCGCGAATGGAGAACCAAACTTGGCAGTTCAAACTGTAACCAAGGACGATTTCGAGTCCATGCTGTTGGACTCTTTCCTTGAAAACGAGCCCCTGGAAGGGACCGTGGTCAAGGGCCGCGTGGTCGCGATCGAAAAGGATCTGGCCATCATCGACGTCGGTCTGAAGACCGAAGGCCGTATCGCGCTGAAGGAATTCGGCGCCGCTGGCCGTGACGGCACCATCCAGGTCGGCTCGGAAGTCGAAGTCTATGTCGATCGCGTCGAGAACGCCGTCGGCGAGGCCGTGCTTTCGCGTGAGAAGGCCCGCCGTGAAGAGAGCTGGGTCAAGCTCGAAGAGAAGTACGGCGCCAACGAGCGCGTCGAAGGCATCATCTTCAACCAGGTCAAGGGTGGTTTCACCGTCGATCTCGAAGGTGCCGTGGCCTTCCTGCCGCGTTCGCAGGTCGACATCCGTCCGATCCGCGACATCGGCCCGCTGATGAATGTGCCGCAGCCCTTCCAGATCCTGAAGATGGACAAGCGTCGCGGCAACATCGTTGTCTCGCGTCGTGCCATTCTCGAGGAAAGCCGCGCCGAGCAGCGTTCCGAGATCGTCCAGCAGCTCGAAGAGGGCCAGGTTGTCGACGGCGTGGTCAAGAACATCACCGACTACGGTGCGTTCGTTGACCTCGGCGGCATCGACGGCCTGCTGCACGTCACCGATATCGCCTGGCGTCGCGTCAACCATCCGTCGGAAGTGCTGGCCATCGGCGAGACCATCAAGGTCCAGATCGTCCGCATCAACCACGAGAGCCACCGCATCAGCCTGGGCATGAAGCAGCTCCAGGCCGATCCGTGGGACGGTATCGCCGCCAAGTACCCGGTCGGCGCCAAGTTCACCGGCCGCGTGACCAACATCACCGACTACGGTGCGTTCGTGGAACTGGAGCCGGGCATCGAAGGCCTGATCCACGTCTCCGAAATGAGCTGGACCAAGAAGAACGTCCACCCGGGCAAGATCGTCTCGACCTCGCAGGAAGTCGAAGTGATGGTGCTCGAGGTCGATCC
>JAEWLC010000004.1 GCA_023393475.1 Pseudomonadota bacterium
TCCTCAAGAAGCTGTCGGGCATCGCCGACCAGGTCAACGCCCTCGAGCCGAGCTTCGAGGCGCTGTCGGACGCGGAGCTGCGCGAGGAGACCGACAGGTTCAAGGAGCGGCTCGCCGGCGGCGAGACGGTCGACGACCTGCTGCCCGAGGCGTTCGCGGCGGTCCGCGAGGCGGCGCGCCGCACGCTGGGCCAGCGGCACTTCGACGTCCAGCTCATGGGCGGCGCCGCGCTGCACCTCGGCAACATCGCCGAGATGAAGACCGGTGAGGGCAAGACCCTCGTCGCGACCGCGCCGGCCTACCTCAACGCGCTCGTCGGCAAGGGCGTGCACGGCGTCACCGTCAACTACTACCTGGCTAGCTACCAGTCGGAGCTGATGGGGCGCGTCTACCGCTTCCTCGGGCTGACGACCGGCTGCATCCTGTCGAACCAGACGCCCGCGGAGCGCCGCGAGCAGTACGCGGCCGACATCACGTACGGCACGAACAACGAGTTCGGCTTCGACTTCCTGCGCGACAACATGGCCTGGACGACCGCGGACCTCGTGCAGCGCGGCCACCACTTCGCCATCGTCGACGAGGTCGACTCGATCCTCATCGACGAGGCCCGGACGCCGCTCATCATCTCGGGCCCCGCCTCCGGCGACGCCAACAAGTGGTACGGCGAGTTCGCCAAGGTCGCCCGCCGGCTGCAGGTCGAGCGTGACTACGAGGTCGACGAGAAGAAGCGCACCATCGGCATCCTCGAGCCCGGCATCGAGCGCGTCGAGGACTACCTCGGGATCGACAACCTCTACGAGTCGCTCAACACGCCCCTCATCGGCTTCCTCAACAACGCCGTGCGCGCCAAGGAGCTGTTCAAGCGCGACAAGGACTACGTCGTCATGAACGGCGAGGTGCTCATCGTCGACGAGCACACGGGCCGCATCCTGCCGGGGCGCCGCTACAACGAGGGCATGCACCAGGCGATCGAGGCCAAGGAGGGCGTCGCGATCAAGGCGGAGAACCAGACGCTCGCCACGATCACGCTCCAGAACTACTTCCGCCTGTACTCCAAGCTCGCCGGCATGACCGGCACCGCCGAGACCGAGGCGGCGGAGTTCCAGGGCACCTACAAGCTCGGCGTCGTCCCGATCCCCACGAACCGCCCGATGCTCCGCATCGACCAGCGGGACCTGGTCTACAAGGCCGAGGCCGGCAAGTTCGACGCGGTCGTGGAGGACATCGTCGAGCGGCACGCCAAGGGCCAGCCGGTGCTGGTCGGCACGACGAGCGTCGAGAAGAGCGAGCTCCTCTCGTCCAAGCTCCGCAAGCTCGGGGTCCCGCACGAGGTCCTCAACGCCAAGCAGCACGCGCGTGAGGCGGCGATCGTCGCGCAGGCGGGTCGCAAGGGCGCCGTCACCGTGGCGACCAACATGGCCGGCCGTGGCACCGACATCTTGCTCGGCGGCAACGCGGAGTTCATGGCCGTCGCCGACCTCGCGGCGCGCGGCCTCGACCCCGCCGAGAACGCCGAGGAGTACGAGGCCGCCTGGCCCGCCGCGCTGGAGAAGGCGCAGCAGGCGGTCGCGGCGGAGCACGACGAGGTCGTCGAGCTCGGCGGTCTGTACGTGCTCGGCACCGAGCGCCACGAGTCGCGCCGCATCGACAACCAGCTGCGCGGCCGCTCCGGCCGGCAGGGCGACCCGGGCGAGTCCCGGTTCTACCTGTCGCTGCAGGACGACCTCATGCGGCTGTTCAACTCCGGCGTCGCCGAGGCGATGATGACGCGCGCGGGCTTCCCGGAGGACATGCCGCTCGAGTCGAAGATCGTCACCCGCGGCATCCAGTCGGCGCAGTCGCAGGTCGAGGCGCGCAACTTCGAGATCCGCAAGAACGTCCTCAAGTACGACGACGTGATGTCCCGCCAGCGCGAGGTCATCTACTCCCAGCGCCGCCGCGTGCTGGAGGGCGAGGACCTGCACGTGCAGGTCGGCCACTTCCGTGACGACGTCATCGAGGGCTACGTCCGCGGGGCGACCGCCGAGGGCCGCCCGGAGGACTGGGACCTCGAGGCGCTCTGGACGGCGCTGCGGGCCGTGTACCCGGTCTCCATCACGCCCGACGACGTGCTGGAAGAGGTCGGCGGCCCGACGCGGCTGTCCGCCGAGGTGCTCGAGCGCGAGCTGCGGTCGGACGCCGAGCAGGCCTACGTCGAGCGCGAGGCGAAGCTCGGCGAGGCGAACATGCGTGAGCTCGAGCGGCGCGTGACGCTCTCGGTGCTGGACCGCAAGTGGCGCGAGCACCTCTACGAGATGGACTACCTCAAGGAGGGCATCGGCCTGCGCGCCATGGCGCAGCGCGACCCGCTCGTCGAGTACCAGCGCGAGGGCTTCCAGCTCTTCAACGCGATGACCGACGCCATCAAGGAGGAGACGGTCGCGTACCTGTTCAACCTGGAGGTCCAGGTGCAGGACGCCCCGGTGGTCGACGTCGCCTCCGCGGCCGACGCGGCCACCTCCGACGGCGCGGGCGTGCTCCTCGCCAAGGGCATCGA
>JAEWLC010000064.1 GCA_023393475.1 Pseudomonadota bacterium
TGGATCCCACAGGTCCAACTCATTCCCGGTGCGACCGGCGCGGCGACGGCCGTTTCATTTGCGGACTACCCGCGTGGCCTGAAACCGCGCCGGTCACCGTCCTGCTCTTTGACATCCTCCGGGGCCCGATGGCCGCCGGACGCATCCGCATGGGCCTTCCATTGATGAACGGCCCCATCAGAGCTTGTTAACAAACTCAGGCGCATTCTAAGCAACATCACGAGCCCAAGGAGGGCTTGTCATGTTGAAGTCAGTGCGTGTTCCATTCGATCTGATCGCCGTCAGCCAGATGCAACGGGCCAGTGTCCGCGAAGTCGGCGCGCCGCTCTACCTCCCCGCCTTCCAGAACCAGATCCTCGAAGCCGAGGCGCGCAGCGCCGAGGACGACAACGATCTCGACTGGGGTGCCGAGGCCGGTGGCATCACCATCGGCGCCGACGAGGACGACGACTTCTACTGAGCCGCGACGTTCGGCTCCGGCGCCGCCGCCGGATAGACGCCCAGCACGTGGAAGTGGTCGGTGAAGAACTTCAGTTCCTCGAAGGCGAACTGCACGCCCCGGTCGTCGGGATGCCCCTCGATATCGGCGTAGAACTGCGTCGCGGTGAACGAGCCGTCGATCATGTAGCTCTCGAGCTTGGTCATGTTCACGCCGTTGGTCGCAAAGCCGCCCATCGCCTTGTAAAGCGCGGCCGGCACGTTCCGCACGCGGAAGACGAAGGTGGTCTTGACATTGCCGCCATTGGGCCGTGGCCGCTCAGGCGTCTTCGAAATCGAGAGGAAGCGGGTGGTGTTGTGTGCCGCGTCCTCGATATTCCCGGCAATGACGTCCAGCCCGTAGATTTCACCTGCAAACCTTGAAGCAATAGCTCCAACCGTCCTGTCGCCGCGCTGCGCGACTTCACGGGCGGAACCGGCCGTATCGACGCCATTGATTGTCTTGAGCTTGTGCTTCGAAATGAACTTGCGGCACTGCCCCAGCGCCACCGAGAGCGATTGCACCGACTTGATATCCTCGAGCTTCGTCCCGGGCAGGCCGAGCAGGTTCATCTCGACGCGGAGGAAGTGCTCGGCGGTGATGAAGAGCCCGCTCTGCGGCAGCAGATGGTAGATGTCGGTGATGCGCCCGTAGAGCGAGTTCTCGACCGGCACCACGCCGTAGTCGGCATCGCCGTTCTGCACGGCCGTGATGGTGTCCTCGAAGGTGATGCAGGGCAAAGCTTCATCGGCCGGAAAGAGCGCGTGGGCCGCAGCGTGGCTGAAGGCACCGGGTTCGCCCTGGAACGCGATCTTGCGGGACATGAAATAGCTCCGTGGTGACAGGCGGCGCCTTAATGCGGCCCGGCAGCGTCCAAGTCAATGTTGAGCAATGCACTCCAGTTTTCTCGTTGTCGCAGGGGGCGCTAACCCGGTTGCACCGACAAAAACAGCGGACTATCTTCCGCCCGCGTCGGGACAGGGCTTGAAGCGCCGGTGCAGGCTAGGTAAGGCCTTGCAACTGTTCCGCCGTTCGGCAAACCGGCGTCCAAAGGCTAAGATACCCGCGATGGATTCGTTCGAACTCAACAAGATCATTGGCGCCATCCTTGGCACCCTGCTTTTCGTCATGGGCGTGGGGTTCCTGGCCGAAGCCATCTACCACCCGATCGTGGACCGTGGTCCCGGCTACGCGCTGGCGGAAGCCGAGGCGCCCGGCGAGCATGGTGGCGATGAGGCCGCAGAGGCTGCGCCGGAAATTCCGCTCGGCACGCTGCTCGCCAGCGCCGACGCAACCGCCGGCCAGGCTGTCTCGAAGAAGTGCGCAAGCTGCCACAACTTCGGCGAAGGCGAAGCCAACAAGACGGGCCCCGGCCTCTACGGCGTTGTCGATCGGCTGATCGGCAGCCACGAGGGCTTTGCCTATTCGGCCGGCATGGAAGAGCACAAGGCGGCCGGCGACCTCTGGTCGTACGAGAACCTCAATGCCTTCCTGACCTCGCCCAAGACCTTTACGCCTGGCACCAAGATGGCCTTTGCCGGCATCAAGGATCCGGCGGAGCGCGCCAACCTCCTGGCCTACCTGCAGACGCTGTCGCCCTCGCCGGTGCCGTTCCCCGCCGCGGAAGCTGCTCCGGCTGCCGACGCAGCAGCTCCGGCCGATGCCGCTGCTCCTGCCGATGCTGCCGCTGCTCCTGCCGATGCTGCCGCGGCCCCGGCCGATGCGGCGCCCGTGGCAACCGATGCCGGCGCCGTCGAGACGCCGACCACTACCGACGCGGAAACCTCGGTCGAGGGCACTCCGGCCCCGGCGACCACCGAAGCTCCGGCCGCTTCGCAGTAAGCGAGCGCTGCCTATCGCACCTGATTTCAGAGCCGCGCCCATGGTGCGGCTCTTTCGTTTTGGGAACCCGACATGACGACCTTGCTGCTCCACCTCGCCGATTTCAACGAGCGCCGCTGGGCCGACGGCTACGCTGCCGCCCTGCCCGGTGTGAAAGTGGTGACGCGCGCGGACCAGTATGATCCGGCCGCGGTCGACTACATCTTCATCTGGAAGCCCAAGGCCGATGCGTTCGACGGGCTAACCAACCTCAAGGCGATCCTGTCGCTCGGGGCCGGCGTCGACGCGGTGCTGCGCCATCCCGCCCTGCCGGCCGACGTGCCGGTCGTGCGGTTCATGGACAAGGCGCTGACGCAGCAGATGTGCGACTACATCCTTTCGGGCGTCCTCGCCCATCACCGCCTCGACACGCGCTTTGCCCGCGACAAGGCGGCAAAGCGCTGGTCGCAGCTCTATCCCGCGCCGGCCTGGCATACGACAGTGGGCGTCATGGGGCTCGGCATGATCGGCAGCGAGGCGATCCGCATGCTGCAGGCCATCGGCTTCAAGACGCGCGGCTGGGCGCGGAGCCGCAAGGAGATCGAGGGCACCCCGACCTTCGCCGGCCCGGAGGAGTTCGATACCTTCCTCGGCGAGACCGACATCCTCGTCAACGTGCTGCCGCTGACGCCCGAGACGCATGGCATCCTCAACTACGAGACGGTGTCCAAGCTCCGCGGTGGCGGCCTCGACGGGTATGGCCCGGCGTTGATCAATTGCGGGCGCGGCGGGCACCAGCGCGAGGCGGAGCTCGTGCGTGCACTGACCGACGGCACGCTCGGCTCGGCCAGCCTCGACGTCTACGAAACCGAGCCGCTGCCGCAGGACAGCCCGCTATGGGAGCTCGACAACGTGCTTTTCACCCCGCACATCGCGGGCGCCTCGACCGAAAAGACCGGCGTCGCCTACTTCTCGCAGGTGATCCGCGACCACATAGCGGGGCAGCCGCTGCCGAACATTGTCGATCGCAGCCGGGGCTACTGAAGCGACAGTTCCCAGTATTCGCCGGTGAGATCACGCCCGAAGCTGTGGTGCGGCTTGCTCTCGACGAGGCTGAAGCCGGCCGCGGCATAGAGCTTGCGGGCCGCGACGAGGTCCGACTGGGTCCACAGGCGCACCTTGCGGTAGCCCTTGTCGCGGGCGAAGGCGATCACCTGGTCGACGAGCAGCCTGCCGACGCGCAGTCCCCGGGCTTCGCGCTCGACATAGAGCAGGCGCAGCTGGGCGACGCCCTTGCCGGCATCGACGACGAAGACCGAGCCGATGATCCGCCCGGAACGCTCAGCGATCCATGCGCCTTCTACGGCCGGGTCGAAATCCTGCAGGAACTTCCCAGCGATCTCCGCGGCCAGTCCCTCGTAGGTGCCGTTCCAGCCGAACTCCTCGGCATAGATGACGGCCTGGCGGGCGACCACGTGGGCGATGTCGCCCACCCGCGGCGGTCGCAGAACGATGGCGGCGCCGTCGTCCTCGCGCTCGAGGATCCGCAGGATGGTCTGCATCGCCGAGACCAGCTCGCCGCGCTCGGTCTCCCCGAGCGGTGAGATAAGCCTGGCAATCGTTTCGTCGGCGAGGGTGTTCTGGCGGGCGAAGACTGCGTCACCCTCAGGGGTAAGCGCCAGCTCGCTGCGACGGCGGTCGGTGGTGCCCTGGGTCACGGCGAGAAGTCCCTGCGCCGCGAGCTTTTGCACCATGCGGCTCATATAGGCCGGATCGACGCCCATGGCGCGGGCAAGGTCCGCCGCGCTGGCCTGCTTGGCAGCGTCGAGTTCGTACAGCATCCGGCTTTCGGCCGGACTGAACTCCGTTTTGGAATAATGGTCGTTGAACAGCTGCAACCATCGCGCGAAGGCGCGGTTGAAGCGGCGGATCTCGGCAATGCGATCACTGTCATCCATGATGGACGACAGTTCAGCGTCAATTCGTTGACTTTGTCAACTATATCGTTGCCTTAGGTAGTGATAGACCGCGCGGATGCCTTGGTCCGTGCCGCCATGAGAACGGCCGGGACGTGCTTCCGGGGCCCAGGCGTAGATATCGAGATGAACCCAGGCCTTAGCCTGCTTGACGAAGCGCTTCAGGAACAGCGCGGCGGTGATCGATCCGGCAAATCCGCCGGAGCCGGCATTGTTGATGTCGGCGACCTTCGACGACAGCATCGACTCATAGGGGGCGTGCAGCGGCATGCGCCATAGCAGGTCATCGGACGGCGCACCCGCCGCGATGATGCCGGCAGCCACGTCGTCATCGGTCGAATAGAGCGGCGGCAACTCCGGGCCGAGCGCAGCGCGCGCAGCGCCGGTGAGGGTGGCCATGTCCACCACCAGTTCCGGGCCTTCTTCGTCGGCGAGGGCAAGCGCATCGCCGAGGATCAGCCGTCCCTCGGCATCGGTGTTGCCGATCTCTACGGTCGAGCCATTGCGGGCCCTGAGGATGTCGCCGGGACGGAAGGCCGGGCCGGCGATGGCATTCTCGACGATGGGTATCAGCACCCGCAGCCGGACCCGCAAACGCGCGTCGATGATCGCGTGGGCGAGGCCGAGGATGTTGGCGGCGCCGCCCATGTCCTTCTTCATCAGAAGCATGCCGGACGAGGGCTTGATGTCGAGGCCGCCGGTATCGAAGGTCACGCCCTTGCCGACCAGGGTGACCTTCGGGTCCTTCGCCCTGCCCCAGCTGAAGTCGACCAGTCGCGGCGCCTCGGTCGCGGCTCGGCCGACGGCATGGATCATCGGGAAGTTCTCCTTGAGGAGGTCGTCGCCGACGATGACATTCACCTCGAGCTTGTGGCGCTTGCAGAAGGAACGGATCTCCCTTTCGAGCGCAGCCGGCCCAAGATCGTTGGCCGGCGTGTTGACCAGATCCCGCGCCAGATAGGCGGCGTCGGCGAGCCGGGTCACCTCCGCCATGTCGGCGCCGGCAACATCGTCAAGCAGCACCGGTTCGCGCGACTTGCGGTAGCGGTCGTAGCGATAGGCACCGAGGCGGAAGGCGAGCGCTGCGATGGTGGGGTCGCCGAAGTCGCCGGCGAGGCTGTAGCGGCCCGGTTCGAGCGCCGCGGCGGCCGTGCCGAGAATGAGTGGCGACCGGCCGGCCGTCTCGCCCAGCCCGAACAGGTAGCCGGCGAGGCTGCCCTCCTCCCCCGGCACCGGCAGCAGGCGCCCGCGCTGGCCGGTGAAGCCCTGCGCCTTCGCCCAATTCGACTGCATGGGCGGGAGGGTCGATGGCAGCTTGCCGTCCTCCACGGCGATGAGGGGGAGCGTTTTTGGCTTGGCCATCGTCAGGTCCATCGTGCGGCGGGAGCCAAGATATGTACGCCCCCGGCCTCTTCGTGACAACGACCGGACGCCCGGGTTTAACCCGCTGTTAGGGTTAATCAATTATTGCTTCAGTACGTGCCCACGAGGAATTGCGCCGTGCTGTCCCGTTCCGTCCGTCCGTCGCTGAAGCCGTGGCGCAAGCTGCTCCTCGCAGGTGTCGCCGCCATCGCGCTTACGGCCTGCGCGTCCAACCCGACGACGACCGGCGCCATCGGAGACCAGCCCAGCACCGGGCTTGCCGGCAAGCAGGCGGCAGCACTGTCGCAGCTGGCGCAGCACTACAAGAAGAACCCCGGCGATCGCGCCACCATCCTCTACTACTCCGCCGCATTGCGGGCGAATGGCCAGGCCGGCCAGGCCGTGGCGGTGCTCGAGAACGGCGTCACGAAGTTCAAGGACGATCGCGAGATGCTGGTCGCTTTCGCCAAGGCACTGGCGGCATCGGGCCAGTTCGAGCGCGCGCTCAACATCATCGACCGGGCCATCGACCCGGCGAGCCCGGGCTGGAATGAGCTGATGGTCAAGGGCGCGATTCTCGACCAGGGCGGCAAGAACACCCAGGCCCGGAGCCTCTATGCACAGGCGATGAAGATCGCCCCGGACCAGGCCTCGATCCACGCCAATCTTGGCCTCTCCTACGCGATGACCAACGAGCTCGACAAAGCCGAGTCCGAACTGCGCATGGCGGTGAAGATGCGGGGCGCCACCACCCAGGTGCGTCAGAATCTCGCCCTCGTCATCGGGCTGCAGGGCCGCTTCGACGAAAGCCGCAGCCTCTTTGCGGCCGAACTACCGCCCGACCAGGTCGAGGCCAACATGGCCTATATCAAGGCGATGCTGACCCAGCAGAACCGCTGGGACCTGGTGAAGCAGCAGGGCTAGCGGACCCTAGTCGATTGGCTGGAAACGAAGAAGGCGCCCGCGGGCGCCTCTTCTGTTTCCGGTCCCTGCCCGTTGCCGGTCAGCCGCCGCCGCTGAAGTAGCTGTTCGAGAACACGCGGATGATTGCCGGCGAGATGATGACGATGAACAGCACCGGCAGGAAGAAGACGATCAGCGGCACGGTGAGCTTGGGCGGCAGGGCGGCAGCCTTCTTCTCGGCTTCCATCATCCGCTGCTCGCGACCTTCCTCGGCCATGACGCGGAGCGAGGAGCCGACCGAGGTACCGTGGCGCTCGGCCTGGATCAGCGCCTGCATCACCGATTTCACGTTGTCGAGCCCGGTGCGGCGACCGAGGTTCTCGTAGGCGCGAGTCCGATCTTCGAGGAAGCTGAGTTCGGCGGTCGTCAGCGTCATCTCTTCGGCCAGCTCGACGCTCTGCGCGCCGATCTCCTTGGCGACGCGCTTCAGCGCGTGCTCGACCGACATGCCGGCCTCGACGCAGAGCAGCACGAGGTCGAGGGCATCGGGCCAGGCGCGACGGATCGACTGCTGGCGCTTGATGGTCTGGTTCGACAGCAGGACGAAGGGCAGGTAGGCGCCGATCAGGCCCACCAGCAGCGCGTAGATCGCGTTCATCCACAGCGGCTTGTCGGCAAACACCGTCAGGCTCATGTACGCGAAGGCGAGGACGAACAGCACGAACGGGGTGACGAAGCGGATGAACAGCCAGGTGGTCATCGCCGACTGGCCGCGATAGCCCGCACGGGCCAGCTTGTCGGCGGTGCCTTCGTCCATGAACGCCTTCTCGAGCGAGAAACGCTCGACGACGTTCTTCATGTAGTCCTTGCTCTGGACGTGGCGGATGGTGCGCGTGCCCTGCTCGGCTTCCCCGGTGCCACGCAGGCGGGCCATTTCCATGGCGCGCATCTTCTCGCGTTCGAGCGCCACGCGCTTGATGCGCTGCCGGATCTTCGAGCCGCCGGAAAAGAAGGTGGCACCGATCGAGAAGACGGCAGCCGCCGCAGCGATGGCGGCAAGTGCCGCGATCAGGAACTGGGGGTCGGTAAGGGTGTCGATCAGCCGGTCCAACGCCGTGTCTCCTAGACGTCGAACTGGATCATCTTGTTCATGATGAAACCGCCCATGAACATGAGGATTGCCGCGATGCCGAGCATGATGTTGCCGATCTGGGTCTGCACCATCGGCAGCAGGTAGGTCGGCGTCGTCAGCGACACGAGGATGGCGACGATGATCGGCAGCGAGCCGATGATGCCGGCCGACGCCTTGGCTTCGGACGACATGGCCTTGACCTTCTGCTTCATCTTCTTGCGGTTACGCAGCACGCGAGCGAGGTTGCCCAGCGCTTCGGAGAGGTTGCCGCCGGCCTGCGCCTGCACGGTGATGACGACGATGAAGAAGTTGACCTCGGGCAGCGGCACGCGATCGTAGAGCGTCGTCACCGCCTCCTGGATGGTCTTGCCGACCGACTGCTGGTCCAGCACCCGCTGGAAATCGCTCTTGATCGGATCCTTGGCTTCCTTGGCCACGAGGCGCATGGAATCGTTGAGCGGCAGACCGGACTTCACGCCGCGAACGATGGCTTCCACCGCGTTGGGCAGCTCATCGAGGAAGGCGTTCTGGTACTTCTTGCGGCGGCGGTTGAGGTACATGCGCGGCAGCAGGTAGCCGCCGGTGACGCCGAAGATGACCCAGTAGTACCAGTCGAGCTGCAGCACGAAGCAGATGACGGCGACGACGAGGCCGACGATCACCGAGTTACGGATGAAGGCGGCGGGCTTGATCTTCATGCCGGCCTGGTAGAGCCGGTCGCGCAGCGGGATGTTCTTTTTCTTCTTCTCGAGAGCCGCTGTCTGGGCCTTCAGCGTCTGCTGGAGTTCCTTGCGGCGGGTATCGCGTTCCCGGTTGGCCTCGCCGGCGATGCGGGCGTTGCGGCCGTCGCCCTGCATTGCCTTCATGCGCTTGTCGGCGCGGCGGCCGCTGCCGAGCACCGAGGGCACGAGCGCGAAGCCCGCGGCGGCTACGGCGATTGCGGCGAGGATGGCGTAGATAAGCGGGCTCATGCGTGACCTTATGACCCGAGGATTTCGTGCTGCTCGATGTTCGACTTCTCGAGCGCCTCGACCAGGTTGGGCTCTTCGTTGAAGTAGCGGGCGCGTTCGGTGAAGTTCGGCTTGGTGATGCCGGTCGAGCGGTGGCGGCCGATCAGGTTGCCGTTCGCGTCTTCGCCGGTGATGTCGTAGAGGAAGATGTCCTGGGTGACGATGACGTCGCCTTCCATGCCCAGCACTTCGGAAATGTGGGTGATGCGGCGCGAACCGTCGCGCAGGCGCGCCGCCTGCACGATCACGTCGATCGAGGAACAGATCATCTCGCGGATGGTGCGGCTGGGCAGGGCATAGCCGCCCATGGTGATCATCGATTCGAGACGGCTGAGGGCCTCGCGCGGGCTGTTGGCGTGGAGCGTGCCCATCGAGCCGTCGTGGCCGGTGTTCATCGCCTGCAGCAGGTCGAAGGCCTCGGGTCCACGCACTTCGCCCACGATGATGCGTTCGGGACGCATACGCAGGCAGTTCTTGACGAGATCGCGCATGGTGATCTCGCCTTCGCCCTCGAGGTTGGGCGGACGGGTTTCGAGACGCACGACATGCGGCTGCTGCAGCTGCAGTTCGGCCGAGTCCTCGCAGGTGATGACGCGCTCGTCCTTCTCGATGAAGCCGGTGAGGGCGTTGAGCAGCGTGGTCTTGCCCGAGCCGGTACCGCCCGAGATCAGGATGTTGGCGCGCACGCGGCCGAGGATGCGCAGCACCTCGGCGCCTTCAGGCGAGATCGAGTTGTACTTGACCAGCTGAGGCAGGGTCAGCTTGTCCTTCTTGAACTTACGAATGGTGAGTGCGGCGCCGTCGATGGCCAGCGGCGGGGCAATCACGTTGACGCGCGAGCCGTCGGGCAGGCGGGCGTCGCAGATGGGGGAGCTTTCGTCGACGCGGCGGCCGACCTGCGACACGATGCGCTGGCACACGTTCATCAGGTGCGCGTCGTCGCGGAAGCGGACGTTGGTGAGCTTCACCTTGCCGCCGACCTCAATGTAGCATTTCTGCGACCCGTTCACCATGATGTCGGCGATGTCGTCGCGTGCCAGCAGCGGTTCGAGCGGGCCGTAGCCGAGCACGTCGTTGCAGATGTCTTCGAGCAGGTCTTCCTGTTCGGAGATCGACATGATGATCGACTTGAGTGCGATGATCTCGGCGACGATGTCGCGGATTTCCTCGCGTGCCGTCTCCTGCTCCATGGTGGCGAGCTGGCTGAGGTCGATCGAGTCGATCAGGGCGTTGAAGATGGCCGACTTGGTCTGGAAATACTCCTTGTCGCGCGTCGCCGCTTCGGGGCTGCGCACGTCGATGACTTCGTCGGGGCGCTTGGCGGTATCGAGCGCCCTAGAAGGCTCCGCCCTTGCGGCCGGTGCCGCGGGAATGGCCTGGGGCCGCGGGACGGGTGCCGCACCGGGAGTATTGCCGCCGAAAGTGGTACGTCTACCGAACATTCAGAAAGCCCTCAGGCGCGCTTCTTCTTGAGGAACGGGAGCTTTAGCCCACCCATGGCGGAGGCCGCTCGTTCCGGGGCGTTGCGGCCGGTGACGTGCATGCCGATCAGGCGGAACACGTCGTTGGCCTTGTTGTTGGCGGAGACCTCGGCGATCATCTGCCCGTTATTGGCAGCGGTGCCGAAAGTGGCGGCGTCGAAGCCGACCTGGCCCAGCAGCCGGCACTCGACAGAGGTCGCGAACTCGGTCGGGGCGATCTCGGGCCGGCGCGGAATGCCGACCTTGTTGATCACCAGCATCGGCTCGCTCTCGGTGGGGCGCAGGGCCTTGATGGTGTCGGAGAGGTTCTTGGCGTTGCGAAGGTTCGCCAGGTCTGGTTCGGCGACGATCACGATCTCGTCGATGGTGGCAATGGTGTAGCGCACCCAGGCGTTCCAGGTGTGCGGCAGGTCGAGCACCACGACCGGCGTCGATTTCTGGCTCAGCTCGAGGATCTGCTCGAACTCGCGCTCCTCGAAATCGAAGGTGCGGTCGAGCATGGCCGGCGCGGTCAGCAGGCTCACATGGTTGGCCGCCTTGCTCATCAGGCGGTCCAGCATGGTCTGGTCCATCTTCTGGGCATTGTTGCCGATGGCGTCGGCGATGCCGTGAGGCGGGTCCTGGTTGAAGTTCAGGCCTGCGGTGCCGAACGGCAGGTCGAGATCGAGGATCAGTGTGTCCTGGCGTAGGTGCTGGCTCACCGCCCAGGCGACATTATGCGCGACGGTCGAACTGCCGGCACCACCCTTGGCCGAGATGAAGCCGACGGTCCTGCCGATCGGGGCGGCGCCCTCGGCGGCGAACAGCTCGGTGATCGCCGAGACGATCGTCGGGGCCGACGCGGGCAGCACGATATACTCGGAGACGCCGGAGCGGATGAGCTCGCGATAGAGCAGCACGTCGTTGACGTGGCCGAGGACGATCAGCCGGGTCGAGGCATCGCAGACTTCGGCGAGGCGCTCGAGGGCGTGGGGAATCTCTTCGGTCGGCAGCGAGGTCTCGACGAGGATCAGGTTCGGCGTCGGGTTCGCCTTGTAGGTCTCGATGGCGCCCTCGAGGCCGCCATTATGCGTGGTCAGCGCGACCTTCGACATGCGCCGGTCATGCACCGCCGACTCGACCAGCTGGGCGGTCTGCGAATGCTCGCAGAAGGCCTGGATGGTGATGCGCGGGATCAGGCGGGCGCCGGCGGCCACGTCCAGCACTTGTTCCTCGGCGGCCTTGCCGCCATCGCGGGAGAGCAAACTCATGACAACCTACTCCATCAATCCAGCACGAAGCCGACGTTGCCGTCGTAGCTCCCGCGCGTGCCGGCAGGGCCGACACCGTACATCGTCTCGATACGCCCGAGGAAAATAGCCTCGGCATCGTTAGCAAATACCATCCTGTCGGCAGGGGTTTCGGGAGCCTCCCGCGTGGCCTGGGCCAGGTAGGGGGTCACGAGGATCACCAGTTCGGTCTGCGAGCGGATGAAATCGCGCGAGCGGAACAGGGCGCCGAGGATCGGGATATCGCCGAGGCCGGGCAGCCGGTGCACCTGCGCGCGGGTCGATTCCTGGATCAGGCCGCCGATCGCGAGCGTCATGCCGGCGCCGACTTCGACGCTGGTCTTGGCCGAGCGCTTCTTGATGCCCGGCAGCGTAATCGTGCCGACAGTGATGCTGCCTTCGGGGCTGAGCTCGCTGCTCGAGGTATCGATCTGCAGGCCGATGGTGCCGTTCGACTTGATGGTAGGCGTGAAGTCGAGCGTCACGCCGAAATCCTGGTAGGCGAAGGACACAGTGTCGTCCGAGACGCCGGTCGGCACCGGGAACTGTCCGCCGGCGTTGAACGAGGCGGTCTGGCCGGAAATCGCGGTCAGCACCGGCTCGGCCAGCGTGCGGGCAGCGCCGCGCTGCTCCATGGCTCGGATCTGGGCATCGATCGTGAGCGGCCCGGCCGACACACCGATATCGACGCCGTTATTGGTGAAGATGTTCGAAACGCCGCCGATCGGCTGGCGGGAGACGAAGCTGGTCGTCACTCCACCGTTGTTCATGCCGCCGGTCAGGTTGATGCCGAACTCCTTGGCAAGGCTGCGATTCACCTCGGCCACGGTGACCTTGATCATCACCTGCTGGGTACCGCCGACATCGAGCACGCTGGTGACGTTGTCGGGCCCACCGGCGAACTGGGCGGCGATCGAGAGGGCCTTATGCAGGTCGTCAGCATTCGCGGCCGAGCCGGAGAGCACGACGCGGTTGATGATCTTGCCGGTGGCATCGGTCATCGCCACGGCTTCGACATCGATATTCGAGTTGGGGATGACCTTGTCGTAGGTGTCGCGCAGGACTGCGGTGACGCTCGAGCTCTCGTTGTTGGTGCCCTTGGTGCTCACATCGAGAACGAGGATGGTGCGGCCCGAGGCGTCCATGAAGAAGATGTTGGTGTCACCCGGGCCGAGGGCCTGGACGATGGCGCGGCGCTTCGAGCGCAGGATCGCATTGGCGACGCCGGGCTGCGAGACGATGACTTCCTGGGCGTCGACGGGCAGATCGACCAGCATCGACTTGTTGAGCTTCAGGCTCACCTGCTGGGTGGAGCCGAAGCCGCTGGCGGTGAGCTTGAGGTGCGAGGACTCTGCCGCCTGTGCGGTGGCGATGCCGAGCGAGGCCAGCCCGAGAGTCGCGCCGAGCGCCGCCGCGGCGACCATCAGGCGCAGGGATCGCGCAACCAAGCCGCGCATGGGGCGGACGGGAACCGGGGTCATCACGTTATCCTCACGCATCATTCTGCCTGCTCTTCTGAGCCGGACTCTTTGTTTGCGGACTCATCGAAGACGAGCGACTCTTCGTCCGGCGGCAGGTCGTCGGGCGCAGACTCGGCGTAGGCGGCTTCGGTGACTTCGGGCGTACCGCCGCTGGCCGGCATCACGGTCGCGTCCTTGCCGTAGCGGATCATCTTGATCGCCCGGCTGGTCTCGTTGCGGATCGCATCGCCCGGTGACTGGGCGAAATCGGCGATCGAGCGCAGGACCACCGAGAGCTTGCCGAGGCGGGTGGCGTTGATCACCATCTCGCCCTGCACCGGCGTCAGCTCAAGGGTGGCGATGGTGCCGCCCTGGAAGGTGGCGACGTCGGTCGCCTTGCTGTCCTCGCCCTCTTTCTTGGCCGCCTGGTTGATCTGGCCGAGACGGGTGCCGATGGCGAGGACCTTGACGTTGGCGAGGATGGTCTGGCTGACGCCGCCGCGGGTCAGCACCACGTCGACGCGATCATTAGGGACCACGAAGCCGCCGGCCGCCGCGTCGGCGCTCACCGGCACCGAGACGCCGCGCATGCCCTTGGGCAGCACCGCCGATAGATAGCCCTGGTCGGACCGCACCAGCTTCTGGTCGGAGATCGGCTCGCCGATGAAGATCTCGAAGCGGGCGACCGTGCCCTTCATCTGGGTCAACGCATCGGGGAGTTCGGTTTCGGTGACATATTCATCGCGCACCGAGAGTTCAGGCCAGTCCATCCACTCGATGGTGTCCGAGCTCAGCCGCTGGCCGACGCCGATCGGCGCCTTGGCGACGAGAATCTTGGTCTTTTGTTCCTCGACGATCTGCGTCGGGCCGGGCACCGCGACCTGTTGCGGTGTGCCCTGTCGCATTGCGAGGAAAGCCGCCAACCCGCCTGCCAGCAAAGCAACGAACAGCAGGATAATACGCGAGGCACGCATGGCCCAGACTCCAAGCCTACTGAGCCCCCAAAGGCCCGGTTACACTTGGCAACGACTATCCGTGCAAAGGGTCAAAGTTTGGTTAATCGAAGCTTGTCTATTACGGTTAACGAGTCGTAGCTCGAAGACTTTCAGCCGATGAGGCGCTGAAAGACTATGCTGGTCGGGTAAACCGCCAGTCCTGCCGCGGCGAGCGCGATGCCATAAGGCACCCCGGTCTTGGCGTCGTGCAGCTTTTCGATCCAGCCGACGAACTTGAGCTGCGGCGGCAGCGGCAAACGGCGTACCCCGAGCAATGCCAGGGTGAGGCTACCGCCGAGGAGCGAGGCGTAGATCAGGTAGGCGACTGAGCCTGGAAAGCCGAACCACAGCGCCGTCGCGGCGATCAGCTTGGCGTCGCCGCCACCGATCCAGCCGAAGGCAAAGAAACTGAAGGCAACGAGCAGGACTACGATCGCGGTCAGCGCATGGACACCGACCTGCTCGAGCGGCATGCCGACGATGAGCGCCAGGACGAAGAAGGCCGCGACAAGGATCAGTACCATCTTGTTGGAGATCCGCATGGTCAGCAGATCCGAACAGGCCGCATAAGCCATCAGAGCCGGAAACACGAACAGCAGCGGGACGGCGATGAGTGTTGGCATGATCTGGCGGCGGTTGGGGCGCCGGCTTGCCCGGCGGCGCCACTCTCGATGGTTCGTGGTTAAGAAACCAGAAACAGAAAGGGACCCCGCGGGGTCCCTTTCGCATTCATGAGCCCGAAGTGACCTATTAGGTCGACGGGATGTCTTCGGTGGCGGTACCCAGCTGGGTCGAGATCGCCGAGAACAGACCCGAGAGGCTGCCACCGAGAGCGGTAGCGGCGGCGATGATACCGACGGCGATGAGAGCGGCAATCAGGCCGTACTCAATCGCGGTGGCGCCGGATTCGTCGTTCACGAAACGAGCAACAGTGTTCATTTTATTGGCTCCTTGCACACGTCATTCTTGTGATCGCATCATTTGATGCGTTCTTGCACCGTTCGACACGTCACACATCGAACATGGCCTGACGCTACTGCTCGACCTCTTGACATTGAGTTAATGTTGAGGCCCGCAAAGCCCCGGAATACAAGGCTTTAGAGCATGCTGAGCGGATCGTTAAAGTAGCCCGTCAAATTGATCGCTGCGCCGTTAAAGTAAAACGAACGCGGGCGCGCGCGCATTACGCGTGCGAAGGCATTTGCGATTTGTTCACCATTCCGCGCAACACTCTGTTTGTGTTCGAGTACCGTTTTTCCAGGGTCGCCCCATGTCTTTCCGTACCAGCCTTGTCGCTCTGATCGCGTTGCCGATGCTGATGGCGCCGGCGCTTACCCTGGCCGAAAGCGCCCCGGTCAGCGTCAAGGTGAACATGGCCCGCATCCTCAGGATCAACGCCCCTGCCTCCACGGTGATCGTCGGCAATCCCGCGATTGCAGACGTTACGATCCAGGATCCGCAGACCCTGGTGCTCACCGGCAAGGCCTATGGCCAGACCAACCTGATCGTGCTCGACAACCGGGGCAGCCCGATTGCCGACACCCTGGTCGAGGTGATCCAGGACCAGGCGGGCGTCGTCACCGTCTATATGGGCGACCGGCGGACCAGCCTCTCGTGCGAGCCCACCTGCCAGCCGACGATCATGCTCGGCGACGACGGCGACTTTACCGGCACCACAATCGGCTCGTCGCAGACAATTGCCGCCGCGGCTTCACAGTAACTCGCCGTTAAGCACACAGTCGCTTCGCCGCAAATGCTGCGTCCGCACTAACCATTAACTAGGTGGTTGCTTCTAGCTTGGGTCGCGCAGTGGTATGCGGGGCTCACTATGCGCAAGCGCGATGCTCTCTTGAAGAGGATGATAAGGCCGTTCATACGGCGCAGCCGACAGTTCGGCCGCGACGAACGTGGCGTGACGGCCATCGAGTTCGGCATCCTTGCAGTCCCCTTCTTCATGATCGTCGGCGCCACCCTCGAAACGGCGATGGTCTTCCTCGCCGGCCAGGTCCTCGACAGCGCCGTGCAGGACACGTCTCGTCTCGTTCGCACCGGGCAGGCACAGACTGCGGAGTGGGATGGCGACGACTACCGCGCCGCCATTTGCGATCGGCTCTACGGCATGTTCGACTGCACCAACGGTCCCAGCGCCCGCATGCGCGTCAGCGTCGCCGTCATCGAGGACTTCACCGAGGCGGCCGTCGGCTACCCGCTCGAAGTTGAGGACGACTGCACCGAGGTTACCTGCGACTGGACCATGGCGAGCGACTATGTGCCCGGCGTCGGCGGCGACGTCGTCCTGGTCCGGGCCTTCTACAAGTGGCCGACCCTGTTGAACCTGCCCGGCTTCAATTTCGGCACCCTGCCCGACGGCAGCCGCCTGCTGGGCGCCTCCCGCGTTTTCAGAAACGAGCCCTTCGGATGCAGCGATTGCACATGATCCGCAAAGCCTGGAGGGCTGGCCTCAAGGACGAGCGCGGCGTCGCCGCCGTCGAGTTCGCGCTGGTGCTGCCGCTGCTGCTGGGGCTCTACCTCGGCTCAGTCGAGGTGTCGCGGCTCTACACGGCCGACCAGAAGGTCGCTATCCTCGCCAGCTCGGTGGCCGACCTCGTGGCGCGCCAGAAGGACTCCATCGCCCTCTCGACGCTCAACGACTATTTCACCGCGGCGACAACGGTGATGCAGCCCCTCAATACCACCGGCCTTGCCCAGGTGGTTTCGCTGGTCCAGATCGACGAGGACGGCGTAGCGACGGTGATCTGGAGCCGTGCCAGTGGCAGCGGCGTGCAGCGCGAGGACGACAGCCCGTTCCCGCTCGAGTCGACGACCAGGATCAGCCAGCTGGCGCAGGGCGCGAGCGGCTACCTGATCGCCGCCGAAGTCGACTACCCGTACCGCCCGATCGTGAACTACATCATTTCGGACACGGTCAACCTGCGTCACGTCGAGTACTTCCTGCCTCGCTTCGAAGACCCGATCGCGCTCGACGAGGACAGTTGAGCTTGCCGATCCGGTGTCGCCGTGCGAATAGCCCGGCGCAACCACAAAGAGGCACGCTCCGATGACCGACACCCTGATCCCAGTTTTCGACCTCGGAGGGGTGTTCGTCGACTGGAACCCCATGTACCTGTTTCGCAAGCTCTTCGAGACCGAAGAGGAAGCGCAGTGGTTCCACGACACGATCTGCACGCTTGACTGGAATATGGAGTTCGATGCCGGCGACATCTATGCCGAGGGCGTCGCCAAGCTGATCACCCGCAACCCGCGCTACTGGCGCGAGATCCAGGCCTACGACAAGCGCTGGAAGGAGACGCTGGGCGACTTCATCCAGGGCACGATCGACATCCACAACGAGTTCATCGAGCAGGAAATCCCGACCTTCGCCATCACCAACTTCTCCTGGGAGAAGTGGGTCAGCTGCCTCGGCGAATGGCCGTTCCTTGAGAAGTTCGACGGCGTCGTGGTCTCGGGCCTCGAGCAGATGGTGAAGCCCGATCCGCGGCTCTATCGCCTGTTCTGCGAGCGCTACAGCCTCGCGCCCGAAATGTGCGTGTTCATCGATGACAGCGAGACCAACATCGTTGCTGCCCGCAAGTTCGGCATGCACGGCATCCACTTCCAGAACCCCGCGCAGGTCCGCAAGGAGCTGATCGGCCTCGGCATGCCGCTGAAGAAGGCGTAAGCAGCCCCGACGCGGGATCGCCGCTTGGGGCGAGAACGTGCCACAGCCATCCTCCCCGGCGGGGCGGGGAGGTGCTGGCGCCAGCCGGCGGAGGGGCAACGCTGCCTCTATGACCCCCTACTTCGTGCCGTACATGCGGTCGCCGGCGTCGCCGAGGCCGGGGATGATGTAGCCCTTCTCGTTGAGATGGCTGTCGATGGCGGCGGAGAATATCGGCACGTCCGGATGGGCGGTCGAGAATTTCTCGATGCCCTCGGGGGCAGCGAGAAGGCAGAGGAAGCGGATGTTGTTGGCGCCGCGTTCCTTGAGCTTGTCGACCGCTGCGATTGATGAATTGGCGGTCGCCAGCATCGGATCGACGACGATGATCAGGCGGTTGTCGAGCTCGGACGGGGCCTTGAAGTAGTATTCGACCGGCTGCAGCGTCTCGTGGTCGCGATAGATGCCGATATGGGCCACGCGGGCGGCCGGGACGAGATCGAGCATGCCGTCGAGGAGGCCGTTGCCGGCGCGGAGGATCGAAGCGAAGACCAGCTTTTTGCCCTTGATGGTCGGCGCTTCCATGCGCGTCATCGGGGTGTCGATCGGAATCATCTCGAGCTCGAGATCGCGCGTCACCTCGTAGCACATGAGGTGCGCGATCTCGCGCAGCAGGCGCCGGAAGCTGGCGATCGAGGTGTCCTTGTCGCGCATGATCGTCAGCTTGTGCTGGATCAGCGGGTGGTCGATGACGGTGACGCCGCGCATGCTGGGCCCCATAGGCTAGAGGAAGGATTTCCCGTGCGGGCCAGGTGCAAGGCCGAGCCAGCGGGCGATACTCTCACCTATATCCGCAAAGGTCGGCCGGATGCCAATGGTTCCGGGCCCCAGCGCTGGGGAAAAGGCCAGAATCGGCGTCTGCTCGCGCGTGTGATCGGTGCCGCGCCAGGTCGGATCGTTGCCGTGGTCGGACGTGAAGACCACGAGATCGTCCGGGCGCAGCGCCGCGATCAGTTCCGGGATGCGGGCATCGAACTGCTCGAGGGCCTGGGCGTAGCCAGGCACGTCCCGGCGATGGCCGAAATCCTGATCGAAATCGACGAAGTTGGTCATGATGAACGCGCCGTCCGCTGCCATTTCCATGGCTTCGAGCGTGCGGTCGAACAGGGCCATGTTGCCGGTGGCCTTGATCTTGTGGGTGACGCCGTGCGCCGCGTAGATGTCCGAGATCTTGCCGATGGCATAAACCTGCCGGCCTGCCTCCTTGGCGCGATCGAGCAGGGTCGGCTCGGGCGGGGCGATGGCAAAGTCACGGCGGTTGCCGGTGCGCTTGAACTCGGCGGCAGTCTCGCCAACGAAGGGGCGGGCGATGACCCGGCCGATCTTCAGCGGCGCCGTCAGTTCGAAGGCCGTTTCGCAGAGCTGGTAGAGACGCTCGAGCCCGAAATGGGTTTCGTGCGCGGCGATCTGGAACACGCTGTCGGCCGAGGTGTAGCAGATCGGCTTGCCGGTCCTGATCGACTCCTCGCCAAGTTCGGCGATGATGGTGGTGCCGGAGGCGTGCTTGTCGCCGAGGATGCCGGGAATGCCGGCCTTTTCAACGAGTTGCGCGATCAGATCGGGCGGGAAGGTTGGCTCGGTCAGCGGGAAATAGCCCCAGTCGAACGGGACCGGCACGCCGGCGATTTCCCAATGACCGGACGGGGTGTCCTTGCCTTTCGACACTTCGCGACCGACGCCGAAGCGCCCCCCCTTGGGCTGGTCCGTGAGGCCGCGGGGAATGCTGCCGGTTGAGAGTTTCGCGGCGGCACCGAGGCCGAGCGCATCGAGATTGGGCAGCGAAATCGGGTAGTTGGCGGCGATGTGGCCGAGCGTATCGGCGCCGGTATCACCGTAGTCGGCAGCGTCGGGGGCGCCGCCGATGCCAAAGCTGTCGAGGATGCAGAGGATGGCGCGGGGCATCAGGGCGCTCCGATATGGTCGGCGATGAGGGGGTGGGACGGCGCCGGACCGTCGCCGATGGTGTAGGCGGCGAGGAAGCGCTGCGTCGCATCTGCTGCCATATCTTCGGTGCGCGCATGAATGCGACACAACACAGTCTGAACGTCGGTTTTAGCCCCAAGACCAAGGATCTGATCGAATCCGACGGCGAAGTCGATCTTGTCGGTTGGAAGCCTGCGGCCTCCCCCAAGTGCAACTACGCCCATACCAACTCCGCGCGTATCGATTGCGGTGACGGTACCGGCCGACGGCGCGAGGATATCACTGACGATGGGCGCGGGATCGAGATGGGTGTCCATCCGCTCGACAAAGTCGGCGGGGCCGCCGAGGAGCGCCACCATGCGGGAGAAGTGCGACACTGCCGTGCCGGTATCGAGCGCGCGCGTTACGGCGGCGCGGGCGTCGGAGCGGCCGGTCAATTCGAGCACGTCGGCAGCAAGCGCCAGCGTGACTTCGCGCAGGCGTGCATCCTGGTGCTTGCCGGTGAGGAAATCGACGGCATTGCGGATTTCGAGGGCGTTGCCGGCGGCGGTGGCGAGCGGCTCGCTCATGTCGGTGATGAGCGCCGCGGTCCTGAGCCCTGCCCCGTTGGCCACCGAGACGAGGCTCTCGGCCAGCGCGCGGGATTTCTCCAGCGTCGGCATGAAGGCGCCCGACCCGGTTTTCACATCGAGGATCAGGGCGCCAAGGCCGGCGGCGAGCTTCTTGCTCAGAATCGAAGCAGTGATCAGCGGGATGGATTCGACCGTCCCCGTCACGTCGCGGATGGCGTAGAGCACCTTGTCGGCCGGGGCGAGGTCGGCGGTCTGGCCGATGATGGCGCAGCCGGCCTCCTTCACCACTTTGCGGAACAGGTCATTGTCCGGGCTGGTGGTGTAGCCGGGGATGGAATCGAACTTGTCGAGCGTGCCGCCGGTGTGGCCGAGGCCACGGCCGGAGATCATCGGCACGTAGACGCCGCAAGCCGCGAGGATTGGCGCCAGCATGAGCGAGGTATTGTCCCCTACCCCACCGGTCGAGTGCTTGTCGGCGACCGGACCGTCGAGATCGGACCAATCGAGTACGGTGCCGCTGTCACGCATCGCTTCGGTCAGCGCGACGCGTTCGGGCGTCTGCATGTCGCGGAAGAGCACGGCCATGGCGAAGGCGGCAGCCTGGGCGTGCGACACCGATCCATCGGTCAGACCGGCGATGAAGGCAGAGATTTCGCCTGATGTGAGAACGAGGCCATCACGCTTGTGCGCGATGATCTCCTGAGGGAGCAATGTCATGGTGAAAGTATAAGCGGCTTCATGGCGCTAGCAAAGCGGCAGGGGCCGAACGACCGGTGGCAGGCCGCCTTTGAACAAACTTGGACGTCGGCCCTATGCCGGCCTTCAGCCAGCCTCCGTTCATATTCGAGCGCCGACACTCCGCTTGCCTGACATTGCTGTTCGATCTTTGGGAGGATCCGCCTTGCATCGTCATCTCGGTTACGGCCTTGCCGCACTCATCCTGGTTTCGACGACGACCCTTGCCGCGGAGCGTGATCCGCTGCCGCCGGCGCAGTTGCAGACGGCGCTCGACACGCTCGCCGCCGGAGCGAAACAGGCCATCGCTGATGACCTGACGCCGGGCATCGCGATTGCTGTCGTCCTTGGCGACGAGGTGATCTATGCAGAGGGTTTTGGCGTACGCGACGTGGCGACCGGCGAGCCGGTGAATGCCGATACGGTCTTCCAGCTCGCCTCGGTCTCGAAGCCCATCGGCTCGACGGTAATTTCCGGCCTGATCGGGGATGGCAAGCTCACCTGGGACACGAGGCTTTCGGACCTCACCCCCGGCTTCGCCCTGGAGGAGCCGTGGGTGACGAGCCAGCTTACCATTCGCGACCTCTATTCGCATCGGTCGGGGCTGCCGGATCACGCCGGCGACCTGCTCGAGGACTATGGCTACGATCGGGAGGAGGTGCTGCACCGGCTGCGCTTGCAGCCGCCCCTGACCAGCTTCCGGTCCGGCTACGCCTATACCAATTTCGGCATCACCGCCGCCGCGGTGGCGGCCGCGTCGACAACCGGCATGGACTGGGAGACGTTGTCGGAAGAGCGGCTCTACAAGCCGCTGGGCATGACCTCGACCAGTTCGCGCTACGCCGACTTCATGGCCGAGCAGAACCGCGCCGCGGGCCACGTCCGGGTCGATGGCAAATGGGCGTTCGTCGAGCAGCGCCAGCCAGACCCGCAATCGCCGGCCGGTGGCGTTTCATCGTCGGCGAACGACCTGACGAAATGGGTGCGGCTCTTGGTCAATGACGGGATGTTCGAGGGCAAGCAGGTTATCGCCAGCGCGCCGCTCGACGCCGCGCACCTGCCCATGATGATCACCGGCTACGCGCCGGACGGTACGCCCTCGTTCTACGGTCTGGGCTGGAACGTCGGCTATGCGGGCGACGCGCGCCACTCCATCTCGCACTCGGGCGCTTTCGCCATGGGTGCAGGTACGACGGTCAATATCTCGCTCGACGACAAGCTGGGCGTGATCGTGCTGACCAACGGGACGCCGGCTGGCGTGTCGGAGTGGCTGGCGAACGAGTTCATGGACAACGCCGTTATCGGCGAACCGCGCTACCCGTGGCGGGACGTCTTCACCGGCATCTTCGCGCAGATGGCCGAAGAGGGAATCACGCACAACTTCGACACGCCGCCGGCCAGCCCCGGCCCGGCGGCTAACGACGCCGCCTATGTCGGCAGCTACGCCAACGACTTCTACGGCACCATCGACGTGGTTGCCGGCGCCGAAGGGCTCGACATGCTGATCGGGCCGAACGAGCGCCCGTTCCGGCTCACGCATTTCGACCGCGACACTTTCACGTTCGAGACGATCGGCGAGAATGCGTCCGGCACTACCGGCGTGACCTTCGCACTCGATGGGCAGGGCAAGGCGCGTTCGGTCTGGATCGAGGCCTTCGACAAGTCCGGGCTCGGAACGTTTGCACGGGCGCAATGAGCCACAGCGGGGACACGACTTGTCCCCGCCATCTGCAGGCAGCGCCGCTCAGGTGAGTGTCGCGCCTCGGGTGGTTTCTCAGGCGCCGTAGGGAATCCAGACGTTCTTCACCTGGGTGGCGCGGCGGAGGAAGTAGTCGCCGCCAAAGCGCTCGCCGTCGCTCAGGTCGTAGTAGAGACCGCGGCTGGTCCAGGTCTGCTTGACGTTGCCCGCCGAGGCGGCCTCGACCATCTTCGACGTCTCCGCATCGCCGGCGAACCAGATGGCGTCGATGCCGTCGTGTTCAGAGAGGGTCTTGGCCAACACCTTCGACTCACCGGTGACGATGTTGAGGACGCCGGACGGCACGTCCGAGGTCTCGAGCACCTGGTAGAAGTCGGTCATCGAGAGCGGCCACTTCTCGCTCGGGACCAGCACCACGGTATTGCCCATGGCGAGGGCCGGGGCGATCAGCGCGATGGAGCCGAGCAGCGGCCGGCTCGGCGGCGCGAGGATGGCCATGGTGCCGAGCGCTTCGACCATGGCGGTCGCAACCATGCGCTGCGGCGGGTTGTGAACGGCTCCATCGTACTTGTCGGCCCAGCCGGCGAAGGCAAATAGGCGTTCGACCGAGGCCGCGACTTCCGCCGCCCCATCCTCGCCGGTCTGCGCCTTGATGCGGGCGGCGAACTCCTCGGCGCGATATTCGAGGTTCTCGGCGAGGAAGTAGAGGATCTGCGCGCGGTTATGGGCCGAGGTGGTGGCCCAGCCCGAGGCGGCGCGGGCGGCTTCTACGGCGTTGCGGATATCCTTGCGGTTGCCGTCGCCCACTTCGCCGACAAGGGCGCCGTTCGGACCATGCACGGGACGGGAATAGCCCGAATCCGGGCGGGCTTGCTTGCCGCCGATATACATCTTGGCGGTCTGGTCGATGCCGCCTTCGTCGTCGAGCGGGTTGGCCGACTTGCCTGCCTTGGCCGTCGCGGCGACGAAGGGTTTCAGGTCCTTCTCCCACTTCGGCTTCAGGTACGAAGCCATGCCTTCCTTGCCGCCCTCGCGACCGAAACCGGATTCCTTGTAGCCACCGAAGCCGACGGCGGCGTCGAAATTGTTGGTGGAGTTGATCCACACCACGCCGGCCTTGAGCTTGGGCGCGATATCGAGCGCGAGGTTGACGTTCTCGGTCCAGATCGTCGCGGCGAGGCCGTAGCGGGTGTTGTTGGCGAGCGCGACCGCCTCTTCCGGCGTACGGAAGCTCATCTCGACCAGAACCGGCCCGAAGATTTCCTCGGACGCCACGGTGTTGGCAGGCGAGACGCCAGTGATCAGCGCCGGCTTCAGGAAGCAGCCGCCGCCGGCCGGCAGGTCGATATCGGGCTCGTAGAGCTGGCCGCCTTCGGCGACGCCCTTTTTCACGAGATCGGTGACGCGCGCGACCTGCACCGGTGCGACCAGCGCACCGATATCGACGGCCTTGTCGAGCGGGTCGCCGACGCGGAGGGTCGACATGCGCTTCTTGAGCTTTTCGAGGAAGCGCTCCTCGATCGACTCCTGCACGAGGAGGCGTGAGCCGGCGCAGCAGACCTGGCCCTGGTTGAACCAGATGGCATCGACGAGGCCCTCGATGGCCGAATCCATGTCGGCGTCGTCGAAGACGATGTAGGGCGACTTGCCGCCGAGCTCGAGGCTGAGCCCCTTGCCGGTACCGGCGGTGGCCTTGCGGATGATCTTCCCCACCTCGGTCGAGCCGGTGAAGGCGATCTTATCGATGTCCGGATGGCCGGTGATGGCCGCGCCGGTGTCGCCCTCGCCGGTGACAATGTTGACGACGCCTTTCGGCAGCTTCGCCTTCTCGCAGATCTCGGCGAACAGCAGCGCGGTGAGCGAGGTGAACTCGGCCGGCTTCAGCACCACGGTGTTGCCGGCGGCGAGCGCGGGCGCAATCTTCCAGGCCAGCATCAGCAGCGGGAAGTTCCACGGGATGATCTGGCCACAGACGCCGTAGGGCACCTGGTCGGGGAACTCGCGGTCGCGGTGCTGGGCCCAGCCGGCGTGGTGGTAGAAATGGCGCGCGACGAGCGGGATATCGACATCGCGGCTTTCACGGATCGGCTTGCCGTTGTCCATGGTTTCGAGCACTGCGAACAGGCGGGAGTGCTTCTGGATCAGCCGCGCTATGGCATAGAGATACTTGCCGCGCTCGTAGCCGGAGAGCGCCGACCACTTCGGGAAGGCTGTACGGGCGGCTTTCACCGCCGCATCGACATCGGCAGCGGTGCCATCGGTGATATCGGCGAGCTTCTTGCCGGTGGCCGGGTTGTCCGACGCAAAGGTCTTGCCGGGCTTGGTCCAGGCGCCGTTGATGAAATGGCCGAACTTGCCGTCATGCGCCGCGATCCAGGCGAGCGCCACATCCGGGCTCTCGGGCGCCGGGCCGTAATCGAGGGAGGTGAAGATTTCAGCGATCTTGTTCATTCGTTCCTCCGTCGATCGAGCGTGGGGTTCCCCCCTCATCCGCCCTTCGGGGCACCTTCTCCCACAAGGGGAGAGAGCAACCCGCAGATTTCTCAGTCAGTCCTTCTCCCTTGATGGGAGAAGGTGGGCGAAGCCCGGATGAGGGGTGGAGCCAAGCGCTCCGCCCCATCACACCATCGGCTGGCGATAGTCGGCAGCGTAGTGCCCGGTCAGCGTATGCTCCAGCTGCCGCTCGATATCCGTCAGCAGCGAACTCGCCCCGAAACGGAATAGATGCGGCTGGAGCCAGTGGGTGCCGAGCTCTTCCTTCATCAGGGCCATATAGTCGAGCGCCACCTTGGCCGTCGAAATGCCGCCGGCGGGCTTGTAGCCGATCTCGATGCCAGTCTCCTCGTGGAACCAGCGGATCATGCGCACCATCGACAGCGAGGTCTGGAGGTTTGCGTTGACCTTTTCCTTGCCGGTCGAGGTCTTGATGAAATCGGCGCCCGCCAGCATGCAGACCAGCGAGGCCTTGGCGACATTGGTCTGCGTCGCCAATTCACCGGTGCCGAGGATGGTCTTGATGTGGGCGTCGCCACAGGCCTTCCGCATGGCTTTGACTTCGTCGTAAAGCGCCTGCCAGTCGCCGCGCAGCACCATGCCGCGCTCGATGACGATGTCGATCTCGTTGGCGCCATCGGCGACCGAGGCTTCGATCTCGGCGAGGCGGGTGGAGAGCGGCGCGAGGCCGTGCGGGAAGGCGGTGCTGACCGCCGCGACGTTGATGCCGGTGCCCTTCAGCGCATCGACGGCGGTCTTCACGAACGAGTGGTAGACGCAGACGGCGGCGGGCTTGATGTCGAGCCCGGTGGCGCCGAGGCCGTCGAGGATATCCTGCCGCACCGGGTGGCGGGCCTTGGCGCAGAGGCGCTCGACGCGGCCGGCGGTGTCGTCGGAGTTGAGCGTCGTCAGGTCCATCAGGGTGATGGCCTTCAAGAGCCACGCCGCCTGCCAGTCCTTCTTCACCGTCCGGCGGGCGGGAAGCGTGCTTGCCCGGCGCTCCAGCGCCGAACGGTTCATGCGCACGCGCTCGACCCAATCGAGATCGAGCGGATAGCCGGGATTGCGCCGATGCGTGGCAGCGGGCTCGACAGGCTTCGATTTCGTTGGCTTTGCGGCAGCGGGATCGACGACGCGAAGTTCCATTGGGGCCTCCATGCCGCCCGGGTTAGCCCCTTATTGCGGCAGTTCATTGAAGGGCATTATCGGCCCAAAAACTCCGGCCCGAAAGAGTGCGGCAGGAGTTGCGCGATGGTCTGCTCGAGCGGGGTGCCGTCGATGCCGTGCGAAACGACGACCACGTCCTGATCGGCGAACTCGCGAATGCGCTGGCGGCAGCCCCCGCAGGGCGTCACCGGCGTGGTGCCGGGACCGGTGGTATAGACGCGCCTGATGCGCTTGGCACCGCCGGCCAGCATGGCGGCGATGGCCGAGGGCTCGGCGCAGTTGCCGAGGGGATAGGCGGCGTTCTCGACATTGCAGCCGACATAGATATTGCCGTCGTCGGCGAGGATGGCGGTGCCGACGTGGAAGTTGGAGTACGGCGCATAGGCCTTGGCGCGAATGGCTTCGGCGGCGGCAAGCAGCTCGGCGTCACGTGGATGCGGCATTCTCACCGCTCCTTCGTGTAGGGAATGCCGGCGGCCTTGGGCGCGACGGCGCGGCCGATGAAGCCGGCGAGCAGAACCACCGTGATGATGTAGGGCAGCATCTGGATGAACTGCACCGGCACTTCGCCGATCACCGGGAACTGGACGCCCTGGATGCGCAGCTGAATGGCATCGAGGAAACCAAACATCAGGCAGACGAGCAGCGCCGGCCAGGGCTTCCACTTGGCAAAGATCAGCGCCGCGAGCGCGATGTAGCCGCGGCCGGCCGACATGTTGTTGTTGAAGCCGGCGGACTGGGCGATCGAGAGATAGGCGCCGCCGATGCCGACCAGCACGGCAGTGATGACCAGCGCCTGGTAGCGCAGCGCGGTGACCGAGATGCCGGCGGTGTCGATGGCCTTGGGATTTTCGCCGACAGCGCGGAGGCGCAGGCCGAAGCGGGTGCGGAACAGAATCCATGCTGTGATCGGCACGGCGATGAAAGCGAAATAGGTGATAAGGTTATGGCCCGAGATCAACTCCCAGTAGATCTGGCCGATGACCGGAACATCCTTCAACTCATTGGCGAAGGGCAGCGTGATCGGGCTGAAACGCTGGTCGCCCGAGAGCTGGGGGGTATAGCCGCCACGCTTGAACCAGCTCTGGCCGAGGAAGGTCGTGAGCCCGGCCGCGAGGAAGTTGAGGGCCACGCCCGAGATGGCCTGATTGCCCTTGAAGTTGATCGAGGCAAGGCCGTGGACGGCCGAGAACAGCAGCGCCGCGCCGACGCCGGCGCAGAGCCCGAACCAGGCCGAGCCGGTGACGGCAGACATGGCAGCGGCGGCGAAGGCGGCGGCAAGCAGCTTGCCCTCTAGGCCGATATCGACGATGCCGGCACGCTCGGAATAGAGGCCGGCGAGACAGGCAAGGATCAGCGGCACCGCCAGGCGGACCGTCGAATCGAGTACGAGGGTGGCATCAACCAAGAGGTCCATCACTTGCCTCCGGCCGGTTCAGGTCGCACGAGTATTTTGGCCAACGGTCCGCGCAGCATGTCGCCCATGGCGCCGGTGAAGAGGATGACCAGCGCCTGCAGCGTGACGATCATTTCGCGGGTGATGCCCGGCATCTGGAACGCCAGTTCCTGCCCGCCCTGGTAGAGCACGCCGAACAGCAGCGCCGAGAGCGCCACGCCGATCGGGTGGGCCCGGCCCATGAAGGCCACGGCGATGCCGACGAAGCCGGCGCCGTTGACGAAGTTGAGGATCAGCCGGCCTTGCACGCCGCCGACATTGTTGACCGCGACCATGGCGGCGAGGGCGCCAGCCATGGCCATGACGATCATGATCATCTTCTGGTTCGAAATGCCGGCATAGGTGGCGGCGGTCGGGTTGTTGCCGATGGCGCGGATGGCATAGCCGAACTTGGTGCGCCAGACGATCCAGTAGACGAGGAACAGCGCCGCGATGGCGAGGAAGAACGTGATGTTGACCGGCGAGTTCTTGAACAGCTCGATGAAGGTTCTCAGCTGCGGCACGCGGGTGATTGCCTCGAGCGGCGCGCTCTCATCGGAATTGACGCCGGCCGGCTTCAGGACGCGGGTGATGAGGAAGCTCATCAGCGAGACGGCGATGAAGTTGAACAGGATCGTCGTGATGACGATGTGGCTGCCGCGCTTGGCCTGCAGATAGCCCGGAATGAAGGCCCAGCCGGCGCCGAACAGAGCGCCGACGATGATCATCAACGGGAAGGCAAAGGCCCAATGGATGCCGTTGACGGCGAGGCCGATGAGGATGACGCCGAGGCCACCGATATAGGCCTGCCCCTCGGGACCGATGTTGAAGAGGCCAGCATGGTAGGCGAGCGACACGGCGAGGCCGGCGAATATGAAGTCGGTCGTGTAGTAGAGCGTATAGCCGAAGCCGGCGCCGTAGCCGAAGGCGCCATAGAGCATGATGCCGACGGCCTGCAGCGGGTTCTGGCCGACGGCGAGCACGATCAGGCCGCCGACGAGGAAGGCAAGCACCACGTTCAGCAGCGGCAGGAGGACCACGTCGGCCCAGCGGGGCAGCTGCGCACGCATCAGTTGGTGTCCCTGCCGGTGTTGTTCTTGGGGCTCATCTCGACAAGGGTCTGCTGTATCGGGGTTTCGTGCGGGGGCATGACGCCGGCCGGGCTGGCGGGTGAGTGCGAGCCGGTCATCAGCAGGCCCAGTTCGGTTTCGTCGGCCGTCGCGGGATCGGCCTCGCCGACGATCTGGCCGTCGAAGATCACGAGGATGCGGTCGGCGAGCGAGCGTATCTCGTCGAGTTCGACCGAGACGAGCAGGATGGCCTTGCCCGCATCGCGCATCTTGATGATCTGGTTGTGGATGAACTCGATGGCGCCGATGTCGACGCCGCGCGTCGGCTGGCCGACGATCAGCACATCGGGGTTGCGCTCCATCTCGCGCGCCAGGACGATCTTCTGCTGGTTACCACCGGAGAAGTTGGAGGTCCTCAGGTCCTTGTTCGGCGGACGGATATCGAACTTCTTGATGTGCTCGTCGGCGGTCTTGCGGGCGAGTTCGATATCGAGGCCGAGTCCCCCACCGTATTTGTCCTGGTAGCCGAGGATCGTGTTTTCCCACTCGGAGAAATTGGTCACCAGCCCCATGCGGAGCCGATCTTCAGGCACATGCGCGAGACCGGCAGCGCGGGCGCGGGCAGCGCCGTCGTCACCTTCAAGCGAAAGCGGCGTGCCCTTGAGGCGCACCGTGCCCGACTTCTGGTCACGCATGCCCGAGATGGATTCGAGCAGTTCGGACTGACCGTTGCCGGCGACGCCGGCGATCCCGACGATCTCGCCGGCGCGGACCGAGAAGCTGATATCCTTGACGCGCGGCACCTTGAAATCGTCAGTGACGACGAGGTTCTCGACCTGCAGCAGGACGTCTCCCGGGTTGGCCGGGCCCTTCTCGACGCGCAGCAGCACGCGGCGGCCGACCATCAGTTCGGCGAGTTCGCCGGGCGACGTTGACTTCGTCTCGAGCGTCTTGACCATCGCGCCCTGACGCATGACCGACACTTCATCGGTAATGGCCATGATCTCGCGCAGCTTGTGCGTGATGAGGATGATGGTCTTGCCCTCGTCGCGGAGGGTACGGATCACTTCGAAAAGCTGGTCGGCCTCGTTGGGCGTCAGCACGCCGGTCGGCTCGTCGAGGATAAGGGTTTCGGCGCCGCGGTAGAGAGCCTTCAGGATTTCGACGCGCTGCTGCTGGCCGACCGAGAGGTTCTCGATCACCGCATCGGGGTCGACGTTCAGGCCGTAATCGGTCGCGAGCCGCTTGAGCTGCGCCCTGGCCTTGGTGATCGTCGGTGCGAGCAGCGCAGAATCCTCGGCGCCGAGCACGACGTTCTCGAGGACGGTGAAATTGTCGACCAGCATGAAGTGCTGGTGCACCATGCCGATGCCGAGCCGCAGCGCATGGCGGGAATCTGTGATGGCGTGGGCGACGCCGTTGACGCGTATCTCGCCCGAGTCCGCAGTGTAGAAGCCATAGAGGATCGACATCAGCGTCGACTTGCCGGCGCCGTTCTCACCCACGATGCCATGCACCGTGCCGCGACGCACCTTGAGGTTGATGTCGCGGTTGGCGTGCACCGGGCCGAAATGCTTGTTGATGCCGATCAGTTCGATCGCGAGCTGCGAGTCAGCGGCCCCTTGGGGCCGCTGCTCATTGCTGGGGTCCAGACTTGTCATGCGCAGGTCCAACCCGAAGTGGTCATCAGGCCGGGCACGCCTTGTCCGAGCGGAAGTCGTGGACGACGACGGCACCCGACTTGATGTCGGCGGCGGCCTTCTCGACGGCAGCCTTCATCTCGGGGGTGATCAGCGACGCGTTGTTGTCGTCGAAGGCAGCGCCCACGCCATCCTCGGCAAGGCCGAGAACGATCAGGCCTGGAGTCCAGGTGCCGGCCTTTTCATCGGCCATGGCATTGTAGGTGGCGACGTCGACGCGCTTCAGCATCGAGGTCAGCACGTTGCCGGGGTGCAGGTGGTTCTGGTTGGAATCGACGCCGATGCCGAACTTGCCCGCATCAGCGGCAGCCTGCAGCACGCCGGCGCCCGAACCGCCCGACACCTGGTAGATCACGTCCACGCCCTGGTCGAGCTGGGACTTGGCGACTTCGGTGGCCTTCACCGGGTCGTTGAAGGCTTCAAAGCCGGTGCCGACATAGGTCTCGAGGACCTCGATATCGGGCTTCACCGACTTGGCGCCCTGCTTGTAGCCGCAGGCAAAGGCTTCGAGCAGGTCGAAGTTGAAGGCCGGCACGACGCCGATCTTGCCCGACTCGGACTTCAGCGCGGCGAGAATGCCGACGAGGTACGAGCCTTCCTGTTCCTTGAACACCACCGAGCGGACGTTCGGCAGGTCGACGACGGTGTCGATAATGACGAACTTGGTGTCGGGGAAATCCGGAGCCACGGTCTTCAGCGCGGTTTCCCACGAGAAGCCCGGCAGGACGATCGGCGAGTTGCCGCGGGTGGCGAACTGGCGGATGGCCTGCTCGCGCATGGCGTCGCCCGAGATCTCGAGATCCTGGTAGACGCCGCCCTCGGCCTTGAACTTCTCGGCGCCGGTATAGGCGGCCTCGTTGAACGACTTATCGAACTTGCCACCGCCATCATAGATGAGGGCCGCGTCGGCGAGGGCCGCGCCGGCGAGCAGCGCAGTGGTGGCCAGACCAGTGGCCAGAGCGGCAAAGTGCCGTTTGAACTTGATCATGAAAGACTCCCTGTCTCGCATCGGCAACGGCTCATGCCGCCCTGACAACCGGTGCGTTGGGGAGGATACAATCTTGCAAAGATGCGCTCGGCAAGGGGGATTCACGCAAAACTTTGACCAAGTGGGCAAAATTTGTGGGTGAGGTTTACGTTCAAGCGGCGCGGGGACGGATTGCCGCAAGCGGCTGCTTCAGCGCCTCCGCCTGCACGACAAGATCGTAATCGGCCTGCAGGTTGAGCCACACATTGGGTGTCGTGTCGAAATATTTCGCCAGCCGAAGCGCTGTGTCAGGGCTGATTCCCATCTGTTCCTTGACGATGCGCTCGATCCGGGTCCGCGGCACGCCGAGCGCCTTGGCCAGCGCACCGGCGGACAGTCCAAGGGGTGCAAGGTACTCCTCGCGAAGGATTTCGCCGGGATGGATGGGCGGGTCGAACTGAAGCATCTCTCTCACTCCATCAGTGGTAGTCGACGATCTCGACATCATCCGCCCCACCGGCGGACCAGCGGAAGCAGATGCGCCACTGGTCATTGATGCGAATGCTGTGCTGCCCGTCGCGATCACCGGCCAGGGCCTCAAGGCGGTTGCCGGGCGGACTTCGAAGATCCCGAAGTTCGGCGGCAGCATCGACCCATTTCAGTTTGCGTCGCGCGGAGGCTACGAGGTCTGCCGGAAACCCCTTGGGCGAACGCCCTGCGGCGATGGCCTCGACGTGCTTGCCCCTGAACGACCTGATCATTCGTGCCCCTCACCCGTATCATTCACCGATACAGAGGGTCACGTCAAGCGACTGTACCGCTCACAGATACATCACGTCGCCACCGGCGTGACCTCGGCGCCCATGGCCTGGCCGAAGCTCTCGAAGAAGCCGTCGATGACCTTCTGTGCGGATTTGCCGATCAGGGACTTGCCGAGTTTCATGATGCCGCCGTCGGCGCCGCCATCGGCGGCGAAGACGAGGCGGGTGCCGGCTCCCTCGTCGGTCAGCGTGATATCGGCGGCGGCCTCGGCCTTGCCGAGCAGGCCGCCCCTGCCCTTCCCCGCCAGCGTGTAGCGCTGCGCAGGAACGACGTCGCGCAGTTCGAGATCGCCGGTGAACACGGGTTGCATCAAGCCGAGATTGACCTCGATCTCGAGTTCGAGCGTGGTGGGGCCGGTCCAGTCGATGCGGCGGCAGCCGGGGATGATGGCCTTCAGCACGTTGGTGTCGTTGAGGGCCTGCCACACGTTTTCGCGCGGGGCTGAAACCAGATAGCTGCCACCGAATTGCATAGAAGCGATCCCTTCGTTGCCGCGACCGGACGCATAGCTAGTGCCGGGGAGGAACGAGGGCAACCGCATCGCCGGGCCGAGGGCGGGGGCAAAGTTCGAGATCCGACCTTTTCATGAGGCTTTTTAGCACCATATGCCGCAAAATAGGCGTGATGCGCACGACCAGTGTGGCATCTGCCGCCACTAACGGGAATCATGTCGTCCCAAGGTGACCAACAGAGGAAGAGCGTCCAAATGGCCACTGAAGTAATGGAAAAGCCCCTGCAGTACCTCGACAAGGCGATGGGGGCCATCAAGGACCTCGGCATCTGGCCCGAGCAGCCCACCGAACAGCCGATCACGGGTCTTCTGAACGAGATCACCGGGCTCGACGAGAACAAGGTGATTCTCATCGGCCGCACGCTCACCCAGGCCAGCGCCTTCAATGAAGTGGTGCGCAGCCAGGTTGCCGCGATGAAGGTCGGCGAGCGCTACGAAGAAATCACCAACGGCTTCAACTCGATCCGCGACGACGCCAAGTCGATGGTCGACCAGCTCGACGACGGCAAGCTCGACCTGATGGAGCGCGCGTCGAACGTGTGGATGAAGGTGTCGCGCGGCGATATCGCGACCCGCTTCGACAAGATCCGCAACACCTATCTCGACGTCTCCAAGGAGACCAAGAACCAGGTCGACCGCGAGCACGTCATCCTCGAGGCCTATCGCGATTTCCGCGGCGCGCTGAAGCAGGCCGAGGTCATGGCGCTTGAGCTGCTGGATACCGCGACCAAGCATCTCGACGAGAAGAAGGCTGAACTGGGCACCGCCTCCGACGCCGTCGCCAATTTCAAGGACGGCACGCCGGCCGATCGCGCCAGGCTCGAAATGGACCGCGACGAGAAGCTGCGGACGCTGCAGAACGAGGAGCGCCGTTACCAGATCACCAAGGATCTCAGCGACAACCTCACCATCTCCTACTCCACTTCCGAAGTGGTGATGGCCCGCCTGATGCAGACGACGCAGGCCAAGGAGCGGGTCTACCAGCAGGCGATCAGCTTCTTTTCGACCAACGAGACGGTGTTTACCGCGCTTTCGGCTTCGTTCACCGGGCTGTTCGGCCTGCATGAATCGACCGAGACGCTGAACGCCATGAAGGAAGGGATGTCGAAGAGCCTCGAGACCCTCAGTGAGATCGGCGACCAGGTCGGCGAGGCCGCGGTGCGCGCCGGCTATGGCCCGACCATCCGCGCCGACGCGGTGAAGAAGCTCGTCGACTCGGTGGTGAACTTCCAGGAAAAGTCCCGCGTCATCATCAACGAGATGCGCGACGCGGCGACGAAGAACTCGGCCGAAATCCGCGACGCGGTGGAAGACGGCAAGCGCCGTCTGGCGCAGCTTGCTGCAGAGGGCAACGCCCTGCTGCTGGAAGAGAAGAAGGCTTGATAGGCAAGGCGGAGCGCAGACTGGCTCGACCATGAGCACGACGACGGCGACCGAGAAGGCCCCGCTCGACGAGGTAATGCTGGCGATGGACGTGGTCGACACGCTCCGTCACCGGCAGGACCTGGTTGAGCGCGAACTCGCGGGTGAGGCGCGCGAGAAACAGCTCATCGACCGGCTGCGCGAAATCTACCACCAGCAGGGCATCGAGGTGACCGACGCCGTCCTGGCGGAGGGCGTCAAGGCGCTCGACGAGAGCCGCTTCACCTACACGCCGCCCAAGCCGAGCCTCGGCGTCAGCCTCGCCAAGCTCTATGTCGGCCGCAAGAAATGGGGCCCGGCGGCAATCGGCATCGTGCTGCTGCTGGTCGTGGGGCTAGGTGGCTATTTCCTCGCCTACAAGCCTTTCGAGCAGGCCCAGATCGACGGCGCGCGGATCGAGCTCAGCGAGAAGCTGCCGGCGCAGATGGATGCGCTCTACCAGTCGATCTTCGAGGAAACCAAGGTGCAGCAGGCGGCGACCACTGCCGAGGCCCTGCGCGACCGCGGCAAGGTCGCGGCCAGCGAGGGCAACCGGGCGGGAGCCGAACAGGCGATCACCCAGCTGACGGCGCTGCGCGACAGGATCCGCCAGAGCTACCAGCTCAAGATCGTCAACCGGCCGGACCAGAAGACCGGCTTCTGGACCTTCCCCGAGGTGAACACCGCGGCGACCAACTACTATGTCGTTGTCGAAGCCATCGGCGACGACGGCAAGCCGCTGACCCTGCCCGTCATCAACGAGGAAAACGGCCAGACCGAGAACGTCGCCATCTGGGGCGTGCGGGTGCCCGAGAACACCTACAAATCGGTCGAGGCCGACAAGAAGGACGATGGGATCGTGCAGCGCAACGTGCTGGGCATGAAGGAATACGGCTTTCTCGATGTCGACTACGTGATGCCGGTGATGAACGGCGCGGTGACCAAGTGGTGAGCGCATGAGCCTGTCCGGCCCCGACGCGCTGAGATCGCTGGACGACGCGCTGCGCGACATCCGGCGCGAGGAGGATGAGATCGCCAAGCGCCTGTCGCGTTCGGCCGAGCTCGTCACCAAGTTCAAGGAAACCGAGAGCGAGCTGTTGCGGCAGCTGGCCGAGGTGCGGCTCGATCCCACCACGCAGGCCGAGCTCAGCGGCAGGCTGACCCAGGCCGAGAGCAAGGCGCGGGAGATGCTGAGCCGGCATGGAGCGGAATTGAATTCCGCCGAGGGCCAGCTCAAGGAGCTCGACAAGCAGATCGCGGCATTGGCCAAGGAGCGCGCGGAAAAGCTCGAGGCCGCGGCAGCGGCGCAGAAGAGCCTCAAGACGCTGGCCGACAAGGTTTCGGTCGAGGGCGTCAAGGACCCCATCTATGCCGAAAAGCGCGGTGCGGCCGAGCAACTGGCCCAGGTGGCGGCTGAGAGCATTCGCAAGACCGAGCAGTCCGAGGCGGACCGGGAAGAAAAGGGCAAGCCCTACCGCGACGATCCGCTGTTCATGTACCTGTGGGAACGCGGCTACGGCACGCGGAACTACCGCGAGAACAACCTGATCCGTTATTTCGACAGCCTGATCGCCGGGCTCGTCGGGTTCCCCGAGGCGCGGGCGAACTTCGCCATGCTCAACGAGATCCCGATGCGGCTGCGCGAGCACGCGGAGCGCCAGCAGCAGATCGCCGCGGCGGCAGCCGAGGAAGTGACGCAGCTCGAAAAGGCCGCTGTCGACGCGGCCGGCGGCAAGCCGATGCGCGAGCAGCTCGAAGCGGCGCAGGCGCGGATCGTGGCCATCGACGAAGCCATGGTGGCGGCAGAGGACAAGCGCGACGAGCGGGCGCGCGAGCAGCGCGAGCTGGCACAGGGCAGCGATCCGGCATTCTCGTCGGCGGTGAGCGGCCTAGCCGAAGCGCTGGGACGCGAGGATATCCAGTCCCTGCTCGCGGCGGCGCGCGCCACGCAGACCGCGCAGGACGACACCATCGTCAAGCAGATCGACGAATCGCGGCAGCGCGCGCTCGAGGAAGATGCTGACAGCCGCGACCAGAAGGCGCGGCTCAAGACGCTGGCGGCGCGGCGGCGCGAACTCGAGGATATCCAGTACGAGTTCAAGAAGCAGGGTTTCGACAACCCGCGCTCGACCTTCCGCGAGGACAAGCTGGTCGGCGACCTCCTGAACGATTTCCTGCGCGGCGGCATTTCGGCTGCGGACTACTGGGGCCAGTGGCAGCGCAGCCAGAACTGGCATGGCGGCCCCGCCGCGCCGCGCCAGCAGAACTCGCCCTGGGGCGGCAATTCGGGCGGCTTCAGCTGGCCGGATTCGAGCTTTGGCGGCGGAGTACCGGGCAACCAGCGCGGCGGAAACAACGGCGGCTTCGGTGGCGGCTGGGGCCGCCTGCCCTCGGATGGCGGCGGCTTCGGCGGCGGCGGCAATTCGGGCGGAGGCGGAGGCGGCTTCTCGCGCCCCCGCACCGGCTCAAGCGGCAACCGCACCAGCGGCGGCTTCAAGACCGGCGGCGGTTTCTAGCGAGCGAGGGCCCACTGCCCGTTGTGCGGGCGTGGGACCGCTGCTGGCCCAAACAGACACTTTTTTTGGCGGTCGATCCGGGCCTAGCTTGGCCGCTCCCGAATGGGCGCGTACCAAGGCTTCGTCTCAGGCCTCTGGGATAACTCTGTTGAACCGTTCGGGCGTGACGCTGGCCGGTTCGGGGCCGCCGCGCTGGCCCGTCTCCAGCGCATCGATCGCTGCGAGTTCTGCTTCGCTGAGAACGAAGTCGAACACATCGAAATTCTCGGCAATACGCTCCGGATTCACCGATTTGGGGATCACCTGCCGCCCCTGCTGCAATCCCCAGCGCAGCATCACCTGCGCGGAGCTCTTGCCACGCGCAGCTGCAATACCGGCGATCACCGGGTCTGCGAGCGTGCTCCTGTCGCCACCGCGATAGAAGGTGATGCCACCGATCGGCGACCACGCCTGCGTCAGGATGCCATGCCGGGCATTCGCTGCCTGCACGTCATGCTGCTGGAAGAAGGGGTGCACCTCGATCTGGTTGACCGCCGGTACCACCTCCGTGTCCGCCAGTAGCAGGTCGAGATACTCCACCATGAAGTTGCTGACGCCTATGGCTCGCACCCGTCCGTCCTTGAGCAGCCTCTCCAGCGCCCGGTACGCCCCGAGCGTCCGGTCGAAGTCTGTCGGCAACGGCTGGTGCAGGATCAGCAGGTCGATCTGCTCGACGCCGAGCTTGCGCGAACTCTTTTCGAAGCCATGCAGCGTCTGGTCATAGCCGTAGTCGCCGATCCAGATCTTGGTCTCGATGAACACCGCCTCGCGCCCGAGGCCCGAGCGGCGGATGCCCTCACCTACGTTTCGCTCATTGCCATAGGAGGCGGCCGTGTCGATGTGCCGGTAGCCGATCCGTAGCGCCGCCTCGACGGCCGCGACGGTGTCATCCGGTGGCGTCTGGAATACCCCGAAACCTAGCGCCGGCATCGTGACGCCATTGTTGAGCGTGAACTGCATCTGGTCCTCAGGTGAGTATGGAGAGAGGTCATGCTACGCGCTTACCGACTATGCCACTATGGGCTAGAGTTCACTTACGCTCATGAATTGGAGTCATGAATGGCGAAGGTTGAGACCGGTGACTTGCAGGCTTTCCTCGCCGTGGCACGGGTGCGCAGTTTCACCCGCGCGGCGGCGCAGCTGGGGGTGTCGCAGTCGGCCCTGAGCCACACAATTCGCGGCATGGAGAAGCGGCTCGGCATCCGCCTCCTCGAACGCACCACCCGCAGCGTCTCCCCCACCGCAGCAGGCCGACGCTTGCTCAACCGCGCCGGCCCCCGCATGGCCGAGATCGAGGCCGAACTCGAGGCTCTCACCGCTTTCCGCGACACCCCGGCTGGCACCATCCGCATCAACGCCAGCGAAACGGCGCTACGCTCCGTGCTTTGGCCGTTCATCGACGGCTTCGCCAGGACCTACCCGGACATCAAGATTGAGGTCGATGTCGAGAATGGCCTCATCGACATCGTTGAGCACGGCTATGACGCCGGTGTCCGGTTCGGTGAGCAGGTCGCCCGCGACATGATCGCCACCCGCATCGCCCCCGACTGGCGCATGGCAGTCGTCGCCGCGCCGGCCTATTTCGCCGGCCGCGAAGTGCCGCAAACGCCCGACGACCTCACCGACCACAATTGCATCAACCTGCGGCTCGTCACCTATGGCGGTTTCTACGCCTGGGAGTTCGAGAAGGATCGCCGGCGCCTCAATGTGCGTGTCGATGGCCAACTGGCATTCAACGCCAATCAACACGTCCTCGCCGCAGTCCTCACCGGCCACGGCATTGCCTGCATGCCCGAAGAAATGGTGGCCGAGCCGATCGCCTCCGGTGCCCTCGTCCACCTGCTCAAGGGCTGGATGCCGACCTTTGCCGGCTACCACCTCTACTACCCCAGCCGCGAGCACTCCCCCGCCTTTCAGCTCTTCGTTCAGGCTATCCGGTACAGAGGACGGATAGCGCCCTAGCTCAATGCCTTCGGCGTGGCGGCGGGGTAGCGAGCACGAGACGAGCGTCGTCTTTGGTGCACAACGGACGCCCACAAGAGTGATGGGACGTGGGGGCTGTCGTACCAAAGACTGCATCGCAGGATAGCTTAGTCGCCGGAGCCGACAGCCGCACGCTGACGATAGACGGCGTGTTCCAGGCCCCATCAGGTGTAACCGGCGAGCTGGTGGCCGCCGCGGCGTCAATGGTGGCGGGGCGCCGACCCGCTAGGCCTGGTTGACGGCGCCGGCTACTGCGAGGACGACGCAGACGGCTACCACCCCTGCATAGAGCACGACCTTGATCTTCTGTCGGATACGTTCTTCGGGTTCGAGCTCGGCCACTGTCGTTCACGCCTTTCGGGTTTTGTTCCGGTTGCAGCGTTACTGGTCATGGCGGTATGGCGTCGTGATGTCCAGCGTGGCGAAATGAGGGCAAGCGGCTTCCGCGTAGCCGCTAAAGCACGCCGACCTCCCGCGCCAGCGCAATGGCCTCGCCGCGTGAGTGGCTGCCAAGCTTTTCCAGGAGGCTGGCAACGTGGTGGTCCACGGTCTTCGGGGCGATGGCGAGGTCGGCGGCGATGCGCTTGCTGGAAAAGCCCTTGCCCACCAGCTGGAGAATTTCCATCTCGCGGCGGGTCAGCCCGAGGGCATTGTCGCGCGTGGTGCGGCGCGGGCCCTTGGCGACATGGGCGATGCCGCGCTGGCGCATGCGGGCCCTTACCCGATCGGCCGAGGCATAGGCGCCCACCGCCTCGAAGGCGGAAACCGCCTCGCGCTGGGCCGCCTCGTCGCCCCCGGCAAGCGCCATGGCGGCATCGAACGGCGCCCCGCGCTCCTGCCATAGGGTAGCGGCGCGCCGCCAGTTGCCCGCGAGTTCCGCGCGGTAGGGCTCGGGAAGTGCGTCGAGTGACCTGATCTCCGGCGCGGCACCCAGCCGGGCGATCCAGACGGGCAGCTCCGCATGCATGCGGTCGTTGGGCGTCATGGCATGCGCCTCGCGCAGCGTCTGCAGCGCCTCCCCGACATCGCCGTGGCCGAGCCAGGCCTGCTCGGCGAGCAGGGCCCCATAGGGCGCCAGCCGCTGGACTTCGCGGTTCGCGCTCAGGTGGCTGCGCATTTCGGCGAGCAGCGGATCGATGCCCGGGTCGCCGCGCCTGAGGCGCAGGCGGGCGAGGGCCCCGGCGGAGTTGTAGCGCATCATCGAGCTGGCGGTGTCGTCGCCGAGTATGGGCAGGACGATGTCGCCGACGGCGTCGAGGTCGCCCTGCCGGAGGCAGGTCTCGGCAAGCCAGCCGCTCATGTATTGCGTCCAGGTGTCGAGGTCGCGTTCGCGGCAATAGGCGATACCCTCGGCCAGCACCCTCGCCGCTTCAGTCAGGTCCAGCGCGTTGACCAGCGAGCAGCCGAGATTGGTGTAGGCGCGGGCGGCATGCTCCTGGAAGTTATGGGCCAGAGCGATGGCGAGGCTGTCGCGCAGCTCGGACAGGCCGAGTTCGACATCGACCCAGATGCGGGCGGTGCCGACATTGTTGAGGGCATGCGAGATGATATCGGGGCGCCCGAGGACCTGCCCGAGCGCGATCGCCTCGCGACCGTCGGTGATCGCGTCTTCGGCGCAGTCGGCGAGCATGGCGAGGTGGGCGCGGTTGGAATAGGCCATTGCCAGTTCCGGCCCGGGCGGCTGCGTCTCGAGCAGGGCGATGGCTTCGGTCCCGTAGCTCTCGGCGTCGTCGCGGCAGCCGTTGAGATAGCTCATGCGGCTGAGCCAGCGCACGGTGTCACCCTCCAGAACGGTGTCGCCGAGTTGCCGGTAGAGGGCGCGGGCCTGCTTCTGGGCCTCGATTGCCTCAGGCAGGCGCCCGACCAGATGGCATTCGAAGGCGTAGCGGCTGTGGAGCAGCGCCCGGTCGGCGGGATCGAAATCGTCGGCGAGCCGCAGCATGGCGCGGTAATGCTCGGCCGCCTCGCGGTGGGCGCCGATCCGCGACGCCTCGTAAGCCGCCAGCGGCGCCAGTTCCCGTACCGCAGCGGCGTCCATGGCCTCGGCTGCATGGTGGACGAGCCGCGCCGGCGAGATCCGGTCGGTGTCGCGGAGCACTGCGAGCGCCCGGACGTTGAGCGCGGCGCGTTCCGGTGCGGTCAGCGCCGCCTCGACCGCGCGGCGGGCGATCTCGTGCCGGAAGGCGTAGCCGCCCTGGTGATGCTCGAGCATGCCGTGGGCGATGCACTCGCTGAGCCCCTGGTCGGCCCGGTCCAGCATCCCCGCCAGCACCGACGGTTCGACCCGGCGCGGGAAAATGCTGACCACGGCGAGGGCCGCCTGCCCCGCCGGGCTCAATCGCTCGCTGCGCGCCAGCGTCGCGTCGCGGACGCTCGCCGGCAACACATCGGCGCCGGCCCGGATCAGTTCGGTGGCAAGGAAGGGGTTGCCGGCGCTCGCCGCGTAGATGGCAGCGGCATCCTGGCCCGATGTGCTGGCGAGCGCCGACACTGCCTCCGCACTGAGGGCCGGCACATCGAGCCGCGTGATGCGGTCGACAGGAACATCGGCGAGCGCCCGGGCCAGCCGGCGGCGACCCTCGCTCGCATCATCGCGGGCCGTGAGCAGGAGCAGCGCCGGGGCCTTGCCGATACGGCGGCCGAAATAGCGCACGAAATCCAGCGTCGCGTCGTCGGCCCAGTGGAGATCCTCGACCAGCACCACGGTCGTGCGGGTGCTGTCGGCAAACGCGGTGAGGGCCGCCGAAAACAGCGGCAGCCGTTCGGACTGGGCATCGCCGAGATAACGCTCGATCGGCCAGCCGGCCTCGCGCGCGAGATCATGCAGCGGACCGAGCGGATCGGGCACCGTCAGGTTCTCGCAGGCGCTGCGCAGCACCGCCACACCGGCGGGAAGGCCGGCGAGGAAGGCTTCGGCGAGGCTGGTCTTGCCGGCGCCGCCTTCGCCGACCAGCGCCGCGACCCGGCCGCGTCCGGCGGTCGCGTGGTCGAGTTCGGCGCGCAACGCGGCTAGTTGGCCGTCTCTCTCAAGCAACATCGTGTTCGTACCGCAAAAGGCGCCCACCCGCGGAGAGATCATATGAATTAGCAGAACACCGGGCGGGACGGAACATTCCCGACGGTGTTTCAGAAAATGGGCAATCGGACGGGCAAAACCCGGTAATGCCGCCGATACCCAGGCACGGGGGGCAAAGAGCAGTTTCGCGACGGCCGCAGCGGCGGCCATCAACCCAACAGGAGACTGCCATGCCGCGCTACATCGTCGAAAGACACTTCCCCGATGGATTGATCGTCCCGATCGACGAAACCGGGGCCGATAGCTGCCTGGGCGTCGTCGGCCGCAATGCCGAACGGGGCGTCAGCTGGGTGCATTCCTATGTGTCGCCCGACAAGAAACAGAGTTTCTGCGTCTATGACGGCCCGTCGCCGGAGGCGATCCGCGCCGTGGCGCAGAAGAATGCCCTGCCGGTGAACAAGATCACCGAGGTCCGGGTCCTCGACCCCTACTTCTACCGCTGAGCGCCGCTCGCTCTGTAGCCGGGGGGCTTCAGCAAACGAGAATGAAAATGACAAGCCACATCTGGGCCAAGGCCCTGTTCGCCGCCGTTGCCCTCGCCGGTACCGCCAGCCTCGCCAGCCAGTCCGAGGGTGGCGGGCTGATGATCAGCACCGCTGCCGCGCACGAGAACCATGGCGGCGTTGCCGGAAGCAACCCGCTCGCCGAAAAGGTGCGCGAGGTGAATGCCCGCTTCTCCGACGTCGCCACCGCGACCGCGGAAGGCTATGCGCCGATCCCGTGCGTTTCCGGCATCGATGGCGGCGCCATGGGCGTGCATTTCGTCAACGGCGCGCTGATCGAGGACGGCGAGATCGATATCGGCAAGCCCGAAGCGGTGATGTACGAGCCCAAGGCCGACGGATCGATGGAACTGATCGCCGTCGAGTACATCACCACCAAGGGACCGGCCAATCTCGACGGGCACCTGTTCAGCTTCACCAACGCGCCCAACCGCTACGGCCTGCCGCCGTTCTACGAGCTGCATGTCTGGGCCTGGCGGGACAACCCGACCGGGGCCTTCGCCGACATGAACCCTGATGTCAGCTGCGACGCGGCAAAGTAGCGCCGCAAGGGGAGAGCCGCGCCCGCCCGCCGGCTCTCCTCCGCTAGCCGGAATGCCCCGCGCAGGGCGGGACTTCCTTGATTGGAGCCTGCGCCAGCACGGTCGAGAGAGGCATGTTGCTGAGGAGCGGCGAAAGCCCGGTCGCTCCCGGCAGGGCGACGAGGGCCGAGACGGTAGTCCTGCCGGGATCGATCGGTTCGGTCCGGCAAAGGCGTGGGCTGAGCGAGATCGACAGCGAGTTGGCACCCGGTGGCAGCGCCCTCGCCCAGGCCTGGGCCTCCCGGATTGCCGCCTTGTCGGCATCGGAAAAGCCGAAGAGGTAGTAGTTGCGCTTGCCCGAAGGCGGCGGCAGCGTCCCGGCGAGCTCGTCGGCGTCGGCAATCACCAGCGTCGCGTTGACGTGCTTTTCACCGCTCGACGGCGTCCGGATGTCGAAGCTCAGGGTCGAGCCTTCAGGCGCTGGCTCCAGCGATGGCGGCAGGTCGAAGGCGAGCAGCAGGCTCGCGATGTCGTCGTTGAGGTAGTCGAGGTTGCGCAGTTTCTCGCCGGTGCCCATCGGAATCGAGGAGCAGGCTGCGAGGAACAGGACCAGCCCGAGCAGGGAAAGCCGCCGGCCGTTGCGCATCACATCCTCCCGAGTCGGTACCGACCAAGCGGTAGCAGCTTTCGGCGCAGGGCGGAATCGGGCGAGGCTCGGACCATGAGTGAGCATCTGAGACTGGCCGGACGGCCGCATGCCGAGCAGGTCACTGCAGTGGAACACTTCCTCCGCGACGAGCCGATCCTGATGGCCGTGCTCGAAGCCTTGCGGGACGACGGATTGCCGGATCAACTGCTGGTCGCCGGCGCCATCTACAACCTGGTCTGGAACCGGCTGACCGGCCGCCCACCCCTCACCGGCATCAACGATATCGACGTGTTCTACTTCGATCCCGACACGAGCTGGGAGGCGGAGGACCTGGTGATCAAGCGGCTGGTGGCTCGCTTCTCCGGGTTGCCGCTGCCCGTGCAGGTGCGCAACCAGGCGCGCGTCCACCTGTGGTTCGGGCAGAAATTCGGGGTCACCGATTTCGCGCCGCTCGTGTCATCGGCCGAAATGCTCGGGCGCTATGCCTCGAAGACCCATTCGGTCGGCGCCCGGCTAGAACCGGACGGCCGCATCAGCATCGTCGCGCCGTTCGGGCTCGACGACATCTTCGCCTTCCGCATCGTCCCCAACCCGGTGCTGCCCAATCGCGCCGCGCATGAGGCCAAAGGCGCGCGGGCGAAATCGGTGTGGCCGGAGATCACGCTGGTGCCCTGGCCGGAATAGCCAAGGCCCGCTTTCACTCGAGCGTGGCCAGCACCGTGGCCTTCACCTGCACCACCGGTTCGATCTCGGTGAACTTCAGGTCTTCCCGTCCGAAATAGCTCTTCTGGTTCGTCGCCGACCAGTCGTTGGTGACGAGCTTGTAGGTGGCCTTGTCGGCGACCGGCAGGGGCGCGGCATAGAGGAAGTCGCCGGTACGGGCGCTGAGCGGAATGTCGCCGTCCTGGTTGGTCCGGGCGAGTATCTCGTCCAGCGTCTTGCGGTCGACTTCGGCGGTGACGAGCTTGCCGTCGAAGCGGACGACGGAATCGAAGGCGTATCGCGTCACTTCGCCAGAGGGCAGGCCGGTGCCGAAGGTGGTGTGGCCGATGAAGCCGACATCGGCGCCGGCAGCAGCGGCGAGGGCGGCTGCGGCGAAGCGGGCGCTGTCGCCGAGCGTCAGGACCTTCGGGCTGATGCCGACAACGGCCAGTTCCTCGTCGGTGAGGTGCTTGGCGAAGGTCGCGCCGATGAGGGCGGTGAGTTCCGCATCGGCAGCGCCGTTGCGATCTATCGGCACCTGGCGCAGCGACAGGCTGCGGTCGTCAGCAATGTCGACGACTGTGATGAGGCTGCTCCACGAACCGGTATGGACATAGCGCGTCCGGCCCTCGGCATGCTCGAGGACGAGATGGTCGTGGCCGCCGATCAGCAGGCTGCCGTCGGCGAGCAGCGGAAGGATGCCGCGATCGGCGACGACACCGGCATGGCTCAGCACGACGGGCAGGTTACCCTCCGGCAGGTTGGCCGCGAGGTTGGCGGTGGCCCACTCGACCGGATCGGGGATGACCAGCTGGTCGCGCGACGCCTTGGGGTAGGTATTGATCTGGTTGGTGGCAATGCCGACGAGGGCAACCGGGACTGGCCCGAGATCGATCTGGAAGCCGGCCGGGGTGTAGGGCGCTCCGGTGCGCTTGTCGGTGATGTTGCTCAGCACGGTGATGCCGGCACGGCGGGCGCGGGCGATCATCTGTGCCAGGTCGTTGATCAGGTCGGGCTCATGGTTGCCGATGTTCAGCACCGTCGGCGCGAGGCGCGCCAGCTTTTCCAGCAGCTTCCAGTCGACCTCGCCCTCGGAGCGCTTGGCGACGACATTGCCGACTTCGAACACGTCGCCATTGATGAGAATGGCGGCCGGCACCGGGCTCGCCGCAATCTCGGCGGCGACAGCGGCGAGCAACTGGCTGGTGCGCTCATAGGCCGAATGCAGGTCGGACAGGATGATCAGGCGGGCAGCGGGGGCCGGTTGCGCGAGAACCGGGCCGGTCAGCGCCGGCAGCACCGCGACGGTGCCGAGCAATTGCAGGAGATGGCGACGGGTGATTGGCGACATGAACGAGCCCCGAACGAGTGGATGCGCGTCGATATCGTGCAATCGAGACGAGCCCGTGACAATGGGTTGCCCGCTTTCGCGGCCCACTGGCCCTCTCTGGGCCGGTGCGCACCCCGTCAGAACAGGAAGGCGGACGTCAGCTCGAAGGTGCGCCCCGACGAATCCGGTACGTTGGAATAGACCAGTTCGCGGTAGCTGAGGCGCATTGCGAGCGATGGCGAGAACACGATGCCGAGGGTCGCGCCGACCGACAGGCTTTCGAGCGCATCGCCCTGGGCAAAGCCGTCATAGGAGGTCTCGCCGCCTATCTCGTAATAGCCATCGAGCCCGGCCCAGATGCTGTTGCCGAAATTGCGGGTGATGTGGCCTTCGATGCCGAAGATCGGGTCCTGGCTCATCACCTCGGCCGGTCCCACCGCGTCGTCATTGTCGCCGAAGATCTGCACCACCGGCCGGACCTCGAAGGTCATCAGGTTCGGATCGAGCATGGTGTCGCCGAGCACATAGGTGATGGGCAGGCTCGCCTGCAGCGACCAGCGGTTCTGGCCGAGGCTCACCATCCGGTCGGAATCGTAGTCGCCGGTGGGGAGGAACAGCTTGGCTTCGGCGCTGACCTGCGGCCCGTCCGGCTTGTGCATGAAATACTCTTGCGGCGAGAGCGACGGCATGCCGAGGAGGCCGAAGGAGCCGCCGATATACATGTCGCCCTGGGCGATCGGGGTGTCGATGTCCACCGTCCCGGCGGACGTCTCGAACGAGACAGTGCCCACCGGAATACCGATCAGCACCGCACCGACATTGCCGAAGGCATCGAAGGTGCGGTGGTAGGACGGGGCGAGGACGCCGATACCGAGCGTGCTGGTCTCCGGGCCTAGGCCGAGGTCGACAGTGCCCTGCAAGTGGATGAACGTCGCCGTCAGGCTGATGTCGGTAAAGTTCTCGGGGCGAAGGTGATTGGCTCGCGCGCCGTCCCAGGCCATCGCGCCGGTGACCATGGATGCGGACGCGGCCGCGGCAATGACCAGTCTAGAGAACATGCCCCTACCTCCCTCGAACGGCGGCCACCCGGCCCCCAGCCGGCGACCAAATCACCGACTCCCCTTCGAAGGACTGTGCCTGCCCATTAAAGTAAGGCCAAGAACTTTTCTGACTTTTGCCGAACATATCCCGGCTGCGTGACCGGAGGTCCACAGCGGGGCTCGGCGGCGTCCCTACGGGGCCTTGTCCTCAGCCGAAGACGCTGGCGCCCCGGTCGGCGGTTCCCACCAGCGCGCGGAAGCCGGCAAAGAGTTCGCGGCCCATGCCGAAATGCTCGCGGCGCAGGTCCTCGGTGGCCGGGGTGCGGGAGAAGAACTCGCGCTCGTCGCCGAGGAAGGTCAGCGTGCCCTCGTTGGCATCGAGGCGGATCAGGTCGCCGTCGCGGATCTTGGCGATGGCACCGCCGTCCGACGCTTCCGGCGTCATGTGGATGGCGGCCGGGATCTTGCCCGAGGCGCCGGACATGCGGCCGTCGGTGACCAACGCGACCTTGAAGCCACGGTCCTGCAGGATGCCGAGCTGCGGGGTCAGCTTGTGCAGCTCCGGCATGCCGACAGCCTTGGGACCTTGGAAGCGGACGACGGCGATGACGTCGCCGTTGAGCTCGCCGTTCTTGAACGCGGCCTGCAGGCCCTCCTGCGTATGGAAGACGCGGGCCTTGGCCTCGATCACCCGGTTCTCCGGCTTCACGGCGGAGACCTTGATGACAGACTTGCCGAGATTGCCCGAGAGCACCTTCAGCCCGCCATTGGCCGAGAAGGCATCCTTCACCGGCGCCAGCACCTTGGGGTTGCCGGAAACTTCCGGCGAGGGGGTGAAGGCGAGCTTGTCCTCGAGGAGCTTCGCCTCGACGGTGTAGCCCGAGAGGCCGGCGCCCCAGACGGTCTTCACGTCCTCGTGCAGGTATCCGGCTTCCAGCAGTTCGCGGATCAAAAAGCCCATGCCGCCGGCAGCGTGGAAGTGGTTCACGTCGGCGATGCCGTTGGGATAGACGCGGGCGAGCAGCGGCACGGCGCTCGAGAGGTCCGACATGTCTTCCCAGGTCACCTTCAGCCCCGCCGCGGCGGCGATGGCGACAAGGTGCATGGTGTGGTTGGTCGACCCGCCGGTGGCCAACAGGCCGACCAGGCCGTTGACGATCGCCTTCTCGTCGACGATGTGGCCGATCGGCGTATAGTCATTGCCCTCGGCGGTGAGCGACAGGGCGCGCTTCGCTGCCTCGCGGGTCAGCGCCTCGCGCAGCGGCGTGTTCGGGTTGACGAAGCTCGCGCCCGGCAAATGCAGGCCCATGATCTCCATGAGCATCTGGTTCGAGTTCGCCGTGCCATAGAAGGTGCAGGTACCGGGCGAGTGGTAGGACTTCGCCTCCGATTCCAGCAGCTCGGCGCGGCCGACCTTGCCCTCGGCATAGAGCTGGCGGACCTTGGCCTTCTCGTCGTTCGAGATGCCGGTCGGCATAGGGCCGGCGGGCACGAACACGGCCGGCAGGTGACCGAAGGTCAGCGCACCGATCATCAGGCCCGGCACGATCTTGTCGCAGATGCCGAGATAGACGGCGGCATCGAACATGTTGTGGCTGAGCGCGATCGCCGTCGCCATGGCGATGACGTCGCGGCTGAACAGCGAAAGGTCCATGCCCGGCTGGCCCTGGGTGACGCCGTCGCACATGGCCGGCACGCCGCCCGCCACCTGCGCCGTCTGGCCGATCGAGCGGGCCGCGTCCTTGATGATCTCGGGGTAGGTCTCGTAGGGCTGATGCGCGCTCAGCATGTCGTTGTAGGAGGTGACGATGCCGAGGTTCAGCGACTTGGAACCGGCTAGCTTGGCCTTGTCCGACGGCGAGCAGGCGGCGAAGCCGTGGGCGAGGTTGCCGCAGGCCAGCGCGGCGCGATGCACGCCCTGGATGCGGGCGGCTTCGATGCGATCGAGATACTCGCGACGCGAAGCCGCGCTCCGGGCAGCAATGCGCTCGGTGACTTCCTGGACGGCCTTGACGACAGACATTTCAAGCTCCTTGGGGGGAGTCCGCTAGAGGCAGTTTCCTCACGGGCTCCAGAAGATATTCAGCGGTGTCTGGGTCTGCCTGAGTACGGCACGGATCGGCATGTCCTCGATTGGACCGTCGCCCGAAGCCTGCTCCAGCGTCGCCAGCTTCTCCTCCCCCTCGATATGCAGATAGAGCCCGGAAGCGTCGAGCAGGCGCTTGAGGACCAGCGTCACCCGGGGCTCCCCTGCCCCCGGCGCCCGGATGGCGAGGGCCGGCCCCTCGCCGGTCAGCGCCGCGGTGAGGTTGTCACCACCGGGAAAAAAGGATGCGGTATGGCCGTCATTGCCCATGCCGAGGATCACCGCGTCGAACGGCGTCGGCAGGGCATTGATGGCGATGTTGGTGCGGGCGATGGCGGCATCGGTCGGCTCATCCCCGCCCGACCACAGCGGCACGAAGCGGGCAACCGCCGCGGGGCCCTGCAGCAGCTTCTCGTTGACCAACCCGGCATTGGAGCGCGACGAGGTCTCGGGCACCCAGCGCTCGTCGACCAGCGTCACCACGACCTTGGACCAGTCGATGGTGCGGTTGCGGCCGAGCACCTGGAAGAAGCGGCCCGGCGTAGAGCCGCCCGACACCGCGAGCACCGCCTGCCCGCGCGCCTCGATGCCGTCATTGAGGTGACCGGCGACGGCCTCGGCAAGACCGAGCGCCAGATCTTCCTTGGTGCCGAAGCTGCGTCGCGTCACGTTCAAAGATCATCCTCATGCCAGGTGCGGCCGTCGCGCTCGATCAGGGCAATGGCCCCGGTCGGGCCCCAGGTGCCGGCAGTATAGGTCTGCGGCGCGTCCGATGCAGCATCCCAGGCGTTGCGGATCGGATCGATCCACGACCAGGCGGCCTCGAGTTCGTCGCGGCGCATGAACAGGGTCTGCTGGCCGCGGATGACGTCGAGCAGCAGGCGCTCGTAGGCCTCCGGCGTGCGCTCCTGGAAGGCCTCGGCGAAGCTGAGGTTGAGCGGCACTTCACGCAGGCGCATGCCGCCCGGACCCGGATCCTTGATCATCAGGAAGAGCTTCACGCCCTCGTCCGGCTGGATGCGGATCACCAGCCGGTTCGGGCGCGGTGCGCCTTCGGCATGGTCGAAGATCGAGTGCGGGATGTTGCGGAACTGGATGACGATTTCCGACGCGCGCGACACCAGCCGCTTGCCGGTGCGGATGTAGAAGGGCACGCCGGCCCAGCGCCAGTTCTCGATCTCGGCCTTGATGGCGACGAAGGTCTCGGTGCGCGAGCCCTTCTTCTCCTCGGGCAGTTCGTCCTGGTACGAGGCGACCTGGCCGCCCTCGACGCTGCCGCCGCGATACTGGCCGCGCACGGTGCACTTGGCCACTTCGCCGTTGGTGATCGGCTTCAGCGAGCGCAGCACCTTCAGCTTCTCGTCGCGCAGGGCATTCGCCGCATCGGAGGCCGGGGGCTCCATGGCGACGAGGCAGAGCAGCTGGATGATGTGGTTCTGCACCATGTCGCGCAGCGCGCCGGATTCATCGTAGTAGCCGCGCGTGCCGGCGCCGACCGACTCGGCCACGGTGATCTGCACGTGGTCGATTCGGGCGGAGTTCCAGATCGGCTCAAACAGGATGTTGGCAAAGCGCAGGGCGAGCAGGTTCTGCACCGTCTCCTTGCCGAGGTAGTGGTCGATGCGGTAGACCTGATCTTCCTCGAAGATCTTCGAGACTTCGTCGTTGATGGCGATCGAGGAAGCAAGGTCGTGCCCGAGCGGCTTTTCGATCACCACGCGGGCGTCGCGACGGTAGTAGCCCTTCTTCAGGATATATTCGCAGGTCGGCCCGAACAGGTCCGGCGCGATGGCGAGATAGAAGGCGCGGACGATCTTGGGATCTTCACGCAGGTTGTCGCCGAGATCGCCCCAGTGCGCCTCGTCGGTCACGTCGTTGGCGACATAGGAGAAGATCGAGATGAAGCGATCGACGGTCTTCTTGTCGAGATAGGACTTGTCGACGAAGGCCTCGAGCGACTCGCGCGCCAGCTTCTGGAACTCGGCATTGCTCAGCTTCGAGCGGGAAACGCCGATGATGCGGCTCTGGTCGTCGAACTGCCCGTCCTTGAACCGGTGGTAGAGCGCCGGGATCAGCTTGCGTTTGGTCAGGTCGCCGGTTGCGCCGAACACCACGTAGTCGAAGGGCTGGACCGGGATGATGCGGCTGGACACGCTACTGAGGCTCCTGTCGTGGAAAGTCATGGTTCAGGCGAAGTTCTGCTTGGCGAGGATCACCGCGCCATGCAGCGGTTCATCGACCGGACGGACGATGAAGTCGCCGTAACGCTCGATCATCAGCGGATATAGGCGCGTGCCGAAACCGCCGACCGCCGCCATGCGGGTCACGCCGCGCGCCTTGAACCAGCGCACGTAGTTGTCGATGTAGCCGAGCTCGATATCCATGAGCTTCTTGGCCACCGGATCGCCCTTTTCGTAATAGTCGAAAAACGTCGGGATCAGGGCGCCGAATTCGGCCGGGGCGCGGCCGAGCAGGGTCGAGGGTGCGCCGTTGCCGGCCGACATGGGGCCGCGTGGATCCTGCGGGAAGGACCAGTCCATCACCGCGTCGATCGAGCCGCCCAGCTTCTCGATCACCGCCTCGGTCAGGGGCGAGGGCTCGACGAGGCCATCAGCGGCTTCGACAGAATAGCGCACCAGCTCGCGGCCGAGGATGGCGCCCGACATCTGGTCGCCGATCTGGAAGCCCCAGCCGCCGGCCTGGTGGCGCTGCCCGTCGACCAGCGCCATGGCGGCCGAGCCGGTCCCGACGATGATCACCGCGCCATCCTCACCGCCATGGGCGCCGGCGCGAGCGATGTCGATATCGTCGTAGACCTTCACGCCGGCAAAGGGCCAGTCGCGCTTTTCGAAGGCTTCGCGGGCCGAGGGCAGGCGGCCACCCGCCATGCCGAAGCAGGCATGGGTGTTGGCAGTCTCGGCATAGTCGATTCCGGCCTTTGCGAACGCTTCCCTGGCTCCCTCCATGATCGACCGGTAGGCCGGCTCACCGGCCTCGATCTGCAAGTTGGAACGACCGCCGGCCGCATCGGCCAACGTCTTGAGGTTCTCGTCGGCAAGACGGATACGGCAGTTGGTGCCACCACCGTCCACCCCGAGATAGTACCTGGCCACGGAACGCGCTCTCCACGAATAAGGCAGGGCGACCCGAGAAGCCCCCCGAGTCCGGCGCGGACCATAATGCCAATGGGTTTCAGACGAAAGTAGAATAAGCGACCGGTTGCGCCGAGGAAGGCCGCTTGCTGCATGGCTCGCATGCGGACAAGGTGCGCGCAAGGGAGCGGATGGGTCCGGGCCGCGTTCCTCAGGGGGAAGGAGACCAGAATGGGTCATGTGCTTGTGCTCGGGGGAGCCCGATCGGGCAAAACCGGCTTTGCCGAACGGCTGACCATGCGCGCCGGCAAGCGGCCGGCCTATCTCGCGACCGCCCAGGCGCTGGACGACGAGATGCGCGAGCGCGTCCGCGCCCACCGCGAGCAGCGCGGGCCGGAGTTCGCGACGATCGAGGAACCGCTGAGACTTAGCCGCGCCATCGCCGCCGCGGCGAAGAGCCATGATGCGATCCTCGTCGATTGCCTGACGCTGTGGATCACCAACCTCATCATCGCCGACGAGAACGTAGCGGCTGCTGTCGACGGGTTGCTCTCGACTCTCGAACAGACGCGGGACAGCCGCGTGATCCTCGTTTCGAACGAGGTCGGGCTCGGCATCGTGCCCGACAACGCCATGGCCCGCATGTTCCGCGACCTCGCCGGCTCCGCCCACCAGCGCATCGCCGAAATCTGCGACGACGCCTATTTCGTCGTCGCCGGACTACCGATGGTGCTGAAAGGCGCCCCGCCCGAACCCGAGGTCATCCGCCGAGTGCACCAAGCGTAGGGCACCCCCCACCCCCGATGTCATCCCAGCGTAGGCTGGGATCCAACTCGCCGGTGGCGCCTGCCGATAGATGCCTTCCTGCCTTCGCAGGGATGACACCGAGCGCGCAGTGCGCTTCGTGGAACGCCAGAGCAGCAACCCGGTCCCCAGCCACCGTGAAGGGTGGCTAGCCAACCGCCCACACCGTCAGCGCAATCACCGCAACCACGCCCAGGGCCATATTGAGCGCCATCCGGTACAGCCGCAGCGACCGCTCAATGTCCGCCGGCCCCAGATCGGCCCGCCCGTCACCGAAACTCGGCAGGTCCACTAGTTCACCGTCATAGCTGCGCGGCCCGCCCAGCGCGAAGCCGAGCGCACCCGCCATGGCCGCTTCCGGCCAGCCGGCATTGGGGCTTTCGTGCTTTCTCGCATCGCGCCACGCAGTGGCCCACGCCGCGCGAGCATCGGCACCCTCTACGAACCGCGCGGCCCCCGCGATCAGCAGCGCACTAAGCCGCGCCGGGATGAGGTTCAGCAGGTCGTCGAAGCGGGCGGCGGCCCAGCCGAACTGCAGGTGCCGCTCGGTCTTGTGGCCGATCATCGAGTCGGCAGTGTTCGCGGCCTTGTAGAGCGCGATGCCCGGCAGGCCGAACAGCAGCAGCCAGAGCAGCGGCGCGACAACGGCATCGGAGGTCGATTCCGCGAGGCTCTCGACAGCGGCGCGCGCAACGCCGGCTTCATCGAGGCTCTCCGGATCCCGGCCGACGATGTGGCTCACCGCAGTCCGCCCCTCCGGCAGCGAGTGCCGCAGCGCAGAGGCAACCGCCGCCACGGCATCGCCGAGCGATTTCTGCGCCAGCAGGCTGGAGGCGATCAGGGCCTCGACGAGAAAGCCGAAGGGCATAGCCCTGAGCAAGGCGGCCAGCGGCACAGTGACAGCTGCCGTGACCCCGAGCAGGATCAGCAGCGCCAGCACGCCCCTCGACCGGGTCCGGTCGTTGAGCCTGACGTCGAGCAGCGCGATCAGCTTTCCCATCCAGATCACCGGATGTCCGATCCGCGCGACGAGCGCGTCGGGATAGCCGGCCAGCCGCTCGAAGATGAGGGCAATCAGGGCCACCAGCCCGTTCGTCACCGCGCCAACCCCAGCAGCGCATCGAGGTCGAGATGCTGTTCGAGATGCGCAGCCAGCGCATCGAGCGTGTCGTCGATCATCTGCTCGTAGGCGAGGCTCGAAGCGTCGGCCGCTGCGCCGAGGAAATGTCGCCTGAACCCGTCGGCGGCGAAGAGGCCGTGCAGATAAGTCCCCAGCACCGAACCGTCCGGGCTCACCGTCCCATCCGACGCATTGCCGATGCGGGCGAAGGGCCGGTCGAGCCCCGGCCCCGAAGTCACGCCCATATGCATGTGGTAGCCGCTGATCGCTTCGCCCGAGCCGATATGCGTGGCGGCTTCGACCCGCAGCTCCTTGGTCGGCCCGAGGACCGTCGAGACGTCCAGCAGCCCCAACCCGGGCGAGGCGCCGGGAGCGCCCTCGATGCCGTCCCGATCGATGACTTCCCTTCCGAGCATCTGGTAGCCGCCGCAGATGCCGAGGACCCGTGTGCCGGTGCGGTGCTGGGCGAGGATATCGACATCCCAACCCTCGGCCCGCAAAGCCGCGAGGTCGGCGCGCGTCGCCTTCGAGCCAGGGAGGATGATGAGCTCGGCCGCAGGCAACGGGCGGCCGGGTTCGACGATCTCGAGGCTGACGCTAGGCTCGAGGCGCAGCGGGTCGAGGTCGTCGAAATTTGAGATACGCGGTAGGCGTGGCACGACGATGCGGTAGCTGCCCGTACCTCGAGGCAGCTGATGGAGGGCGAGCACGTCTTCGGCAGGAAGTTTTGAGGCGCCGTCGAAATACGGGACCGGGCCAAGGCAGGGACGATTGGTGCGTGTGGCAATGAATTGCTTGCCATCGTCAAACAACTGCGGGTCGCCCTGGAACTTGTTCACCAGCGTCGCGACGATCAGCTCGGCATCGGAGGGATCGATGACCGCAAAGGTTCCGACCAGCGCCGCGATCACGCCGCCCCGCTCGATGTCGCCGATTACGACCACCGGTTGGTCGGCGGCCCGAGCGAAACCGAAATTGGCGATATCCCCGGCGCGGAGGTTCACCTCCGACGCGCTCCCCGCCCCTTCGACGAGGATCAAGTCGGCGTCGGCGGCCAGCTCGGCATGGGCGGCCAGCACCAGTGGCAGAAGCTCATGCCTTTTCGACCAGTATTCGCGGGCTTTGTATGTACCCTGGCGCTGCCCACGGACGATCACCTGGGAGTGTCCGACGCCCTCCGGTTTCAGCAGCACCGGGTTCATCGCCGTCACCGGCTCGCGCCGCGCCGCCCGTGCCTGCAGCGCCTGCGCCCGTCCGATCTCGCCGCTATCGGCCGTAACCGCCGCGTTGTTTGACATATTCTGCGGCTTGAACGGCGCCACGCGCAGCCCGCGATTGGCATAGGCGCGCGCAAGTCCTGCTACGAGCAGGGACTTTCCCACATCGGAGCCGGTGCCCATGAACATGATCGATCGTGCGGTCATGAGCGAACTGATAGCGGGTGGCGCGGCGATCCGATAGGGATTGGCCATGCGAACCATCCTCGTCATCGGCATCGGGGCCGGCAACCCGGACTACCTGACGGTACAGGCGATCAACGCCATGAACCGCGCCGAGGTTTTCTTCATGCCTGACAAGGGGTTGGAGAAATCCGGCCTCAATGCCATCCGCCTCGGCATGCTCGAGCGCTTCGTCACCAGTCCGCGCTACCGGCTCGTGGAATTCGCCATCCCGTCACGCCGGCAGGCCGAGACTCCGGGATATCGCGAGGCCGTCAACGAGTGGCGCGACAAGCTCGAGGCCGCCTACGAGCGGATGTTCAGCGAACTCGGCGAGGACGGGATCGGCGCCTTCCTCGTCTGGGGCGACCCGACACTCTATGATGGAACCCTCAGAATTCTCAAGGACATGCAGGCGGCCGGCTGGGATTTCGCCATCGAGGTGATCCCGGGCATCTCGGCCCCGCAGGCACTGGCAGCCCAGCACCAGGTCACGCTCAACCGCGTCGGCGAGGTCGTGACCATCACCACCGGCCGGCGTGTCGGCGAGGGCGAGGCCGATGCGCTCTCCAGCGCCGTGGTGATGCTCGACAATCACCAGGTCTTCCGGCGCTTCGCCGGCGAAGATGCCGAGATCTTCTGGGGCGCCTATCTCGGCACGGCCGACGAACTCCTCGTCGCCGGCAAGGTGGACGAGGTGCAGGACGAGATCGACCGCCTGCGCCGCGCGGCGCAGGAAAAGAACGGCTGGATCATGGACACCTACATGATCCGCAAGCCGGAGAAAAACTAAGCGACGTCAATCACATGGGCGTAGGAGCCCATGACCCTCCCCTCGACGATACCCATCGGCGGCTGGGCCTCGGCGAGCGCGTCAGTCGCTTGGAACAGCGGCGTGCCGTGGGTGCGGCGGGCACTGGAGTAGTGGAACTCGTGGCCGGTGAGATGCGCAGGAAATGGCAGCGGGCTGGCGTGGCTAAGGCGGCGATAGCCGAGGACGCGCCGGGGCCGGTCGATCCGGGTCTCGTGCGGCAGCAGTCCCGACATGGCATGGGTCGCGCCGGCCTTGTCGGTGATCGACTGGCCCAGCACCATGAAGCCCCCGCACTCGCCATAGATCAGTGCACCGCGATCGCGGGCGGCGTGGAGGCCGGCATGGAACCGGGGCGCGGCAGCCAGCACTCCGCCGTGCAGTTCGGGGTATCCGCCGGGCAAGAAGACGGCGTCGGCAGCCGGATCAGGCGCTTCGTTGGCGAGCGGCGAGAAGAAGCTGAGCGTCGTGCCTGCAGCGTGCCAGTCCCGCAGCCAGTGCGGATAGAGAAAGGCAAAAGCCGCATCCCGGGCGATGGCGACATGCTGCCCCAGGGGCGGAAGATGTTCACCGGCCGTGCCCTCTTCTTCGACAATTGGAGAGGTGGCAGCAGGCGCCAGGGGCGTCGATAGCGACAGCAGCAGATTCAGGTCGACATAGTCCTCCACCGCCTCCGCCGCCGCGCCGACCACCTCGCCAAAGCGGGCGATCTCATCGGGAAGGACGAGACCGAGATGGCGGTCGGGGAGAACCAGCGTGTCGCGCCGGGGGAGGATGCCAAGCAGCGGAAGAGGCAACGCGGCGAGGGCGCTCCGCAACATGGTCTCGTGCCGCGTCGAGGCGGCGCGATTGACGATCAGGCCAGCGACCGTGACGTCGGGCCGCCAGGTGGCGAAGCCATACGCCAGTGCAGCGATCGACTGGCTCTGCCGCTCGGCGTCGAGCACCAGGATCACCGGCAAGCCGAGCATTGCGGCGAGATCGGCGGTGGACCCCCGGTTGTCGGCACTGCCATCGAAGAGCCCCATGGCGCCTTCGACGAGCAGCAGGTCGGCATCCGCAGCATGCTCCGCCGCAAGTTGCCTCAGCCGAGCCGGCCGCATGGCCCAGGCGTCGAGGTTCAGAGCGTCGAGCCCGGCGGTACGGGTAAGAATCGCGGTGTCGATATAGTCGGGGCCGGATTTTGCCGGTGCGACCGCAAGGCCGCGGCGAGTGAGCGCGGCGAGAAGCCCCAGCGTCACCGTGGTTTTTCCGGAGCCGGAACGCGGCGCGGCGACGACGAGCCCGTTCATGCGCACCCACCGCCACGCGCCAACCGCGTAGAATTGTACTGCAATTTCCGGCCCCTAACCCCTATAGTGCGAACAGGGTGGCATGGACGAATGCCGCCCTGCGCCCGGCGAGGTTGGCAGACCGGCCGGACGCGAGGGTCGTAGGGGAAAGCGACTGGACTATGAAGATTCTGATCCTTGGGGGCACCGAGGAAGCGCGGCAGCTGGCCGCGCAACTGATCAAGCTTGGCCATGACGTCACCACCTCGCTCGCCGGCAGGACGAGCGAGCCGCTGCTGCCCGAGGGCAATGTTCGGGTCGGTGGTTTCGGCGGTGGCGACGGGCTCGGCAACTACGTGCTGACGGAGCGTTTCGATCGTCTGGTCGATGCCACGCACCCTTACGCCGAGGAAATCAAGAAGAACGCGGTGCGGGCCGCCGAGCTCGCGGGCCTGCGCCTCGTGCGGTTGACCCGACCGGGCTGGGCCGAGCCCCAGTACGCGTTCTGGAAGCATGTTGCTTCGGCCGAAGCCGCGGCGGAGGCGCTGCCGCGCGGCGCCCGTGCCTTCCTCACTGTGGGGCACGGCCAGCTCGAGCCCTATCTCAGGCGCACCGACTGCAGCTTCGTCGTGCGTTCGATCGAACCGCCGGAGCGGGAGTTGCCGGTAAACGCCACGTCCCTGCTGGCGCGGCCGCCCTTCTTCTTCAACGGCGAACTGGCGCTGCTGCAGGAACAGGGGATCACGCACCTGATCAGCAAGAATTCGGGCGGGGCGCAGACCGAGGCCAAGCTGCAGGCGGCGCTGCGGCTGCGCCTGCCGGTATTCATGATTGCGCGCCCCATCTTGCCGCCCGCCTATGAGGTTCCCACCGTCGGGCGGGCCATCGCGGCGCTGAAGCTGACCTGACGGCCGGCATCTCATCCCGCCGCCCTCGTCTTCTTCTTTCCGGCGTTGCGCAGCACGTGGGAGAAGCCCTGCTCGTAAAGCTTCGACTCGCGGAAGCGGGTTTCGCCGAGGACACGGCCGACGAGGATCAGGGCGGTGCGGGTGATCTTTTCCTCGCGGACGCGGGCCCTCATCTCGCTGAGGGTGGTGAAGATCACTTCCTCGTCCGGCCAGGTGGCGCGGTAGATGATCACCACCGGGCAGTCGCCGCCGTAGTTGGGCGTCAGCGCCGCCTCGACATAGGCGAGGTTGCGGATCGACAGGTGGATGCAGAGCGTCGCCTTCGACTGCCCCAGTATCTCGAGGCTCTCGTTCTCCGGCATGGCCGAAGCCTTGCCGGAGGTGCGGGTGAGGATGATGGTCTGCGAAATCTCGGGCAGCGTCAGTTCGGCCGCGAGGCGGGCAGCGGCGCCTGCGAAAGCGGGCACGCCCGGCACGACCTCGTATGGAATTTCCAGCGCATCGAGCCGGCGCATCTGCTCGGCCGTCGCGCCATAGATCGAAGGGTCGCCGGAATGGACCCGCGCCACATCCTTGCCTTCGGCATGGGCTTTGATGATTTCGTCAATGATCTCGTCGAGATGCATCGGCGCGGTGTCGCGGACCAGCCCGCCATCCGGCGCGGAGGCGACAATCTCGGCGGGTACCAGCGAGCCGGCATAGAGGCAGACCGGGCAGCGCTCGATGAGCCGCAGGCCGCGAACGGTTATGAGGTCGGGCGCGCCCGGACCGGCACCGATGAAATAGACGGTCATGGTGCCTTCTTCTCGTAGCCGCGCGGCGTGTAGGCGACCGTGCCGTTGCCACGCTGGAAGGTACGCGAAGCGCTGGAGCCGATCATCACGATAGTCAGCATGTCGATCTCGGTCGGGTCGAACTCGGCCAAGGTGACGATCCGTACCTTCTCGGTGGGACGTCCGAGGTTTGAACCGATGATCACCGGCGTCGAGGCCGGGCGATGCTCGAGGAAGACGCGCTTTGCCTCCTCGATCAGGTCGGTGCGCCGCTGTGAACGCGGGTTGTAGAGCGCGGTGACGAAATCGGCTTTCGCGGCGCCATCGAGGCGCTTGATGATATCAGCGCGGGGCGTCAGCAGGTCGGAGAGCGAGATGCAGCAGAAGTCGTGGCCGATGAGCGCGCCGGCCGCGGCGGAGGCGGCCTGGAAGGCGGAGACGCCCGGATGGGTTTCCACGTTGACGCGACGAGCGACCTCGGAAACAGCCCGCGGACCGGTGGCGTCGAGCAGTTCGTAGGCGAGTGCGGCCATCGCATAGATCTGCGCGTCGCCCGAGCAGACCAGCGACACCACCCTGCCCTCGGCGGCGAGTTCGAGCGCGTGGCGCACGCGCGGCTCTTCCTCGCCGAGATCGTAGCGGTGGAACTCCTGGCCACGGCGAAGATCGGACACGAGATCGAGATAGAGCCCGTAGCCGACCCAGTCGGTGCTCTGCTCGAGGGCATTCACTGCGGCAGCGGTGCGCGAGATCGCCTCGCCCGGCCCGATGCCCACGAGATGGAGCACGCCGGGGCGCCGCCCGAAAGTCTCGGGATCGAGCGGGCGCGCGGCCTTGCCGATTGCGCAGGTGGCGCGCTCCGACTTCAGCTTGTCGACGATCAGCGGTCCAGCCTTCAGCGCGGCAGGCTCCGCCACACCGGGGCTGCCGACCGTCTCCTCGACATAGTCGGACGGGTGCTTCAGCCGGTAGCGCTCCTGGCTGAGTTCAGCCGCCGAGAACAGCCGGAGCGGCACGTTGAAGTGCCGGGCGGCCGCTTGAAGCGCGGGCTCGTCGGCCTTGATGTCGATGGAGGCGATGGCGGCAAGGCTCTGCGCCGCGAGGTTCTGCTGGGCGAGGGCAAGCTCGACGAGTTCGATCACTTCTTCGGCGGCGGCGCCACGCTCGCAGCCGACGCCGGCCACGAGAGTCTTCGGGTGAAAGACCACGCCGCGCTCGACGCGCAGCTTCTGTTCGGTGACGACGACCTTCACTGCGCCCATCGACGAGATCGGGTAGCCCGCATCCTCGAGGAAGGGCGCGTAGCCCTCGAGCTGGATCTTGGCGCCGAGCAACAACGCCATCATGGCGGGCTTGGCATCCTGCGGCGTGCCGAGCACCCAGCCGGCGGGCGGCTCGTCGAGGCCGTGGGCGAAGAGATTGTCCGACGCGGTGGTGATGGCGGGATGGCCGCCGAGTTCTTCGGCTAGTTCGCGGGCGATCCGGTTGGCGCCGCGATGGCCGCCGAGTAGCGGCACGATGCTGCCACCGCCGAGCGACACGGCAAGCACCGGCGGCTCCTTCTGCTTGTTCTCGAGGCTCGGCGCCAGCAGCCGGATCAAGATGCCGGCGGCGCAGACGCCAATGATCGGGCGTCCCTCGGCAAAGAGGCGGGGCAGGAGCTTTACGGCATCGAGGCCGCCCTGCCCGCAGGCAAAGATCTCGCCGTCGGTGACTTCGGCGATCCGCGTTGCGGTGTCGAGGCCGGTATCGGCGAAGGTGATGATGGCGGGTTTGCTCACGGGCGACCCCAGGCCTCTTCGCCGCGATAGCAGAGGATGGTCGAGAAATAGGGGCGCTCGTCGTGGGCGAAATCGGCGAGGCGGGTGATGCGCTGGCGGGCGCCGGTGGCATGTTCGACGACGACGGCGCCATCGGCATGGCCGGCCTCGGCCAGCAGCGCGCGGACGCGATCGAAGTGGCGGCCGACCTTGATGATGGCGGCGGCGGGCGTCGCCGCGAGCTCGGCGCGCAGCGTCGCGTCGTCGAGCGGCGCCGGCAGCACTTTCAGCATTTCGTTGCGTGCGGCGAGCGGGCGGCCGATGGCGGCGGCAGCAGCGGTCATGGAGGTCACGCCCGGCACGACCGCGACCGCGGCTTCTGCACCGACGCGAGTGACGAGATACATGGCCGAGCCGTAGAACAGCGGATCGCCCTCGCAGAGCCAGGCAACGTCGCGGCCGGCGCGCAGGTGGACGAGGATGGCATCGGCAGCGCCGTCATAGGCCGCCTGCGCCGGGCCTCGCTCGAGGGTCATGGGAATGGCAACCGGCAGGCGCTCGGCAACCGGGTTAAGGTGCGGCGCTGCAATACTCAGCGCGAGCGCCGAATCCTCGCCGGTGGTGGGATAGGCAACCACGGGCACCGAGCCCAGCAGCCTCGCCGCCTTGAGCGTCAACAGATCGGGATCGCCGGGGCCGACGCCGACGAGGTGCAGCGAGCCGGTCATGGATTGACCACCGTGCCATGCACCGCCTTGACCACCACCCACTGCGTCACCGCCATGCGCGGCTTGAAGGCGCGGTGGCCGCCAACTTTGTCGAGCGCGGAAATCTCGATCCGGGTCAGTTCGCCGCCAAGCTGCAGGTGGCGCGAATAGAGCGCGTGTTCGGCATCGAGCGTCACGGCATTGGCGACGAGCCGGCCGCCGGGCTTCAGCACGCTCCAGCAGGCATCGAACAGGTCGTCATTGCCGACATCGCCGCCCATGAAAATGGCATCGGGCGGCGGGCGCCGGCCGAAAGTGCCGGGCGCCTCGCCCATCTGGATTTCGAGATCGGGCACGCCGAGCGCCGAAGCGTTGGCGGTGATCATCTGGATGCGGTCGCCGGCGCGCTCGAAGGCGATGGCCCTGGCATCGCGCGCCGCGCGCATCCACTCGATGGCGACCGAGCCCGAGCCGGCGCCGATGTCCCACAGCACCGCGCCCGGAAAGGGGGCGAGTTTGGCGAGGGTAGCGGCGCGCACTTCACGCTTGGTCAGTTGCCCGTCGTTGATGAAGGCGTCGTCCGGCAGTCCAGGCACCGGCGGCATCAGCGGGGCGGTGAAATCAGGCACGCACTCGACTGCGAGAACGTAGAAGTCCTCCACGTCGCTACTGCGGAAGTGCTCCGCCTCGTCGGTGGTGATGCGCTCCTCGGAAGAGCCGAGATTCTCGAGCGTCGTCACGACGCTGCGACCATAGCCGCGATCGACCAGCAGTTCGATGACGAGGTCGACCGTCGAGTGATCGGCGGTGAGGGCGAGGATGCGATTGCCGGGCAGCAGGTGCCGGTGCAGCGTCTCCACCGGCCGGGCGTGCAGCGAGATGGTATCGACCGACTGCAGCGGCCAGTGCATGTGCGAGGCGGCCAACTGGAAGGACGAAGGATGTGGGTGGATGGCGAACTCGCCCGGCAGCAGGTAGCGCGTCAGCGTCGCGCCGATGCCGAACCACATCGGATCGCCCGAAGCGAGGATCACCGTGGGCGTGTCGCGGCGGGCCAGCACCTGCTCGACCATGGTCTCGATCGGCGGCTCCCATTCGACCAGCGTGCGACCGTCCGAATAGTTGGCGGCGGGCGAGTAGTCGGGTTCCTCGCCCGATAGGGCACGGGCCACGGCCTCGAAGCTCCGCTTGGTGACGAACTCGGGGTTGAACAGGTCGGCGGTGGCGTTGGGGCGGGCGACCGGTTCCAGATCGGCGAGAAAGCGCGCCGGCCCGATCACCGTGTCCGCGTAGGTGAGCAACAGCTTGTAGGAGGCCGGCAGCTCGCCCGGCCCGCGTTCGCCTACCCCGATGATGTGCAGCCAGGCGGTCATCTATTCCCTGCTTATCGCGTTCAGTGCGGCACCGGCGATGGCCGATCCGCCGCGCCGGCCGAGTACCGTAAGGTACGGAATAGAAAGGGATCCCGACGCCAGCAAGGCCTTGGACTCGGCTGCCCCCACGAAACCGACCGGTGTCGCGATGATTGCCGCCGGGCGTGACCCGCCTGCCTCGATCAACTCGATCAGGTGGAACAGCGCGGTGGGCGCATTGCCGATGAGGACCACCGCGCCGGCGAGGCGAGGACGCCAGAGTTCGACCGCGGCCGCGGAGCGGGTGGTGCCGAGCGATTTCGCGAGATCGGGCACGCCCGGTTCGTTGAGTGTCACCACCAGTTCGGTCGCTGCTGGCAGGAAACGGCGGATGACGCCGGAACGCACCATTTCGCAATCGCAGAGGATGGGCGCACCCGCCGCGAGGGCCTCGCGCGTGGCGGCGACGACGGACGGGGTTCCCACCACGTCCTTGGCGAGATCCACCATGCCACAGGCATGGATCATGCGGATGGCGGCCGGACGGAGTTCAGGCGGCAGGTGCGCGAGATCGGCCTCCGCCGCGATGGTCGCGAAGGATTGGGCGTAGATCGCGTCGGGGTCACGGAGGTAGCTCATACCAGCAGACCTTTGTGGCCGGCACCGACGATCCAGCCTTCCTCAGCCAGAATGGCGTCACGATGTGCGCTGAACTCGGCCGGAAGACTCAGGAGCTGCGCAAACAGGTCAGCGGAATCCAACGAAGCGAAGCGCGCCACTTGCGCCTGGACTTGCGCCTTGTCCTTTGGTGTCACCGAGGTGTCGTAGTTGTCGAGCGACGGGTAGATTTCGGCGAACACTATCGGGGCGACCAGCTTCTTCTCAAACTCGGTCTCAAATGGCCAAATGGCGATGCCGTTGGCCAGACGATGGCTGCCTCGCAGTGCTTGTAGCCGCGCTAGGCCGAGCAGGCACTGGCTGCCTACCGAGCCGTTGTAGAAGAGCTGCCAAGTGGATTTGGCACCCTTCGCCACCCGCTCGACCACCCGGAACTCGGCGACATCATCGAATACCGCACCCACCTTGTGAGTGCTCAGGCCGGCGTTTGCCGCAGAGGTTGGGCAGCCCCAAAAGCGAGGTCCGTGGACGCCAAGCCGCCCGTTGAACGCGGTCGCGACCTGAAAGCGATTCGAGCGATTGTTGGGTTCGTCGCGGATGTCTCGCTCAATGGTCGCCCATAGGGATGACCATCGGCTCTCACCAGACAGGCGGGCCGCAGCGCCACGCGGATAGCCAAACGGGAAATCGAAACCGACGAACGTTCGCAGGCCGATCGTCATGCCGGCGTCCAGACGCTCGATCAACAGATTCATCGCTTCGTGGCGCGTCCGCGGGTTTATGCTCGGCAACAAGCCATCAGGGCCAAATTCTGCGATCCAGATTGAGTCCTTTCCGCCCTTGGGACGGTTGTTGGCCGACCAGTCCACCGCGATATAGCGATCAAAGAGCGGCATCTAGCGCTCCTGCTCCTTGCGGGCGAGGCGACCGGGGACCTTGGGCAGCGTCACCGGGCCGAGCGGATGATCGGCATGTGGATAGGGGTGATGGTGGTGTCCGCCCGGCTCGTCGCCGTGGTGGTGGCCATGATCCTCGGGGTAGCCGTGGTCAAAACTGCCGCCGATGCGGATGGCAGGGACTTCCGGATTTGCCAGCAGTGCGTGCCGCACCGGCACATGCGTGTGCGGATGAGCGTGGCCATGGTGATGGTGGCCATGGGCATGATCGTGCCCGTGATCATGCGTATGGAGCGGCGTCCAGGGCAGGCCATGGGCCTTGCAGAAGGCCTCGTCGCGGCAGGAGCTGTCGCAATCGCCCTTGCAGGGGCAGTTCTCGAGCCCACCGCCGATGCCCTCGACATGGTGGTGGTGGCTCTCCTGCGCCAGCCCGACTTCGGCCTCGAAGCCCAGCACCTGCTCGCGGTACTTGCACATGGCGCAGTTCATCAGGTTCTGCCCGACCAGCATCTCCTGGATGCGGTCGAGGAAGGTGTCGATGACCAGCGGGTGATCGTTGAGATAGGGGGCGTTGATGATCTCGATGCCCGGGTACTTCGCCGCGGCCTCGTCCGCCGCGTCATAGATGCGCTTCACTAAAACGCCGGTGAAAAGGAAGTAGGGGAAGACGATAATGCGGCGATAGCCGAGGCGCGCCGCATGGTCGATCGCGGGCGTGACCAGCGGGAAGGTGACGCCGGAATAGGCGACCTCGCCCCAGCCAAAGCCCATGCCCTCCCAGAGGAGGCGCATCACCTTGGCCACATTGGAGTTCGCATCGGGATCGGAAGCACCACGCCCGACCACGAGCAGCAACGTCTCGTGGCGCGGCACTTCCGTGGGCGCAGCGGCGATCGCCTCCTGGATGCGGTCGCCGGCGGCGCGCAGCATCTTCAGGTCGACGCCGAGTTCGCGGCCATAGGTGATGTCGACACCGGCTTTCGCGGCGTAGGTATTGAGCACAGAGGGGATGTCGTTCTTGGCATGCCCGGCGGCGAACAGCATGCCGGGCACGGCGAGGATGCGCTCGACGCCGGTCTCGCGCAGGCGGTCGAGCCCCTGGTGGATCACCGGATTGGCAAATTCGAGATAGCCGTATTCCACCGGCACGCCCGGCAGGCGCTCGCGCAGCCGGTCGGCCAGAATCGCGAACTCGCCCACGGCCAGCTGGTTGCGGCTGCCGTGGCCGCACAGCATGACGCCGGTCTTGGCCGGCAGGATCAGGGTTTTGTCCATTCTCGCCTCTGTTGTGCACAAGAGGCAGAGTTCGCTTTCGACCAACCAGCAGCCCCGGAATTGGTCCCCGAATTGGGTCGACCGCACCGGGCGTGAGTTTCAGTCCATCAAGGAACGCTGCGCTATCAATGGGTTGTATGGGGCGGGCCAGAACGGGTCAAACGATTCCCGGTCCAGATGCGAACGCTTCTCAAAATCACCTGCAAATACAGCAGCTTGTGCCGATCGGGTGGTGGGAGTAAGGAGCCGGGATGAAAGCGTCCTCAGCCAGCCTGACCGTCCGCGTCGCCGTCGGAAGCCTGTTCGTCGGGCTGCTGGTGCTCGGGCTCAAGAGCTATTCCGCCTATGTGACCGGCTCGATCGCGTTGTTCTCGGATGCGCTCGAGAGCATCGTTAACGTCGTGACCTCGGTGGTGGCGCTGATCGCCGTCCGGCTGGCGCAGCGGCCGGCCGATGCCCACCTGCCCTACGGCTACCACAAGGTGGAGTACTTCTCCGCGGTGGTGATCGGCATCTTCATCGGCATCACCGCCATCCTGATCCTCCAGAAGGCGTGGTACGGGTTCATCAACCCGCAGCCCTTCGTCGCCGATCCGATCGGCCTCACGGTTTCGATCCTTGCCAGCGTGGTCAATGCCGTCTGGGCCTGGGTGCTGATCCGCATCGGCCGGCGCGAGCAGTCGTTGTCGCTCGAGGCCGACGGCAAGCATCTCGCCACCGATGTGGTCTCGACGACCGGCGTCCTCGCCGGCGTGCTCCTCGCTGTCGTCACCGGATTCCACCAGCTCGATGCGATTCTCGCCGCCTTCGTCGCCCTCGCCATCCTGTGGTCCGGCTGGCAGTTGATCCGCCAGAGCGTCGTGGGGCTGATGGATGCTGCGGTGGAGCCGGATACGCTCAACACCATCCGCGAGATCATCTCAGGCAATGCGGATGGCGCGATCGAAGCGCACGATATCCGCACGAGGCAAGCGGGCAAGGCGACGTTCATCGACTTCCACCTCGTGGTGCCCGGCACAATGAGCGTCGTCGATGCGCACGCGATCTGCGACTCGATCGAAGCCAAGCTGCGAGAAGCGGTGACGCATGCGCAGATCACCATCCACGTCGAACCAGAGCACAAGGCCAAGCACTCCGGCATCGTGGTTGTGTAAATGCGCCCGCTGATCGCCGGCCTGCTTGCGCTGACCATCGTCGCCCTGCCCGCTATCGCGGGGGATGTATGGGGCTACACCAACGCCCGCTTCGGCTATTCAATCGACGTGCCCCCCAGCTTCGCCGTGGCTCGCGATTCCGACAACGGCGATGGCCGCTCATATCGCGACGGGGCAACCAGACTGCTCGTGTGGGGCGGCCATATCGTCGAGCCCGATTTCGAAGCCGAGGCTCGCGCGGCGCGAAGCTCTGCAGCCGGCGAAGGCTGGGGCATCACCTACGAGGCGATCACGCCGGGCTGGGCCAGTTTCTCGGGGGCGCAGGGGCAGCGCATCCTCTACCAGCGGATGATCGCCACCTGCGACGCGCAGTACGCGGCGTTCAGGCTGGAGTACTCAGCCGTCGACCTGGCGAAACTCGATCCGGTGGTGAATGGTCTGATGCGCAGCCTCAAGGGCGACTGCTGATCAGAACTCGATACCGGCCTGCGCCATCACGCCAGAGCGGAAGGGGTGCTTTATCTCGGTCATCTCGGTGACGAGGTCGGCGATCTCGATCAGCTCATCCTTGGCGTTGCGCCCGGTGACGATGACGTGCGTATCGCGCGGCTTGTTCCGCAGCACCTCGAGCACTTCCTCGAGCGGCAGGTAGTCGTAGCGCAGCACGATGTTCAGCTCGTCGAGGAGGATCAGCTTGTAGCTCGGATCGGCGATCAGAGCCTTGGCCATCTCCCAGGCGCCGCGCGCAGCAGCAAGGTCGCGCTGGCGATCGGCGACATCCCAGGTAAAGCCCTCGCCCATCGCCTTGATGGTCACCTGCTCGGGGAATTTTTCCAGCACGTCGCGCTCGCCGGTGCCCCAGGCGCCCTTTACGAACTGCACCACGCCGACCTTGAAACCGTGCCCGATGGCGCGGAACACCATGCCGAAGGCGGCCGTCGACTTGCCCTTGCCCTTGCCGGTGTGGACGATGAGCAGCCCTTTCTCCTCGGTCTTGGTGGCGAGGATCTTGTTCCGCGCCTCCTTCTTCTTCCGCATCTTCTCGGCGTGATACGCATCGCGCTCCGCCTCGGTCATGAGGTCGGTCTTTTTCGGGGCCTTGTCGGTCATTTCATGTCCTCGAGATAGGCGAAGGCGGAGTTGGAGCGCGGCGTCCAGAAGCCGCGGCGGCGGGCGTCGTTGAACTTCTCGATCAGCTCGTCATAGCCGAAGCGGTTGTTCTGCTGAATGAAATCCCGCGTCGCGTCGTCTTCGACGAAGGCTTCGAAGGCGAGGTCGAAATGGTGCGTCTTCACCGCTCCCGTCGTCGCGGCGAAGGCGAACATATAGTCCACCGTGGCGATGATCTCGAAGGCGCCCTTGTAGCCATGGCGCTTCACGCCGTCGATCCACTTGGGGTTGACGACGCGGGAGCGGACGACGCGGGAGATTTCTTCCTCGAGCGTGCGCGCGACCGGCCGCTCGGGTCGCGAGTGATCGTTGTGATAGGCGGCGGGCTTGTGGCCGGTCAGCGCCTCGGCCGCGACGGCGAGGCCGCCTTCAAACTGATAGTAGTCGTCGCTGTCGAGCAGGTCGTGCTCACGATTGTCCTGATTGTGGACAATGGCATCAATATTGGTGAGCCTGGCAACGAACCGGTCGCGCTCGGGCGTGCCGGCGGCGTTGGCGCCATAGGCATACTGGCCCCAGTTGAGGAAAGCCTCGGCCAGATTCGCCTTGGTTTCCCATGAGCCAGAATCCATCAGACCCTGCAGCCCCGCGCCATAGGCGCCGGGTTTCGAGCCGAAGATGCGATGGCCGGCCCTGAGGGCAGCTTCTCGGTCGCTGGCACCGGCCTTCATCAGTTCCAGCGCGTCGGTGCGCATGCGGGCGGCGATGGGGTTGTCCTCCTCGGGCTCGTCGAGCGCGCCGATGGCCCGCACCGCCTTGTCGAACAGCGCGATCTGCTGCGGGAAGGCATCGCGGAAAAAGCCAGAGATGCGCAGCGTCACGTCGACACGCGGCCGCCCCAGCTTCGCAAGCGGGATGATCTCGTAGCCGGAGACGCGCAGCGAGCCCGGATCCCAAGTCGGCCGCGCACCGATGAAGGCCAGCGCCTGCGCGATGTCGTCGCCGCCCGTCCGCATGTTGGCGGTGCCCCAGACGGAGAGGGCCAGCGAGCGGAGTGGCGTGCCGCAATCCTGGAAATGCCGCAGCAGCAGGTTTTCGGCCGACTTTCGGCCAAGCTCCCAGGCGGTCGGCGTCGGCACGGCGCGGTTGTCGACCGAGTAGAAGTTGCGCCCGGTGGGGAGCACGTCGAGGCGACCACGCGACGGCGCGCCGGACGGGCCGGGGGCGATGAAGCGGCCATCGAGCCCGGCGAGGAGCGCGGCGATCTCCGATGGGCCGGAGGCACGGAGCCGCGGGCGGATAGTGGTGTCGATCGTGTCGAGCACGGCGGCCGTGGCACCCCATCCGGCCTCGGGAGGAGCGCGGCCATCGACGAGTTCCGCCGCCAGTTCCTCGAGGTACTCGACGACGTCACCGACATTACGGGACGCACCTATCGCCGGCCCCGTCCACGGCGCGCCGAGGTCCGCCGCCAGCGGGTCAAAGCCCAGCGCCAGGTCGTCCCCCAGCGCGCGGATCAGTGAGGCCTCGCCTGCCCCTTCGCCCCGCGGCACGCGGGCCAGCGCGACGATCAGGTCGCGCTCCAGCCGTCCGGTCGGCGACTGGCCGAAGATGTGCAGCCCATCGCGGATCTGGGCTTCCTTGAGATCGCAGAGGAAGGTGTCGATGCGCCTGAGGTTCTCGGTTTCGTCGCTGACGAGCCCGATGTCGCGATCGAGCCGGCTGTCACGGGTGAAATCGAGGATCCGCTTCCGCAGCCCCACCAGCCTGCGGCGGTCCATGCCGGACGCAGCGTAGTATTCATCGAGCAGCGCCTCGAGGTCCTTCAGTGGGCCGTAGGTTTCAGCGCGCGTCAGTGGTGGCACGAGATGGTCGATGATCACCGCGCCCGTGCGGCGCTTGGCCTGCGTGCCCTCGCCGGGATCGTTGACGATGAAGGGATAAAGCTGCGGCAGCTCGGCCCAGAGCGCCGCGGGATACGACGCCCGGTCGAGCGCGGTCGCCTTGCCGGGCAGCCATTCGAGATTGCCGTGCTTGCCGTTGTGGATCACAGCATGGGCACCGAACTCATGCCGCAGCCAGAGATAGGCGGCGAGATAGCCATGCGGCGGCACGAGATCGGGGTCGTGATAGCTCGCGGTCTCGTCGAGATGGTAGCCGCGCGCCGGCTGCAGCACGACGGTGACGTTGCCGAGATCGAGGGCGGGCAGGTGGAAGGTCTCGCCGCGGACGAAGGGATCGGCGGAGGGATCGCCCCAGCGCGCCGTAACCTCGGCGCGGACCTTGTCGGGCAACGTGATGAAGAGTTCGCGATAGCGGGCGAGTGGGAACGGGACGCCGTTGCCGCGCTCGGGGTGCGCGTTGGTCGGGCCGGCTTGCAGGGCTTCCAAAAGCGCGTTGCCTGTGGCTCCCTCCTTCCTAACCTCCCCCGCGAGGGGGGACGTGCCGATCGAGTATCCTGCCTCCTTCATCGCCCGCAGAATCTCCACCGTCGATTGCGGTGCGTCATAGCCCACGCCGTTGGCCAGCCGGCCGTCGCGGATGGGATAGTTGGCGAGGACGATCGCCACCCTGCGCTCCACCGGCGACGTCGCGCGCAAACTCGCCCAGTTCTTCGCCAGCGTCACGGCGCGGCGGATGCCGTCGTGGTCGGCGGCGTAGGCGGACAGCGGGCACTGGGTGCGCTCGTGCCAGACAGCGTCCTGCTTGTGGCCGACGAGGATCATGCCCTGGCGGCCGTCGAGCTCCGGCAGCACCACCTGCATGGCAAGGTCCTTGGCGGTGAGACCCTGCACGTCCTCGGCCCATTGTTGCTCGGGTCGTCCACCCTGGATCAGCTGGATCACCGGCGCGTCGATGCCGGCAAAGGGGTTCTGCTTGTCGTCGAGCCCATCAATGCCGAGCGCAAAGCCGGTGAGGCTGAGGATGACCTCAGGCGGATACTCGGCGAGAGCGGACTGCACGAAGCGGATGCAGGCGCCCTCCTTCAGCGTCGAGACGACGAGAGGGACGGGGTTGAGGTGCTGCGACTCAAGTTCGGCGATGAGGGCTTCGAGCGTGGCGGTGCCGGCACCCTCCAGCGCAGCGCGGTAGAAGAGAATCGGCACGTTCGGGTGTGGCGAGGCCGGCAACGAGTCGACCGTGCCATGCGCCGGGTGCCAGAGGCCGAAGCGGAGGAAGGGTTTTGGCGCGGAGCCACCAGGGGAGATGCCCTGAGACAATTCGGAGAGGCACTGAAGCAGCCCATCCGCATTTTCCGGCCCACCCGCCGTGAACAGTGCGTGCAGCCGCGACCAGTCTTCCGCCGCAACCGTTGAGCGCTGCATGAGGATCGGATCAGGGTTGGCATCACCCGGCAACAGCGCCAGCCGGAACTTCCCCTGCATGGCCAGCGCCGAGATCTCGTCGACTCCATACTGCCAGTAGGCCGCACCGCCGAGCAGTCGCAGCACCACCAGCCGCGCGTGCTGCACGGTCTGGTCGAGCCACGTGTCGACGCTTAGGTTGTGGCTCAGCCGCAGCAGGTTGGCGAGGCGGATGTCCGTGGTCCCCGCCCTGTCGGCGGCGGCGGCGAGCATCATCAGTTCGCTGTCGGCGGCGGAGGCAAAGACGATGGGCGCGGGGCTCTGGGCGAGGTCGATGGCCTCGCCTTCCTGCTGCAATGCGCCGGCCTGTGCTGCGAGCAGGTGCATCAGGCGAGCGCCGCGCGGAAGCGGCGCGAGCCGCGAAGTTCGGTGCCGTCGGCCATGCGGATGCGGAAGTCGCCATCCCCCGCCGGTTCAACCTGCTGCACCTTGAGCCGGTTGACGAGATAGGAGCGATGGACGCGCGCCACGTCCACCCCCGCGTCAGCGAGCTGCTGCTCCAGCGCAGCCAGCGTCAGGCGCGCGAGGTGCGTCGCGCCGTTGGCGCGGATCTCGACATAGTTGCCGGCCGCCTCGGCCCAATCGAGCGATTTCGCATCGAGTAAAATGGTGCGTCCACCCGACTTCAGCGTCAGCCGTCCGGTCTCGCGCGCCTCGGCACGGGCCGCTTCGGCTTCGCGCCGGTGCTCCTCGAGCGAGCGGACGAGCGTCAGGGTCAGCACCAGCACCGCATAAGGCAGCAGGTCCTTGCGGTATTCGTAGATCAGGTCCCCCGGCAGGTCGTTGAAGAAAACATAGGGCCGCCCGATGACGAGGGGGAAAGTGAGCGTGCGCAGGAGCCACATGCCGACCACATGCCCGGCCGAGAACAGCACGGTGCCGAGGATGTGCCAGAGGATGACACTGCGCCAGGTTTCGGGCGTGAACGGGAAGCGGCGCTCGTAGAAGCCGACCGGCGGCACGAGGGCGAAGAGCGCCAGCACACTGGTGAATTCCAGCAACCAGGGCTCGCGCGGATCATAGGTCGCGCCGGCGCGTTCGGCCTCGGTGATGATGGTCAGCGCGTTGATGATCGCGACGGCAGCGAGGAACACCGCGGCGATCAGCACGACCCGGGCAAGGACCCGGCGTTCGAGGGCGAGGTCGGGGTTCATTCGTCCCTCGCCTGCCGCCGCTCGTCACCGACGCCCGCCGCTCGTCCCGGCGGCGTGACGGCGATCCCAGCGAAATTGGCGCGTGAAGGCGCGGCCGCTAGTCCGGCTCCAGGCATTCCGCCAATTTCGACGAGGCACTTCAATGTCGCACTATCCCGTTTCCGAGCCGTCCGCCGAACGCCGCCACGACCTCGACTGGCTGCGGGTCGGCGCCTTCGGGCTGCTGATCTTCTATCACATAGGCATGTTCTACGTGACGTGGGACTGGCATGTGAAAAGCCCCCATGCCGGCCCGCTCCTCGAGCCGGTGATGGGTCTGATCAACCCGTGGCGGCTGTCGCTGCTCTTTCTCATCTCCGGCATCGCGCTGCGCTTTGCCATGGACAAGGCGGCGATGGGCAAGTTCCTGCCGCAGCGGCTGCGCCGGCTGGGCATTCCCATCGTCTTCGGCGTCGTGGCGTGGGTGATGCCGCAGGCGTTCTTCGAACTCTACTACAAGGGCGAGACGGGGCCGGACATCCTCGCCTTCTGGGCGCAGTATCTCGACTTCGGCACGACCTTCTCGATCATCACGCCGACCTACAACCACCTGTGGTACGTGGTCTATATCCTCATCTACACGCTGCTTCTCGCCGCCCTGCTGCCGATCCTGCGGCCACTTCAGGATGCCGTCGGCTGGTCGTTCGAGCAGATGGCGGGGCGACGCCTCGCCTGGCCGCTGGTCGTCGTGCCCGCCGGCTGGTTCGCGGTGCTGGTCCTCTCCATGGCCGACGAGTTCCCGGTGACGCATGCGCTGGTCGATGACTGGTTCAACCATGCGACCTCGCTCTCGATGGTGCTGGTCGGCTGGTATGCGGCGAAGAGCTTTGCGTTCTGGCGCGCGGTGGAGAAGGCAATGCCCCTCGCCTGCACTCTGGCGATCACGGCCGGCGTGGCGCTGGTGCTGTTCCGCATGGGGCGGGTGCGGGGCGACCTCTACGACATGGTCGAGGTGCTCTATGCCTGGGCCGCGATCCTCAGCCTCGTCGGGCTGGCGCAGCGCCACCTCAACCGGCCGGGCCGCACACTGGCCTACCTCAACGAAGCCGTGTTCCCCTACTACATCCTGCATCAGACACTCATCGTGGTGATCGGGGCGCTGCTCATCCCTACCGGGCTGCCGCTCTGGGCCGAGGCGAGTATCCTCGTCGTCGGCACCATCGCGGGCTGCGCCATCGGGTACGAAACGATCGGGCGGATCAATGTGCTGAGGCCGCTGTTCGGCCTCAGCTGGTCACGCCGCCACGGACACGGCGCGCTTGAGGCTCGCGGTGATCGCCGCCCGATCAAGGGGGCTTTCGCCTATGACGACGAGAGCCGTGTCGCGCGCCTCGCCGGGCCGGAAGGGCCGGTCGAAGTAACCGGCGACGCGGGGACCCACGGCCTGTATGGCGAAACGGGCAGCAGCGCCGGGTAGCGCTGCAAAGCCCTTGAGCCGCAAGACGTCATGCTCGCGGATCGTCTCCTCGATGACCTTGAGGAGGCGATCCCGGTCGGTCACGCCCTCGAGCGTCACCGAGAACGAGTCGAAGTCGTCGTGCTCATGGCCTTCGCCGCCATGTTCCAGCTCGTGATGGCTCTCGCGGCCGGCGAGATTGTCCTCGGTCGAAAGGCCCATGCCGAGCAGCGCGCCGACATCGACATGGCCGTTATGGGCCCGGACGATCCCCGTGCCGGGGCGCATCTCGGCCTTGAGATGGCTCTCGATGGTCGCGAGCTTTTCGCTCGAGACGAGATCGGACTTGTTGAGGATCACCATGTCGGCGGCGATCAGCTGGTCCTCAAACAGTTCGCCCAGCGGAGTCTCGTGGTCGAGCATGGCGTCGGCGGAGCGCAGCGCGTCGACCGCCGCCTCGTCATTGGCGAAGCGGCCGTCAGCCAGCGCCGCCGCGTCCGCGACGGTAACGACGCCATCGATCGTCACCTCGGACTTGATCTCCGGCCAGTTGAAGGCGCGGATCAGCGGCTGCGGCAGGGCAAGGCCCGAGGTTTCGATGACGATGTAGTCGGGCCGGTCCTCACGGGCGAGGAGTTGCTGCATGGTGGGAATGAACTCGTCGGCGACGGTGCAGCAGATGCAGCCGTTCGAGAGCTCGATCATGTCCTCCTCGCGGCAGGTCTCGTCGCCGCAGCCGGCGAGGATTTCCTTGTCGACGCCGAGCTCGCCGAACTCGTTGATGATCAGCGCAATGCGCTTGCCTTTCGCGTGCGCAAGCACATGGCGGACCAGCGTGGTCTTGCCCGCGCCGAGGAAACCGGTGATCACGGTGACGGGAATCTTCTCGGTGTTCATGCGTGGGCTCCCTTGAGGGCGAAGGCGGGAATTCGCGACAGGCGTTCATCGAGCCAGCCCAGCAGCGGGCCGGCGATCAGCCAGAACGCAGCGCCGGCAGCAAGACTGGCGGAAGCAAACGAGGTGGCAAGATGCGCGGGCACGCCGCTCGGCTCATGCGGAGCGGCGGGTGCGCCGATGATGTGCGGGGCGAGGATCAGCACCAGCGCAATGCCGATACCGGTCCAGTTGCGCAGTTTGGCGATGGCGAGCATGCCGGCGCCCGTGGCTACGGCCGTGCCGATCCACCAGACCTGCCGGGCGACGAGATCGGCGGCGGGCATGCCGGGCAGTTCCGGCGGCAGGCCGAGCGCCGGCGCCAGCTGCAGGGCGACGAAGCCGCCGAGCCCCCAGATCACGCCGTTGCGCGCCGTGATCCCGATGCCGGACAGCACCGAGACGGCGGCGAGCAGGAAGGCAAAGCCGATGCCGCCAAGCACGTTGGCGAGCACGGTGTAGAAGATGCGCTCGGCGCCGTCCTGCGGCGCCCACGCGTCTTCATCGTGCTCGTGCGCCGAGGCCGCTTCCTCATGCGTATGGGCAGCAGTGCCCTCGTCGTGGGCGTGCTCGGCGGGCGCAGCCTCAGCCGGGGCGGCGTTCTCGTAGAGTTCGGCTTCGAGGATCAGCGGGGCGACACGCCATTGCTGGACGGCGCTCATAGCCAAGCCGGCTGCGAGTCCTGAAAGGACCGCAGCGAAAAAGATTCGCTGGAAGAGTTTCATCGATGTCTCGCGGGTTCGCGGTTAAGCGGGGATCAGTGGCAGGGGAAGCCAAGCGCATGGCGCGTGTCGTGCGCACCATTGTGGATGGCCATGTCGCTGGCAAACCCGACGCCGCCGACAAGGACGAAGCCGATGAAAAGCGCCAGCACACCTGCGATGAGCCGCTGCGAGACGGATAGCGACGCAATAGTCGCGGTCTGGACTTGAGTATTCATGTACCTGCACCCTCCGTGCGGATGAAAATGGGCTCTTCGCCCGGTTCGCACGCTGGCAGGTCTCCTGGCTCGCGGGTCGTCGTGTTCTCCGGCCTTCCCAGCATCCCAAGTGGACGCCAGTGGCATAGTCGGAGGGCACTCGCCGCTTACAGTTGCGGGGGCAGCCACGGATTTGGTCCCTGATGGGTACGCCGCACCGTGTTCCCTTTTGATCCGCTTGCCCGAACGGGTTCGCGAAACCAACGTGGGGCTATCGTTACGCCGGGTGGGGGGTGAACGTCAATCTTCGGCGGCACTCGGATCGGGATAGCCGATGGTCAGGTTGCCGATGGTGGCGTGAACCGTGTCGAGCAGCGGCTCCGAGGACGAGATTTCGACGTCGCCCGAAATCGGGCCGACATCGAGGGATTCGGGATAGTCGCCCACAGTGAAGCGGGCGGAGACGTAGCAGCCGCCGGGCAGTTCGGCGAGCTTGCCGTCGGCGAAGTTGGTGCCCCCGCCATAATCCCAGAAAAACCCCCAGAGCTCGAACGGTCCACCGTTCAGCGCCTCGGCCTCGTCGATGGTCGTCCCGACCCTCAGGCCGTTCGGCAGCGTGGCGTCGGGCGGCACGGTCACGTAGGCGAGCCGCTCCAGCTTTTCCTCGTCCCACCAGCCGACCTCGAAGGTCCTCTCCGGATCGTTGGGAAAGACGGTGGTCGCGAGCATGGTCGAGCCCTCGGGGCCGGGAACGTCGCCGGTGACGACATTGTCCTTGCCGTAGGTCTCGATCAACCGTGCCTCGGAGCTGTCGGCGGCGAAGGCGCCCTCGCACCTGATCTCCTCGGCCATGGCCGGGGTGACCAGCAGGATCGGCAACAGGGCGAGCATGCGCATCCGACAGACCTCCTTCGTTCCGCCGATTCTAGCGGAACGAGGTGAGTCTGGGCAGGGTCCGGTGGCCAAAGCGAGGCGTCAGCCCTTCACGGCGCCGCCGGTGAGGCCGGAGATGATGTAGCGCTGCGCGAGCAGGAAGAAGCCGACCGCCGGGACGATGGTCAGCGTCAGGTAGGCGAGTATCTTCGGCCAATCGGTGCCGTGCTCGCCCTGGAACTGCATGATACCGAGCGGCCAGGTGTAGTTGACGTCGGTGTTGAGCGCGATCAGCGGCAACAGGAAGCTGTTCCAGCTGCCGACGAAGTTGAACACGCCGACCGTGGCGATGATCGGCAGGCTCAAGGGCAGCGTCACGTACCAGTAGATGCGGAGGTACCCGCAATTGTCCATGCGCGCGGCGTCGACCAGCTCCTTGGGCAACTGCTTGAAGAAGTTATTGAACAGCAGGATCGAGAAGCTGAGGCTGAAGGCGACCTGGACGATGATGATGCCCAGGTGTTTGTCGAGCAGCCCGAGGTCCCGCATCTTGATGAACAGCGGCAGGATCGCGGTCGCGGATGGAAACAGGAGGCCGAGCAGCAGGAAGCTCATCAGGAACCTGCTGCCGAAGAAGCGGATATGGGCGAAGGCGAACGCGGTCATCGAGGCGAGGATGATGCTGAGCGCCACCGTGGCCAGCGAGATGAACAGCGAGTTCCAGAGCGAGCGGAACAGCGTCGGCCCGAAGATGATGCCGGCGAAGTTGGTGGTGTCCCAGGCCGCCGGCAGGCCGAATGGATTGGTGCGGAGTTCGCCCACGCCTTTGAAGCCGCCGAGGATGGTCGTGTAGAACGGCACGATGATGAACAGCGCCACCAGCAGCAGCGTCAGCCACTGCAGCGCCGATATCGCGGGCCGGCGACGGCGGCGCCTCGGTGGCGCGGTGGTGACGACGGCGGGCGAACTGGCAGCGATCTCGGCCATCAATCGTTCTCGTTCCTGAACAGCACGCGGCGGTAGACGATGGCGACGATGACGCAGGCGATGCAGAGCAGGACGCTGACCGCCGCGCCGAAACCGATCTTCATGCGCAGGATGCCGAAGGCATAGAGGAAGCTGACGATGGTATGGCTTGAGTTGGACGGGCCGCCATTGGTCAGCGGGATGATCATGTCGAAGAGCTGCAGCGCACCGGTGATGGCGAAGAACACCGAGATGACGATGGACGACCAGATCATGGGCACCTTGATGTGCCAGACGATCTGCCACTTCTTCACGCCATCGAGCCGGGCCGCCTCTATCACCTCGCTGGGGATCGACTGCAGGCCCGCGATATAGATCATCATGTGGAAGCCAAAGTACTTCCACACGATCACCAGCATGATGGCCGGAATGACCCACATCTTGTCGGCCAGCAGGAAGGGCAGCTTGGTGCCGAAGGCATCGCCGATCTGCGGCACGAGACCATAGTTGCCGTCGTAGACGAACTTCCAGATCAGGCCGGCTGCGATCTCGGCCAGCATGTAGGGCAGGAAGAACAGCGTCCGCATCCAGGCGACGACCTTGCCCCGCTCGGCCAGCGCGATCGATACCCAGAGCGCTAGCGGCAACTGGATCATCAGCGAGGCGGCGACGACGATGAGGCTGTTGCGGACGGCGGTGCCGAAGTTCCGGTGCGTCAGCACATCGACATAGTTTTCGAGGCCGACGAAATCGGTGATCGGGCCATAGCCCGTCCACTGGAAGAACGAGTAGGTCGCGGCGTCGATCATCGGCAAGACGACGAAGACGACGAACAGGATCAACGAAGGCGGGATGAGGATCAACAGCGGTATGAGGCTGTTGCGATCCATGAGGCGCAGGCGGCGCTTGGTCGCCGCCTTGCCCATGGGAACTGTATTCGTCGTGATGCTGGTCACCCGCCAATACCCACTGAAATCCGCTGAAAAATGACAGCGGGCGGCGATCGTCGTCGCCCGCTGCCCAGGTCAGGGAGAGACTAGTTGGTGTCCTCGACCGCTTCCTTGATCTGCTGGGCCGCATCGGCCGCGGAGATCTCGTTGGCTGCGAGTTCGGCGGAGACGTCGTTCACAACGCCGCCCACTGCCGGCCCGAGAGCCTGGTCGAAGAACAGGGCGTGCCAGTGCGCGCCGTTAATGTCCTTGGCCACCTGGACCTTGAACGGGTTGGTCATCTCGTCGGCCGATCCCTTGGTGATCGGGATGTAGAAGCCGGCGCCGGCGAACTTCTTCTGCACGACCGAGCTGTTGTACCACTCGATGAACTTCACGGCTTCGTCCGAGGCGTTCTTGCTGAAGAGGTAGCCCGAGAGGCCGCCCAGCGTATCGGTCGGATCGCCCTTGCCGCCCTCGATGGTGGGGAACGGCAGGATGCCGAGATCCTCATCGGGGATACCGGCCTTGGAGGCCGAGTTGTCCTTCATGGCGCCGTAGTCCCAGTCGCCCATCAGGTGCATCGCGGCCTTGCCGTCGCCGAAATAGCCCGAAGCGTCACCATACGAGGCAGCCTGGAAGCCTTCCTGCCACGGCTCGAGCGCCGCGAGTTCGAGGAATAGTTCGCCAGCCCTGACGAAGTCGGCACCGGCGAAGCCGTCACCCTCGTTCGCGGCGGCTGCGGCAAAGCCCTCCTGGCCGGCCAGCCGGACGACCAGCTTGCTCCACCAGAAGTGAGCCGGCCACTTGTCCTTTCCGCCAAGGGCGAACGGCGTGATGCCTGCATCCTTGAACTTCTGCACGCCGGCGAGGAAGCCTTCCCAGGTCTGGAGGCTTGCCGGATCGACACCCGCCTCGGCGAACAGCTTCTTGTTGTACCAGACGACGACCTCGGCGACGTCGCGGGCGACGCCGTAGATGTGGCCGTCGGGCGCGGTGAAGGCGGAGACGCCGGCTGTGCCCTGGTCATCCTTGGCAGCCTGGCTCAGCACGTCCTCGACCGGGCGCAGGACGCCGGCCTTGGCCTGCTCGTAGAACACGCCGCCACCCCAGGAGTGGAAGATGTCCGGTGCTTCGCTCGATTGCAGGAGCGTGGTGAGCTTGGCCTTGAAGGCTTCGTTCTCGAGGAACGGCAGCTCGATCTTCACGCCCGGGTTGGCGGCTTCGTACTCCTTCACCGCCTCCTTCATGATCTCCACCTCGGCCGGAATGGACGCGATGTTGAGATACTTGACCACTGTCTGGGCCTGAGCCGGCGCGAACGCCATCAGGCCGAGAAGCGCGGCCAGCGCAATTCGTTTCATTGATTTCCTCCCAATGTCCTCCACGCGCATCCTACGCCTCCCGAGCGTTGCGGATTTTCGCGTGCCGCGCCTGGCCCTCCAGCCTCGATGCGGCTTGATCACTGTTGCGCAACGGTTCATACATAGCAAGAGGTACGTGCCTCAAAATTTCCACCGTCGCTTCGAGGAGGAGGCTGCGGCAAGGAAAAGGCGCGCCTGCATAATGACTTAGGTCGGGTGGCGCGCCACCTTGGAGGGGATGAATGGCCGAACTGCAACTACGCGGCGTCAACAAGAGCTTCGGCCTTGTTCCGGTGATCCATGACGTCGACCTGGACATCGCCGACGGCGAGTTCGTGGTCTTTGTCGGACCATCGGGCTGTGGAAAATCGACGCTGCTGCGCACCATCTCCGGGCTCGAGGAGCCGACGGCAGGCCAGGTATTCATCGGCGGCGAGGATGTGACCGACTACGACCCGGCCGAGCGTGGCGTCGCCATGGTGTTCCAGTCCTACGCGCTCTATCCCCACATGACGGTCGAGCAGAACCTTGGCTTCGGGCTGAAGATGGGCGGCATGCCGCGCGACCAGGTGGCGGACCGTGTCGCCGAGGCGGCACGCATCCTCGACATCCAACCGCTGATGGCTCGCAAACCGCGGCAGCTCAGCGGCGGGCAGCGCCAGCGCGTCGCCATCGGCCGGGCCATCGTACGCGAGCCGAGGGCGTTTCTCTTCGACGAGCCCCTCTCCAACCTCGATGCCGAGTTGCGCGTGCAGATGCGCATCGAGATCGCCAAGCTCCATCAGCAGCTCGGCGCCACCATGGTCTATGTGACCCACGACCAGGTCGAGGCGATGACGCTGGCCGACAGGATCGTGGTGCTGCGCGCCGGCCGGATCGAGCAGCAGGGCTCGCCGATCGAGCTCTACGACAATCCGGACAACCTGTTCGTTGCCGGCTTCATCGGTTCGCCGCGCATGAACTTCATCAATGCCACGGTGACGAGCGTCGCGGGGCAGGACGTGACGGTGCAGCTCGACGAGTTCGGGCAATCCTCGATGCGGCTCAGGAGCCGGTCGGACCGGGCGCGCGTGGGAGACAAGGTGACCGCCGGGGTGCGGCCGGAGCACTTCGTCGAAGCCGCCGGCGCACCCGTGCGCCTCGTCGCCCGCGCACAGGTGGTCGAGCAGCTGGGTGGCGTGTCCTACGTCTATGCGGCGAGCGAGAGCGGAGCGCAGATCACGGTGCAGCAACGCGGCCATTCGCAGATGGCGACCGATACGGCCGTGGAGTTCGGTGTCGACCCCACGACCGTGCTGCTGTTCGACAGCGACGGACTGCGGCTCTAGCCCCTTGCGGGGCCTGCAACGGCCGGCATCAATGGGGGCAATCGATTCGCCGGTGCCCCCATGACCTTCCAAGCCGTGATGCCGATCATCCTGTTGATCGCGTCCAACGTTTTCATGACCATCGCCTGGTATGGGCACCTGAAGTTCCCTCACATGGCGATGTGGGTCGCGGTGATGGTCAGCTGGGGCATCGCGCTGGTCGAGTATTGGCTGGCGGTGCCGGCCAACCGCATCGGCTACGGCACCTACACGGCGGCCGAGCTCAAGACCATCCAGGAAGTCATCAGCCTCACCGTGTTCGCCGGTTTCGCAGTGTTCGTGCTGGGCGAGAGACTGACCTGGAACCACGCCATCGGCTTCGCTCTGATCTTCGCCGGCGCCTTCTTCATCTTCCGCGGCCCGCTGAAGTAGCAGCGG
>JAEWLC010000075.1 GCA_023393475.1 Pseudomonadota bacterium
TGGATCCCACAGGTCCAACTCATTCCCGGTGCGACCGGCGCGGCGACGGCCGTTTCATTTGCGGACTACCCGCGTGGCCTGAAACCGCGCCGGTCACCGTCCTGCTCTTTGACATCCTCCGGGGCCCAAGGGCCGCCGGATGCATCCGCGTGCTCAGCGTTCCGCTGGCGACCGGTTGCGCGCGAGATGCTGCTGCTGCGCCAACCCGATGAAGTCGCGCGCCGCCTGTGTCAGCTGGCTGCCGCGACGCCAGACCATGCCCACCTGCACAACGGGCAATGCCCCCGAAACGTCGCGGCTCTCGATCCGGTCGCCTTCCAGCGACCACGGGCGATAGACGAGGTCGGGAAGCAGCGCGATACCCGCCCCGGTCGCGACGAGGCTGCGCACGGCTTCGACCGAGCGGGTGCGGAAGGCGACATGCGGCCGCGCGCTGAAGGCAGCGAGGAGCTTGCCCGTGTTCTCCTCGGTCTCGTCCACCGTCAGCATGATCAGCGGTTCGGTGACAATGTCCGAAACGGCAATGATGTCGGCGCCGGCGAGGCGATGCCCGAGCGGGAGCCACAGCCGGTAAGGCGAGGTCTCGAAGATCTCTGCCTGCAGTGCCACCCGGTCGCGAAGGTTGGAGATCACCATCACGGCGACATCCAGTTCGCCGCCGATCAGCAGGTGCTCGAGATAGTCGCCATTGTCCTCGATGGCCGAGACATTCACGTGCGGATAGGCCCGGCGGTACCGGGCAAGGAGATCCGACAGCACGTAGCCCGCCACCAGCGACGTTACGCCGAGCTGGAGCTTGCCCTGCTCCGGCAGGTCATCCTGGGCGAACGCCCGGCGTGCATCGGAGACACCGGCGAGGATGCGGTTGGCATGGCGATAGAACTGATGTCCCTTGTGGGTGATGGTCAGCCCGCGCCGATGGCGCTCGAACAGGGTTACGCCGAGGTCGCTCTCGAGGTCCTTGATCGCGTCCGTGACGGCTGATTGGCTGATCGACAGCGATTGCGCCGCGCCGGAGACCGTCCCCTCCTCCGCGACCGAAATGAAATACTGCAGCTGCCGCAGGGTGAAGGCCATGATGCACTAAAGCATTGGCAGCCGGGCTGCTCAATCGCTATGGAGGGCGGAAAGGAGCCGATCATGTCGAGCCGCGCACACACCCAGACCGCCATGGAACGCCGCGTCCGGCGCTTGGGACGTCCGTTCGGCGTCAGCCTGCTCGTGGCGCAGAAGCTGAACCCCAAGATCGAGGCCCATGGCGGGTACATGGTCCGCGACGACGAGACGTTCGAGATCGTGTTCGGCAATGCCGGCTACGACTTCTCGGCAACCCTCGAGGAAGTCGAAGCTTTTCTGTCGGAATCGCGCGAGGCGATGCACGCCGAACGGAAGGGCAAGAGGCGCTTCTAGCGCAGCGCGGCCAGAACCCGCCCCAACCACTCACGCACACCTCTTGCCCAAAGCGATGCGGCGCGCCATGCCGCGGTTGCCTTGACCAGCGCGATCGCCCGGTCACGAAGGGCGAACAGCCAACCCAGCAGCCGCGCCAGCCAGCCAATGCGCATCAGCGGCTGGTAGACCGCGTGGAAGATGCGCTCGACCACGAGCAGGGAAAGCACATGCGCCAATAGCAGCGCGATCGTGCCGCTGATCACATGCCCTGTGCCCGCCCACCAGATGGCGACGACCTTCATCGGTTCGATGATGACGAAGGGAATGCCGAGCGTCACCAGCGCCGCATAGGGCGGCAGCCGGCCGAGCCATTCACCCAGCCGCTGGAACAGGCGCAGCCCGGTCAGCCACCGGATCAGTGGCCGGAACAGGGGAAATAGCAACTCGTCGAGGACGGTGTAGCCGACCACGGCGACTGCCACGATGAACCGCCCGACCGCCCGGATTGCCCGCACCAACAGAGGCGTCTCGCGTTCGCTCATGGCTGCCCTTCACCCGTCCGCGATGGCTAGCGGCATGTCACTTATGCGGCTATCGTCCTTGCCGGGAAGTTTCTGTGCCTCAGTGAGCGTCTGACCGTATGTCGATCAAAGCCGCGATCTATCACCTGACGCACTACAAATACGACCGCCCGGTTATCCTCCAGCCTCAGATCATCCGCCTGCAGCCGGCGCCGCAGAGCAAGACCAAGGTGCTGAGCCATTCGCTCCGGGTCTCTCCGTCGAACCACTTCGTCAATGTCCAGCAGGACCCCTACGGCAACTACCTGAGCCGCCACGTCTTCCCCGACCCGGTGATGGAACTGAAGATCGAAGTCGATCTCGTCGCCGACATGACGGTATACAACCCGTTCGATTTCTTCGTCGAGGAGAGCGCCGAGACCTGGCCCTTCGAATACCCGGCCGAACTTCGCGACGATCTCTCGATCTACATGAAGGCGGACCCGGTCGGCCCGATGCTGCAGCAGTTCCTCGACGGAATTGACCGCACGCCCACCAACACCGTCAATTTCATCACCGCGCTCAACGCCCAGGTTCAGCAGCGCGTTGGCTATATCGTACGCCTCGAGACAGGTGTCTTCGAACCCGAAGAGACGCTGACGCGCGGACAGGGCTCGTGCCGCGACTCCAGTTGGATGCTGGTGCAGGTACTGCGCAACCTCGGCTTCGCTGCGCGCTTCGTCTCGGGCTACCTGATCCAGCTGAAGCCCGACCTCGTCTCGCTCGATGGCCCGCCCGGGACCGACCACGATTTCACCGACCTCCACGCCTGGTGCGAGGTCTACCTGCCGGGCGCCGGCTGGGTCGGCCTCGATCCGACATCGGGCCTGCTGACCGGCGAGAGCCACATCCCGCTGGCGGCAACGCCGCACTATCGCAACGCCGCGCCGATCTCGGGCTACACCAGTTTCGCCAATGTCGAGTTCGCCTTCGACATGAAGGTGACCCGCGTGGCCGAGCACCCCCGCATCACCAAGCCGTTCTCCGACGAAAGCTGGGAGCGGCTGAACGCTCTCGGCCGCCAGGTCGACGAAGACCTGATCAAGCACGACGTGCGCCTCACCATGGGCGGCGAGCCGACCTTCGTGTCGATCGACGACTTCGAGGCCGGCGAGTGGAACGCCGACGCGGTCGGCCCCACCAAGCGCGCCAAGGCCGACGACCTCATCCGCCGCCTGCGCCAGCGCTTTGCGCCCGGCGGATTGCTGCACTACGGACAGGGCAAGTGGTATCCCGGAGAGACGCTGCCGCGATGGACCTTCTCGCTCTACTGGCGTCGCGACGGCAAGCCCGTCTGGCAGAACGACAAGTACTTCGCCCGCGAAGGCGTGCCCACCGCCGCCAAACCCGGCGACGACCAGCGCCTCCTCACCGAGATCGCTGCCAATCTGGGCATCGGCACCGAGACCATTGACGCCGCCTACGAGGATCCCGGCGACTGGCTGGTGAAGGAAGCCCGGCTGCCGGAAAACGTCGACCCCGCCAACCCCGAGCTGGCCGATCCCGAGGCGCGGGCCCGCATGGCCAAGGTGTTCGACCACGGGCTGAACAATGCCACGGGCTACGTCCTGCCGGTGCAACGCTGGAACGCGCTCGCCTCCGACACGCGCTGGATTACTGAAAAGTGGAAGACGCGGCGGGGCAAGCTGTTCCTAGCCGCGGGTGACTCCCCGGTCGGCTACCGCCTGCCGCTCAGTTCGCTGAAGCATGTATCGCCCACTGCTTATCCGCATGTCGTGCCGCGCGATCCGCTGGTCGCTGTCGCCGACCTGCCCGAGGTCGAGGAACTGCTGCAGCAGAAGGTGGAAGTTCGCGTCGGCCATCACGCGCAGCCATCGACCTTCACCGCCGATCCGACGTTGAATCAGCAGATCAACGAGCAAGTGCTCGATGAGATCGACAGCGCAGTGCGCACCGCAATCACCGTCGAGTTGCGCGACGGCCGGCTCTGCGTGTTCCTGCCTCCGGTCTCGACGGTCGAGGACTATCTCGAGCTCATCGCGGCCGCCGAAAAGGCAGCCAAGACCATCGACCTGCCCATCCATGTCGAAGGCTACGCCCCGCCCTACGACCCGCGTCTCAACGTCATCCGCGTCGCGCCTGACCCTGGCGTGATCGAGGTCAACATCCACCCCGCGTCGAGCTGGGAGGAGTGCGTCGCGACGACGACCGCCGTGTACGAGGAGGCCCGGGCCTCTCGACTAGGCGCCGACAAGTTCATGATCGACGGCAAGCACACCGGTACGGGCGGCGGCAACCATGTCGTCGTCGGTGGAGCAACCCCCTCTGACTCCCCGTTCCTTCGCCGACCGGACTTGCTGAAGAGCCTGATCCTGCAATGGCAGCAGCATCCTTCGCTGAGCTACCTGTTCTCGGGCCTGTTCATCGGCCCCACCTCGCAGGCACCGCGCTTCGACGAGGCGCGCCACGACAGTCTCTACGAGCTCGAGATCGCCATGAAGCAGGTGCCGCCGCCCGGCGAGGGCGAGGCACCACTGCCCTGGCTGGTCGACCGCCTGTTCCGCAACCTGTTGGTCGACGTCACCGGCAACACCCACCGCTCGGAAATCTGCATCGACAAGCTCTACTCGCCCGACGGTCCGACCGGCCGGCTGGGTCTGGTTGAGTTCCGCGGCTTCGAGATGCCGCCAAACGCGCGCATGAACCTCGCGCAGCAACTGCTTGTACGGGCGCTGATCGCACGCTTCTGGAAATCGCCCAAGCAAGGCAAGCTCGTGCGCTGGGGCACGGCCCTGCACGACCGCTTCATGCTGCCCCACTACGTCTGGGCCGACTTCCTCGATGTCCTCGCCGACCTCAAGGAGAACGGCTTCGACCTCGATCCGGAGTGGTTCGCCGCCCAGCTCGAGTTCCGCTTCCCGTTCTGCGGCGAAGTGGAGGTCGAGGGCGTGAAGCTGACGCTCAACCAGGCGCTCGAACCGTGGCACGTGATGGGCGAAACCGGCGCCATCGGCGGCACCGTCCGCTTCGTTGATTCATCGGTTGAACGACTTCAGGTGAAACTTGAAGGTCTGAATCCCGGCCGCTACGCGGTCACCTGCAACGGCCGGCTCGCTCCGCTGACCGCCACCGGCGAGGGCGGTGTCTCTGTTGCCGGTGTCCGCTACAAGGCATGGCAGCCGGCCTCCGGCATGCACCCGAAGCTGCCGGTAAACTCGCCCCTCCATTTCGACATCTACGACACATGGTCTGGCCGTTCGATCGGCGGCTGCACCTATCACACGGCTCACCCCGGCGGACGCAACTACGAGACCTTCCCGGTCAACGGCAACGAGGCCGAGGCGCGCCGCCTCGCGCGATTTGAGCCACGCGGCCATACGCCGGGTGCATTCGTGCCACCGACCGAGGAACGCTCCGCCGAGTTCCCGCTGACGCTGGATCTGCGGATGCCGTTGTAGCGCGGGGGCAGCGCCATTTTGACCAACCGGGCCGAATTTCCTTGCCATTCCGACCGCTTCCGCTAGCGATTTCGTCATGACGACACGGAATCAACGGCAGGCGAGCAAGCGCGGGGCATCACGCCTCGTGACCGGCTACAGTCCCCTGCCCGGCATTCCCGACGAGATGCTCGACGCTCACGGCAACCTGCGGCCGGGCTGGGCTCAGTTGATCGGCGCTCTCGACGATCTCGGATCCGCCGAGCTCGCTTCCCGCTTCGAGCGCGCGGACCAGTACCTGCGCGATTCCGGCGTCTACTATCGCAAGTACGATGGCGCCGACAGCAAGGAGCGCGGCTGGCCGCTGGCGCATGTGCCGCTGATCCTCGATGAGGCTGAGTGGGCCAAGATCACGCGCGGCCTGACCCAGCGTGCGGAACTGCTCGAGACAATCGTCGCCGACATCTACGGCAACAATGAACTGGTCGGGCGCGGCCTGCTGCCGGCCGAACTGATCGCGCGGAACAACGAGTTCCTGCGCCCCATGGTGGGCATCCGTCCTGCCAGCGGACACTTCCTCCACTTCTGCGCCTTCGAGCTGGGCCGCGGGCCGGACGGGAACTGGTGGGTTCTGGGCGACCGCACGCAGGCCCCCTCGGGCGCCGGCTTCGCTCTTGAGAACCGGGTGGCCACCACCCGCGCTCTCTCAGACATCTACGGCAAGATGCACGTTCACCGGCTCGCCGGCTTCTTCCGCGGCTTCCGCGATGAACTGAACAGCATGGCCGGACATGGCGATGGCCGCGTCGGTATCCTGACGCCCGGCCAGCACAACGAGACTTACTTCGAGCACGCATACATTGCTCGCTATCTCGGCTTCGCGCTGTTGGAGGGCGAGGACCTCGTCGTCGATCGCGGGCGGGTCATGGTGCGCACCGTCTCCGGCCTGAAGCCTATCAGTGTCCTCTGGCGCCGCATGGACGCCAGCTTCGCCGACCCGCTGGAGTTGCGCTACGACAGCCATATCGGCACCCCCGGGCTCACCGAAGCGGTGCGGCAAGGGACCATCTCGATGGTCAATGCGCTCGGTTCGGGCATTCTCGAGACGCGTGCTTTCGCAGCGTTCATGCCCAACCTCTGTCGTGGGCTGACGGGAAGCGACCTGGAACTCCCCACCATCGCTACCTGGTGGTGCGGGGGTGAGGCGGAGCGCCAACACGTGATCGACAACATCGACACGATGATGGTCGGCTCGGCCTTTGCCACCGGTCTCGCGATCGAAGACACGCGGGGTACCGTCGTCGCCGGCAGTTTAGATGCGGCCGAGCGCGATGCCCTGCTAGCCCGCCTCAACCAGGAAGGGGGCGCCTTCGTTGGCCAGGAGCAGGTCCATCTGTCGACCGCCCCGCTCTACGTGAACGGCAAGCTCGAGCCCCGGCCGATGACCCTGCGCGTCTACGCCGCGCGCACCCGGGACGGCTGGACCGTCATGCCCGGCGGCTTTGCCCGCGTCGGGACGACCGCCGACTCCTCCGCCATCGCCATGCAGCGTGGGGGTCAGGCCGCCGACGTGTGGGTGGTGAGCGACAAGCCGGTCGATCACGACACGCTGCTGCCGCGCGAACACGAAAAGCTTATGCGCATCTCGGCGGGGAGCTTGCCGAGCCGCGCCGCGGACAACCTCATCTGGCTCGGACGCTATGCCGAGCGCTGCGAAGCGACGATCCGTATCCTTCGAGCCTACAATGCGCGTTTGGCTGAGAGTTCCAACCCAGCCCAGCCGATCCTCAAGGATACTCGCGCTTACCTGAGCGGCCTTGGCGTCGACGCCTCCAAGCCCCTTCCTGCCGGCTTGCTCGCCGCGATCGATAGTGCGGTGCACAGCGCCAGCCAGATCCGCGACCGCTTCTCGCCCGATGGCTGGCTCGCCCTCGCCGACCTGCAGAAGACGGCACGCGCCTTCGCCACCAGAGTGCAACCAGGCGACGACTCGACGCGCGCCATGACCGTGCTGCTTCGCAAGCTGGCCGGATTCTCGGGTCTCGTGCACGAGAACATGTACCGCTTCGCCGGCTGGCGCTTCCTCGAGATCGGACGCCGCCTCGAACGCGGCATCCAGATTTCCGGCGCCGTCGCCTGGCTGACGCGCAAGGGGGCACCGGAGGGAGCGCTCGACCTGCTGCTCGAGGTTGGCGACAGCGTGATGACGCACCGTCGCCGCTACTCGGTGAGCGCGGGGGCCAACTCGTATATCGACCTGCTCGTGCTCGATCCGCTCAATCCGCGTTCGGTGCGATTCCAGATCGCCGAGCTGCATCAGCAACTCGAGCGGCTGCCGGGCGGAGTTGAGGAAGGACACCTCTCGACCGCGGCCAAGGCTGCCCTGTCGCTCGATACCGAGCTGCGGGTCAGCGAACCCGAGGACCTGACGACGGCCAAACTCAACCGGCTCGGCATCGAAATCGGCAATCTCGCCGGCCTCATTGCCGACGCCTATTTCGTCTGAGGAGGCGGGCCGTGCTTTACGATGTCCGGCTCGAACTGCACTACGACTACAAGGCCTCGGTGCACGGCGACCGGCATCTGGTGCGCGTCGCCCCGATCTCGATCCCGAAAGTGCAGCGGGTTATCGCGGCTTCCCTGTCGTTCGAGCCGCGCCCGGAGCAGGAAACGACGTTCTCCGATTACTTCGGCAACCTCGTCACCACCATCGCATACGGTGGCTACCACGATCATCTCGACGTCCGCCTATCGGCTCGCGTGCAGGTTGAGGACTTCCTGGGTCCGGCCGACCTGTCCCCCAGCCTCCCCGCATTGCGCGAAGAACTGCGATCCCTGTGGTCGGTGGCGCCGGACTCTCCCCAGCACTTCCTTGCCGCGTCGCCACGCGTGTCCATCGACCCCGCAATCACCGAGTATGCGCAGGCCTCGATCAAGGACTCGCCATCGGTCCGTGCCGCCGCCATGGACCTCGCACTCAGGATCCATCGCGACTTCAGCTATGACAAGGAAGCGACCAAGGTCGACACCGGTCCAGTCGAGGCATTCACCCTGAAGCGCGGCGTCTGCCAGGACTTTGCCCACGTAATGATCGCCGGCCTGCGTGGCGCCGGCATCCCCGCTGCCTATGTCTCCGGCTTCCTCCGCACCATTCCCCCCAAGGGCCAGCCGCGCCTCGAGGGGGCCGACGCCATGCACGCCTGGGTCCGCGTATGGTGCGGGCAGCACGCCGGCTGGGTGGAGTTCGACCCGACCAACGCAATGATGGCCGGTCCCGACCACATCACCATCGGTCACGGCCGGGACTATTCGGACATTTCGCCCATCGTCGGCGTGCTTCGCACCAGCGGCGGACACACCGCCAAGCAGTCCGTCGACGTCGTTCGCGTCGAATAGACTGAAATCCTCAGTACCGCCGGAACCAAGTAAGGCAGCTTCCGTTGTTGTGGCCAGACGCGCTTGCGGCGTGTCGACCGGTCCTCCCCCGGTCCCCCACGACAGGAGCAAGCGATGACTTCCAGCGAGATCGCAAATCTCGAGCATGCCAGCCGTTCGGCACTCGCCTGGGTGCCTGAAGGCTATCACGGCCAGAATAACTTCGGCGTCCTGCTTGCTGCCATCGTCCCTGCGGTCAGCATTCTTGCAGTAGCCACGACGCTCCTGCTGTCAATCATCTAGGAGCACGCCATGACTTTGAGCACGATCATCATCATTCTGCTGATCCTGCTGTTGATCGGCGCCATACCGGCCTGGCCCTACTCCCGCTCCTGGGGAGCTTACCCCTCCGGTATTCTCGGCGTCGTGCTCGTCATCGTCATCATCCTCGTGTTGATGCGCGTTTTCTGACGAGCTCGTGCGGGCCAAGGTCGCCCCCCTTTAGGCTCGCCTTAGGCACCCCGGTTCGCGCCCGAACCGGGGTGCACTTTTTGTGCGGCGCCGTGGGCCCCTCGGAACTTCCACACCCCCGGCGCGTTGTTACGGCAACCAAACAGGAGCGTACACGATGGCTTCGACTACAGACATGGCTCCCAACCGGAGCTCCTCTGCGTCTACTCCGGCACGTCGCGCAGCATCGAACGGACCGCGCCGGGCGTCGGCCCGAACCAGTGCCGCATCGCGTGCCGCAGCGTCTCGCGAAGACGATCTGGCGGCGCAGGTCCAGCAGCTTCAGAATGACCTGAAGTCAATTGCTTCCACCCTTGCCAGCCTGGCAGAGGACAAGGTGAACGACGCGCAGTCGATCGCCAAGCGAGAGGTGAAGAACGCGGCCAAGGCCGGTCAGCACGCGCTGGAAGATGTACAGGACGAGTTCGGCCAGCTCGAAAAGCAGATCAAGGACACCATCCGCGAGAAGCCTCTCACCGCAGTCGCCGGCGCTATCGCGCTCGGCTTTGTTCTCGCTGTCGTGTCGAGGTAGTCGATGCACCTGCTGGCCCTGGCGGCCTCGGTCCTTGGGATCGAGATCGACGAGTTGCTGGATCAATTCAAGCGCAACGCCATGGCCTGGTCGGCCGTGGCGTTGTTTGCGTTGATCGGCGCCGCCTTCATGCTCGTCGCACTGAATGCGTGGCTCACCGCGATGTGGGGACCCATAGTTGCCCCGCTTGTCATTGGAGGCGGCGGCCTGCTGATTGCGATCGGCATCTGGATTTCGATTGTGATCCTTGATGGCATTGCCCGCCGAAGAGCTGCCGAGCGCCGCAACGCCACCGAAAAAACCGCGCTGGTCACCACCGCAGCTCTGACTGCGCTGCCATTGGTGCTGAAGTCCGACATCATGAAGAAGGTGGGTATTCCGGTCGGCGGGGCGCTGGCTGCGGCCTACCTGCTTTCGAGGCCCGATGGTCGGCACGACCGGCGCACAAACGGGCACGATCCCGACTGATGTGACGGAACCCCGTCCTGGCGACTGCGTTATCCGATGCACCGCCTCATGAAGGGGCGAAAGGCCAAAGGAACGAAGGATTTCCAGGAGTGTGAGCATGACCCACATCAAGCGGAAGATCGTTACAATCCTGACCGACGACCACATCCCCCAGGGGGAGAAGGTGACCATTCTTCGCCAGCTCGAAGCTGACTCCCTCTCGAAGGAGCGCAGCGCCACCGAGGGGATGACTCCGGTGGATGGCGACGACGGCGAGGACCTCAAGACCATCGAGAACGCCCTGCGCAAGCTCGGCCAGGAGCCCGTCGAGGCAGGCGCCTCCAGCCTGTAACCTCGATCCACCAGTTTCAGGCCCCGCCCGGCGTACCGCGGCGGGGCTTCTCTATGCGGTGTTGATCACCGGGTCTGCCATCGGCTCCGAACCGGGCAGGACGACCTTCAGGCCACCGGCGTGAACGAGAAGGTCGATAGTACGATCGAGCGGTACGAGTTCGCCGTCGATAACAGCCTGAGCCGACGCTTTGCGTCGCGGAAAGCTCAGCGCGACCTGCGCCACTTCCCGCTCCGACACGAGCGGATGTTGCTTCCAGTTGCCGAACACCAGTGACAGCGCGAGGCGCGCCAGTTCCGGCGCCGGCATCGGCTTCACCACATAAATGCCGAGTACGCCACGATCGACCGCCTCTGCGTAGGGCACATGGCCCTCCCCGAGCACGTTGTTCGATACGGCGATGGCCGTGGCCTTTCTCCGAACGGTCCCCTGTGCTGTGGTGATATCGGCAACAAACACCAGCGGGCGCGACAGGGCGAGCGCGACCGCCCGCAGGCTGGCGATGATCTTGCCCCACCGGCTGCTATAGGAGAGCCCGTTGCGGATCTTCACCAGCCGCGAATGCATGCCGACAGAATACTGATGCACGAATGGCCGCCCGTTCGCCGTCGCAATGTCGACAGAGCTGACCTCGCCCCGGGCGATGGCCTCGACGGCGGCCTCAAGCTGAAGCGGCACGCCCAGCGAGCGCGCAAACAGGTTCATCGTGCCCGCCGGCAGCACTGCCAGCGCCATCTTGTGCTTGAAGCAGATGCCGGCGGCGGCCGAGATGGTGCCATCGCCACCACCGGCAAGGAGCGCATCCGAGGCGGGATCCCGGGCGGCGCGCTCGAGTTCTCGACCAAGTTCGTCGCCCGCCACCACGCGGCATTCAAGACTATGGCCATGCGCAGCAAAGGTCGTCTCGGCCGCCGTCGCGAAGGCCGGCATGTCCATGGTGCGGAACGTGCCGCCATCCTTGTTCAGCACGCCGATGAAGTGCATCGCGCCCTCCAGCTGCAGTGCGCTCCGCCGATGGCGCCGGTGCAGCTCAAATCAATGGTCGCCGGCTCTCGCCCAAGCCGTCCCACCCCGAAAGCTCGGTGAGCCCATCTGGATCGAGAACTTCGCAGGCGCGATCGTGCCAGCGGATCAGTCCCCGCTCCGCCAGCTTGCGAAGCGTCTTGTTGGTATGGACGATCGACAGGCCCAAGGTGTCGGCAACGTGCTGCTGACTGATCGGGATCAGCGGGCGCTTGGCCATGCCGATCTTCTCGGCGCGCTGGTAGAGGAAGGCAATCAGATAGGCCGCGCGTTCGAGAGCACTTCGCCGACCGACGCTCAGCAGGTTCTCGTCCAGCATGCGCTCCTCGCGGGAGGCCAGCCAGGTGATGTCGAACGCCAGCGACGGATAGCCCTCGAACAGGGTCGCGAGGCTGTCGCGCTGGAACACACAGAGCACCACCGGGGACAGCGACTCCACGGAATGCTCCATCTTGCCGATAACCGACCCCTGCAACCCCACCAGATCGCCCGGCAACAGGAAGTTCAGGATCTGGCGCCGCCCATCCTCGAGCAGCTTGTAGCGAAAGGCCCAGCCCGAGAGCAGCGTGAACAGCTGCGCGCTGTGCGAGCCCTCGGCCAGGATCATCGACCCTGCCTCCTGGACAAGCTCGCCCCGCTTGAAGCCGCTGACGAACTTCAGTTCTTCCGGAGTGAAATCGCGGAAATATGGATTGGCACGCAGTGGACACTGCTCGCAGGGAACGCGCCGGGCTGGCGTATTGGTGAGTGACATGTTGGCGACCTGAGTTGGCGCCATCATGCGCACCGGCAGCCGATCGGCAAGGGCAGCTGTAGCCCGGCGCGCACCAAACACGTGTCATTGTTAAATGACCGCAGGATCGCTTCCCCACACGATGCCAGCGCCCTCCACCGCGTCATGGAACAGATCGCATGCTTGGCCTGACTATCCTCGTCGTCGAGGAGGAATACCTTGTTGCCGCCGAAATCGAGGCAACGCTCTTGGCTGAAGGCGCATCGAAGGTGATGATTGCCCGTGACCTTGAAGACGTTGGGCCCCAGACCCCGGCATTCGACCTTGCGATCATCGAGGCCAAGCTTGGCGCGCCGGACTCGATTGCCTTTGCCGCCTCGCTGAGTGAGGCCGGTGTAGCGGTGGTGGTGACTTCTGCCGATCGGGCAGTTTCGTCGCTGTTCACCGGCGCAGTCCCCTTGGAAAAGCCCTTCGACGACAATGCGCTGCTGGCGGCATGCGAAGCGGCCCGCCGCATGAGCAGGCCGCTGGCTCAGGTATAGCGCGGCGACGTAGTGACCTGCGCTGACACCGCGTCGGGGCCGTAGTCCGACTCCCCTGCCACCTGCAGGAGTTCCTGCAGCTTGGTGCGGGCACGGCTGACGCGGCTCTTCATGGTGCCGACCGCGCACTTGCAGATCTCGGCCGCCTCTTCGTAGGAAAAGCCCGAAGCGCCGATCAAGATGATGGCTTCGCGCTGATCGTCCGGCAGCTTGTCCAGCGCAGCCTTGAAGTCGGCCAGATCCATCGATCCGTACTGGGACGGGTGGACGGACAGGCGCTCGGTGAACACACCGTCGCTATCCTGCACCTCGCGGCCGCGCTTGCGCATCTGGCTGTAGAATTCGTTGCGCAGGATGGTGAACAGCCACGCCTTGATGTTGGTGCCCATCTCGAAGCTGTCCTGCTTCGCCCAGGCCTTCATCACGGTGTCCTGCACCAGGTCGTCGGCCTTGTCGTGCCGTCCCGAAAGCGACACGGCGAACGCGCGCAGACTTGGGAGCGTGGCCAGCAACTCACGCTTGAAGCTCGGAGCCTCGGTGTTCATGAGGTCACTCGCCCTTTGCGGATTTGGTCTTGGCTTCGACGGCATCCAGCTGCTCGAGCAGGTCGAGAAGCTTGGCCGGCACCTCTTCCTGCTGGACCGCGCCGTAGAGCGCGCGCAGCTTGTTACCTATGTCGGAGTTGGCCCCGAGCCCGTCGTCCCGCCGCCTACGCAGCATACCCAGTTCATTCATAGTGCTTTTGTCTCGCATAAACCCTTAGCCCCACAGCAGGATTTGACGCCCCGTTTTCCAGCCGCAGGCCAACAATGCGCCCCGGCAAGAAAAGTTCCATATTTCGTCGGAACCAAAATTCTCATCATTCCGTTGTGGGCATGGTAAGCTCAAAAAGCGTCACGGGAGTAGTCAATCAATGTCCCTTTCTACGCGGATCGCCCCGCATCTTCCCTACCTGCGTCGGTTTTCCCGCGCGGTCACTGGCTCTCAGACTTCGGGCGACGCCTACGTAGCGGCAACCCTCGAAGCCCTGATTGCCGATCTGTCGATCTTCCCTAACGCCTCGAACGATCGCATCGCGCTCTACAAGCTTTATTCCGGCCTGTTTTCCAGCTCTGCCGTATCGGTGCCGCCGCCCAGCTCGACTTTCCCATGGGAAGCGCGCGCCGCGGCAAACCTCGCCAACCTGTCGCCCAAGCCGCGTCAGGCCTTCCTGCTCGTATCCGTCGAGGGCTTCAACCACGACGAAGCGGCTGAAGTGCTGGATGTCAGCCCGACCGAGTTCGGCGAACTGCTGCAGCAGGCTTCGGCCGAGATTTCAAAGCAGGTCGCGACCGACATCCTCATCATCGAGGACGAGCCGCTGATCGCAATGGACATCGAGCAAATGGTCGAGGGCCTCGGGCACCGCGTCGTCGGTATCGCCCGCACCCACAAGGAAGCCGTGGCCCTCTATCACAAGACCCAGCCGCGGATGATCCTCGCCGATATCCAGCTGGCCGACGGCTCGTCGGGCATCGATGCGGTGAACGACATCCTCCATGCCCACCCGATCCCGGTGATCTTCATCACGGCGTTCCCCGAGCGCCTGCTCACCGGTGAGCGGCCGGAGCCAACCTTCCTCGTCACCAAGCCGTTCAACCCGGACATGGTGCGCGCCCTGATCAGCCAGGCGCTGTTCTTCGACGAAGGTTCTCGCGCCGCGGCCTGAACCCCGCCACCGACTGAGTATGTGAGAGCCGGGCCCTGCCCGGCTCTCTGCTTTTCGGGAACTCTGTAGGCGGGACGGACGTTTAGAGGTCATCGAAGCGTCCAATGGAGAATGGCAAAATGCTGCAATACGCTCTCATCTTTCTCGTCGTCGCGATCATCGCCGGCGTGCTCGGTTTCGGCGGTATCGCCGGTGCTGCGTCGGGCATCGCGCAGATACTGTTCTTCGTGTTCCTGGCCTTCCTGGTCATCTCCCTGATCGTCGGCCTGTTCAAACGCGCCTCGTAGGCGCCTCCAAAGCTCGGGCCGTCCCTGCCGGGTCCGCGGTTCGAGGTGGCAGCGGCCTCATCCAGGTGGATGGGGCCGTTTGCTTGTCTGGGCACCCGGACAAAGCAAAGGCCCCGCCGGAGCGGGGCCTTCCATGGCGTATCAGGGCTTAGTTCAGCCGGTCGAACCAGTCGTCCACGTCGCGCTCGGCCTCTTCCTGGGCCTTGCCGTAACGCTCCTGGATCTTGCCAGCGAGCTGTTTCCGGCTGCCCTTGATGACGTCGAGGTCATTGTCGGTGAGCTTGCCCCACTGGGTCTGTACCTTGCCCTTGAACTGCTCCCAGTTACCTTCAACCTGGTTCCAATTCATCGCAATATCTCCTCTCTCAGTTGGCTTGGGAAAGGAGCCGCCTCATGGTGGGCTCCGGTTGGAAAACGCGGCGTAGGGCACGCAGTTCCGCAATTTCCTTGCCACGGACGCGGGCTTTGGCTTTCTTGCGCCGATGAATGCCATTCCCGCCAAGCCCGTGGTCGAGCTTATCGACCTGCACAAGTCCTACGGTCCGCTCGAAGTGCTCAAAGGCATCGACATGACCGCCCACGAGGGCGAGGTCGTTGCCCTGATCGGCTCGTCCGGTTCCGGCAAGTCGACCCTTCTCCGCTGCATCAACATGCTGGAAGTCCCCGAGCGCGGCGACGTGCGGATTGCCGGCGAACAGATCGAGCTCACGCCGGCCGGCCCTCACCGTCGCCCCGGCAGCGAGCGGCAGATCCGACGCATCCGCTCCGAGCTCGGCATGGTGTTCCAGTCCTTCAACCTGTGGAGCCACATGACGGTTCTCGACAACGTCATGGAAGCGCCGCTGCGCGTCCAGAAGCGCGAGAAGGCCGAGGTGCACGCCGAAGCGCTGGAGATGCTGGCCAAGGTCGGCATTCGCGACAAGGCGCAGAGCTATCCAAGCCAGCTCTCGGGCGGACAGCAGCAGCGCGCCGCCATCGCCCGGGCCTTGTGCGTCAACCCGAAGGTCATGCTGTTCGACGAGCCGACTTCCGCGCTCGACCCCGAACTCGAAGTCGAGGTGCTGCGGGTGATCAAGCTCCTAGCCGACGAGGGCCGGACCATGATCCTCGTTACCCATGACATGCAGTTCGCCAAGACGATCGCCAGCAAGGTGATCTTCCTGCACCAGGGCCTGATCGAGGAACAGGGCACCGTTGCCGAGGTGTTCGGCAACACGCGGTCGCCGCGCCTCAAGCAGTTCCTGAGCGCTGCGGGGCACGGCTGACAGGGAACAGCGTTCTGGCTATCACCCGTGCAGCTGTGAATTCTGACCAAGGATTGACCAGACGGTAAAAAACGATAGCGTTGCCGCCAATGCTCGGCGGCAGTTTCGACGAGCGTGACGAACGGCCGGCACGCCACCCCGGCCAACAACAATACGGTCCGAAAGGCCGATACAGGAGAGACCCCCAATGTCCAGAATTGTACTGGTAGCTGCCGCACTTGCGATGTTCGCATCGGCCGCGACCGCTGCCCCGGTTCGCATCGCTACCGAAGGCGCCTATGAACCCTGGAACTACGTCGACGCCAACGGCAATCTCGCCGGCCTCGACATCGACGTGCTGAACGAGCTGTGCAAGCGCGCTGAGCTCGAATGCACCTGGGTGCAGACGGCCTGGGATACGATCATCCCCAACCTCAATGCCGGCAACTACGACGTAATCGCCGCCGGCATGTCGATCACCGACGAGCGTAAGGAGGCGATCAGCTTCACCTCCGACTACTCGCCGCCAGACCCGTCGGGCTACATGATGCTCGAGTCGAGCGCGGTCGATCCCAACGCCCTCTCCGGCGTCAAGATTGGTACGCAGACCGGCACCATCCAGGCTGACTACGCCACAGCCAACCTCGCCACCGGCAATACGCTTGTGACCTTTGCCACCGCCGCGGACGGGCTCGCCGACCTGATGGCCGGCAATGTCGACGTCATCCTCGCCGACAGCTCCTACATCGATGAAGCGGTTGCCAACTCCGGCGGTGCGCTCAAGACCAGCGACGTTACCGTCGCAATCGGTGGCGGCGTCGGTGCCGGGCTTCGCAAGGCCGATACCGAACTGCTCGGCAAGCTAGACGCAGCCCTCGCCGCGGCCAAGGCCGACGGCACGATCGACGCGCTGATCACCAAGCACTTCCCGCAGCGCAAGGGCCCGTTCTATACGAACTGATCCGGTTAGGTGGCGGGCCGCTTGAGCCCGCCACCCACTACTGCGCGGGAACGCGATGACTGAGACTTTCGAGTTCTGGGCCTCCTACCTGACGAACGGCAGGCACCTGAACTGGTACGCCAGTGTGCAGTACACGATATTCGCTGCCCTGCTGGGTGGCGCGTTCGCGCTGTTGTTCGGCGTCTGCGGTGCGGCGATGCGCAATGCCAGATTGCCTCCGTTGCGCTTTGTCGGCTCCGTCTACATCAACATGGTGCGCGGCGTTCCCGACGTGCTGTTCTTCATCTTCTTTCCCCTGGCATTCGAGCAGCTGGTCGAGACGTTCCTCGCTCAGGGCGTTTGCCCGCCAGGCAGCGGTACTCCCGGAATCTGGCCGCCCTGCCCCGAGGCCAACTGGTACCTGGGCACCAACGAGTATCTGCTGCTGGCGGCGGTCTCGCTGGGCATCGTCTACGGCGCGTTCACCGCCAACGTGATCTCCGGAGCGCTCAACAGTGTTCCGCGCGGCCAATTGGAGGCCGCACGTGCCTTCGGCATGAGCCGTTGGCAGGTGTTGTGGCGCGTTCACACTCGCCAGATGTGGGTCTATGCCCTTCCCGGACTGTCGAACTGCTGGCTGTTGCTGATCAAGGCGACCTCGCTACTTTCACTCCTGCAGATTTCCGACATCGTGCGTGGTGCGAGCCTGCTCGGCGCTCCTAACTTCAGCCGCAGCGCCGGCGTTATCCACGGCGACTGGCGCTGGGGCTACTACCTCGCACTGCTGATCTTTTACATCCTCGCCACGTACCTGTCCGAGAAGGCCTTCGCCGCCATCACCCGCTGGGCATCGCGCGGCATGCCGATCGCGGGGCGCACATGAACGGTGTGTTCGACGCCATCATGGGGGACGTGGCGATCCTTGGCCGAGCGACGCTGTTCAACCTCTATTTCGCCTTTGCCTCGATCCCCGTTGGGTTCGTTCTGGCGATTCTCGTGACGCTGGGCAGGAACTCGCACAATAAGCTGCTGGCCAGCCTGTGCCGCGGCTATATCTACGCCTTCCGCGGCTCGCCCTTCTTTATCCAGCTGTTCATGATCTACTCGCTGGCGCTGGCGCTGAACCTCAGCGTCTGGAAGCCGCTGGGCATCGACTGGTTCGTGCTGAACCCGCTGTTCCTCGGGCCGTTGATCCTTGCCCTCAACACCACCGCCTACACTGCCGAAATCCTCTACGGCGCGCTGCTGGCGGTACCCAAGGGTGAGCTCGAGGCCGCCCGTGCCTTTGGCATGAGCCCGCGCGAGCAGTTTCGGCGCATCACCTGGCCCCACCTGATCCGGCTGGCCTGGCCGGCCTATACCAACGAGGTCGTGTTCCTGTTCCACGCCACGGCACTCATCTACTTCACCCTGCCGGTCATTGATGGCCAGCGCGACCTGATGAGTGAAGCCAACGACCTCTTCCAGCGCGACTACAATGCGGTGCTCCATTTTTCGGTGGCGGCGGCTTATTTCCTCGCGGTGTCGCTCGCGGTTTTCTTCGTCTTCGGGCTTGTCTACCGCCACCTGATCCGGCACATGCCGGGAGCGAAGCCGCTGAAATTCGGCTTCACCCGCAGTTGATCGACCGAGGTTGAAGATTGAGTTTTGAACGTAAGGTCGTTCCTCTCAGGGGCGATACGCCCGGCGCGGTGACCGAGTTTACCTACTACGTGATCGGCCCGAAGGACGCGCCCGAGAAGGTGCATCTGCAGGCGGCGCTGCATGCCGACGAACACCCCGGCACGATGCTGCTGCATCACCTGCTGCCGATGCTGCGACAGGCCGACGACCAGGGCCTGCTGCGTGCCCGCTTCACCGTCATGCCGATCGTCAACCCGCTCGGCATGGCCAGCTTCGCGCTGCGCCGGCATATCGGCCGCTACGACGCCAATACGGGCATCAACTTCAACCGCCGCTGGCCGGACCTGTTCCAGGCTGTGCGCCAGCAGATCAACGGTCGGCTGAGCGACGACGAGCGGTTCAACGTGAACCTGATCCGGAAGGCCGTTTCCACCTGGATCGACAACCAGCAGCCGCGCACCGCCAACGAGCAACTGCGCCTGCTGGTGCTCAAGGAGGCCCATGACGCCGAGTTCGTGCTCGATCTGCACTGCGACGACGACTCGCTGATCCACATCTTCACCTCGCCAGAGCTGATGCCCGAGCTGCAGGACCTCGCCGACTGGATGGGCGCCGCAGCGACGCTGACCGCGGCCGATTCCGGTGGCGGATCGTTCGACGAGGTGCTGCCGCAGCTCTATCGCAAGGTGGCGCAGGCGAACCCCGGCAAGCCTGTGCCGATGGCCAGCGCCACGGCGACGCTCGAGTATCGCGGCCAGGCCGATGTCTTCGACGAACTGGGGGCCGACGACGCCCGCCGGCTCTGGGGCTTCCTCTGCGAGCGCAACCTGATCGACGCCGATCCCGGCGAGCGCCCTGCCCCGGTGCCGCAGGCGACCCCATTCGAGGCCACAGAGATCGTGCGCGCCGACCGACCGGGGCTGGTCGCCTACCGAGTCACCCTTGGCGAGCGGATTACCAAGGGCCAGCCGATTGCCGATCTCATCGCGCTCGACGGGCCGGAGGCCTTCATGGCGCGGACGCCGGTATTCGCCGGCACCGATGGCTTTGTGCTGGCCCGCGCCATGGCCAAGTACGCCCCGCGCGGCGCCGGGATCATGAAGATCGTCGGCACCACGCCACTGGCGGGCCGCAAGGGCGCATACCTGCTGGAGGATTGAGGGCCCTTACGCCCTCAATCCGAACTCGCTGTGGCTCAGCGCCGTCATCACGCCGCGCAGTTCGGCCAGCCCTTTGAGCCGGCCGATGGTCGGATAGCCGGGCTGGGCGCGGCGGTTGAGATCGTCGACTATGTCCTGGCCATGGTCGGGGCGCATCGGAATCTGCGCGTCTTCGCGACTTTCCCGCTTGCGCCGGGCCTCCTCGCGCAGGATGGCGGCGATCAGCGGCACCATGTCGGTGCTGCCCGCGAGATGCTCGTCCTCGAAGAAGGAGCCTGCGATCGCATCGCTTTCGCGGCGGACATTGCGAAGGTGGATGAAGTGCACCTTCGGCCCGAACTCGTCGATGATGGCCGGCAGGTCGTTGTCCGGACGGGCGCCGAGCGAGCCCGAGCAGAAGGTCATGCCGTTGGCGGGGCTGTCGACCGCATCGAGGATGTGCCGGTAGTCGGCTGCGGTCGACATGATGCGCGGCAGGCCGAGCAGCGGGAACGGCGGATCATCCGGATGGCAGCAGAGCCGCACTCCGACTTCCTCGGCCACCGGCACGACTTCCGAGAGGAAGTCGACGAAGTGCTGGCGCAGACGGTCGGGGGAGATGCCCTGGTATTCGGCGAGGTGCGCGCGGACATCCTCGAGCGTCATGCTCTCGGTCGAGCCGGGGAGGCCCATGGTGACGTTGCGCGAGAGCTGCTGCTGGGCCGCTTCATCCATTCCGGTGAAGCGGCGTGCGGCCTCGGCCACCACCTCCGGGGCAAAGCTCTCGGCCGCCCCCGGGCGCTTCAGGATGTGGATTTCGAACACCGCGAAGTCGTTGATGTCGAAGCGCATGCAGGTCCCGCCATGGGCAACCTTGTGACGCAGATCGGTGCGGGTCCAGTCGAGCACCGGCATGAAATTGTAGCAGACGACACGCAACCCGGCCGCCGCGACATGGCGGAGGCTCTGCTTGTAGTTGTCGATATGCTGGCGCCAATCGCCCTTCTGCTTCTTGATGTCTTCGGAAACCGGCAGGCTTTCGATGACTTCCCACGCGATTCCAGAGGAAGAACCATCCTTCCGCGTCCGAACCTGCTGCTGGCGCTTGCCGATCTCCTCGGCGCTCCATACAACCCCGTTGGGCACGTGATGCAGCGCCGTGACTAAGCCTTCGGCGCCTGCCTGTACGATGTCGTCGATGCTCGCAAGATCAGCTGGTCCGAACCAGCGCCAAGTCTGCCTCATGTGGCTCCCTCCCCGGGCTCTTCAAATGGCCAACTTCGGTGCTAGTATGGTAGCGTTGGGGGAGTCAACATGACCATTGAACTGGAGCTGGCAAACCAGCCCGTCATCGCCGGAACGCGCCAGACCTCGATCAGCCTGCGGGTGTACGAGACTGTCCGCAATGCCATCGTGCAACTGCAGTTGCGCCCGGGACACCTACTGTCCGAGGCCGAACTGGCGCGGCAGATGGGCGTTTCGCGCCAGCCGGTGCGCGAAGCCTTCATCAAGCTCGCCGAAGCGGGCCTCGTCGAGGTGCGGCCGCAGCGCGGCACCTTCGTCAAGCTGATCTCGATCCGCGAGGTCCAGAACTCCCGGTTCATCCGCGAATCGATCGAGCTGGCGGTGGTCCGCAAGGCCGCCGAGCTGATCGACAGCGCCGGCATTGCCGACCTCCGCGAACTGGTGGCCGCGCAGCAGGTAGCGCTCGCCGGCACGCTGGGCGACTTCATGCGGCTCGACGACGACTTCCACTGTGCCATCGCCGCGCATGGCGGCGTCGAGCATGCCTGGCGCCACATCGTCAGCCTCAAGGCACAGCTCGACCGCGTGCGCTTCCTCGGCTTCCCGGCGGCGACGCCGCGTCCGCAGGTCGTGGCCCAACATACAGAAGTGGTGGATGCCCTCGAGCGCAACGATCCCGACGCAGCCGTGAAGATGATGCACAAGCATCTCAACGAGTTGGCGCCCTCGCTGCCCAAGCTGGCCGAGGAGCACGCCGAACTCTTCGCCGACGAGTAGCCCAGGCAGCTAGGCGGATGGCGATTGTCTTTAGGGGAAAGTCCGAATGTTCACTGTGCGGCGCAGTCATGGCCGTATCGGACGACATCGTGATGTTCCCGCACTTCATTTCGGACAAGGCCCATCCGCTGTGGCGGTTCTCTGACTCGGCCATGCATCGCCGTTGCTTCGCCGACTGGTCTGAAGCAGAGCGTTTTCGTCGCCTCCACAACGAGACATGGGCTACCACAATGCCGAACCATCCTCGCGAGATGCAGTCGGATGGCACCATCGTGGAACTTGGCAAGCCAACCTAGTTCCTTCCGCGACGCTAAGAGCGGTGCTTCAGCCACCGCTCGCTAGTTGGTCTATGGCCTAATCCATGGCCGCTTCGAGCAGTCCGCGATAGTCCTCGGCGCTCGCAACGCGCGGGTTGGTGGCGTGGCTGTGGTCGGCAAGTGCCCGCTCGATCACCCAGTCGAAGTGATCTTCGCGCACCCCGAGGCCCCTTAGTCCCTCGGGAATCCCCAGGCGCCGGTTGAGCGCATCCAGCTCGAACGCTAAGTCGGCGGCCGGTGAGAACCCCATCGCCGCCTTGAGCCGGCCGAGCTTCTCGCCGATCTCGGGCTGGTTGAAGCGCAGCACCGGCGGCATCAGGATGGCGTTGAGCGTGCCGTGGTGCAAGGAGACGTCCTTGAGGCCACCGAGCGCGTGGCTGAGGGCATGAACGGCGCCGAGCCCCTTCTGGAAGGCAAGGCCGCCCATCAGGGCGCCCATCATCATTTCCGAGCGCGCCGCCTGGTCGCTGCCGCGCTTTGTTGCCGTCTCGATGTTGCGCCAGATGCGCCCTGCCCCATCGAGCGCGATGGCATCGGCGGGCGGATTGATGCGCGGCGAACAGAAGGTCTCGATGCAGTGGCTGAGCGCGTCGAGGCCTGTCGCCGCGGTGAGGCCCGGCGGCAGGCCGGTCGTGAGTTCGGGATCGCAGATGGCGCGACGCGGGATCAGGTGCGGCGAGATGAAACCGAGCTTGCGGCCGTCCTCGAGCGTCAGGAGCGCGGCGCGGCCAACCTCGGCACCGGTACCGGCAGTCGTCGGCACCGCGATGACCGGCGCCACGCTCGCGCTGATGCGGTTCAACCCGCCATAGATCATGGCGTACTGCTCGAGCGGGCCCGGATGGGTCGCGAGCAGCGCAACGCCCTTGGCGAGGTCGATGGGCGACCCGCCGCCGAGCGCAATGATGCCGTCACAGCCCTCGGAGCGGTAAAGCTCGAGCGCCGCGAGCACAGCTCCTTCGGTCGGATTCGGCGGAGTATCGAGAAACAGCGGCAACTCGGGCGGCAGATGGGCCAGCGCCCTCGCGAGCAGCCCCGCTGCCTGGACACCCTTGTCCGCCACCAGAAGTGGGCGTGCTATGCCCAGTTCGGTCAGTGTCTCGGCAAGCGTGGCAATTGCGCCTGCGCCAAATTCGATGCCCGTGAGATAGTTGATGCGCGCCATTATCCTATCCGTTTGCCAATTCGATCAAAACATCCGCATGACAGGGCGTCCCTGCCCTGCACCAGCAGGCGAGATTGTGCCCCGCGAGTTCCCTCCGGATGACGTCGCGCGACGGCGGCTCTCCGGGCGACAGCTCCGCGTCGATCCGGCCGCGCAACCACTGGCCGCAGAGGTCCACCGCCTTGGCCTGCGCGGCATCGCGATCAAGGCCATAGCGCTTCGCCATGTCGTCGATGGTGAAGGGGTTGCCCCATGGCCCCGGACGGGTGATGCGCCTCGCCGGCAGGCCGTTGAGGGCGAGCGAAGCTTCCTGCAGGTTGAACCCAGCGCGACGCGACAATTGCATACGCTGCGGCTTGGGCGCGGGCATCAGCGCAACTCCTTGTCATAGACGAACTTCGGCATCTGAAGCTTGAACACTATGGCGAGCACACGCAAAGTGAAACCAACTGCGATCACGCCGAGGAGCACGAGGTCGTGGGGCAGATCCGAGATGTGGCCGAAGTAGTAGAGCACGCCCGATACGATCGCCACCGTGGCGTAGAGTTCGGACGAAAACACGAGCGGCACGTCGTTGCACAGCACATCGCGCAGGATGCCGCCGACAATACCGGTCACGAGGCCCGCAACGATGACGATGATCGGCTGTTGCCCCATTTCGAGGGCCACGTTGCAGCCGATGATGGTGAAGGTGACGAGGCCTATGGCATCCAGCAGGAGGAACGGCCAGCGCAGCGCCGCCATGTAGCGCGCCAGCATGATCGGGATGAAGGCGGCGACGCAGCAGAGCACCAGCAGATAGGGGTTCTCGACCCAGATCAGCGGATAGTGCCCGAGAATGAGGTCGCGCACCGTTCCGCCGCCCAGCGCGGTGACGCAGGCAAGGACGCATACGCCGAACCAATCCATGCTGCGGCGGCCGGCCGCGAGCGCGGCGGTCATCGCCTCGGCGGTGATGGCCACGTAGAAGATGATCTGCAGCAGCATTGCGTCCCCCGGGAATCCCTCCCGGCAGACTAGAGCAGATCGGGGGGCGGGTGGACTAGTTCGCTGTCGACTGGATGGTGATGATCTTCACGTCGAACGCTGCGCAGGTGTCATCCTTGCAGATGCCGTTGACCCAGACCTGGCCGTTCCCGAACATGCTGCCCTGGTAGTTGACGAACAGCTCGGCCCAGGCCTGCTGCTCGATCGCCGTCCGGATCTCGTCGGTGACGATGTTGTCGAAATGCTCGACGAACTGCTCCGGCGTGGCGATGGACATCTCCTCGCCGTCGGCGGTGACGGTAATCGGATAGTTGACCCATGCCGCGAACGCTGCCTTGTCGTCGTCAACGAGGGCCGCCTGGATAGCATCGAAGGCAGCGCGATAGAGCGCATGGTCGCCCAGGTTGGTGTCGATGGCGGCGTTGGTGTCGGCGTCGGACTGGGCGAGCGCCGGCACGATCGAGAGACAGAGTGCGAGCACAAGGCTGGCGATGATCTTCAGCATTCTCAACTCCTCGTCGGAAACGGGTGGTCCGCCAAGCCATTGATAGCGCAGACTATGTGGCGGCGAGAAGGAGAACGGGACATGCGCAAGCCCCAGAGCATGAAGGCGCTGGAGGAACTGGGCCGGGTACGGCTCAGCGAGAACTTCTTCATGCGCGACTTCCTCCATTCGGAGATCGCGAGCTTTTACGGCATTCCCAACATCCCCGACGATCCCGACCTTGCCATCGCGGCGGGACGACGGCTCTGCGAAGAGTGCCTCGAACCATTGCGTGCCCGCTTCGGCCGCATCTCGATCCGCTCGGCCTTCCGCTCCGTCGCGGTCAACCAGTTCGGCAACGAGCACGATCTCAACTGCGGACGGAACGAGAGCAATTTCGCCGGCCACATCTGGGACCGGCGCGATGCCCGGGGCGGTATGGGCGCCACGGCCTGCGTCATCGTCCACGCACTCATCCCCTGGTACGAGGCGACCGGCCGCTGGGAGGCGCTGGCGTGGTGGATCCGCGACCACCTGCCCTACGACGACCTCGAGTTCTTCCCCCGCTTCGCCGCCGTGAACATCAACTGGCGCGAACACCGTCGCGGCCGCATCTACTCGTTCATACCGCCAAGGCGCGGACTGCTGACGAAGCCCGGCATGGGGAATTTTGAAGGCACGCACGAGGCCGAGTATGCTGAGTGGCTGGCGGGGCTGCCCAACAACTGAAGCCCGCCTGGCTCGCGCCATCGGGTTTTGGATCGGTATTGCCGCTTCCGAGGATGCGGCATGGGCGGGACTTCGTCCCTATTATGCCGGTCTACCGGCCAGAGTAGTCGGTGGGACTGTCGCCCCGCCCATTGCGAAGGGACTTATGGCGCACGGCACCGCCAAGCGATGCAGGAACCGCAGTCACCCCAGATGCAACGGCTTGCATCTGGCCCCCTACCATCCCCGCGATGCCCCGTCGGCACCTCGCATCGAGGACGTGAGGGGAGATTAGCACAGCCCCAAACTGCGGGGATAAGCGCAGCCAAAGGCTGACGTGACAACGGCCCTGCCTCCCGTTACCGCTTGTGGGAACAGGAGGATCCCATGACCACGCATCGCTTCGTCGCCACCGAATGGCACAATGTGCTCGGCACCCTGCCGCCGGCGCTCACGATCGCCTCGGGCCACACCGTGATCACCGAGACGCTCGATGCCTGGGGCATCGACAAGGACGGCGAGAAGCGCAAGAACGGGCCGAACCCGATGAACGGGCCGATCTTCATCGAAGGTGCCGAGCCGGGCGACGCGCTGAAGGTCGAGATCGTCCGCATGACCCCGAACCGGGCCACCGGCTGGACCCGTTCCTCGCTCGCTGGGAACGTCGTCGACCCCGAGACCGTGCGCGACCTCCCCTCCCGCGACACCGTCACCTGGGCGATCGACCGACAGGCCGGCACGACGCAGTTGCAGACGCCAGTTCCGGGCCTCGAGCATTTCATCCTGCCGCTTGAGCCGATGATCGGCTGCTTCGGCGTCGCCCCGTCGGGTGGTCAGGCCTTCTCCACCGCAACCAGCGCCGAGAACGGCGGCAACATGGACTATCGTGGCTTCGGGCCGGGTGCGACGGTGTGGTTCCCGGTCGCCGTCGAGGGCGCGCTGTTCTTCCTCGGCGATTGCCACGCCATCCAGGGCGACGGCGAGATCGTCGGCACCGGCATCGAGACCAGTTACGAAGTCGAAGTACGGCTGACGGTCGAAAAGGGTCGGAAGCTGACCTGGCCGCGCGGCGAGAACGCCGACGAAATCTACTCGGTCGGCAACGCCCGCCCACTCGACCAGGCGCTGCAGCATGCCACCAACGACATGTTCAACTGGCTCTGCACCGACTACGGTCTGTCCAAGACTGCCGCCAGCCACCTGATGGGCCAGGTCGTGCGCTACGAAGTCGGCAATGTCTACGACCCGGCTTACACGATGGTCTGCAAGATACCGAAAAAGTGGCTACCCAAGCGGTAAAACCCGCCGGCACGGCAGTCACGCAGGCGTGTTTACTACGGACCTTAGTCGACGTTGAATAGACGTTCACATAACGGCTATTGTGCCTAGGCGGCGGGAGGACTTTAATCAAGAGTAGCCGCTATGGGGCTCAATTTGCTGTTGGGGACGTACGGGGAGTGCGTAGCATGACCCCGTGGGGTGTGGTTGCCGCCGACGACGGCGGGCGACCGAATGCAGGTGCGGACAGCGCGCTTGCGGTACTTTCGCCTCAGACATTCAGTTTCGAGCTGGACGACGACCTGGTGAAGGTCGTCACCGTCTGGACGGCCGGGCATACCTGCCACGTCAACATCCGCTACGGCCGCGAGGTGCTGCTGCAGGAGGAGGACCACGATTTCGACGTGGCCTCTCCCGTCGCGATTGAGACGACCCGCTACGGCATCGTCATCCGGGCGACCCGCCGCGGTGTCCCGTGGCTGGGCCGGAAGCTGGTCAGGAAGTTCTGACGGTCAACCGCCGATCTTGCCGCCGAGCTCATCCTCGATGTGGATGCGGATGATCTCGTCGAAATCCTTCTCGGCCTTGAACCCGAGCGACTCTGCCCGCTTTGCCGCAAAGTTCTTCGGCCAGCCATCGACCATGCCGATGATCTTCTGATCCGGCACGTCGCGGATGAGTTTCACTGCTTTCTCGCCAGCGACGCGGCGGAGGGCCTCGATCTCCTCACCCACGGTGGCCGAAAGCCCCGGCACCGACAGCGTGCGACGCCAGCCGAGCTTGGCCGTGTCGAGCTCTGCCGCGTGGGTTAGGAAACCCACGGCGGCGCGCGGGCTAGCGAACCAGTGCCGCACGTCCTTCGACACGGGAAGCACGGCCTCCTGCCCTGCCAGCGGCTCGCGCAGGATGTTGGAGAAAAAGCCCGAGGCGGCCGCATTCGGCTTGCCCGGGCGGATCACGATGGTGGGCAGGCGGATGCCGATACCGTCGACGAAGCCCTTGCGCGAGTAATCGTTGAGCAGCAGCTCGCAGATCGCCTTCTGAGTGCCGTAGCTGGTGAGCGGCGTGTTGAAAAACTCGTCGCCGATAGCATCCGGGAACGGCGCGCCGAACACGGCAATCGAAGAGGTGAACACGAGGCGCGGCTTGTAGGGCTGCCTCAGCCCCTCGAGCCGGATGGCCTCGAGCAGGAAGCGCGTGCCGTCGAGATTGATGCGGTAGCCCTTCTCGAAATCGGCCTCGGCCTCGCCTGAAACGATAGCCGCGAGGTGGAAGATGAGGTCGGGACGGCCGGCCACGAGCTTTGCCGCAGCGCCCGGTGCCGAGAGATCGGAAGCAACAGTGTCGACAGTGCCGCCGAACGCCACCCTCGTGGGCTCGATGACATCGGCCAGCGTCAGCTTCTCGATGGCCTTGCCGCCCACCTGGCCCGCCGAGACGAGGGCCGAAGTGAGCTTGCGGCCGACCATGCCGGCCGCACCGATAATCAGGATATGCATGAATTCTCCTCGCGTTTTGGCGGGAGATTAGCGGCCTGCACGCATGGCGCAAGCCGCGCTTTAGTCAAACCGTCAGCTACTGCGCCGTGTAGCCGCCGTCGACGAGGTGGTAGCTGCCGGTGATGAAGCTGGCGGCGTCGGAGAGGAGGAAGCTGGTGAGCGCGGCGACTTCCTCGGGCTGTCCGAGGCGGTTCATGGCGTGCTTGCCGGCGATGAACTTCAGCGTTGCCTCGTCCATGTGCTTGGTGAGCAGCGGTGTTTCGATGAACCCCGGGCCGATGGCGTTGATGCGCACGCCCTTCTCTCCATACTCGAGGCCAGCGGACTTGGTGAGGCCGACGACGCCGTGCTTGGCGGCCACGTAGGCCGGAGAGTTGGCGATGCCGACCGAGCCGAGGATGGAGGCGATGTTGACGATCGCGCCACCGCCGGAGGCGAGGATCGCCGGGATTTCGTAGCGCATGCCGTAGAAGACGCCGCTGAGGTTGATGCCGACGACCTTGTCCCAGGACTCGACCGGATACTCGCCGGTGGGCGCGGAGGCGCCGCCGATGCCGGCATTGTTCACCGCCAGTTGGAGACCGCCATAGGTCTTCACGGCGAACTCGACCATTGCCTCGTTCTGCGCGGCGACGGAGACGTCGACGGCAAAGCTCGCGGCGGTGCCGCCGGCCTTGCCGATCGCCTCGGCAGTGGCCTTGGCCGCGTCCGCGTTGAGATCGGCTACCACGACCTTGGCACCCGCCGCGGCCAGGTCCTTGGCGACGGCTTCACCGATGCCTGAGGCGGCGCCCGTGACGATCGCGACCTTGCTGCTGAAATCGAAGCTCATTTTCGTCTCCATCACTGTGATCCCAAACATGTAGGAACATGACGGACGATGTTCACGAGGCATTGACCTCGATCAACCGGCAGTTAGCAGACGGTACCAAAGCGCTCGACGCAGGTGCGGACGACCTCGTCGCCGGGGCGCTTCCACCAGTTGTCGCGGGAGAAGATCTCAACCTCCTGCGGGCCGTGATAGCCGGCCCCCTCGATCATCTTGCGGATGGCTTTCAGGTCGATGACGCCGTCGCCCATCATGCCGCGATCTAGCAGCATGTCGGCCGTGGGTACGAGCCAGTCGCAGATGTGGTGCGCGAAGATGCGGTTCTCGCGGCCGGCGCGCGCAATGGCGGCGGCGAGATTGGGGTCCCACCAGACGTGATAGACGTCGATGGCGACACCGACGCCCTCGCCGAGCTGGCCGGCGATATCGAGGGCCTGATCGATGGTGTTCACGCAGGCCCGGTCGGCCGCATACATCGGATGCAGCGGCTCGATGGCAAGCGGCACGCCCGAGGCGCGGGCATGCGGCAGCATCGCCGCGATGCCGTCGGCGACCATCTGGCGGGCGCCGGGGAGATCGCGGGACGAGCCCGGCACACCGCCGACGACGAGCACGAGGCAATCGGCGCCGAGTTCGGCGGCTTCATCGATGGCGCGGAGGTTGTCGTCGATATTGGCCTGGCGGCCGGCCGCCGTATCGGCGGGGAACATGCCGCCGCGGCAGAGGCCGGTGACGCGCAGGTTGTTGCTGCGAACGATGCTGGCGGCTTCGGCGAGGCCAGCGGCGGCGACCTGATCGCGCCACGGCGAGATGGCGCTGACGCCGTGCCGGAGGCAATCATCGACCATCTGCGCGAAGGTCGAGCCGTTGCGCAGGGTGGCGAGGTTCATGGACAGTTGCTGGGTCACGTCAGGCAACGCCATGCACAGCCAACACCCGATTCATCCTCTCGACTGCCAGACCCGGGTCGGCGAGGACCCGGGCCTTGTCGGCGAGGCGGAAGAGTTCGCTGAGATGCTGCAGCGACCTGGTGGATTGCTGGCCGCCGATCATGGCGAAGTGATCCTGCAACCCATTGAGATAGGCGAGGAAAACGACACCGGTCTTGTAGAAGCGGGTGGGCGCCGCGAAGATGTGGCGGCTGAGCGGCACGGTGGGCTCGAGCAGCTCGAAGAACTCGTTGTCGCTGCCGCGGCCGAGTGCTGCCAGAGCCGCCGAGGCGGCTGGGGCGATGGCATCGAAGATGCCCAGCAGCGCGTCGGAATGGCCCTGCTCGTCGCCCGCGATCAGCTCGGCATAGTTGAAATCGTCGCCGGTATACATGCGCACCGAAGCGGGAAGCCGGCGGCGCATGGCGATCTCCTTCTCCTTCGAGAGGAGCGAGATCTTGATGCCGTCCACCTTGTCCGCATGGGCGGCAATGACGTCGAGACAGACATCCATCGCCTCGTCATGCGAGGCCCTGCCCCAGTAGCCCTCGAGCGCCGGATCGAACATTTCGCCGAGCCAGTGGAGGATCACCGGCTGCTTTACCTGGCCGAGGATGCGGCCATAGACCCGGGCATAGTCGTCGGGCGACTTCGCCGCGACGACGAGGGCGCGCGAGGCCATGAGGATGACGCGACCGCCCTGCCCTTCGACGAAACCGACCTGCTCCTCATAGGCGCGGATCACGTCGTCGATGGTGACATCCGCACCGGGCGCGAGGTGATCGGTGCCCGCGCCATAGGCGATGAGGCTATCGCCGCGGGTGCGGGCTTCGGCCTGGGCGCGGCGGATCAGTTCCTGCGCGTCGGCCCAGGTGAGGCCCATGCCGCGCTGCGCCGTATCCATGGCCTCGGCCACCCCGAGGCCGAGATCCCACAGGCGGTGGCGGAATTTCAGCGTCATGTCCCAGTCGATGGCCGGGGTGAGCCACGGATCGTTCGAGGCCAGCGGGTCGGCGACGACGTGGGCGGCAGCATAGGCGATGCGCGAGAAATCGCTGGCCGCGTGGCGGTGGAAGGGGATGGGGGTGCCGGTTAGGCGGTAGGAGGTGAGCGCGCGATCGGGCGTGGGGAGGAGGAGTTCAGGCATGAACGGGCTCCTGCATCGAGCTTGCCGCCCCACCCTCATCCGCCCTTCGGGCACCTTTTCCCATCAAGGGAGAAGGCCTGACTGAGATATCTGCGGGGTGGCCTTCTCCCCTTGTGGGAGAAGGTGTCCGACGGGCGGATGAGGGGGGAGCCACGCACACGTTCATCCGTCAAATCCCCAGCGCGGGAACGTCGAGCCAGCGGCGCTCTTTCCACGACTGGAGGCCCAGTGTGGCAAGTTGCACGCCCTTGGCGCCGGCCTCTAGGCCATACGACCAGGGCGCGTCCTCGGCGACGTGCTTGAGGAACATCTCCCACTGGGCCTTGAAGCCGTTCTGGGACGGGTAGTTCTCGGGCACTTCCTCCCACTGGTCGAAGAAGTTGAACTTGCTCGGTTGGTCCGGATTCCACACCGGCTTGGGCGTGTTGACGCGGTGCTGGGTGAAGCACTTGTGCAGGCCCGCGACGGCGGAGCCGTGCGTGCCGTCGACCTGGAAGGTCACGAGGTCGTCGCGGCGGACGCGGACGTCCCAGCTGGAGTTGATATGGGCGATGGCGCCCCCTTCGAGCTGGAACGTGGCATAGGCCGCATCGTCCGCATCCGCGGTATAAGTGTTGCCCTTCTCGTCGACACGGGTCGGAATATGCGTGGCGCCGAGGCAGCTTACGGCCTGGACCTCGCCGAAGAGGTTATCGAGCACGTAACGCCAGTGGCAGAGCATATCGAGGATGATGCCGCCGCCCTCGGCCTTGCGGTAGTTCCAGCTCGGGCGCTGGGCCGGCTGGCCCCAATCGCCCTCGAACACCCAGTAGCCGAACTCGCCGCGCACCGAGAGGATGCGGCCGAAGAAGTCGGAATCGCGCAGCAGCTTGAGCTTCAGCAGGCCCGGCAGGAACAGTTTATCCTGCACCACGCCGTGCTTGATGCCGGCCGATTTTGCCTTCTTGGCCAAGGCGATAGCCGAATGGAGATCGTCGGAGACCGGCTTCTCGCAATAGACATGCTTGCCTGCATCGATGGCGCGGCCGAGGAGGCCGGCGCGCATCTGCGTGGTGCCGGCATCGAAGAACACGGTATCGTCAGGGTTGGCGAGCGCCGCCTCGAGGTCAGTGGACCAGCGCGCGATGTTGTGCTTCTCCGCAAGCCGTTGAATCTTCTCGCGATCCCGGCCGACGATGATCGGATCGACCTGCAAACGGTCGCCGTTGGAGAGTACCACCCCGCCCTGCTCGCGGATGGCGAGGATCGAGCGAACCAGATGCTGGTTGTAGCCCATCCGACCGGTCACGCCATGCATGATCAGCCCCAGCCTGCGCTCGGCCATCGGTTCCTCCCTCGACCCTTATCGTTGTAACTGCTTGGTTACTTGGATACACATGGCTAGGATGGAGCGTCAAGAGTGGCGTCCGGTTGCCAAACCAAAGAACGATATGCGTCAGGTTGGTAGCTTGTCTCTCGCGATCTCCGATGCCAATGGCGGCGTGGGGACATTGTAACAGCCACGGGGCGCGAGGGGATTGATGGACGGCGAGGCGACGGCGGTAAAGGCGGGGCGAAGCACGGCAAATGCCGCGCCGGAGGCTGCTCCCGTACGTCCGCGCGACGCTGAAAAGACCAAGGCCTCGATCCTCAGGGCAGCTCGCGAGGAGTTCTGCGAGGAAGGCTTCAACGGTGCGCGGGTCGATGCCATCGCCGACCGCGCCAAGGCCAACAAGCGGCTACTCTATCACTATTTCGGGAATAAAGAGGCTCTGTATCAGGCCGTTCTGCTGGACGCCTACCAGGAAATCCGGCGTGGCGAGCGCGAGTTACACATCAGCCAATATGATCCGATCGAGGCAGTTGACCGGATCATCCGGTTTACATTTCGGCATTTCCTCGCCAACCCGTGGTTCCCGCGCCTCTTGTCTGTGGAAAACCTGCAAAACGCCAGGTTCGTCAAGCAGATAAAGGACGTCGACGAGATCCGCTCCCCCATCGTCGGGGAGTTGCATGAGATCGTGAAGCGCGGTCATGCGGAGGGAACTTTCCGCACCGACGTCGATCCGATGCAGCTCTACATCTCGATCATCTCGCTCTGCTACTTCTACGTCTCGAACATGCAGACGCTGAGCGTGGTTTTCGGCAAGGATCTCAGCCAGTTCGCCCTGATCCAGGACCGCGAGGCGCAGGCCGTCCAGATGGTCGTCGACTATCTCCGCACCCGCCGCTGAGCCGGGGTTTCGGGCAGCGCCGCTGTCCTATCGCACCCACCTGTTTGTCCCTAGGATGAAGGCATCCTGAACGCCGGGCCGGCTATGGAACTCCGGCTGTTCGGCCGGCGAAAGTCCGTGCCGGCACCGCGCAGGGCCCTCCGACTTCCGTCGGTACGTGGCCGCTTGACAGCCCGGACGCCCCGGACCATGGTTGTAACCAACTAGTTATTTAGCGCCGACAAGAGCGCTGACGAGTTCGGACGGCAAAGTCGCCCGGAGGATCAAAGGGAGGAACCTTGATGACTATTGCACTCGACCGCCGTCGTTTCCTTATGGGTACGACCGCCCTGCTCGGCGCAGCGGCATTGTCGCCGGCCGCCGCGCTGGCACAGGAGAATCGCATCCGGCTGCTGTTCTGGGGCGGCCAGGCTCGCGCCGACCGCACTTATGCAGCCACCGACCTCTACAGCGCCGCGAACCCGGGCACCGTGTTCGACGGCGAGTTCATGGCCTTCAACGACTACTGGACCAAGCTCGGCACCCAGGTGGCCGGCGGCAACGCCCCCGACATCCTGCAGATGGACTACCGCTACATCGTCGAGTACGCGAACCGCAACGCGATCGCCCCGCTCGATGATTTCGTCGGCAAGGAACTGGACCTCTCGGACTTCGACCAGGATCAGCTCGAGGGCGGCAAGGTCAACGGCAAGCTGTACGGCATCAGCCTGGGCGCCAATTCGGTGGCCAACATCATCAACGTCGCGGCCTTCGAGGAAGCGGGCGTCGAGATTCCGGGCGCCGACTTCTCCTACGAGGACCTGCCGGCGCTGGCCGAGAAGTTCAACTCGGGCAACAAGCGCCCGGGCATGAAGGTGTGGTCCGACCATTCCGGCCTCGAGCCGGCTCTCGACAACTGGCTGCGTTCGAAGGGCAAGGGCCTCTACGGCGCCGACGGCAAGCCGCTGTTCGACGAGAACGACCTGACCGAGTGGTTCAAGCTCTGGGCGGACCTGCGCGCCGCGGGCGTCACCGTGTCGCCGGAAGACCAGGCGCTCGATGCGACCGACGCCATCGAAAACACCATGGTCACCCTCGGGAAGGCCGCCTCGACCTATGCCAACTCGAACCAGCTGATCGCCTTCCAGGCCATCAACAAGGACCTGCTGACCATGACCAACTACCCGCGCTACAAGCCGGGTGCTGGTGGCGGCCACTACCGCAAGCCCTCGATGTTCTTCTCGCTCGGCGCTTCGAGCCAGAAGCTCGCGGACGGCGCGAAGTTCATCAGCTTCTTCATCTCCGACCCCGAGGCCACCAAGGCGCTCGGCGTCGAGCGCGGCATCCCCTGCCGGGCCTCGACCCGTGCCAATATCGAGCCGACGCTCGATGCGCAGAGCCAGATCGCACTCAACTTCGTGTCGAACCTCGGCGACCTGCTCGGCCCGCTGCCGCCCTCCCCGCCCGCCAACGCCGGCGAGATCAACAAGGCGCTGCGGACCAAGGGCCAGGAAGTCGCTTTCGGCGGCCAGTCGCCTGAGGAAGCCGGTCCGGCCTTCTTCAAGGAAGTGAACGAAATCCTGGCCCGCGCAGGCTGATCGGAATGACCGCGCGCTCTGCTGCCGACTACCGCGGCGCGGAGCGCGCGGTTACGCCTTCGGTCTGGTCCCGCATCTGGAGCCAGAACGCCCCGGGCTATTTGTTCCTGTTGCCCTGGTTCATCGGTTTCTTCGGCCTGACGCTCGGGCCGATGATCTCTTCGCTCTACCTGAGCTTCACCGACTTCGACCTTCTGACCTCGCCCGACTGGGTCGGGGCCGCGAACTATGTCCGCATCTTCACGGCGGACCCGAAGTTCGCCAAGTCGATGCAGGTGACGTTCTTCTTCGTCATCTTCTCGGTGCCGCTGAAGCTCGCCTTCGCGCTCGGCGTGGCGCTGCTGCTCAACCGCGGCATGCGCGGCCTGCCGCTCTATCGCGCCGTGTTCTACCTGCCCTCGCTGCTAGGCGCCTCCGTCGCGATAGCGGTGTTGTGGCGCACGCTGTTCGCCGGCGACGGGCTGGTGAACGACTTCCTGCTCAACTTCGGCATCCAGGGCCCGAGCTGGATTTCGAACCCGCGCTATTCGCTATGGACGCTCATCATCCTCGCCGTGTGGCAGTTCGGCTCGCCGATGATCATCTTCCTCGCGGGGCTGCGCTCCATCCCGCAGGACATGTACGAGGCCGCGAGCCTCGAGGGCGCGAGCAAGCTGCGGGTGTTCTGGAAGATCACCCTGCCGATGCTGACGCCGGTGGTGTTCTTCAATGGCATCATCCAGACCATCGAAGGCTTCAAGAGCTTTACGCCGGCCTTCATCATTTCGGGCGGCACCGGCAATCCGATCAACTCGACGCTGTTCTACACGCTCTACCTCTATCAGGAGGCGTTCGAGTTCTTCCGCATGGGCTACGCCTCGGCGCTCGCCTGGATCCTGCTGGTGATCGTGGCGCTGTTCACCGGCTTCTCGTTCCTGACGAGCAAGTACTGGGTGCATTATGATGATTGAGATTTGCACCGCGCGCGCCGCCTACCCCCACCCGAGTTTCGCTAGGGCGCAGTCGCGCCCAAGCTGCACTACCCTCCCCACAAGGGGGAGGGAGGCCCGACTGCATGTTTCGGTTTCATCGTCTCCCTCCCCCTTGTGGGGAGGGATCAAGGGTGGGGGTGGCCCCGCACACCGGCAGCCGAAACTGGACGGCAACGGAGCCCGCCAATGACCGTCACCGCCGCTCCCCGCCTCACCGTCGTCACTGGCGAGAAGACCGTAGCGCAAAAACTGCTGAAGCGGGTCGGCTCGGTGCTGGCGCATGTGGTGCTGATCGGCGCCTCGATCATCATGCTCTATCCGCTGCTGTGGATGCTCTCGGCGAGCTTCCGGCCGGAGACCGAGATTTTCACCTCGAACAGCCTGTGGCCGAGCGAGTGGAGCCTCGATGCCTATTTCCGCGGCTGGCACGGGCTGCGCATCGGCTTCGGCACGTTCTTCATGAACTCGCTGATCATCTCGTCGCTGTCGATCATCGGCAACCTCGTCACCTGCTCGCTGGCGGCGTTCGCCTTCGCGCGGCTCGAATTCAAGGGCAAGCGCATCTGGTTCGCGCTGATGCTGGGCACGCTTATGCTGCCCTACCAGGTGACGCTGATCCCGCAATATGTGCTGTTCCACCAGCTCAACTGGATCAACACCTTCCTGCCGCTGGTGGTGCCGAAATTCCTCGCGGCGGACGCGTTCTTCATCTTCCTGATGGTGCAGTTCTTCCGCGGCATCCCGCGCGAGCTGGACGAAGCCGCGCAGATGGACGGCTGCTCGCCCTGGCGCATCTACTGGAAGATCCTGCTGCCGCTCTCGATGCCGGTGATGGCGACGGCCGCCATCTTCACCTTCATCTGGACCTGGGACGATTTCTTCGGGCCGCTGATCTACCTGAGCGATATCAGGACTTACACGGTGCAGCTGGGGCTGCGGACATTCGTGGATTCTTCGGCGGAATCCGATTGGGGCGGGCTGTTCGCCATGTCGATCCTGACGCTGGTGCCGGTGTTCCTGTTCTTCCTGTTCTTCCAGAAGCTGCTGATCGAGGGGATCGCGACTACGGGGATGAAGCGGTGAGGACTGTGCGTGGAGTGGCGCTGACTGAGAGAGACGGCCCCCTCCCGGCCTCCCCCATGAAGGGGGAGGTGAAGGTTGGGGCTCAAGCTTCGATTGAGCCAAGTGAACCGGCAGAACACCTCCCCCTTCATGGGGGAGGATGGGAGGGGGCCGTCTGTTTCAGCTCTGTCGCATCGTGAGTACGCGCCGGGAGAAAGAGCTGCGCGCCAATTCGACAGCGCCGGAACGGCGGATGTGGCGACT
>JAEWLC010000065.1 GCA_023393475.1 Pseudomonadota bacterium
CCTCAAGGGCCGCTTCAGCCCGTGGTCGCCGGTCTGCGAGGACATCCCCGCAACCGACGGACAGCTGCCGGTCGGCTCGATCTTCATCCACCAGATCTGCACGGCGGAAGACCCGGACGGCACCACCACGCTGCGGCTCGAAGCCGCCTATTTCAGGAAGAAGGGGCAGACCTCGATCAGCCTCGAGACCCAGAAGGTGCAGAAGAACTACTTCCAGAGCGCCACGCGCCTCGAAGTGGTGCAGCTGCCCTTCGAGCCAGACACCACCCCGGTACGATAGGGCAGGCGATGCGGACGATCCTGGCACTGATGCTGGCGCTGGCCGCCACCTCCCCGACCTTCGCCGACCAGGTCGAGGACCTGATCAGCGGCGTGCGTAACGAATGCCGCGGGTGCGATCTCACCAATGCCAGCTTCAAGAAGGCGGATCTCTCGGGGGTCGACCTCGCGGGTGCCAACCTCACCGGCGCGAGCTTTCACCGCGCCATCCTGAAGGGCGCAAACCTGTCCGGTGTCACCGCCAACGAGGCGAACTTCAACCTCGCCGATCTCTCGGGCGCCAATCTCGCCGATGGCCGGTTCAAGGGGGCGATGTTCTACGAGGCGCAGCTTTCCGCCGCCAAGGCGCAGAACGCCGACTTCAGCTTCACGCTGGCCCAGCATGCGCGCCTCACCAGCATCGACCTCAGTGGCGCCAATCTCGACTCCTCGGTGATGAAGGAAGCCCGGCTCAACAACGCCAACCTCACCGGCGCGAGCCTCAACCGGACCAATCTCGAGAAGGCCAATATCGGTCGGACCAAGTTCGACGACACGACGATCGATGGCGCCGGCTTCGTGCAGGTGACGGGGTCGGGCGCCAGCTTCGCCGGCGCCACCCTGACCCAGACCGACTTCTACGGGGCGCGGCTCGACAATGCCGTGTTCACCGGGGCGCGGGCCAATGCCAACCGCTTTACCCGCGCCAAGGTGGATTTCAGCACCATCGCGCCGGACGAACTGACGAACAACATCATGCCCGACGGGCAGGTACAGGGGACGAGGCAGTGAAGACCTTGGCGATCGCCGCAGTTGCGGCTCTGATGCTGGCGGGCGGCGCCATGGCCCAGGAAGTGGTCACCGGCCCCGCGAAGGTGGTGGATGGCGACATCATCATGGTGGACAAGCAGCGCGTGATCCTGTGGGCCGTCGATGCGCCCGAGCGCACGCAGAAATGCTATGTCGGCGAACTGCTGTGGGATTGCTACGCCGCCGCGCGGCAGGCGCTGGGCGACATCATCGCGGCGGGCGAGACGAGTTGCACGCTCACGGAAGGCAAGCCGGACCAGTTCGGCCGCCGCTATGGCGTCTGCACCACGGGCGACACGGATGTCGGCGGGGAACTGGTGCGGCTCGGCATGGCGTGGGCCTATGTCGACCAGGGCGACGATTACCTGGCCGAGGAAGAGGAAGCCAAGGCGGCCCAGGCCGGCGTGTTCCAGGCCGGCGCCAATATCGACGACCCCTGGGAATGGCGGAAGCGCGACCCGCGGAATTATCGGTAGGGTGGCGGCCTGACACACAAGGTGTCATCCCTGCGCAGGCAGGGATCCATCTTTCCATCGGCGCGGGCTGATGCGTGGATCCCAGCCTTCGCTGGGATGACATCGAGTTGGTGGTGGCGAGCTAGGGCCCTACGGGTGACGGTGATGGAGTGGCGAGAGTGGCGGGCCGCATGCGCGAACTCACCCCCACCATCTCCGACTTGATTCCCCCGGCCCGTTGCGTCATTACACGCCGACTGAAAGGGGTACCGCATATGGACAAGTTCACGACCCTCACTGGCGTCGCAGCGCCGTTGCCGATCATCAACATCGACACGGACATGATCATTCCGAAGCAGTACCTCAAGACGATCAAGCGGACCGGGCTTGGTACGGCGTTGTTCAGCGAGATGCGCTACAACGAGGACGGCACCGAGAATCCGGATTTCGTGCTCAACAAAGCCGGCTATCGGGGTGCCAAGATCATCGTCGCCGGCGACAATTTCGGCTGCGGTTCGTCGCGCGAGCATGCCCCGTGGGCGCTGCTCGATTTCGGCGTGCGCTGCGTGATCTCCACCAGCTTTGCCGACATCTTCTACAATAACTGCTTCAAGAACGGCATCCTGCCGATCAAGGTGACGCCGGAACAGCTGGCGCTGCTGATGGACGATGCCGAGCGCGGCGCCAACGCGACGCTGACCGTCGACCTCGAGGCGCAGACGATACGGGGTCCGGACGGCGGCTCGATCCATTTCGACATCGACCCGTCGCGCAAGCAGACCCTGCTCGAGGGCCTCGACGATATCGCGACGACGCTGAAGGCCGATCCGGCGATCGCCAGCTTCGAGAGCAAGATGGCGAGCGACCGCCCCTGGCTCTGAGGCTGGTGCTTGCCTGACGCTCCGGCGTTCAACCAGAGGAGGCAGGCATGGTGATCCACATCTCTTCAGGTTCGCCGTTCGAGGCGAAGATCGGCTACTCGCGTGCCGTCATCGACGGCAACATGATCTATGTGTCCGGCACCACCGGCTACGACTACAAGACCATGATCATGCCCGAGGACGTGCGCGAGCAGGCCCGCAACGCCTTCGCGACCATCGCGCACGCGATGGAAGAGGCGGGCGGCTCGATCAAGGACACGGTGCGGGTGCGCTACTACATCACCGACATGGCCCACTATGACGGGCTGGTCGAAGTCGCCGGCAAGGTGTTCGGCGAGATCCGTCCGGCGGCGACGATGATCGTCTGCGGGCTGACGCGGCTGGAGATGAAGGTCGAGATCGAGGTCACGGCGCGCATGGGCGCCAGCGAGCGCTGATGGCCGTCGACTTCCGTCTCAAGCTCGATCCCAGTCCGGCCGAGGTCGATGCGGTGCTGCAGCCGCTCGTCGGGTTCAACCGGACGGCGAACGGCCGGCTCGGCTTCCAGCCCTTCGCCATCCACATCACCGAGGGCGACGAGGTGACCGGCGGCATCGTCGGGATGGCCAATTTCGACTGGCTGATCGTGCAGTATCTCTTCGTGCCCGACACGATGCGCGGGCAGGGCGTGGGAACGCGCCTGATGGCCGACGCCGAGCGGTTCGCACGAGAGCACGGCTGCATCGGCGTGTGGCTCGACACCTTCTCGTTCCAGGCGCGGCCCTTCTACGAAAAGCTCGGCTACTCGGTCTTCGGCGAGATCGAGGACCATCCGCGCGGGTTGAGCCGCTACTTCCTCAGCAAGCGGCTCGACGGCGCTACCGGCTGACGCGGTTCAGCCCAGTGCCGCCCGGAAGGTGCCCAGCGCCCGCTCCACCATCTCGTCCGATGCCGTGAGGCTGATGCGGAAGTGGCCGGGGGCGCCGAGGATGGTGCCTGGCATCACATAGACATCGCGGTCGGCCAGCCGGTTCCAGATGGCTTCGGGATCGCCCGGCCAGCGGCCCCAGAGATAGAACGTCCCCTCGGGGTCGAGCACCTCGTAGCCGGCGCCGCGCAGGTCGCCGAGCAGGGCATCGCGCCGGCGCGCCAGTGCGGCCCGGTCGATGCTGAGGTTCTCGAGGTCGGCGATGGCATGCTGCATAATGGCGTTTGGGAAGCACCAGCCGAGCGCCATCTGCACCGGGAACAGCGCGTCGCGCAGGGCCTGCCGGTCGGTCTCGGGCATCAGCGGGGAGAGGGCGAGATAGCCCAGCCGCTGGCCCGGGGCGAGCAGCACCTTGCCGTAGCTGTAGTCGATCAGCGTCCACGGATAGACCGCCGCGGGGCTGACAAAGTCGCGCCCATCGAAGCGGAGGCGCCGATAGGGCTCGTCCGAGAGGATGAAGATGCGCCGCCCGATCCGCGCCGAGGCCCGGTCCAGCATGGCGGCCAGCTGCTCGAGCGTCGCCCGGTCGTAGATGCGTCCGGTCGGATTGTGCGGGGTGTTGACGATGACGAGCCGCGTATTGGGCGTGATCGCAGCTTCGATGGCGTCGATGTCGAGATCGAAGGCGGGGCCCCTGAGCGGCACCGGCACGGGCACGGCATCGGCGACGCGCAGCATCGGCTCGTAGCAGAACCAGGCGGGCTCGGAGTAGATCGCCTCGTCGCCGGCATCGAGCAGCAGGCGGAACGCCACCATGATGGCGGCGAAGGCGCCGGAGGTCAGCGCGAAATCCTCGGGGGCGAAATCGAGCCCGAGTTCGGGGCCGACATGATCGGCGAGGAACTGCTGCGGCTCGGGCTCGCTCGACTTGTAGGCGAACCAGTTCTTGTCCTCGGGCAGGGCTGCCTGGCGCAGGCCGTCGACGAGGCCCTTGAGCGGCATCTCCTGCGGATTGCCGAAGGTGAAGTCGGAAATCCCGGCATCGCCGCGCTTCTCGCCGTAGCGCGAGGTGAAATAGAAGTCGGCAACCTTGCCGAAGCTGTCGCTTGCCGCACGGGCGCGCTTCGAGACGGCCGATGTCAGAGCCTTGTGCATATCACTCTCCTCGTCCCCGCGCCGGCCATTCTACTCCCGGAGCGTCCCCACGGAAACTGTACCCATGGTGCTGTACTCGGTGTCGCCGCGCCGGACTGGACGCTCCCGCGCCTCGGCGGCCTTGCGCCGGAGGGGCCTGTGGCGGTATTTCCGCCCAACGCTTCAAGCAATCGAGGACATCATGGCCGCGCAGAAACTCTTCCTCCTCCCCGGTGACGGCATCGGCACCGAAATCATGAAGGAGGTCGAGAAGGTGATCGCCTGGCTCAACAGCCAGGGCGAGACCGATTTCGAGATCGACAGCGGCCTCGTCGGCGGCTGCGCCTACGACAAGCACGGCGTCGCCATCTCGGAAGAGGACATGCAGAAGGCGCTGGCCGCCGATGCGGTGATCTTCGGCGCCGTCGGCGGCCCGAAGTGGGACAAGGTGCCCTATGAGCACCGTCCGGAAGCGGGCCTCCTGCGCCTGCGCAAGGACCTCAAGCTGTTCGCCAACCTTCGCCCGGCGATCTGCTACCCGGCGCTGGCCGATGCTTCGTCGCTGAAGCGCGAGCTGGTCGAGGGCCTCGACATCCTGATCGTGCGCGAGCTCACGGGCGGCGTCTATTTCGGCGAGCCCAAGGAGATCACCGATCTCGGCGATGGCCAGAAGCGCGCCGTCGACACCCAGGTCTACGAAACCTACGAGATTGACCGCATCGTGCGCGTCGCCATGGATCTCGCCCGCACCCGCAAGAAGAAGGTGCACTCGGCCGACAAGAAGAACGTGATGAAGTCGGGCGTGCTGTGGGACGAAGTCGCGCAGGGCGTCGCCAAGGATTATCCTGATATCGAGTTCCACCACATCCTTGCCGACAACGCGGCGATGCAGCTGGTGCGCAACCCCAAGCAGTTCGACGTGATGGTGACCGATAACCTCTTCGGCGACATCCTGTCGGATGCGGCGGCGATGCTGACCGGTTCGCTCGGCATGCTGCCGTCGGCCTCGCTCGGGGCGCCCGATCCGGTGACCGGCAAGCGCAAGGCGCTCTACGAGCCGGTGCACGGCTCGGCCCCGGATATCGCCGGCCAGGGCATCGCCAATCCGATCGCCATGCTCGCAAGCTTTGCCATGGCGCTGCGCTATTCGTTCAACATGGTGACGCTGGCCGACCGGCTGGAAGCGGCGATCTCGGCCGTTCTCGGCGAAGGCCTCCGCACCGGCGACATCGGCGAGCAGAACCGCAAGACCGTCGGCACCGAAGAGATGGGCGCGGCGATCCTGCGGAAGCTGCAGGCTTAAGGGCTTCGTTCCAACCGTTATCCTCCCCCGTTCTTGCGAACAGGGGAGGACAAGGCCTCACTCGGGCCGCCGCACCGGGTTGAACAGGATGGAACTGTCGCGTCCCTCGAGAGCATCGATGACGTCCCGGGGGGCGATGCCCATGTCGCGCAGCAGGTGCGGGTCCATTCGATAGAGTTCGGCCAGCGTGATGCGGGTCTGGCGGCGGCGGTGCCAGGCGCGGAACCAGCGGACGAGAGCGTTCTCCCGCGCCGGACGTGTCGTCGCCTCGGCGAAGGTGTCGTTGATATCGAAGGTGGTCATTTGAGCGGTCCTTTGCAGAGCCCCCCGCTCAGGTTTCGATCGGCTCGCGGTCAGTGATGATGGTGGCCGCTGGGCAGGCAGGTGTTGCAGATGGCGCTGATGTGCCGGTGGTCGGTGCCGCAGCAGCCGCCAATGACGCGGATGTTGGGCAGTAGAGGCAGCACGCGCGCATAGCGCTGGGCGAGGTCGGTGATATCGCCGATGTCGAGCGTCGGCGAATTGTCGAGCTCGGCATGGCTCATCTTCGAGGCGTTGACCCTGAGGCCGCCGATGCGGTTCACCCAGCGGCCGCCATGGCGGACCGTCTCGGCGAAATGGATCGGGTGGACGCAGTTGATCATGTAGTAGGCCGGGTAGTCGCCGGTGGCGGCATCGACCTCGTTGATCGCCACTTCGAGCGGCTTGCCGCCGGGCAGGTTCCCGTCCGTCTCGAGGGTAAAGCTCAGCACCACCGGCAGCCCGGCGCGCTTCGCCAGCCGGGCGATGCCGACCGCCTCGGGGACATTGGTCAGGGTATAGGCGCTGACATAGTCGGCCTCGGTGTCGGCGAAGGCCTCGATCTGGTGGCCGTGGTAGGAGAGGGACTCCTCCACCGTCATGGCGCGATCGTACTGCCAGGCATCGCGGCGCGGGCCGATGACGCCGGAGACGATCGAGGCGACCCCGGCAGCGGCGAACTCGCGCTGCATCTCCTTGCAGAACTCGACCGCGGCGATATTGGCTTCGCGCAAAGCCGCCATGTCGAGCCCGGCCCGGAAGGCCCAGTCGGGGCTGGCGCGCCAGGTATTGGTGTCGAACAGGAAGCCCTGGCCCGCCTTCTGGCAGATCGGGATGTAGGCGCGATAGTAGTCGCGCAGCAGCTCGCGCCCCGAGTCGGTGGCGTTGAGCAGATAGACCGACATATCAGGCACTTGCTGGCCGAGATTGAATATCAGGTGGGTCTCGATGCCGCCATCGGTGACGAACATCTGGCCCTTCTGTTGAGGAAGCTCATGCGCCCTCTGCAGCATGTCGACTCTCCATTTGACGCTTGATTGTAGCAGCAAACGAGGCTATTTGCCTCGCCCACGGGTGGCGAGACATATGACGACTTTACCTCTCCGGCGATAGCGGGGGCATGGTCAAGTTTGGTGTCTCCGTGAATTGGTCAGCAGCCAGAATGGTTTAACGCGGGACTGCCGCTTGGGGCGGCAAGTCGCGACGGGCGTGAAGGCCCGGAAACCGTACTGGAGGTACTGTAAACCGAGAGGGACTGCCCGATGCGCAAAGGCAATGCGACGCGTGAGAGAATCCTGGAGATCGCCGAGGCGGCGGTGCTCGCCAAGGGGTTCGGCGCAACGTCGATCGAAGAGCTGATTGCCGAAGCCGGCATCACCAAATCCGGCTTCTTCTACCACTTCAAGGACAAGAACGAGCTGGCGGGCGGCTTGCTCGACCGCCACGGCGAGCATCTCGACAAGCTGCTAGCCGATGTGTTCGGCCGCGCGGGGGAACTGAGCGACGATCCGCTCCAGTACCTCCTGGTCGGGCTGACGCTGTTTGCGGAGCACATGGCCGAGATGCCGGGAGGGCATCCGGGGTGCCTCGTCGCCACGATGAGCTACCAGGACCGGCTGTTCGACCGCGCGTTCCGGGCGCGGATCACCACGATGGTGCTGGCCTGGAACAACTTCTTCAAGGAAAAGCTCGACGACATCGTTGCCGTCTATCCGCCGCGCGAACCGGTGGATACCGGCCGGCTCGCCCGCATGATCGCCTGCTCGATCGACGGCGGCATCATCATGGGCAAGACACTGGCCGATCCGACCGTGCTGCCCGAACAGATGCTGATGGCCCGCAACCACGTGAAGATGATCTTCCAGCCGGTGGCGGTGCATGCCGTGCGCGAGGTGGCGGCGGCGTGAGCTAGACCGTCTATCTCAGTTCACACCCAGCCCGAACGCCTCGGCCAGCAGCCTGAACGAGCGAAGGCGCGTGTCGTAGTCCCACGCGGTCGTCGTGATCATCACCTCGTCGGCGCCTGACTCAGCGACCTTTTTCTCGATCTCCGCCTTCACCGTAGCGGGCGAGCCGGTGATCCAGAGCGGGCGGTGCTGCTCGATGATGCGGGATTCCTGCGGCGTGTAGGCATGTGCGGCCGCTTCCTCGGGCGGTACGAGTTTCCTGACCTGGCCGGAATGGAACAGGGCCCAGCTCAACTCCTGCGAGCCGGACAGGAACCGGGCTTCCTCGTCCGTCGGCGCGACGAGGGCCGAAAGCGCGATGATGGCATGCGGCCTCGGGAAGGCCTCGGTCGGCGTGAAGGCGGCGCGATAGGCCTCGAAGGCGGGCGCTGCCGGGGTCTGGCTGAAATGGGCGGCAAAGGCGTAGCCGACGCCGAGCTGTCCGGCGGCCTGGGCGCTGGCGCCGGACGAGCCGAGCAGCCAGATCGGCGGCAGCGATACGTTCTCGGGCACGACGCGCACCGGGTAGAAGGGGTGGTCGGGGGCGAAATTGCCTTCCTCGAAGGCAAGGGCTTCGGCCAGTTCCTGGGCAAAATACTCGCCGCCGACCGAGCGCAGGGCCGAGAGCGTGCGGCCATCGGAGCCGCCGGCCCGGCCGATGCCGAGGTCGATGCGGCCGGGGTTCAGCCCGTTGAGCGTGCGGTAGGTCTCGACCACGCGCAGCGGCACATGGTTGGGCAGCATGACGCCGCCGGAGCCGACGCGTATCCGCCTGGTGTTGGCGGCGCTGGTGGCGATCAGCACTTCGGGCGAGGACGAGGCGATCGAGGGCATGCCGTGGTGCTCGGCATACCAGACGCGGGTGAAGCCGAGCTCGTCGCCGAGCTGCGCCAGCCGCACGATCTCGCGTAAAGCATCGGATGAGGATGTGCCCTCGGAAACGGGGGCGAGGTCGAGAATGGAGAGGGGGAGGGTCATGCGCCCTTATATCGGTGTTTGCCGATGAAAGGGAAGGGCGGCGGATTACTCCGCCGCTTCCAGCCCCTTGATCAGTTCCAGTGCCTGGCGTTCGAAAAGGCGGCGGTAGATGCCGCCCTCGCGCTTGACGAGCTGTTCGTGCGTGCCTTCCTCCACCACCTTGCCGCCGTCGAAGACGAGCAGGCGATCGAGGGCGCGGACGGTGGACAGGCGGTGGGCGATGACGATGGTGGTGCGGCCCACCATCAGGCGTTCCATCGCCTGCTGGATCAGCAGTTCGCTCTCGCTGTCGAGGCTCGAGGTGGCCTCGTCGAGGATAAGGACGCGGGCGTTCGAGAGGAAGGCGCGGGCGATGGCGACGCGCTGGCGCTCGCCGCCCGAAAGCTTGATGCCGCGTTCGCCGACCAGCGTCTCGTAGCCCTTGGGGAGCTTGGCGATGAAGTCATGGGCGTTGGCGAGCTGCGCCGCCTCCTCGATCTCGGCGCGGCTGGCGCCGGGATTGCCGTAGGCGATGTTCTCAGCCAGCGAGCGGTGGAAGAGGATCGGCTCCTGCTGCACGATGGCGATCTGCCGGCGCAGCGAGGCCTGCTGGACGTCGCGGATGTCGAGCCCGTCGATGACGATGCGGCCGCCCGAGACGTCGTGGAGGCGCTGGATCAGCTTGACGAAGGTGGTCTTGCCCGAGCCGGAATGGCCGACGAGACCGACTTTCTCGCCCGGCTTGATGTGCACGTCGAGATCCCGGTAGAGCGGCTTGAGGTGCGCGCCGTAGTGGAAATCGACATGCTCGAAGTCGATGGCGCCGGCAGTGACGGTCATCGGCTTCGCGCCCGGCTTGTCCTCGATGCCGAGATTCTGGTCATCGAGCGCCACCAGTTCTTCCATGTCGTTCACAGCGCGCTGCAGGTTGCGGACGTGCTGGCCGATGTCGCGCAGGTACCCCTGCAGGACGAGGAAGGTAGTGATGACGAAGGTGACGTCGCCGGCCGTCGCCGCGCCGCTCTGCCAGAGCAGCAGGCCCGAGCCGATGATGGCGCAGCGCAGCAGCCAGAGCATCGTCTGCTGGATGGTGCCGTTGAGCGTGCCGCGGTTCCAGGTGCGGGAAGTGCGCTTGCGCCACTTGTCGACGACATGGCGCAGGCGGGTTTCCTCGCGGTCCTCGGCGCCAAAGCCCTTCACCACGATGTTGCAGCTCACCGCATCGGCGAGCGCGCCGCCCATCTTGGTGTCCCAGGCATTGGCGAGGCTCGCCGCCGGGGCGACCCAGAAGGTCGAGAGGGTGACGCTGACGGTGATGTAGATCAGCGAGCCGACGCCGACGACGAGGCCCATCACCGGCCAGAACAGGCTCAGCATGACAGTGGTGCCGACCAGCATGACCAGCGAGGGGAAGATCGCCATCAGGATGACGTCGTTGAGGCTGTCGAGCGCCCACATGCCGCGCGTGATCTTGCGCACGGTGGAGCCGGCGAAGGAGTTGGCGTGCCAATCCGACGAGAAGCGCTGCACGCGGTGGAAGGCGTTCTGGGCGATGTCGCTCATCATGCGCAGGGTGAGCGCGATGATGTTCTGGAAGGCGAACTGGCGAATGATCACGGCGCCGGCGCCGAGCGCGACGATGACGAAGAAGGCGGTGAGCGCGCCGTTCCAGGCGATCTCGTTGGTCGCGGCACCGCTCGCCACCGCGTCGACCAGCCGGCCGGCAAAGAACGGGGTGAGGATGTCGGCGATGGTCTCGGCAAAGAAGAGGCCGATGATGAGGGCGACGCGCTTGGGCTGGTTGCGCCAGTGTCCGGCGGCGAAGCGCAGCACCTTGCCGTAAGCTTGGCCGCGCGGATTTTTCTTTACTGAAGCCATGTCGATCGTCCGGACGCTGCACGCAGCCATCCGGTCCCGGAAAAGAGCAAATCTGGAAGAAAGCCGGAAAATCCGGCGGCTAGCGTGTGGTCCTCACGGGGAGGACCGCGGGCAACCTAACGGTGACAACCGGAGGTGAACCCTGCGAGGTGAGGTCGGAATGCTGTCATATCGCGCCTCCCTGTGGCCGGCCGAAGATCGCCACTCATAAAGCGGATTTGCCGACGCGGCAAGCGCGGAGGGTCGGCGAGGCGATGCGGCGCTGCCGGGAGTGGCGCCGCTGGGAGTGGAGCGCGGGAACGCGCGCCTCCCGCTCCTAGACGGCCAGCGCGATTGCCGCCGGCACGAGGATGATCGCGGCGATCAGCGCGATGGCCGGAAAATCGATGAACTTTGCCTTGTCCTTGAGCGACATGGGACTTTTCCTTTCGCACAGACAACGCCGGGCGGATGGGAGCTGTTCCCTCGGGGGTAGCGCAAGGATTGGGCGGTCAGCGGCCGATCGCTGCCTGTTGGGCAGACAGGGCCGGATGCAGCCTGGCGGGGCCGCGTCCGGGCCCGGGGAGCCGGGCATCGGTCCGTTGACCGGGGTGTGCAGCCCACGCGGTTTGCGAGTGGGAAGCCTCTGTGGCGGGCCAAGAGGTACGCGAGCTGCACGCCGCGGTCAGCGGCAATCACTTGAAGTCGCGGTCAGCGAGGATCGGAGGACCGGGCCGAAGTCCGATCCTCCAGGAGCAGCGCGGACAAGGGGGAGGAGGTCCCTGTCCGCGCTCCGGGTCAGTTGTAGGCGCGCTCGCCGTGGCTCGACAGGTCGAGGCCATCGCTCTCGGCCGACTCGGCGACGCGGACGCCACCGAACACTGCCTTGACGATCAGCATCGCGATGAAGGCCACGACTGCCGTCCAGACCACAGCCACGACCACGGCCAGCAGCTGGGTGCCGAACTGGGCCATCATGTCGTAGCCCTCGGCACCGTAGCCACCGAGGCTCGGAGCGGCGAGGATGCCGGTGCCCAGGGCGCCGACGATGCCGCCGATGCCGTGGATGCCGAACACGTCGAGGCTGTCGTCGTACTTCAGCAGCGGCTTCAGGGTGACGACGGCCCACAGGCAGATGAAACCGGCGACAGCGCCGAGGACGATGGCGCCGACGGTGCCGACGAAGCCGGCGGCCGGGGTGATGGCGACGAGGCCGGCGACGGCACCCGAGGCGAAGCCGAGCAGCGAGGCATGGCCGCGGGTGAACTTCTCACCGATGGCCCAGGCGACAGCCGCGGCGGCCGGAGCGGTGATGGTGTTCAGGAAGGCGACCGAAGCAGTGCCGTTGGCGGCCAGAGCCGAACCGGCGTTGAAGCCGAACCAGCCGACCCACAGCAGGCAGGCGCCGATGAAGACGAACACCAGGTTGTGCGGCGGGATCGGTTCCTTGAGGAAGCCGGTGCGCGGCCCGAGGACGATGGCAGCGACCAGCGCGGCAACGCCCGAGTTGATGTGCACCACGGTGCCGCCGGCGAAGTCGAGGGCGCCCATGTTGAAGAACAGGCCCGGGCCAGCCCAGACCATGTGCGCGATCGGCAGGTAGGAGAAGGTGAACCAGATGGCGAGGAACAGCATCACGGCGCCGAACTTCATGCGCTCGGCGATACCGCCGACGATGAGAGTGGAGGTGATGCAGGCGAAGGTCAGCTGGAAGCAGATGAAGACGATTTCCGGGATCGTGCCGCTGACCGAATCGGGGCCGACGCCGCCAAGCAGGAACTTGGAGAAATCGCCGATGAAGGCCGAGAGGCCGCCCTCGGTGCCGCCGAAGGCGAGCGAGTAGCCGTAGATCACCCACAGCAGGGCGACCATGCAGAAGCCGCCGAGCACCTGGCTCAGGACCGAAAGGATGTTCTTGGCGCGGACGAGGCCGCCGTAGAACAGGGCGAGGCCGGGGATCGTCATCAGGATGACGATGATGGTCGACACGAACATCCAGGCGGTGTCGCCGGTGTCGATGGTGGGAACGACCTCGGCCACGACCTCAGCCGCCGGTGCGGCTGCGTCCTGCGCGAAGGCCGGCAGGGCGAGAGCCAGGCTGGCCAGCGCCGCAGCTCCCAGGACTTTTGACAACTTCAAGTCTGCCATTGTTGATTCTCCAGAGGGATGCGGCATCAGAGAGCCGACGCGCCGGTTTCGCCGGTGCGGATACGGGTGACGGCCAAGAGGTCGAGCACGAAGATCTTGCCGTCGCCGATGCGACCGGTCTGTGCGCTCTCGCGGATGGCCGAGACGATGGCGTCGGACTGCGCGTCATCGACGGCAATCTCGATCTTCAGCTTGGGCAGGAAGTGAACCGCGTATTCGGTGCCGCGGTAGATTTCTGAGTGGCCCTTCTGACGGCCGTAGCCTTTGACTTCGGTCACGGTCATGCCGTGCACGTCGAGCGAGTTGAGGGCCTGACGGACCTCCTCCAGCCGCGACGGTTTGATGATTGCAATCACCAGCTTCATGGATGCCCCTTTCGATCTGGGTCGATGCTTGTTGGAAGTGTCCAATCGGCACAAACAGACTCAAGCTCCGTGCCAAACTGCTGCCGCATTTTGCAATGCATTGAAATACAACGACAATTTGTGGATTGGTCGCTGCAGGGCTGGCGCAGGTGCACCCTTACCGCCGGGTTAACGCCTCAAAGCAGCACAAGAAATATGCATCTGCCCATATTGTGTGCATGTGCGTGCGACGGTGCGGCGCTGGACAGCGCGAGCGTGACGGGCCACATAGCGGAAGGCGCGGAGGAATGTCCCATGGCCGGCACCCAGTATGACATCATGATCGTCGGCGGCGGCCCGGTGGGGCTGACGATGGCACTGGCGCTCAGCCGCTCGATGAAGGGACTGCGCGTCGCGCTCATCGACCGCCGGCCGTTCCTGCCGTCGAAGGATCAGCGCTCCTGGGCGCTGGCCGCCGGGGTCAGGCGCGTCTTTGCCGAGCTGGGTGTATGGGCCGGCATGGAAAGCGGCGCCGAGCCGGTCCGGCAGATGAAGATCACCGATTCCGGCACCGGCGACATCGCGCGGCCGCTGTTCCTCCATTTCGAAGGCGACGTGTCGCCGGGCGAGCCGTTCGCGCATCTCGTGCCGCACGGTCTGGTGACCGACCAGCTGTTGTCCGCGCTGGGGCCCGAGGTCGAGATCGTCGCGCCGGTGGAGATCACCGAGTTCGAAGCGGACGCCGCGTCGGCCCGGCTGACGCTCAGCGATGGCCGGGTGCTCAGCGCTTCGCTGGTGATCGCCGCCGATGGGGCGCAGTCCTGGCTCCGCAATCGCGCCGGCATCGGCACAGTGAAGCACGACTATCACCAGACCGGGCTCGTCGCGACCATCGGGCATGAGCTCGAGCATGAGGGGACGGCCTACGAGCATTTCCGGCCGGCCGGCCCGTTCGCCAGCCTGCCGCTGCCGGGCAGGCGCTCGTCGCTGGTGTGGGTGGAATCGCCCGAGCGCGCGGCGGTGCTGAAGACCTGGCCGCAGGGAGAGGTCGAGGCCGAAATCGAATCGGTGATGGGCTCGACGCTCGGAAAGGTGTCGCTTGAAGACCCGCTGCAGTCCTTCCCGCTGCGGCTGCAGATTGCCAAATCGTTCACGGCAAGGCGCCTCGCGCTGATCGGGGACGCGGCGCATGTCATCCATCCGGTCGCCGGGCAGGGGCTCAATCTCGGGCTCAAGGATGTCGCGGCGCTGGCTGAGGTGGCAATCGAGGCGTTGCGGCTGGGGCAGGATCCGGGCGGCGACGACGTGCTGGAGCGCTACCAGCACTGGCGCCGCTTCGACACCGCGCTGATGGTCGCCGTCACCGACGGCATGGTGCGGCTCTTTTCCAACGATATCGCCCCGGTCCGCGCCATCCGCGATTTCGGCATGGGTCTGGTCGAGCGCCTGCCGCCGGTGAAGGATTTCCTCATCGGCCGCGCCGCCGGGATAGACCGGAACGGGCCGAAGCTGTTGCGCGGGCTGCCGATCTAGGGGGCACGCAGATCGAGCGTGCGCTCGGCCGGGTCTTGAGCGACAATGGTGGGACGACTTACCGACCGTAGAGGGCACTCCGGTGGGCAGATCCTTCGATGACGGCGTGCGGGATGGGGGACGTTCCGGTCATCCGCTCGAGAGTCCGCTCTGGCACGCCCTTGGCGGGTCAATGGCCCGGCACTGCCGAGCCGTTGGCGATGTCCGCTTCCTTGATCCCGATTTCGCGTTGGTCGCGGCCCTGGAACGCGTCACCCCGGAAAATCTAGCCGTCGTCGCTACCGGTACGCCCGTCGGCTCGGAGATGGTGGTCATTGCGCCCGAGCCGGCGGAGGACACCGGAGCGCTCGAACTGCTCAAGGTCGTGCCGCTGCAGCAGATGGTCGCCGACCAGCCTGCCATGGTCGCGCCTGCAGTCCCGGTCGTCGAACTGAGCCCTGCGGATCTCCCGCAAATGCTGGCCCTGGTCGACATCACCCGGCCCGGCCCACTCGGACCGCGCTCGTTCGAGCTGGGCGGGTTCCGTGGAATCTTCGTTGGCGAGAAGCTCGTGGCGCTGGCTGGCACGAGGGTTCAGTTCGATGACTATGTGGAGGTCTCGACGGTCTGTACCCACCCCGACTATCGCGGCCGCGACTACGGCAAGTCGGTCGTATCGGCGGTAATGCAGGGGATACTCGAGGGTGGTCGGACACCCTTCCTCGGCGTCAATGCCGACAACCTGCCGGCTATCCGCCTCTACGAGCGCCTGGGGTTCGGCCGAACCCGGATGCTGCACATCAGCACCGTCAGGCGGAGGCCGCCGGCGGCGTAGCGCGGCACCCTCACACCCGGTGCTGGCCCATGTCGTCGGGGTCGATCTCGCGGGCTTCGTCGAGGCTCAGCATCGGCACGCCGTCGCGAATCGGGAAGGCGAGGTGGGCGGCGACCGAGATCAGCTCGGTCTTGTCGGCTGACAGCGTCAGGCGGGTCTTGGTCAGCGGGCAGACCAGCATTTCCAGCGTCCTCGCGTCGACGACGTGGCGCGGGTTGACCGCCGGGGGACGCGCCGCTTCGGTCAATTCAGCGGCGAGGCCCGGTTGCTGCCCTTGGCCATCTCGAACTCGGCCATGGCGATCAGCGTTTCGGCGCGGGTCTCGAGCGTCGTCGCTTCGAGCAGCGCCTGCTTCTCGGCCGCGCCGTAGGGGGCAACCATGGCGCAGAAGTTGACGAGATCGGCGGTGCCGGTCTTTTCGATCTCGTCCCAGTCGAGGTCGAAGTTCCCGAACTCGGCATATTCGCGCATCATCTTGAGGAAGCGCGGCCGGTCGACGGACTCCTCGCCGAACTCGCGTTCGAAATCGGAGGCATAGGGGGTGGTATCGACCATGGCCCGGCGGAACGGGGTCATGGTCGGCATTTCCTTGATCAGCCGGAAGCGGCAGAGCCCTTCGAGGATGACGAAGTAGCGCTCGTTCTCGACTTCCTCGAACTGGACGATGCGCCCGACGGTGCCGATCGCCTCGAGCGGTGCCTTGCCCTCCGGGCTTTCGACCGACGTGTCGCGCGGCTGGATCAGGCCGATCAGGCGGTCGCCCTTCAGCGCGTGATCGACCATTTCGAGATAGCGCGGCTCGAAGATATTGAGCGGGCGGCGGGCATAGGGCAGCAGCAGCGCCCCGCTGAGCGGGAACACCGGGATGGATGCCGGCAGGTCAGCAGGAGAGTCCGGGCGCTTCAGCACGATGCCTCCTAGCTGAAGAGCAGCGCCGACAGCAGCCGGCGGCCCTTGAGCGTTGCAGGGTCCTTGGCGCCCCAGGCCTCGAACAGTTCGAGCAGCTTCTTGCGCGCGCCGTCGTCGTTCCAGGTCCTGTCGCGCTTCATCAGCGCGACGAGGGCCTCGGCCGCTTCGAGGCGCTTGCCGTCGGCATTGTACTTCACCGCGAGATCGAAGCGGGCCTGGTGGTTGTCGGGGTCGGCCTCGAGCGCCGCCGCGAGTTCGTCGGTCTCGCTGAGGTCGGCGGCTTCACCCAGAAGCTTCAGCGACTGGATCAACGACGTGTATTCGGCGCCCTTGCGCTCGGCTTCCGGCATGGTGTCGAGCACGGCCTCGGCCTGCTCGGGGTCCTCGGCGGCGAAGAACACCTTGGCCATGCCGAGGATGGCGGCGGGATGGTCGGGCTTCACCTGCAGCACGGAGCCGTAGATCTGGGCGGCCTGGTTCAGGTCGCCGGCCGCCAGCGCGGCATCGGCTGCCTCGACGGCGTTCTTGATCTCTTCCTCGATCGAGCCGGGGGCCGGCTGGCCTGCCGGGGCGCCGGCGATCACCTTGTCGGCAAAGCGGCGGACTTCGCTCTCGGGGATGGCGCCGAGGAAGGCATCGACGGGGCGGCCGCCGGCAAAGGCGAAGACGGCCGGGATCGACTGGATGCCGAGCTGACCGGCAACGCCCGGGTTCTCGTCGATATTGATCTTCACGAGGCGGATCTTGCCGGCTTTCTCGTTGATCACCTTCTCGAGGTTGGGTGTCAGCTGGCGACAGGGGCCGCACCAGGGCGCCCAGAAGTCGACCAGTACGGGCGCCTCGAGCGAGGCATCGATGACGTCGGCCTTGAAGGCCTGGTCGGTCGATTCCTTGATCAGCGCAGCCGGCGGCGCGGCTGCGGCAGAAGTGGCGGAAATGAAATCGTTTAGCGACATCGTGCTATTGTCCCAGCGGATGGAGGCCTTGGGAAGCCCGCATCACCTTGAATTTCCTGTGCCCCGAAGGGTCTCGCGAGTGTGGTTTACCACGCATTTCACGAGACCAGAATTATGGGTTGCAAACCCGCTTTCGATTGGGCATATAGGCGCCCGTCGACCCGATGCCAAGCGCTTAGCGCGGCGCAGCGGGGCCGGCATGGAGTGCGGGTGTAGCTCAGGGGTAGAGCATAACCTTGCCAAGGTTAGGGTCGAGGGTTCGAATCCCTTCGCCCGCTCCATTATCCTCCCGACATTACTGGGATGCGACAGAGGCCGGACGATTGTCCGGCCTTTCGCATTTCTGGCCCATCGGCGCGGCGACGGGTTGCCTAGCGCTGCCGAGTCGGTTGAACTCCCGCAAAAATCGGGAGAAGCCAGTGGCACAGTTCGTAAATGAGCGCGACGCGATCGTCGTCGAGGCGGTGGACGGGCTCATCCGCACCTCCGGCGGGCGGCTGGCCCGGCTCGATGGCTATCCGCATATCAAGGTCGTGGTGCGCGCCGACTGGCAGCGCGACCGGGTGGCGCTGGTTTCGGGCGGCGGTTCCGGTCATGAGCCGAGCCATGCCGGGTTCGTCGGGCGCGGCATGCTCACCGCGGCCGTCTGCGGCGACATCTTCGCCTCGCCCTCGGTCGATGCGGTGCTGGCCGGCATTCTCGCCGTCACCGGCGACGCGGGCTGCCTGCTGATCGTCAAGAACTATACCGGCGACCGGCTCAATTTCGGCCTCGCCGCGGAACGGGCGCGGCTCCTCGGCAGGAAGGTGAGCATGGTGATCGTCGGCGACGACATCGCGCTGCCCGACCTGCCGCAGCCGCGCGGCCTCGCGGGTACGCTGTTCGTTCACAAGATCGCCGGCGCCGTCGCGGAGCAGGGCGGCGACCTCGACGCGGTGACGCGGGCGGCCGAGGGGGTGATCGCAGACCTCCGCAGCATCGGCATGTCGCTCGATACCTGCACCGTGCCGGGTTCGGCGCGGGAGCAGCGCATTCCGGCGGGGAAGGCCGAGCTCGGGCTCGGCATCCATGGCGAGCCGGGCGTGGAGCAGGTCGATTTCAGCGGGGCGCGCGGTGCAGTCGCGGGTGTGGTCGGCAAGCTGGCGCCGGTGCTGGGGGCTGGGCCGAATGTGGCGCTGCTCAACAATCTCGGCGGCACCTCGGCACTCGAAATGTCGGTGCTCGCCAACGAACTGGCGGTCTCGGAGCTCGGACCGCAGCTCAGCCATATCGTCGGGCCGGCAGGCGCCATGACGGCGCTCGACATGCGCGGCTTCTCGGTGACGACGCTGCCCGCGACGGCAGACAACCTCGCGGCGCTGGCATTCCCGGTCGATGTCCCCGCCTGGCCCGGCCTGATGTCGGTCGGTCCGGTCGCGACGGTGGCCATGCCGCAGCTGGCACCGCCCGCCGTGGCGGTGGCGTCGGACAATCCGGCGGTGCGCCAGCTGCTGGTCACCGCCTGCGAGGCGCTGATCGCCGCTGCGCCTGATCTCAATGCGCTCGACGCCAAATCCGGCGACGGCGATACCGGTTCGACCCTGGCGCTTGCGGCCCGGGCGCTGCTTGGCGCTTCCGGCAGCCTGCCGTTCGACGATACGCCCGCCCTCCTCGCCGCCATCGGCCGCATGCTGGGCACGACCATGGGCGGCTCCTCCGGCATTCTCCTCGCCATCTATTTCTCAGCGGCGGCCGATGCTGCTTTGTCCGGCGCGAGTGTCGCCGCGGCGCTCCGGGCCGGCCTCAGCCGCATCCAGGAGGTTGGCGGCGCGCAACCGGGCGGGCGCACGATGATCGACGCGCTTGCCCCCGCCCTCGATGCGCTCGACAGCAACCTCGCCGCTGCGGCGGGCGCGGCGCGGAACGGGGCGGATCGCACGGCGATGATGAGCCGCGCCACCTCCGGCCGCGCGTCCTATGTCGGCGCGGCGCAACTGGTCGGGCACGTCGATCCGGGAGCCGAGGCGGTGGCGCGGGTGTTCGGCGCCCTCGCGGCGCAGGATTAGCCGGAGCCGGTCAGCCGGAGCGGTTCGCGAGCAGGTAGCCGAGGATGGTGTAGTGCTCCACCTCTGAGCGCAGCAGCAGCGGGCCGGCGGGGCTGAGGCCGCCGATCGAGGTAGCGCCGGCCGCAGGCAGACGCTGGGCGTCGCCGGCGTCGAGCATGAGGACAGGCGCGGCCAGCGCCGCGAGCATCGCCCGGAGATCGTAGTTGCGGCCGCCGAAGACCCTGGTGTGCTCGGTTATGTCGTCGTCGTGGCTGAGCCGAAAGCCCGTGCCCTCAGGTCGTATCCGGTTGCCGATATCGGCGCCGTCGGGCAGCGCGCCGAATTCGAACGAACGTCGCAGGTGGGCGATGGCGGCGGCAGCGGTGGGAAAGCTCAGGCCGCGATCGGCCAGGGCCGCGGCAATGATGGGATCGGTGTCGACCGAATAGTCGAGCTTCAGGTCGACGGCGATGAGGCTGCGTGGACTGGTGCGGGTCACCGACTGGGCGAGCAGCCCGATCAGCGCGCCCCAGCCGACGCCGAGGATGGCGGCGCCCTTGCCGTGCCCGGCTAGTACGGCGGCGCCAGCCTGCACCATGCGGCGCAGGGTGTAGTCGCCCGGCACGGCGAAATGCGCGCTGTCGCCCCGCCCGAACATGTCGGCGGCGATGACGGTCACCCCGTTGCCAGCGAGGAATTCGGCCAGGGGGTCGAAGTCCCTGGCATTGCCGACATAGCCGTGGAAGCAGACGATGCGGGCCCGCTCTGCTTGGGCCTCGAAGGCCCGCACATTCACGGCGGCGAGCGACTGGTCGAAATTGAGCAGCAACTGCTCGGTGGTCACGGTGAAGCCGCTCATGCCGGCTGCCGCCGGGCGCGGATGCCATCGAAGAGCGCAATCAGCGCGGTGATGCGCGGCTCAGGGTCGTGGCGCTGGAAGCTCGCCCGGGCGAGGGCCGCGTGATCGGCATGGAACTCGGCATCCTCGGTGAGCAGCCGGAGGGCCTCGACCCAGTCGATGGCGCTGAGCTTGGGCGGGATCAGCCAGTGGTTGTCGATCAGCGGCTTTGGTGGCGGGATCATGATGCCGGCCTCGCCGAGCACCTCGGGGATGCCGCCCCGGTCGGTGGCGACGACCGGGATGCCGAGCGACATGGCCTCGATCGCGGTGCGCGCGCCGCTTTCATGCCAGAGCGAGGGCTGCAGCAGCACGCGGGTCCGGGCGAAGACCGCGCCGATGTCGCTCTGCAGGCCGACCCGCTCGATATTGGCCATTCGCGAAAAGCCCATGCCGGTGCGCTGCTCGGCAATGGCCAGCGAGGCGCGGCTCTCGACGACGAGAAAGCGCAGGGCCGGGGCGACCTCGAGCGCCAGTTCGGCGATGCGGTAGAACAGCGTCACGCCCTTTTCGGCGGAAGGGTTGACGAAGAGCACATGGTCGTGCGGCGCGTTGTCGGGCAGCGCGGGGGGGGCGACGAACTTGCCGATGGCCACGCCCTCGAGCCCGAGCCGGTCGCGATAGAGGGAGCGGGTGGCCTCGGTGTCGAACACGACCTGGTCGATGCCGGCAAAGCTCGACAGGTTCTGGTAGGTGGGGTTGGCGAGATAGAAGACGGTCGAGATGCCTCGCGCGCGGGCCATCTCGACGAGGCTCCGCTCGAACAGGCCGGCGCCATAGCTAATGACGATGTCGGGTTCGAACTCGGCCAGCATGCGCCCGGCCTCGGCGAACAGGCGCTCCTCGTCGTTGCGGGTCTGCAGGGCGCGCACATTGCGGGCGAGCGGCACGATGAAGTGCTCGACCCCGCCTTCCTCATAGCGCCAGGGCTGGGTCAAAGGCGCGGCCGGGTCGAGCGGCGTGGCGCCGGCACGGCGGAGGTTTTCGACATTGTCGGTCGAGTCGGCGCGGTCGAACACCGACCCGGTGAGCGACCGGCAGGTGATGCCGCGCCGTTGCAGCAGCCGGAAGATGGTGCGGATGGAAATGGCGGCGCCGCTCGAGGGATCGATGAGGCAGTTGGCGGCGCTGAACAGGACCTTCATCAGCTCGCCTCGCGGACGAACAGCCGCTGGCCGCCGAGGCGGCGCAGGCTGGCGATGAAATCGAACTGGATGCGCGACTGGTCGATGAGCCCGAATTCGAGCCGGCGGATCAGGATGGCGAGCGCGGTGGCCATCTCGATATTGGCGATGCGCGAGCCGGCGCAGGCACGACGGCCGCCGCCGAAGGGCATGGCCGTTCCCTGCGGTGGCTGCTGGGCGTAGCGGCTCAGGCGGATCTGGGCCGGCTCGGGGAAGCGGCGCGAATCGTGGTGCATGCCGACGACGGAGATCACCACCCGCCGGCCGGCCGGAATCTCGATGCCATCGACCTGATCGTCGGCCAGTGCGATCCGGCCCAGCATCGGCACAGGCGGAAAGATGCGCAGCACCTCGTTCTGGAATTGATCCAGTTCGGGCACGGCTTCAAGCTGCGCCAGCGTCGGCGTGCCGTCGCCCATGGCCTGCCTGAGCTTCGTTCGCAGGCTATGTTGCAGCTGCGGGGCGGTGGCGAGCAGGAACGCGGCCCAGCCGAGCGCCGCTGCAGTCGTGTCGAAGCCGGCGAACAGCAGCGACGAGATTTCGGCCACCGGATCGGCGCCATCGGCCTCGCCCGCCTCGATATCGCGGATCAGCTGCGAGCGGTCGGGGCTGGCGATGGCATTGCGTATGGCGGCGGCGATGCGGTCGCGGGCTGCCTGGTCGGCGGCCCGTTCGGTTTCGGTCTCTGGCGCGAGGCTGCCACCGATGTTCCAGGTGCGGCGGGCCCCCTGGCGCAGCACGTCGTGGAAGTCCTCGATCACATGGTCGACGTCGACGCCGTGATTGCCGAAGGCTACTTCGGAGATCACGCGGGCCGTGGCCCGGTTGAACACAGGGTCGACAATGACGGTGCCGTCGGCATCGCGCCCCGACAGCAGTTCCGACGCGGCGCGTTCGAAGGCCGCGGCCGTCGCGCCGGTGACTTCCAGCGGACGCGCTGCAGCGATGTGCGGTTGCGACAGGCCCTGCAGGTAGTGCCAGCGCTCGCCGTCGGCGGTCATCCGACTGTCGCCGAAGAGCCCGGCGAAGCCGCCGAAATTCTTGCGATAGGCGGCCCCCTGCTCGCGCAACACATGCCGCACCTGCCCGGCATCCTGCAGCAGCAGGAGGCGTTCGGCGCCGATCTGCAGGCCGAACGGCTGGCCGGGCGCGCGCTTGGCGATCTCGTAGAGGGCGCCGACGGTATTGTCCCGCCACGGCTGCGCCAGCGGGCCGCTATTGAGGTCGAGAACGTGCATGCCATCCAGCCGAACGAGAACGGCCGCATCCGTTGGATG
>JAEWLC010000071.1 GCA_023393475.1 Pseudomonadota bacterium
TCGGTGAAGCGGCCGCCGCCGATCAGGCTGGGATCGGCCACGAGGCCACGCGCCTGCAGGGCGCTGCGGTAGCCCCGCGCCCGGTGGATGGCGAAAGTCTGGTCCTCGGGACCGTTGATCATGGCGATGCGGGTATGGCCGAGATCGATGAGGTGGCTGGTGGCGCGGCGAAACGCCCCCTCGTTGTCGATGTCCAGCCAGGCATGGGGAATGTTCACCTCCTCGGCGCGGCCGTGGAGCAGGAAGGGCATGCCCAACTGGGTGAGTGCGGCGATCCGCGCGTCGTCGGGCGTTGGGGCGGAGAGCACCAGCGCATCGACGCGCTTCGACGCCGCGAGACGCCTGAACACCGGCACCTCGTCGTCGGCGTCGATGGGGGTGACGACGATGTCGATCTCGTGCTGCGCCAGGCGTTCGGAGATGCCGGAGAGGAACTCGGAGGTGTGCGGGCCGAAATGCAGCGAGCGCTCGAGCGGCAGGGGCACGCCGATGGCGCCGGAGCGGCCGGTGGCAAGGCGGCGGGCGGAGGCGTTGGCGCGGTAACCCAGCCGGTTGGCCGCTTCGGCGACGCGACGGCGCGTATCCTCGTTGACCTCCGGAAAGCCATTGAGGGCGCGGCTCACGGTCGTCTGCGAGAGCCCCAGCTCGTTGGCCAAGTCCTTGAGCTTCATCACCAAATTGCGCCGCATCCACGACTGCTTGGGTGCAGCTTCGGCGGATGCCTCCTCCCAGAGCGATTTATTCAAAGCGATTTGGAAGACTGATGCAAGTGGCGTTTTGATGGTGCCGGCTCTGAGGTTCGTACCTCAAGCTACGGGGCTCAAGAATTGCCATCTTGGTAAGCAATGCTGACCTAGTGCCCTGACATATCAGGGCATTTTGTGTCCGTGCCGTGCCACAAAGATGAACGGTTGCTGAATGGCGCTTGACAGCGTTTCACACCAAAGTCTAGGTTCAGGCTCAAAGCGCTTTGAAAACCGAGCGGCGAATTGCCCGCACAAGGCGTTTGAGGGACGGAAACTGGTGGGGGAGTCGGCGCCTGATGGGCGTCGCTGTCGCCCATTTCCTCCCGCCACACCTGTCCTTTGGGAGGAACAACAATGAAATTGAAGTCCTTGGTGCTGGGTCTGATGGCCGGCGTCTCGCTCGCCGCTACGGCTCAGGCAGCGGACCTGCAGATCGTGCTGGGCGACACCGGCACCGGCCTGACCTTCCTGCAGTCGCAGGTCGACCGCTACATGGCGGCCAACCCGGAAGACAAGGTCACGATCGTGCCGATGCCGTCGTCGACCACCGACCAGTTCGGCCAGTACCGCCTGTGGCTGGCGGCCGGCAACAGCGACATCGACGTCTATACGACCGACGTGATCTGGGCCCCGCAGCTGGCGGAGCACTTCACCGACCTGACCGAGGCCACGAAGGACATCGTGGGCGGCTACTTCCCGGCGATCATCGAGTCGCAGACGGTGGACGGCAAGCTCGTCGCGCTGCCCTCGTTCACGGACGCGCCGGCGCTCTACTACCGCAAGGACCTGCTCGAGAAGTACGGCAAGGAAGTGCCGAAGACCTGGGCCGAGCTGGAAGCCACCGCCAAGGAAATCCAGGATGGCGAGCGCGCCGCCGGCAATGCCGACATGTGGGGCTTCGTGTGGCAGGGCAATGCCTATGAGGGCCTGACCTGCGATGCGCTGGAGTGGGTGAAGTCGAACGGCGGCGGCCAGATCGTCGAGGCCGACGGCACCATCTCGATCAACAACCCGCAGGCGGCTGCCGCGATCGATCGCGCGGCCAGCTGGGTCGACAACATCTCCCCGCCGGGCGTGCTGTCCTATGGCGAGGAAGAGAGCCGCGGCGTGTGGCAGCTCGGCAATGCCGTGTTCATGCGCAACTGGCCGTATGCCTATGCGCTGGGCAGCAGCGCGGACTCGGCCATCAAGGGCAAGTTTGACGTGACCACCCTGCCGATGGGTGACGGCGAGGGCGCCCGCTCGGCGGCGACGCTCGGCGGCTGGAACCTCGCGGTGTCGAAGTACTCGCCGGACCAGGAAGCGGCCATCCGCCTCGTGAAGTTCCTGTCCTCGCCGGACGAGCAGAAGCGCCGCGCCATCGAGCAGACCAACCTGCCGACGCTGATGGCGACCTACGACGATCCGGAAGTGGCCGAGAAGGCGCCGATCATCCCGCTGTGGAAGGAAGTGTTCCAGAACGCCGTGCCGCGTCCGTCGGCTCCGACCGGCACCAAGTACAACGAGGTGAGCTCGCTGTTCTGGTCCGCCGTGCACGAGACGCTCTCGGGCAACGGCACCGCGGCGGAGAACCTCGAGGGTCTCGAGGCCGACCTGCACGACCTGCTCGGCAGCTCGCCGAACTAAGCAAAACGGTCTCCGGGAGCTGCTCCCGGAGACCGCACCCGTGCGGGGGGTACTCCGCATCCTGACGCGCAGGCGAGGATACGATGGCGGTAGAGACGGCGGGCTCGATCCCCCTCCCCAAGACGAAAAAGCGTTCCGAACTGATGACGCAGCGGCTGGCAGCCGCGCGCTGGTTCCTGCTGCCGATGCTGATCGCGCTGGCCGTGGTGGCGGGGTGGCCGCTGCTCCGGTCGATCTGGTTCTCGTTCACGGACGCCAAGCTCAACACGCTCTACAGCGCCGAGTGGATCGGCTTCGGCAACTACCTGCGCTGGCAGACGCTGTCGAGCGGCGCCATCCGCTGGCGCGGCGTGCTGGTCGACCCCGCCTGGTGGAACGCGGTGTGGAACACGCTGCGCTTCGCGGCCATCTCGGTGTCGCTCGAGGCGGTGCTGGGCATGCTGGTGGCGCTGGTGCTCAACGCCGAATTCAAGGGCCGCGGCATCGTGCGCGCCGCCATCCTCATTCCATGGGCCATCCCGACGATCGTGTCGGCGAAGATGTGGGCCTGGATGCTCAATGACCAGCTCGGCATCATCAACGACCTGCTGTTGCGCCTCGGCCTGATCAGCCAGAAGGTCGCCTGGACCGCGTCCGCCGATACGGCGATGACGGCGGTGCTGGTGGTCGACGTCTGGAAGACCACGCCCTTCATGGCACTGCTGATCCTCGCCGGCCTGCAGATGATCCCCAAGGACATCTACGAGGCGGCGCGGGTCGACGGCGTGCACCCGGTGAAGGTGTTCTTCCGCGTCACCCTGCCGCTGGTGCGGCCGGCGCTGATGGTGGCGATCATCTTCCGGCTGCTCGACGCGCTCCGCATCTTCGACCTGATCTATGTGCTGACCCCCAACAGCAAGGCGACGAAGACGATGTCGGTGCTGGCGCAGGAGAACCTGTTCCAGTTCGACAACTTCGCCGAGGGCTCGACGCAATCGACGCTGCTGTTCGTGATCATCGCCGTTCTCACCGCGCTCTACATCTGGCTGGGCCGCGTGAACTTCGAAGGGGAGAAGGGCTGATGAACGCCTGGGCCATCGCCAAGCGGACGGCGTTCTACCTCGCCGTCCTGGTGATCATCGTCGTCTCGGTATTCCCGTTCTACTACGCGCTGCTGACCAGCTTCAAACAGGGCTCGGACCTGTTCCGAATCACCTACTGGCCGGAATCGTTCAGCCTCGAGAACTACATCTCGGTGCTCGGGGTCGGCAGCTTCCCACGCAACCTGCTGAACTCGGTGTTCATCGCCTCGGTGACGGTGCTGCTGGCGCTGTTCCTCGCGATCACCGCCTCGTTCGCCCTGGCGCGGGTGCGGTTCCGGGGCCGGGGCCTGCTGCTCATGACCATCCTGGCGGTGTCGATG
>JAEWLC010000031.1 GCA_023393475.1 Pseudomonadota bacterium
GGACAACCTCTCGTGCGACACGAGGGGACGCCACCGATATCAACACCGCGGTGCCTTGCTGCAGCGGTGCGAACAGCGCCTGGATCAGCCGGAATGCCCCGCTCAGCTCGAGACCGGCCAAGGCCGCGCTGAGCGGCAGGATGGAATAGTTGGTGATCCAGTAGATGATGGCGGAAGGCGCAAGCCATGCCCCCGCCCGCCCCAGGCGCCGCGACAGCCAACCGAGGAACACGGGCGAGAAGGCGGAAAAGTCCCGACGGATATGCAGCAGGACGAGCGAGCCGGCCAACATCGATCCGCCCCAGCAGAGCAGCGCCGCAACGCTCCCCTCGCCCCCGACCGAGACAACGGCGGCATAGCTGCCGAACAACACACAGGTCGCGACCAGGGTCGACGCTAGGGACAGCCTCCTGTTCTCATCGAGGTAGCAAACGCGGCGCAGCGTCTGCTGGGCGCGAAGCCCGATGCACGCCACGCCCGTCGCAAGCACCAGCTCGGCAACGCCGCCGGATAGCAGGATATCGGCCGCTGCGCCCGCAATTGCCAGAAACGCGATCCCGCCGCACATCATCAGGGAGAGGGCGACGAGGCCGGTGCGCAGGGACTTCCAGCGCCCTCGAGGCAGTCGCATCGCCACCGGCGGCACGCCCTCCCCCAGATAGCTCCAGCATAAGGACTCGATCAGGTAGACGATCGACCAGGCGACACCGAACTCGCCGAACTGGTTGGGCGCGAGCGTATTCGCCAGCCAGAGCACCAGCACGAAGTTCGCAATGCTCGACACGGCCTGCTCGGCCGCCCCGTACCACAACAGGTGTCTGATCCTGCTGCTAGGCACGGCGAACCGGAGCTGACGGACGACCGACCGGCGGCGCCACGCTTCCGAGCAGTACCGACAGGACCACGAAGTGGAAGACGTAGATCAACGTGTTGTCGGTGAGGAACAGGATCAACTGGAACAGGAACAGCTTGGCGCCGAGCGCGCCACGGTCGAACAGCGCGGCGGTGGCAGCCAGCAGCGCCACCAGCCCGATCCAGCCGTAGTCCACCCGCACCCTCAGGAAGTCGTTGTGGGGTTGTACCGGTTTGCCGCCCAGCTCGGACGACAGGGCCCGCTCCGCCGCACCCGGACCGTTGCCGAGGAGCTGCTGCAGCCAGCTCTGGCTATCGATGACATGCCCCAGCGTCGCGTTGTAGGTATAGCGACCGAGCATGTAGGCATCGATGCTCCCGCCGATGTGGAAGGCATCGAGAAACCACAACGCGATCGCGTTGACGTTTAGGCCGACGACGAGGAACAGGAACGCCGCCAGCAGCCGGCACCAGAACGAGGCCGCCAGCAGCCTGACCACGCCCAGCTCGTTTGCAGCGATCACGATGATGAGGGCAAGGATGGCGACCCGCTTGTACATGACGAGCGTCGCCAGTCCCGACAGGCCAAGCCACAGGTAGTTCCGGCGATGGTAGAAGTAGACGGCGATGGCCCCCGCGGTCAGGCCGTAGCTCGACTCTGCGAAGCCGTTCGAGAACAGGTACGGCGCAATTGACGGCGCCGGCGCGTTTCCCGCCGCGTACAAGAGAAACGTACCGAGGCTCAGCACCCCCAGCGCCCACTGCGCCGCTTTGTCGCCACCTGGCACGTAGAACCAGACCATGGCGATGCTCATGGTCAGGAAAACGGCATGACGCAACGCATCGACCGAATAGACGTTCGCCGTGACGACCGAGCCGATGACGGCCGCAAACAGCACGCAGACGAAGATCGCCGGCGATCGCCTGACCGAAATCGCGCTGTTGTCGAAGGTGACCCAGAGCAGGCAGAGCAGCGGTATCGCATAGACGATCAGGCGCAGGTCCGAGTACTTCGTCACCTCGGCGACGACGAGGCTGGCGGCGAGCCAGGCCAGTATCGACGTTGTCGGTAAGAGGACCGGCGAGTTAGCGTGCGGAGTCGGCGCTGTATGCAAAGGCCACAAATCTTTCGAGCGAGTTTGCCGAGTTCCGAGACGCGAGGGAGTCGAGCGCCGCTGCCGAGTACCTGCGTGCAGTCCGGGTATCGGCCAGCACCTCGATGACCGCATCGCGCCAGCGCTCGATCTCGAGCGGCACGACGCGCCCGTTCACACCGTCCTGCACCAGGTCGTCGGCCGCGCCGGCGAAGGGCGACACCACGACCGGCAGGCCGCATTGCATCGCTTCATTGACCGCCAGCCCCCAGGCTTCCCAGGTCGATGGCAGCAGCAGCATGCGCGCGCTGCGGTAAACCTGCTCCATCTGCGTCCACGGGACATAGCTGTCGTATCGCACCGTCACGCCCCCACGACCGAGGCGCTCCCGGACCTCGTCGAGCATGTCGCCGCGCCCAACCACCCGCACGGAGAGGGCCCCGCGCTGCCGGCACACATCGACACAGAGGTCGGCGAAAAAGAGTGCGTTCTTCGGCACCTGCGTCAGGTGCCCGACCCAGAGCAAGTCGAACTCCGGTTCCTGCGCCGGCATGGCCGGCGACCACGCCGGCACCAGCGGCACGACATGCACGGCCTCCTCGCGGACGCCGGACGAGAGCAGGTATTCCCTGCCCTTCTCGCCGCACACGGCAAACCGTCGCGCCTGACGGAATACCCATTTCCGCACCAGGCGGTGCATCGGTGAGGTCGGCATGGTCTGGCGCCAACCGTCGGTAGAGAACGCCAGCTCCACGCCGCGCAGCGCTGCCCATATTGCTGCAATCAGCATCGACGGCTGAATGCCGTTGATCACCAGCCTTGTGGGCCTCAACCCGTCGAGTGTCCGGAATATCCGCTGGTTGAGATGCGCGAAGCGGCTCTTGTTCGAAAACCCGAAGGCGCGTCCCGGGAGCACGAAATGCGGGTACTGCACCTCGATCGTGTTGCCCCAGTCCCGGTTCGGCTCGGACCCGGCGCAGGACACCACGGACAGTCGCAGCCCCGCGCCGACCACCGCGTTGAACAGCCGGTTCGTGTAGGGTGTGACCATGTTGTTGAACATCACAACATGGTCGCCACTCGTATCTGCACTCGACAATCGCCGCGCCCCCGAACCCTTATCAGCCGGCACCACAGTGCCGGAACTCCCAACTAGAACCACCGCCCTCGCCGCCTCAGCGCCCCCAGGAAGCCGGAGCGGACATCGACGAAGACCACGGTTCCCCTGACACGACAGCGATAGCCGGACGGAGCCCTCAACTCGTGCGTCTCCTCGAGCACGACCACGCCTTCTTCATTGCCGATCCTCACATCGACGAACACGTGCCCGGCGCGACCGCCCCGGACGGTGACGACCTTCAGCAGGTCCTTGTTCAGCCTGAGGTAGAAGACGCGTTGCTGTCGGTCTCCGCCCGAGCTTCTGTGCAGCATTTGCGAGCCCCCTCGAACTCACAGGATTGTCCTCTAGTTCGCTCAGGCGGGCGATACCGAGTCGATTGCGCTTGTCAGCTCCGGCTCGCAGGACTCTATGGTCTGGGCGATCGAAAGCAGGCTTTCGGCCTGTTCCGGGGTGGACACGCTCTCGGAGGAGACACGCGCCAACTGCGCCACCTCGCGATCGAACTCGTCGCAGATGTCGTCCTGGCTCATCGGCACGACGGCGACGACCATGTCGGCAATGCGCTGGTCAGATCCCGGCCCTGTCTCGAGCTTGAGCGCGTCGAGGAAAGTACGCGCCGCGCCGACGCATATCCCGTTGACCGCATCAGCAATGCTGTGGTCCGAAGCAACCTTCTCGCAATTGCTGATCACTGCCGGCTGATCAGCAATGACAGGCCCAAGGGCCGCAGTCTCAGTTTCCTGAGCCGAGCCGGGTGCAGAACTACACAGAAAAACGGCAAACGCCCCCACACAGACCGAATATCTCATGACCACCTCCCAATGGGTCACTAATCGGTCCGCCGCGCTCAGAGTGTTACAGAAGATGCGACGAAGAACAATCCATTGCGCAAGGCCACCGGCGGGAAGGTAAATCTTGGTGTTCTGCAATCTTTTCGAGAGCAGCGTGGCGTGCAGCAGATCTCACGCGATCGGTCGGGCTCGAAACTCTTCGCGACCGGAGAGCGATTTCCGCAAGTCCGAACTCAATCGGCCTTCGGGGCAAACAGGCGGTCACGCGAGCCGGTAAGGTGGGCGCGCATCAGTTTGCGCGCTGTCTCGCCGTCGCGTTCCGAGATCGCGTCGAACACGGCCGAGTGCTCGACGAACACGTGTTGCAGCCCGTCGCTGGTCGAGCGCAGGGAGAGCCCGTGAAAGCGCATGCCGACGGCGATGTGCTCTTCGAGCGCCTGCATGGCGGTCGAAAAGTACGGGTTGCCCGAGGCCTGTGCGATGGCGAGGTGGAACATGAAATCGGCGTCGGCGCGGTGGGCCTGCCGGTTGGTGGCGTCGCGCAGCAGGGTCAGCGCCGACTTGATCTTGGCGAGCGCCTCGGGATTGCGCCGCTGGGCTGCCATTGCGGCCGCCTCGGGCTCGATGGTGAGTCTGAAATCATAGCAGTGCTGCAGGTCCGTGAGGTTCTCCATCTGGCCGAAGCCGAGCGGCTCGCGAAGGCCCGCTTCGCGCACGAAACTGCCGGCGCCGCGGCGCGAATAGATGAGGCCCTGGTCGCGAAGACGCTGCAACGCATCGCGGACGACCGGGCGCGACACCTGGAACTCTGCGGCCAGCGAATGTTCGGTGGGCAAGCGCTCGTCGGTCGAATAGGCACCGGATTTTATCGATCGCTGGAGGCGATCGAACACCGCATCGGAAAGGCTGCGCCGGACGTTGAGACCATCGGTCATGGCGATGCGATGCGCTCCTCGTGCGCGTGAAACGGTGCAAGCAGCCGCTGCAGGGTATCCTCCCCGCCAAAGCCGCCCGATTTGGTGACAAAGGTCAAGCCGCCGCCCGTGGCCAGCGGCAGGCCCGGCAGGGCTTCGCCAAGCAGCTGAAGCGCGGCGACTCCTAGCCGCTGGAGGATCGCCTGGGCAGTAGCGCCACCCGAGAGGACCAGCAGCGTGTCGCGCGGCGGATCCAGCCCAAGCACCGTATCGGCCAGCGCCGCGGCGACCTCCCCACTATCGGCGGGAACAGCACCGGGCGTCGCCTGGAGCACGGTCACCCCTGCAGCGAGGCTCGCCTGCGCCGGTCCGGCGCCGTTGGGCGCCGCGAGATAGGCGATATCGGGATGGACAGAGCGCAGGCGATCGAGCTGCGCGAGCGTGATTGGGTCGGTCGAGCCGATCACGACGAGCGCGCGCCTGTTGCTCAACGCCACATCGGGCGGTGTCGCCACCGGCGCCATTATCTTGGCCATGGCCTCGGCAAGACCGCGGGCGCCAACCGGCAGGTCGTGCTCGAGTGCCAGCGCGGCCTCGATATCGGACTGTGTCTCGATATCGGGGATCTTTGCCCGTGCCGCGTGCCCGCCCATCCGAGCCGCGATGTCGATCGGCTCGCTCACACCGAATCCGCCGAGCCGCCCGCCGCGCATCCAGCGCCCGAAGGCCGGAATGGCAGGGATGACGAGACTCCGGCCATGCGAGATGGGGTCGAGTTCTGCCGAGATATTGCCCTTGAGGCGGGAATCCACCTTCTTGAACAGCCGCGTGCCAAGAGGCAGCGCCGCGACGATCGACCGGACCGCTTCGCGTGCCGCATCAGCCGGAACCTCGCGGCTGTCGGTCGAAACGCCCACCACCCGCGCGCCACTGGCGAGCGCCTCTGGCAGGCCAGCGACGCCAAGCGCCACGGCAGTTGGGATGCCGCGCATGGCAAAGGGCGCCGCGGTGTCGAGCGCGCCGGTCAGGTCGTCGGCGATGATCGCCAGCTCAGCCATTGGTCGGTGCCAGGGCGGCGCGCCGTTGCGCCTGCACATCCGGATCGGGATCGAGGTTCGCAGCCAGCAGCCGCTGAGTATAGGGATGCTGAGGCGCATCGAAGATCTGCGCGGTGGGGCCACGTTCCACGATCTCGCCGGCCTTCATCACGATCACCGTGTCGGCGAAGTCGCGCACCACGCCGAGATCGTGGGCGATGAACAGGAACGAGATGCCAAGCCGCTGCCGCAGGCTGTCGAGCAGCGCGATCACCTGCGCCTGGATCGAAACGTCGAGCGCCGATACCGCTTCGTCGCAGATGATCAGCTCCGGCTCCAGCGCCAGCGCCCGGGCGATGGCGATGCGCTGCCGCTGCCCGCCCGAGAACTGGTGCGGGTAGCGTTCGGCATGCTCCGCCGAGAGGCCAACCTGCTCCAGCAGCTCGGCAACCCGCGCCCCGCGCTTCGACTTGTCCGGCATCAGCCGGTGGATGTCCCAGCCCTCGGCAATCAGCTGGTACACCGACATGCGCGGATTGAGCGATTGCGTGGGGTCCTGAAACACCATCTGGATTTCGCGCCGCACGCCGAGCAGTTCCCTGCCCCCCATGCGGATGAGGTCGCGGTCCTTCCATAGCGCCTCGCCGCCATCGGCCGGCTCGAGCCGCAGCAGGGTGCGCGCCAGTGTCGATTTGCCCGAACCGCTCTCGCCGACCACGGCGAGGCTTTGCCCGCGGGTCAGCGTCAGCGATGCGCCCTTGAGGGCGGTGAAGCTGCCATAGGTCTTGGTCAACCCCTTGACCTCGAGCAGCAGCGGAGCCCCCTGGTCGAGCAGCTTGATCTCGCCCTTGCCCGGCGCGGCGCCGATCAGCTTCTGCGTATAGGGGTGCTGCGGCTTGTGGTAGACCTCGCGCACGCTGCCCTCTTCGACGATCTCGCCCTGGTTCATCACCACCACGCGGTCGGCGATCTCGGCCACGACGCCGAGATCGTGGGTGATGAGCACGAGGCCCATGCCCGTCTCGGCCTGCAGTTCCTTGAGCAGCGCCAGCACTTCGGCCTGGATGGTGACGTCGAGCGCGGTGGTCGGCTCGTCGGCGATCAGGATGTCGGGTTTCAGCATCAGCGCCATGGCGATCATCAGCCGCTGGCGCTGCCCGCCCGAGAACTGGTGCGGGTACTTCCGCATCGCCGCCTGCGGATCGGCAATGCCGACCCGGGCGATCAGCTCGAGCGCGCGGGCGCGCGCCATGCCGGCCGGCCGGCCATGCGCGGTCATCATCTCGATGATCTGCCAGCCCACGGTGTAGACCGGGTTCAGGTGCCCGAGCGGGTCCTGGAAGATCATTGCGATCTTCTTGCCGTTGAGCGCCCGGTGCTCCTCGTAGCTGACCTTCAAGAGGTCCTTGCCGTCATAGATGATCTCGCCCGAGACAATCTGCGCCGGGGGCGTATCGAGCAGGTTCATCACCGCATTGGCGGAAACCGACTTGCCCGAGCCGCTCTCGCCCAGGATGGCCAGCGTCTCGCCGCGCGCCACCGACCAGCTGACATTCTTGACGGCATGGACGGCACCGCGCGCGGTGTGGAAGTCCACCGATAGGTCTTTCACCGTGAGCAGGGCGTCAGCCATTCTTCTTGCCCTCGTGCCTGGTGTTTTTGGTTTCCAGCCGCCAGCGCTGGTTGGGATCGAGCGCGATCCGCATCCAGTTCGAGAGGAGGTTCAGCGACAGCGCCGTGATGACGATCAGCAACCCCGGCCAGAAGGCCAGCCACCATGCGGTGGTGAGGTACGGCCGCCCCTGCGCCACCATCAGGCCCCAGGTGATGTCGGGCGGCTGCACGCCGATGCCGAGGAAACTGAGCGAGCTTTCGGCCAGCATGACGAAGGCGAAGTCGAGCGTCGCGATGGTCACCAGGGTCGGCGCCACCACCGGCAGGATATGGCGGAAGATGATGCGCCAGTGCGAGGCGCCCATCACCACCGCCGCCTGCACGAACATGCGCTCGCGCACTTCCAGCACCTCAGCGCGCGTGGTGCGGAGGTAGATCGGGATGCGGGTGATGGCGAGCACCAGGATCATGTTCGGGATCGACGGACCGAGCACGTAGAGCACCACCACTGCCAGCAACAGCGAGGGGAAGCTCATGATCACGTCGGCGAGCCGCATGATCACCTGCGAGGTGTTCTTGCCCATGTAGCCGGCGATCAACCCGAAGGCCGCCCCGACTACCATCGAGGCCGCGACGGTGCCGGCGGCGATGAGGATGGTCGAGTGCGCGGCAACGATCAATCGGGCCAGCATCGGCCGGCCGAGGGAGTCGCCGCCGAGGAAGAACTCCCAGCCGCGCGCCAGGCTGAAGGGCGCGAAGTTGCGCCCGCGCAGGTTCTGGTCGTTCGCCATCTCACCGAGCAAGGCGGGTCCCAGCAGGGCGGCGGCGACGATCAGCAACAACACGATGGCGGAGACGAAGGCGAGCTTGTCGCGCCACAGCATGCCGAGCAGCGCGGGTGCGCCGCGGGAAGCTGGTACCGGGCTCTTGGCGAGCGAAACGTCGGTCATTGGCGCCGCCTCCTAGTGCCTGATCCGGGGATCGAGAATCCCGTAGGCGATGTCGATCAGGATGTTCATGAGGAAGATGGCGAGCGCAGTGACCATGATCGCCGCCAGCACCACGTTGAAATCGCGCTGCAGGATCGAGTCGATCATCAGCTTGCCGATGCCGGGAAAACCAAAGATCGTCTCGACGATAACGGCGCCGTTGAGCATGGCGGCGGCCTGGTCGCCGATCACGGTGATCACCGGCAGCATGCCGTTGCGCAGCGTGTGGACGAAGATCAGCGGCAGGTTCTTCACGCCCTTGGCGCGGGCGGTCTTCACGTAGGGTGCCGAGAGCGCCGAAAGCATCGACCCGCGCACCACCTGGACGACAAGGCCGAAGGGCCGGATGAACAGCACGGCGATCGGCAGTACCCAGTGCAGTGGGGTGCCGACGCCTGAGGTTGGCAGCCAGCCCAGCCCGATCGAGAAGATGACGATGGCGACGATGGCGATCCAGAAGTCTGGTGCGGAGGCACCGACCAGCGAGACGATCGACACCAGTCGGTCGAAGAAGCCACCGACCTTGAAGGCCGCGAGCGAGCCCAGGATGATCGCGGCGACGACGACGATGCCCATGGTGATGAGCGCCAGCGGCAGTGTCCATGCATAGGCCTCGAGCACGACGTCGATTGCCGGCCGCGCCTTGCGCAGCGACTCGCCGAAATCCAGCTGGAGCAGGTCGAGGAGGTAGCGGCCGAACTGCTCGATCAGCGGCAGATCGAGCCCGTGCAGTGCGCGGAACTCCTGTTTCATCTGCTCGGTGGCATCGATGGGTAGGAACAGGACGGCCGGATCGCCCGTGAGGCGGGAGAGGAAGAAGACCAGCACCATGAGCCCGAACAGGGAGAGGAGGCTCGCGATAGCGCGCTGTCCGATCAATTTACCCATGGGCGACGTCCTTACCGTAAAGGCAGCAATGCCGGACCGTGGGGTCCGGCATTGCCGATTGTAGTCCCGAGCCGAGCCTTACTTGAAGCCGATCTCGCTGAGCTGCAGCTGCTGGTTGGTGGCGATGGTCGGGGTGAAGTCGAGACGCTCGCTCACCCGGCTGTGGCCGACCATGTGGAACAGCAGGGCGTCGGCGACGATGTCCTGCTGCACATAGGCGAACAGCTCGGACCAGAGCGCGGCGCGCTCGTCACCGGTCGCGGCGCTGGCCTTCTCGATCAGCTCGTCGACCTTGGGGTCGTTGACGCCCGACTGGGTGCCCTGGCTGTGGTACTTGAAGTACATCGAGAACACCGGATCGCCGCGCGAGTTGTCGTGCTGCGCGACGACGAGCTGGGCCGGACGCCCCTCGGGATACGGCTTCGAGTAGTACTGCTCGTGCTCGGCCACTTCGACCATGCGGAGGCTGGCGTTGAAGCCGACTTCGTTGAGCATGTCGACCAGCGCTTCACCGACTTCGGTGACGTGCGGGAAGTTCTCGGTGCGGGCGATGACTTCGACCGGCGCCTTGATGTTGACGCCGGCAGCCTCGGCTTCGGCGAGCCAGGCCTTGGCCTGCTCGGGATCATAGGCCGGCGGGGTCAGGCTGGAGTTCCAGCCGAGCGTGGTCGGCGGGACCATGGCGACGGCGAGTTCGGTGCCGGCGGCGAGCACGGTGCCGATGAAGGCCTCGCGGTCGATAGCGGCGTTGAGCGCCTTGCGGACGCGGAGGTCACCCATCGGCTCGACCGTCTGGTCGATGCGCAGGTACACCGTTTCCGAGTTCGGGTAGGTGAAGTCGGTCTTGGGGTTGGTCGCTTCCACTTCGGTGATCTGCGGAGCGATGTCCGCCTCGCCCGCTTCCACCATGGCGGCACGCACGGCCGGCTCGGAGCGGAACACGTAGGTGGCCTTGGTCACGGCAGGGGCCTCGCCCCAATAGTCGTCGCGGCGCTCGAGCACGATCTGCTGGCCGGCGGTCCAGTCGGTCAGCTTGTATGGGCCGGTGCCGATCGGATCGCGCACGAACTCGACCGGGGTTTCGGCCGGAACGATGGTGACCAGCGACATCAGCAGCGGCAGGATCGGCTGAGCCGGGGTCGCGGTGACGTCGATCGTGTTGGCGTCGACGACGTTGAAGTCGAGCTTGGTGTCGGCGAAGTAGCGCTTGCTCTCGCAGGTGATCTGGTCGCTAAAGACGCGATCGAACGAGTGCTTGACGTCGGCGGCGTCGAAATCGGTACCGTCGGAGAACTTCACGCCCTGGCGCAACTTGAACTGCCAGGTGCCGTTGCCCTTGTCTTCCCAGCTCTCGGCCAGGCGCGGCATCAGCCCCTTGCCGCCGCGCACGTCGAGCTCGGTCAGCGTTTCCGAGATGTTCTCCATGATGACGCGGCCGATATTGGAGCGCGTCGCCATGCAGGGTTCGACGAGGTCCAGCTCTTCGCTGAGAACCACGGTGATGTCGGTGCTGGATTGTGCCAGCGCCGGGGCTGCTACCAGCCCCGTGGCCAGCATGGCGCCGACCAGAACGTGCTTGATGATCAAGTCATCCTCCCATCGCAGCTCTTGCGGATGGCGCGGACAGAGCTGCGAGCGGCCCGCGCGGTAATCCCCCATGCGCCGCTTTGGCGGCTGCGGATTGTCGCGCAGCTAAGCCGAGCCGCGACTTAGTTGTCAAACTAAAACTGACTCAGACCACCATTCGCTGTCTGCGTTGAAATCTAACTACTTGATAATTCAACATAAACTTGATAGCATCAGCGTCATCCAGTCGCACCATCCGAATGAATATAACTTGACAACATGTGCGCGGCTGTGACTTCTGCAGCCAACCAGCCAAGGGGGGAAGATGAATCCGGACGAGATAGCGGCGCGTATGGATGGCAGGCTCGCCAGTGGCGCCGACGGGCGCCTAGAGGCGCTCCTCGCCTCACCCATGGTGCAGAACCATGCCGCCTTCATCGAACTGCTCGACGACGGCTCGCTCGCCTGCCTGTGGTTTGGCGGCACGCTCGAGGGCAAGTCGGATATCTCGATCCACGGCACGGTCCTCGCGCCGGGCGCCGACGCCTGGGGCCCGACCGTCCAGCTCAGCCACGACGCCGAGCGTTCGGAGCAGAACCCTGTCCTCACCCGCGACGGCGTCGGCAACTGGCAGCTCATCCACACTGCCCAGCCCGCCGGCAACCAGGACGAGTGCCTGCTGCGCATCCGCCCCGTCACGCTCGAGGGCGACCGGCTGGTCGGCGGCGAACCGCGCACCATCGACCTGCCGCTCGGCACCTTCGTCCGCGCCCGTTTCGTGCGCCGCAAGGATGGCGCGTGGATGATGCCGGTCTTCCGCTGCATCCCGCGCGCCGGCCAGCGCTGGAACGGCAGCCACGATACCGCCGGTGTGGCGGTGAGCGACGACAACGGCCAGACCTGGACGCTGGCGGAAGTACCCAGCTCGATCGGCTCAGTCCACATGACCATCGTGCCACTCGACGGCGACCACATGGTCGCCTTCTACCGGCGCCGCCAGTCGGATTTCGTGCATCGCTCGGAAAGCCTCGACGGCGGCTTCACCTGGTCGGCGCCCGAGCCGACTGACGTGCCCAACAACAATTCCTCGATCAACGTCATCCGCCTCGCCGATGGCCGCCTCGCCATGGTGTGCAACCCGACATCCGCCGCCACTTCCGGTGATCGCCGCCAGTCGCTCTATGACGAGATCGAGGCCGGCGACGACCGTCCCGACGCTACCGGCGGCTGCTCGCCGGTCTGGGGCGTGCCGCGCGCGCCGCTGACGCTCTGCATCTCGACCGATAGCGGCCGCACCTGGCCCAAGCGCCGCATCGTCGACGACAGTACCGGCACCTGCCTCACCAACAACTCGGTGGACGGCAAGAACAAGGAGCTGTCCTACCCGTACCTGCTGGAAGGCCCGGATGGGGCGCTGCACGTCGCCTACACCTACTTCCGCCGCGCGATAAAGTATGTCCGTCTCCCCGCGGGATGGATCGACGGAGCAAGTTCGTGAGCGACATCATCGGTATCACCATGGGCGACCCGGCCGGCGTCGGACCCGAAATCTCGGTCAAGGCCGTCGCGGAGATGAGCGCCGAGGATCGCGCGCGAACCCGCATCTACGGTAACCGCGAGACACTGGATGAAGCGGTGAAGGCGACCGGCGTCAGCGTCGATCTCGACGCCGTCGTGATCGACCTCCCCGTCGAGGGCGGTCCGCTCCCCTGGGGCAAGCTCGATCCGCACGCCGGCGATGCCGCGTTCCGCTTCATCGAGCGGGCGGTGCGCGACGCGCAGGCCGGCGAGATCGGCTGCATCGTCACCGCGCCGATCAACAAGGAAGCGCTGAACCTCGCCGGGCACCACTATGACGGCCATACCGGCATGCTGGCGGCGCTCACCGGCCAGAAGTCGGCCTTCATGCTGCTCGGCTCGGAGCGGCTGAAGGTCATCCACGTCTCGACCCATGTGTCGCTGAAGACCGCGATCGACCGGGCGACGCCCGAGCGCATCCTCGCCACCATCCGCGCCGGCAACGAGCACCTGAAGCGCATCGGCTACGCGCAGCCGCGCATCGCCGTGGCCGGCATCAATCCGCATTGCGGCGAGAACGGCCTGTTCGGCACCGAGGACGATGCGCAGGTGGTGCCTGCAGTCGCCATGGCGCGAGCCGAAGGGATCGACGTCGCCGGCCCCATCTCGGCCGATACGGTCTATCACCGCGCCTATAACGGCGCCTTCGACCTCGTCATCGCCCAGTACCACGACCAGGGCCATATCCCGATCAAGCTCGTCGCCTTCGACACCGCGGTGAACGTGTCGCTCGGCCTGCCCATCGATCGCACCTCGGTCGATCACGGCACGGCCTTCGACATCGCCGGCACCGGCAAGGCCAACCACACCAACATGAACGCCGCCATTGCCTATGCGCGGCGCCTGGCATCGGGGAACAAGTGACCACTAATACTGCGACTGCGTTCCCGATCCACGGCGTCTTCTGCGCCTCGGCGACCCCCGTGCTGGCCGACGGCACGCCCGACCACGCGACCTTTGCCGCGCACTGCAAGGCGCTGCTCGCCGAAGGCTGCGACGGCATCGCGATGCTCGGCACCACCGGCGAAGCCAACTCGTTCAGCATCAAGCAGCGCATGGAGCTGGTGGAGAAGCTCATCGCCGCCGGCGTCGATGCCGGCCGGCTGCTGCCCGGCACCTCGCAGACCAATGTCGCCGACACCGTCACGCTGACGCGTCACGCACTCGATGCCGGCGTGCAAGCCAGCGTCGTGCTGCCGCCCTTCTACTACAAGGGCGTGAGCGACGAGGGCCTGTTCCGCTTCTATGCCGAGGTCATCGAGGGGGTCGGCAGCGACAAGCTGCGCGTCGTGCTCTACCACATTCCACCCATCGCCCAGGTCGGGCTGTCGCTGGAACTGACCGGCCGGTTGCTCGAGGCCTTCCCCGGCATCGTCGTCGGCATCAAGGACAGCTCCGGCAAGCTCGACAGCATGCAGGCCTTCGCCTCCTCGTTCGAGAACTTCTCCGTCCTCGCCGGCGCCGATCCGTTCATGCTGCCGCTGCTCCGCTCCGGCGGGGCCGGCTGCATAACCTCGAGCTCCAACCTGATCGGCAGGCACCTGCGCGTCGTGTTCGACAACTGGTCCGACGAGGGCAAGACCGCCGAAGTCGAAGCCGCGCAGGCCCGCATCAACGCCTGGCGCGACCTGTCCAACGCCTATGTGCAGCTTCCGACCGTCAAGGCCATGCTGGCGAAGCGCCGCGGCCATGACGGCTGGACCCGGGTGCGTCCGCCGCTCGTCGAGTTGTCCGCCGACGAAATCGCCATCGTCTGGGCCCGGATGAGCGAACTAGAGGCAGCAGAAAATGTCTGACGCCGCTCTCTCCCTCGCCCGGCCGATCACCCTGCTGCAACCGCCGCGGCTCGAGATCGGGGCGGGGTCCATCACCCGGCTCGGCGCCTGGTCTTCGTCCTACCGACGCATCTTCGTCGTCGCCATGGCGCCGACCGTCGGCTTCGTCGAGCGGATCGGGCTCAGCGGCGAGGTCGCGACCTATACCGACATCCCGCCCGAGCCCGACCTGCCTGCCGTGAACGCGGTGCTGGCCGCAGCGCGCCAGTTCCGGCCCGATCTCGTCGTCGGACTGGGGGGCGGCTCGGTCATGGACGTCGCCAAGCTCGTCGCCGCACTCTGGGACGGCGAACAGGCGATCCCCGATGTCGTCGGCGTCGACAGGATCTCCGGTCGCCGCACGGCGCTGGCCCAGGTGCCCACGACCTCAGGCACCGGCTCCGAGGCCGGCATCCGTGCTCTGGTCACCGATCCCGCGACGCTCGCCAAGCTCGCCATCGAGAGCCGGCACATGCTGGCCGATATCGCCGTGCTCGACCCCGAGCTCACCTATTCGGTGCCCGCCCAGGTGACCGCGGCGACCGGCATCGATGCCCTGGCGCATTGCGTTGAATCCTTCACCAGCCTCAAGTCGCACCCGCTGATCGACGATTACGCCCGCATGGGTATCGATCTCGTCGGGCGTTACCTCGCGCGCGCCGTCGCCGATGGCACGGACACTGAAGCGCGCGCCGGCATGATGCTCGCCTCCTATTACGGTGGCGTCTGCCTCGGCCCGGTGAACACGGCGGGCGGCCATGCCCTCGCCTATCCGCTCGGCACGCGGCTGAAGCTGCCGCACGGGCTCGCCAATGCCATCATCTTCCCGCACGTTCTCGCCTTCAATGCCCCGGCACGCCCGGAAAAGACGGCGGCGATCCTGGCAGCCCTCCGGCTCGCCCCGACCGCCGACGAGGCCGGCGTGCGCGCCGAAAGCGTCGCCTTCTGCGCCCGTCTCGGGATCGACATGAAGCTCGCGAACCACGGCGCGAGCGAGGGGGATCTGGACGTCTTCGCCGAGGAAGCCTTCGCCATCAAGCGCCTGATCTCGAACAATCCCCGCGAGCTGGCGCTCGCCGATATCGCGACGATCTATCGGAACGCCTTCTAGGCAGCGAGCCCGCCTAGCCGGCCTCGGCCGGCATGGCCGCGGCGCGCTGACGGGTTCTGCCGAAGCGGTGGGCCGGCCGTTCGACATAAACGTGCAGAAGCCAGGAAACCGTCGCCAGCAGCACGAGGAACAGGCCCAGCGCCACCCACCTGACAGATGCCGGCAGTTCGCTCTGCTGGAGGTGAAAGGCCAGCGCCATCAGCGGCATGACGTGCAGAAGGAACAGCGGGAACGATATCCGGCCAAGGAACATGACCACCGGGTGCTTCAGTAGCCAGTTCGCGGGTCCGGCATCGGCTGCGAGCCCGTAGATCAGCGCCGCGAACGCAAACACCACGGCACCCGGCAGCAGGATGGCCGCTGCGGCAGCTGCCACGGCGAGCCAGCCACGCATCGCCCCCCACTGAACTGGCGTGACCTGATGCAGGCGGCACACCAGCATTCCGCCGACAAATCCCCCGAACATTCGCGTCAGGGCGCCCGACATCTCGATGTTCCCAAAGCCTACACCGGGCTGCAATGCTGCGAGTATCGGGACAGAGAGGCAGACCGCGGCCACGCCGAGGATCGCAAACCCGCGCCCAAGCCGGACGACGACAAGGGCCAGCACCGGGAATGCGAGGTAACCCAGGATCTCGACGCTCAGCGACCAGACCGGCTGGTTCCAGTCTCCGGCGAGAGGCTCCCACCAGCGCGTCGCAAGGAATAGCGTCCGAATGAGCCCCTCGAGGCTCATGTTGGGCGGCAGCCCGCTTTGCGCATACCAGAGCGCAAATGCCGGATCGCAAACCGCGAGGACGACAATCCCGACGAGAACAACCGTGGCGAGGGGATACACCCGAAAGAACCGCAGGCGGAGGAAGTCGAAGACCCGGGACGGGCTCATCGTGCGGAACTCGTCCCCATGCGTCAGCATCAGGATGAACCCGGACAGGACGAAGAACAGGTCCACCCCCTGCCAGCCGTCGCGCAGGACCGGCATCGAAGCCGGCAGGCCGAAGGCCTGATCAAGGAGCTGGATGTGGTAGAGCAACACCCAAAGGGCAGCGACACCGCGCAGGCCAGTAAGGCTCGGCAATGAAACCACGCGGCTGCTCAGGGCCACTCCTCCCACCTTCAGTTATCCAATGGATACCGAACACAGGTTGCAGTTCCGTTGCGCCGGAGCGCGACTCGTGGCGAGGCATGTGAGGGAGAATGGCGGAGAGGGAGTCAGGACCAAGCAGGCTGTTGCCGCGGGTCTCCGGCCATGATGGTACTTGGACAGACAGGGGGACAGACGACTGCGATTCTGTTCATAGCCACTTCCTATACAACTCAACCTGTTGAGATCGCAGTGGAATCGACACAGTGACCCACGGCCGCCGTGCTGCGCCTCGGCCCATTTGGCGGCTGTCTACAACACTGTGAAAGATCCCCAAATTGAGAGACAAGCGACCGGCACTGACGGCCCGCATGATCGCGGACTATTGCCGCCTTCGGCTTCAGAGTGCCTTGCCAGCAACCCTAGCAACGAAGATCGGGGACTACCTCACGATCCTCGCAGAGGCGCGCACCATCCCGCCTATGGTCGGAAAGAAGATCGACTGGGACACGCTGGCCGTGTCTGTGGAGTGCGACACGGAGGTTCTGCTGACGAGACAACGGCAGATCAAACCAATACTTGATGCCGTCATTCGGAACGCGCGACTGGAGGGTCTTGAGCACGCAGAAGACCTCCCACAGCACTCTGAGCCCCCTCGCCCGCGCAAACCGCGCACCGTCCCCGAATTTCCTGAGCCAAGCTCGCCCGACTATGAAGATTGCGATGATTTTGGTGCGGCCCTCGGAATGCATCTTCATCGATTCCGCGAGAACGTGCCCATCCTTATTATTGCGCTTGGCCGCAAGGGCGTGAGCATAGATACCGCCACCCTGTACTCTTGGATAAGGGGCGATCACCTCCCTCGGGAGCTGTTCAGCCTGCGAGTGCTTGAGCTCATCGAAGAACGCTATCGATTGCCCGCGGGATACTTCAGATCGAAGGTACCGCCGTCGGGCCGGGCACCCAAGAGTAGAGGAACTCGGGACATGTCCCCGTCAGCCAAGCGGCGTGTCGCTTGGCACCTGCCCGATGACTTCTCCAGGCGATCCCTCGCTGAGCAGGAGAAGATTCTCGAGTGGGTAAACCGCGTAATAATCAGCGGGTCCACCGATTATAGGCGTTTCCAGGCGAATGCCATGAAGCAACGATACGCTGTGCGATTTCAGGCGTTTCGAGCAGGACCGAAAAGAGCCGACCTTCCTGCTGGAACGCCCTCTCAGCTCGACGATGTTGACGCCGAGCTCGAGTCTGCGGTCGTCAATGCTCCAGCCGCGCTTGAAGCTGAGATGTCAGCGTTGCTGAGGTTCAAGACATCTACTCTCGCGGCGTTCGGCTATCAGAGAAATGGCGTGTGGAACGATGAGACCGCGTCTCAGAAGGTCGAGCATCTCGGACTAATGTTTGGCGCCTTGGCGTCCGATCCCCGCAGCACCGTTAAGGGATACGGGGTTCCCCTGTCCTCGCTCTGCTTTGCCATGCTGGTGTTTCCTGCCGTGTGGGACTTTTACCTGCAGTGGCGAGAGCGTCGTCGCGGCTTCTATACCGCATGGGAAGTGGACATGCTCAGCGTAGCGCTTGGCCTAATTCGCAGTGAGACGGGATGGCTCAGGCAGAACCCAGGCGTCAGCGACCGCTTGGTGCCTATCGAGGGACTTATCAGCGTCGAAGATATCGCCGAAGCACGAACCAACTGGAACGCGGTCTGCGATGCCATGCACAGCTACGGCCGGAGCCGCATCCGGGAGCTGAAGCGAGTTTCGCGAGTCCATCGCGATCCGTTTGAGCCAATCCTCGCTGTCCTCGAGTCGGACAGTCCGGTGGGCGAGTACCGCAAGATTACCGAGGAGATCCTGGCTCGCATGCCGGACGAACGGAGATTTCCTAAGGCAGCGGCAGAGGCCGTCAGGTCCTTCCTCATCTTGCGACTTGGGCTGCATCTGGGTCTGCGGCAGAGGAACCTGCGTGAACTTCGATTCTGTCCTCCGGGTCGTACTCCGACGTCCGAGCGACATCTTGAGGACATGAAATGCGGTGAGCTCCGATGGAGCAGTCGCGAGCAAGGCTGGGAGGTCCTTATCCCCTCAGTCGCCTTCAAGAACTCCACGTCATCGTTTTTCGGATCGAAGCCGTTCCGCCTTGTGCTTCCTGACTTGGGCAACCTCTACGAGATGCTGGAAAGCTACGTGGACCGTCATCGCGCAAGGCTCTTGGGACCCGCGACAGATCCAGGAACGCTCTTCGTAAAGTCTGTGAAGCAGGGCAGCGCCTCCGCGGCCTACGACCAAAACACCTTCTACGAGGCGTGGCGGATCTCAATCCAACGCTATGGCATCTACAACCCATACACCGGAAAGGGGGCCATTGTTGGCCTTCTACCCCACGGGCCGCACAACGTTCGGGACGTACTAGCCACTCATATCCTCAAGCAGACTGGTTCGTACGAGCAGGCTAGCTATGCCATTCAGGATACGCCCGACATGGTGGCAAAACACTACGGCCGGTTTCTTCCGCAGGACAAATCAGCTCTCGCGGCTCAAATCCTGAACAGGGTTTGGGACGCAGCGTAGAGGACGGCCCGGCCGCCCAAAATTCCGGCGCCGCCACCATTTTTTTAA
>JAEWLC010000089.1 GCA_023393475.1 Pseudomonadota bacterium
GTGCCGCACTATCAACGACCGCTATCTCCGAGACATCCCACTAGGTTCCCGCTTTCGCGGGAATGACGACAGTGGATGGAGCCCCACCCGACCTGCCCCAAAAGCCGCACCCGAGCATGCCCCCAAACCCCTTGCCCACCCAAGGATTTGGCTCTAGCTTTCGGCCCGTCTGCTGGTGCATGGCGCGGGGATACTTCACTGCACACGGTCACTGTTGATCCGGAACCTCCGGGTCGATGCTCGCCCGACTACGGGCCCATTGCCGACACCAGTTACCCCAGCGCGACGCCCGCGCTGCTTGGCCTTCCCTCCCGCGCACCCTTATCCCGACATTTCCAGTTTCGCCGCCGCCCGACCCGGCCGCCGGCGTTCGTCAACCGGCCCCTTGCGTGGCCGGGCCAACGGCCCCTGGCCGCTCGCTACCCGAACAAGGAGACTCCAGCATGCTGAAACCGATGACTCTTGCCCAGATCACAGTCGCCCTGGGCGCGCTGCTGACCGCAGCCCCTGCCTTGGCGCAGGAAGAAGCCGTCCTCAACGTCTACAACTGGTCCGACTACATCGCCGAGGACACGATCGCGAACTTTGAGGCCGCAACCGGCATCAAGGTGAACTACGACGTCTACGACAACAACGAGATCGTCGACGCCAAGCTGCTTGCCGGCTCCTCGGGCTACGACATCGTCGTGCCGTCGGGCAGCTTCCTCGAACGCCAGATCAAGGCCGGCCTGATCCTGCCGCTGGACAAGGCCAAGCTGACCAATCTCGGCAATCTCGATCCCGCCGTGATGGCCACCGCCGCCGGTCAGGATCCGGACAACGCCCACGGCGTGCCCTACATGATCAACACCATCGGCTACGGCTACAACGTCGCCAAGGTGAAGGAAGCGCTGGGCGACGCCGCCCCGGTGGACAGCTGGGATCTGATCTTCAAGCCGGAGTTCGCGCAGAAGCTGCAGGGCTGCGGTATCGCACTGCTCGACAGCCCGTCCGAAGTGGTCGGCATCGCGCTCCACTATCTCGGGCTCGATCCGAACTCGGAGAGCGAAGAGGACCTGGCCAAGGCCGAGACGCTGATCAACTCGATCAAGCCCTATGTCCGCTACTTTAACTCGTCGCAGTACATCGACGACCTAGGCAATGGCGAGATCTGCGTCGCGCTGGGCTACTCGGGCGATATCTTCATCGCCTCGGACAATGCGGCCGATGGCGTCGAAGTCACCTACGTCATCCCCAAGGAAGGCCCGGCGAGCCTGTTCGACTTCCTCGCCATCCCGGCCGATGCTCCGCACCCGGACAACGCGCACAAGTTCATCAACTACATCCTCGAGCCCCAGGTCGTGGCGGCGATCACCAACTACGTGTTCTACGCCAACCCGAACCCGGCCTCGCTGGAGTTCGTGGACGAGGAAGTGAAGTCCAACCCGGGCATCTATCCCCCGGCCGAGACCACGGCGAAGTCCTTCGTTATGCGCGCGCACTCGCCTGAGTTCGAAGAGGTCTTGACCCGCACCTGGACCCGCATCAAAACCGGTCAGTAAATACCATCGAAGGGGCGGCCCCGGGCCGCCCCTTCACGTCTGATGTTCAGGGGGCGTCGCCGGTCTGGTCATGGCAAAAAAGCCGCAACTCGCATTCGAAACCCGCCCCTGGCGCGATCCGGCGGCCAAGCCGTTCGTGCGCATCCGCAACGTCACCAAGAAGTTCGGTGACGTCTCGGCCGTGCATGACGTGTCGCTCGATATCTACAAGTCCGAATTGTTCTGCCTGCTCGGCGGCTCGGGCTCGGGCAAGTCGACTCTCCTGCGCATGCTCGCCGGCTTCGAGACGCCGACCTCCGGCACCATCGAGATCGACGGACAGGACATGACCGCGGTGCCGCCCTACCAGCGTCCCGTGAACATGATGTTCCAGTCCTACGCGCTGTTCCCGCACATGAATGTGGAACAGAACATCGCTTATGGCCTGAAGCGCGACAACATGCAGCCGGGCGAGATCAAGGATCGCGTCGCCGAGCTGCTGAGCCTCGTGAAGCTGCAGGACTACGGCAAGCGCAAGCCCAACCAGCTCTCGGGCGGCCAGCGCCAGCGCGTTGCCCTTGCCCGCTCGCTCGCCAAGCGCCCAAAACTCCTGCTGCTCGATGAACCCCTCGGCGCGCTCGACAAGAAGCTGCGCGAGGAAACCCAGTTCGAGCTGGTCAAGATCCAGGAAAGCCTCGGCGTCACCTTCATCGTCGTGACCCACGACCAGGAAGAGGCGATGACGCTCGCCACCCGCATCGGGGTGATGAACCAGGGCGAGATCGCCATGATCGGCGAGCCCACCGATATCTACGAGTATCCGAACTCGCGCTTCGTCGCCAATTTCATCGGCTCGGCCAACATGGTCGAGGGCATCGTCACCGAGGATGAGCCGGACCATGTCCGCATCCGCTCGGCGGAACTGGGCTGCGACATCTATGTCGGCCACGGCGTCGACTGTGCGCCGGACCAGATCCTCTGGTGGGCCATCCGCCCCGAGAAGATGCACCTGAGCCGCGAGAAGCCCGCCGGCATCCACGGCGCCAACGTCACCAAGGGCATTGTCGAGGACATCGCCTATCTCGGCGACATGAGCCTCTACCAGGTCGTGCTCGAGAGCGGCAAACGCGTCCGCGTCTCCCAGACCAATTCGATCCGCGGCAACCCCGACGCGATCACCTGGGAAGAGACGGTCTACATCACCTGGGAAGACAACGCCGGCTCGGTGCTGACGGTATGAGCACGATGGGATCAGGCCTGCCGCCGCCGCGCCGCCTCCGCCCCTGGAGCGGGCTCGAGCGTCGCCTGCGCGATGTCGGCATTTCCGGCCGCACGCTGGTCATTGCCGCGCCGGCCATCTGGCTGACGATCTTCTTCCTCATCCCGCTCTTCGTGGTTTTCACCATCTCGCTGGCGACCAAGCAATTCGGCCGCCCGCCCTATTCGCCGCTGCTGACCACCGAAGGTGGCACCGTGCAGCTGACGCTGCACCTCTCCAACTACGTAAAACTCTTCACCGACCCGCTCTATGTCGCGGCCTACCTGAGCTCGATCCGCATCGCTCTCGTCGCCACGGTGATCACCCTCTTCATCGGCTACCCGATGGCCTATGCCATCGCCATGGCGCCCGAGAAGTGGCGCAACATCCTCCTGATGCTGGTGATCCTGCCGTTCTGGACCTCGTTCCTGCTGCGCGTCTATGCGCTCAGTGGCTTCATGCGCGGCAACGGCGTCATCAATCAGTTCCTCGGCGTCTTCGGCATTGAGCCGCTGGTGATGATGCAGACCGATTTCGCCGTCTATGTCGGCATCGTCTACACCTACCTGCCCTTCATGATCCTGCCGCTCTACACCAACCTCGTGAAGCTCGACACCTCGCTGCTCGAGGCCTCGGCCGATCTCGGCTCGCGCCCGTGGCAGACCTTCCTTTCCATCACCCTGCCGCTCTCCTTCCCCGGCATCGTCGCCGGCTCGATGCTGGTGTTCATCCCGGCGATCGGCGAGTTCGTCATCCCCTCGCTGCTCGGCGGTCCGGAAACGCTGATGATCGGGCGCGTGCTGTGGGACGAGTTCTTCGCCGCCACCAACTGGCCGCGCGCCGCGGCGGTCGCCGTCGCCATGCTGGTCGTCGTCGTCATTCCCATCCTGCTGCTGCAGAAGGCGCAGGATGCCGTGGTCGAGAAGGGCAAGTAGATGCGGCGCGGCTGGTTCCTTCCCATTGCGGCAACGCTCGGCTTTGCCTTCCTCTACCTGCCGATCATTTCGCTGGTGGTGTTCTCGTTCAACGAGAACCGGCTGGTCACGGTGTGGACCGGCTTCTCCACCAAGTGGTACGGCGAACTCTTCGCCGACAAGCAGATGCTGGGCGCCGCCTGGCTGAGCCTGCAGATCGCCTTCTTTGCCGCGACCTTCGCGCTCGTCCTCGGCACGCTCTGCGCCGTGGCGCTGGTGCGCTTCAAGCGCTTCCGCGGCCGCACCGTGCTCGCCGGCACGGTTTCGGCCCCGCTGGTGATGCCCGACGTGATCACCGGCCTTGCGCTGCTGCTGCTGTTCGTCGCCATGGAAGGCACACTCGGCTGGCCCGCCGGCCGCGGCATCGTCACCATCATCATCGCCCATACGACGTTCTGCATGGCCTATGTGACCGTGGTGGTGCAGTCGCGCCTGTCAGACCTCGATCTCAGCCTCGAGGAAGCGGCGATGGACCTCGGCGCGACGCCGGCGCGGGTGTTCTTCGACATCACCCTGCCGATCATCGCTCCCGCGCTCGTTTCGGGCTGGCTGCTGGCCTTCACCCTGTCGCTCGACGACCTCGTGATCGCGAGCTTCGTCTCCGGCCCCGGCTCCTCGACCCTGCCCATGGTGATCTTTTCGAAGATCAAGCTGGGCGTCTCTCCGGACGTCAACGCGCTCGCCACCATCATCATCGGCGTCGTGGCGCTCGGCGTGGTCGGCGCCACGCTGTTCAGCCTGTCGGGACGGAAGAAGGCCAAGGCTTAGGCCGGGCAGATCGCCGGACCATCTGGCGCCTGCCGCACCACCCTCATCCGGGCTTCGCCCACCTTCTCCCATCAAGGGAGAAGGCCCGGCTGATGGTGCTGTGATCGCCTTCTCCCCTTGTGGGAGAAGGTGCCCGAAGGGCGGATGAGGGGTGAGCCACACGCACCGCCCCAACGCAAAACCCATCCACTGTTCACCCGATCGACGACACGCCGTTCTCACATCCGCCCTTGCCAGCAGCGGCGCACCGTCCTAAATCTCCATCGTCATCTTACGATGGCAATGTTCTCAGGGCGGGGTGCAATTCCCCACCGGCGGTAACGGGAGAAGTCCCGAAGCCCGCGAGCGCTTTTGGGCATGAAGACATGCCCGAGAGGTCAGCAGATCCGGTGTGAATCCGGGGCCGACGGTATAGTCCGGATGAAAGAGAACGGGAACGCGCTGGCTTGCCGGCGTCCGCCCATCTTGGGCTGCCCGGCTTTCGGGCAGGACGCCGATTTCCATCGCCGATCCCCGTAACTCCCTGAGGGAACTGGTTACGGAAAGGATCGACCCATGAACCAGATTTCCTCGTCTACCAACAACACTGCCGCGACCGGCGCCGCCTTCATGCTGGTGGCCGCGTTCGCCTTTGCCGGCTCCAACCTGCTGCAATCGGCGCTGCCGACCCCCGTCGAGTATGGCGGCTTCGGCATGAGCTCGACCGGCATGGCCTTCTGGCAATATGTCATTGCCGCCATCCTCAGCCTGCCGCTGATCCTCCGCATCGGCGTCGACAAGCTCCGCACCAGCCACCCGCTGGCGCATGAAATCCGCGCCTTCGTTTCGGCGCTCGGCGTCCACGTCTTCGTCTATGGCTTCGCTACCGGTGTGCCGATCTGGCAGATGGTGACCCTGCTGGCCACGGGCCCGCTGTTCATCATCCTCGGCTCGACCATCTTCCTCGGCGAGCGCGCCTCGAGTGCCCGCATCGCCGCGGCCCTCGTCGGCTTCGTCGGCGCCATCATCATTTCCGGCGTCGGCACCGAAAGCCTCGGCTGGCAGACCCTCGTGCCCATCGTCGCCGCCGCACTCTGGGCGACGACCGACGTGCTGACCAAGTACCTGGCGCTGAAGGGCGAGAGCCCCGAGACGCTGACCATCTCGCTGCTCGTCCTCGTGACCCCGAACCACCTGCTGATCCTCCTCGCCGTCTGGGCGCTGGGCATCACCGCGCCGGGTTTCCTGCCCGCCGGCCTTGCCGACAACGTCTTCGCCATCCCCGGCGGCACGGCGCTGTGGCTGCTGGTCCTGCTCGGCGTCCTCACCGCCATCGCGCAGTACCTGCTCGCCTATGCCTACAAGGTGGCCGACGCCACCTACCTGCAGCCCTTCGGCGACAGCAAGGTGCCGCTCTCGGGGCTGCTCGGCTGGATCATCCTCGGCCAGGTGCCGTCGGTCTGGTTCTGGCCCGGCGCCGCGCTGATCGTCCTCGCCTCGGTGTTCATCTACTGGGTCGAAAGCCGCGGCCGGACAGGCACGCTCGCAACCGCCTGAGCCTGCTGCACGGCTCGGGCGTCCGGGGTCGCGGTGACAGCGGCCCCGGAATCATGGCCTGCATGGCGGGTTCACCTGCTACGGAGTGTCCAGGATGAAGTGGATCATCGCCATCGTCGGCGTCATCGCCGCCCTGCTCGGCGGCCTGTGGCTGGTGCAGGGCCTCGGCCTCGTCACCATCGCGCCCATCCTCTGCGTCGCCGATTGCGAAGTGCTGGAAGGCCCGTCCGCCGGGTGGGCCATTGCCGGTGCGGTGCTGCTGCTGGCCGGCCTCGGCGCGCTCTGGTTCGCCTTCCGCCGCCGCTAGACTGAGATCCACCGCCCCTTGCGATGGCTCTCGGCCATCGCATGCACGGCCCGCTCGATCTCGAGTCCCTTGTCGAAATCGACGATCTGCGCCGGCTCGCCCCGGATGGCGCGTAGCAATTCGTGGCACTCGATAATCTTCAGCTCGTTGAATCCCAGCCCGTGCCCCGGCGCCGGGATGAACCGGTCATAGGGCGCATGCACCGGCGCGGTGAGAATCGTGCGGAACCCCTGCTCGGCCGCATGGTCGCTGGTCGTGTAGAGCTGGAACTCGTTCATCCGCTCCTGGTCGTAGGCGATGGTACCCTTCGACCCGAACACCTGCACCGCGATCCGGCCCTTGCGGCCCCAGGCCGAACGATCGAGCGCCATCACGCCCGACGCCCCGTTGCGCAACTCGAGCAGCACCGAGGCGATGTCGAAAGTCTCGACTTTCCGCCGCCCGCCATCGCGGCTCGGCCGGTCCGCATAGGGCATGGCAAGCTGCGCCATCACCCGGGCGACGCCGCCGAACAGGAACTGCATGATCGAGAGCGGATGGACGCCGAAATCGTCGAGCGCGCCATAGCCCGACGAGGCCTCGCTCTTCCAGTAGAACAGCGCCTCCGGGTCGGCCATGAAATCCTCGTCCATCTCGAAGCGGACGTGGTTCACCTCGCCGATCGCGCCCTCCTCGAGCAGCCGCCTGATGTGCCGGATCACCGGGTTCTGGATGTAATTGTAGCCGAGCGCCGTGACCTTGCCCGAGACCCGCGCCGCCGCCGCCATCCGCTCGGCATCGACAAACCGCACCGCCATCGGCTTCTCGCACCAGACGTGCTTGCCCGCCTCGAGCGCGGCGATCGCCATCTCGGCATGGAAGGCGTTGGGCGTCGTCACCGACACCACCTCCACCTGGGGATCGGCGATCAGCTCGCGCCAGTCCGAGGTCGATTTCTCGAACCCGAACTCGTCGGCCCGCCGCGCCGCCAGCTCCGGCGACACCTCGGCCAGATGCACGAGGCGCGGCTTCGGCCCATCTCCGAACACCGGCTTCACCCCATTCCACGCCAGCGCGTGGCACTTGCCCATATAGCCGGTCCCGATGAGCCCGACGCCGATCGTGGTGGTCATTGCTATCCTCTGATCCGGCGACTGCCGCCTCCCCCAGCAACAACGCCCGGAGCGAGAGCCCCGGGCGCCGTCACTCGGGAGGATCTCCCAGCGGCTTACTTGAAGTCGGCCGCGTTATCCTTGGTGACCAGCACCGTGCCGGTATCGATCACCGCTTCGATGGTCTTGCCGGCCTTGAGGTCGACCAGCGCCTGGATGCCGAAGCCGCCCATGTTGGCCGGGGCCTGGGCGATCGTCGCCGCCATGTCGCCGGCGATCACTGCCGCCGCCGCATCGGGGTTGGCGTCGTAGCCCACCACCATCACGTCGGTCTTGGCCGCCGCCTTCAGCGCTTCCACGGCGCCGAGCGCCATGTTGTCGTTCGAGCCGAAGATGCCCTTGATGTTGGGGTTGCCGGCGAGGATGTTCTCGGTCACCGAGAGGCCCTTGGCGCGATCCCATTCGGCAGTCTGCTCGGCCACCACTTTCAGCCCGCAGCCCTCGAGACCGGACTTGGCGCCATTGGCGCGGAACTGCGCCGTCGAGTGCGCCATCACGCCCTGGAGGATCGCGACCTCCGAGCCGGCCGGCAGGTTGTCGCACATGTACTTGGCAGCGAGCGCGGCGCCGACTTCATTGTTGGTGCCGATGAAGGTCACGCCCTCGTTCGAGCCGAGCGTATCGACGAACACCACCGGGATGCCGGCGGCCTTGGCCGCATCGACCACCGGGGCGAGGGCGCCCGGATCGGTCGGTGCGAGCGCGATGCCCTCGACCTTCTGCGCGATCAGGTCCTCGACCTGGCTGACCTGTGCCTGCACGTCGGTTTCGGCCGGCGGCGCCACGACGATCACCTCGACGCCGAGTTCGGCGCCCTTTGCCTTGGCGCCCGCCTCGACGGCGGCCCAGAACGGGTTGCCGGCGCCCGGCCCCTTCATCACCAGCGCATAGGCTGCGTTGGCGCTCGATACCATGCTCGTCATTGCCGCCAGCGCGACGCCGGCCAACAGAAGATTCTTCATATCGGTCCTCCCTGTCTCCACTTCCTCCTTCGCCGCATCGCCGGAGACGGGATGCGTGCGGCGTATTCGTTCCTAGCGGCGCACCGCCGCCCGCCGGCGCAGCACGTCGATCCACACGGCGAAGATGATCACCAGCCCGATCAGGATCTGCTGCCAGAAGGCGCTGACATTGTTGATGTTGAGCCCGTTGCGGAGGATCCCCATGATGAGGACGCCCGCCAGCACCCCGATCACCGTGCCGCGCCCGCCGAAGAACGAGGCGCCGCCGATGATCACCGCCGCGATTGCATCGAGCTCGATGCCGAGCCCCGCATTCGGAAAGCCCGAGTCGGTACGCCCGGCGAGCAGCAGGCCCGAAAGGCCCGCGAAGAAGCCCGAGATCATGTAGACCACGACCAGCGTGCCATCGACATTGATGCCCGAGACGCGCGCCGCATGCGGATTGCCGCCGATGGCGAAGATGTGCCGACCCATGTTGGTCTTCTCGAGGAAGAACCACAGCGCCACCGCGCAGACGGCGACAACGATCAGGCTCGCCGGCAGCCCGGCCGGCGGCGGGAAGATGCCGAAGTCGAAATAGGCCTGGCCGAGATAGCGCACCTCCGGCTGCAGCCCCGAGATCGGCGCGCCGTTCGAGATGAGATAGGTGAGACCGCGCGCCACGTTGAGCGTGCCGAGCGTCATGATGAAGGGATGCGGCAGTTTCAGCACCGTCAGCCCGACGCCGTTGACCCAGCCGACCGCCAGCCCGATCGCGGGCCCGATCAGCAGCACCAGCGGCCACGGCACCCCGGCCTTCGAGGCAATCGCCAGCGCCACCATGCCGAGCGCCATGATCGAGCCGACGGAAAGATCGATGCCCGCGGTGACGATCACCACGTACATGCCGAGCGCCAGGAGCGCGAGGGTCGCGTTCTGCTTGAGGATGTTGGTGAGGTTCTGGGGGGTGAGGAACACCTCCGGCTTGATCAGCGCCAGCGCCAGCATCATCACCACGACGACGAGGATGATCCCATAACCCTCGAGGAACTTGCTGAGGTTGGGACGCGAGAACATGCCGGATTTGGTGGCGGGGGTGTCGCTCATGCGGCGATCCCTCCCGGCTGCACCGACGCTTCCGCACCGACCGGCGTCATTCCCGCGAAAGTGGGAACCCAGTGCGATCTCTCATCCGCAGGGGACACGGCTGCATCGCACTGGATCCCCGCCTTCGCGGGGATGACGGCGGTGTGGAGGAGGGAGTGGAGCATCATCACCCCCTCAATGCATGTTGTCATGGGCGAGGCCGGACGCGTGGCCCTTGGTGCCCATGATCCAGCCGATCACCTCGTTGCGCGAGGTCTTGCCGAGTTCGGACTCGGCGAAATTGGTGCCCTGGTAGAGCGCCATCACCCGGTCGCAGCAGTAGAAGATGTCGTCCATGCGGTGCGAAATGATGATGACCGCCACCCCATGGTCCTTCAGCGACTTCACGAGGTCGAGCACCTTGCCCACCTCCTTGATGGCGAGCGCCGCCGTCGGCTCGTCCATGATTACCAGCTTGCCGTCGAATGCGGTGGCGCGCGCGATGGCCACGGCCTGGCGCTGCCCGCCCGAAAGATCCTCGGTGTTCTGGTCGACGCTCTTCACATGGATATGCAGCCGGTCGAGATGGTCCGACGCCATCTGCCGCGCCCGCTTGTGGTCGACGATGGTCAGCGGCCCCACCTTGGTGCCCGGCTCGCGGCCGAGATAGATGTTCTCGTAGATCGGCATGTTCCCGGCGAGCGCGAAGTCCTGGTAGACCATCTCGATGCCGAGCTGCTGCGCGTCCTTGGGGCTCGAAAAGCTGACCGGTGCGCCGTTGAAGATGAGTTCACCCTCGCTCGGCCGGAACAGTCCGGAGAGAATCTTCATCAGGGTGGACTTGCCGGCGCCGTTGTCGCCCACGACGCCCAGCACCTCGCCATGCCCGACGTGGAAGTTCACATCGCGCAGCGCCGTGATGGCGCCGAAGAACTTCGAAATGCCCCGGGCTTCGAGCAGCGGTGCCGCCATCCGTCCCTTCCTCCCCGACCCTCGCGCAGCCCGTCCTCATTGAATGGAACGAATAGTGCTGCGTTTACCATTGATAGAATGTTTATTCCATTCTAGGTTGGGCCGTCAAGCCGCGGTGTTCCACTTTCGGAACGTGGAAAACACCGGCGCGACGGGCAGAAGTTCATGGACTTGGCGTGAGCTTCTGTCGGACATAGGGCAATCGACGAAGCGGAGTTCCAGGCACAGGCCGATGGACGAGGCAGACACCAAGCTCGAAGCCAGTGCCCCGCGCGACTTTGCGGCGCTGCGCGCCCTGATCGCCGCCCGCGCCCCGAGCCTGCCGCGCCGGCTGACCCAGGTCGCGAGCTATGCGCTCGACCACCCGGACGAGATCGCCTTCGGCACCGCCGCCAGCGTCGCGCAGAATTCGGGCGTCCAGCCCTCGACCCTCGTCCGCTTCAGCCAGGCGCTGGGCTACCAGGGCTTTTCCGACCTGCAGGACGTGTTCCGCGCCCGACTGCGCGACCGCGTGCCGAGCTACGAGGAGCGGCTGAAGCAGCTGCGCCAGCACGGCGGCGCCAGCAAGTCGGGCCTGCTGCTCGAGGGCTTTGCCGATGCGGCCGAGCGCTCGGTCGCCGACCTGCGGGTAAAGCTCGACCCGGCGACGCTGGAAACGGCGGTCGATCTCCTCGCCCGGGCCGAAACCATCTATCTCGTCGGCCTCCGCCGCTCCTTCCCGATCACCAGCTACATGGCCTATGCCATGGGCAAGCTCGGTGTCCGCAACGTCCTCGTCGACGGCATTGCGGGCCTCGGCGCCGAGCAGATCGGCTTCATCGGCCCGTCCGACGCCGTGCTCGCCATCAGCTTCACGCCCTATGCCAGCGAGACGGTGGAACTGGTGCGCTCGGCCAAGGGCCGGCAGGCCAAGGTCGTCTCGATCACCGACTCGGTGTTTTCACCCATCGCGCCGGTGGCCGATGCCTGGCTCGAAGTGGTGGAAGCCGATTTCGAAGGCTTCCGCTCCATGGCCGCGACGATGGCGCTGGCCATGACGCTGACGGTCGCGGTGGCCGGGCGGCGGGGGGAGAAGTAGGGTTCGCCTGAGGCTTGGCACACGCACGCCTGCACCACCAGCTGTCATCCCTGCGCAGGCAGGGATCCAACTCTCGGCTGGCTCAGGCGGTGAAATGGATCCCTGCCTACGCAGGGATGACACCGAGTGTGATGCAAGTTCGGCGAAATGCGGCCCCTTCAGCCCTGCTTCACCGGATAGCCGATCGCTCCACCAGAACTCGCGCCGACCACCGTCTGCTCGAAATCGATGCAGGATCCGGTCATCGGCATCGACTCCGGCCCGCCGAGGAAGCACACCAGCCGCGCCACGTCCTCCGGCTTGATCAGGCGGCCGAACGGGCGGCTCGCTTCGGCCTTTTCCAGCCAGTCCGGTGCCGCGTCGTGGAAGGTTTTCAGCGTCACATGCTCGCCCGGCGTATCGGCCCAGCCGAGGATGATGCCATTGACACGGATGCGCAGCAGGTTGACCGCATTGGCCGTGTTCTTGGTCAGCGTCATCAGCGCACCCTTCGAGGCGCTGTAAGCCGCGAGATTGGGCGAGCCGATATAGGAATTGACCGAGAGGATATTGACGATCGCCCCTTCGGTGCGCTCGCGCTGCATCAGCTTGATCGCGTCCTGCATGAGGAAGAACGGCGCCCGCACATTGATGGCGAACATCTTGTCGAACAGATCGAGATCGGTGTCGACGATGGTGCCGCGATCGGTGAGCCCGGCGATGTTGGCCAGCACGTCGACGCGGCCGAACGCCTTGTCGGCCGCCGGAATGACCTTGGCCACAGCGTCGGCATCGGCGAGATCGGCCTGGACGAAGACGGCCCTGGTGCCGGCATCATTGAGCGACTTCGCCACCGCCTCGCCCTTGTCGGCCTGCCGGTCGGTCAAGACGATCCCAGTTGCGCCCCGCGCCGCCAGCAACCGCGCCGTGGCCTCGCCGAGGCCCTGTGCGCCTCCGGTGACAACGGCAATCTTGCCGGCAAACTGGGCGGAGGACGTCTCGGTCATTTCGGGGACTCTAGGGCTGGTATGGTGCGGCGGAGACTAGGGATTTCAACCAGCCGGTGCAAGCGGCTCCACCCCCATGTTCAGCCCTATCCGACCCGCACCACCTGCCCTGTCTGCGAGCTCTTCGTCGCGGCTTCGGCGAGCCTCTGGGCTTCCAGCCCATCCCGCCCCGACGGCGTCGGCACGGTGCCCTTCTCGATCGCGTCGATGAACGTATTCACCTCCGCCGCATAGGCCGCGACATAGCGGTCGATGAAGAAGTTCTGGATCACGTCCTGGGTGAAACCTGCCCCGTCGGCCCGCTCGAGCGTCGTCATGTGCACGTTGCCGGCGCGCAGCATGCCCTTCGATCCATGCACTTCGAGCCGCTGGTCATAGCCATAGCTGGCGCGGCGCGAGTTGGTGATGACGGCGATCTTGCCCGACGCTGTCTGCATCTGCACGGCGGCCGTATCGACATCGCCGGCGGTGCCGATGGCCGGATCGACCAGCGCCCCACCGATGGCCGAGACCGACACGAACTCCTCGCCGACGAGGAAGCGCGCCATGTCGAAATCGTGGATCATCATGTCGCGATAGAGCCCGCCCGAGCGCGCGATGTAGCTGACCGGCGGCGGCGCCGGATCGCGCGAGATGATGGTGACGATCTCGACCTCGCCGATATCGCCCTCGGCCAGCCGCTTCTGCAGCGCGGCGAAGTTCGGGTCGAACCGGCGGTTGAAGCCGATCATCAGCGGCACGCCGGCCGTCTCCACCACCGGCAGCAGCGCCTCGATGCGCTCGACCGACAGCGACACCGGCTTCTCGCAGAGGATGGCCTTCCCCGCTCGCGCCGCCTTCTCGATCAGTTCGGCATGTGTGTCGGTGGGCGTCGCGATCAGGATGGCATCGACGTCGGAGGCGATGATCTCATCGACGCTGGCGGTCCTTGCACCGACACTGGCAGCCAGGGCGGCCGCGGCATCGGGGAGGGCATCGGCGACATAGGCAACGCTTGCCCGCGACGAGTTTGCGATCGTGCTGGCATGCACCTTGCCGATACGGCCTGCGCCAAGGACACCAAACCTGACCAATTCGACTCTCCCCGATGAACGGTCGCTGCACGCAACCTGAACGGCATTTCGCCGCGTATGTTTTGGAACGTTTATTCCGAACTGTGGCATTTCAGAATTGACGTTTCATCCGCGCCAGCGATACAACGGCCCCAACACGATTGTCCAGATGGGAAGAGCGGGGGAGATCATGCCGGAGCCAAGGCTCGATGTCATTACCATCGGGCGCTCGTCGGTCGATCTCTATGGCCAGCAGATCGGCAGCCGGCTGGAAGACATCGGCAGCTTCACCAAGGCTGTCGGCGGTTGCCCCGCCAACATCGCCATCGGCACTGCCCGGCTCGGCTTGAAATCGGCGCTCGTCACCCGTGTCGGCGCCGAGCAGATGGGCAGCTTCATCAGGGAACAGATGGCCCGCGAGGGCGTCGACACCGCCGGCATCGCCACCGATCCCGACCGGCTGACCGCGCTGGTGCTGCTCGCCGTCGAGGCCGAGGGCGTCTCGCCCATGATCTTCGTGCGCACCGACTGCGCCGACATGGCGCTGAGCGAAGCCGACATCGACCCCGATTTCATCGAGAGCGCCGCAGCCATCGTCGTCACCGGCACGCATTTCTCCACCCCCAATGCCGAAGCCGCCCAGCTCAAGGCCATCCGCGTCGCCCGCGAGGCCGGGCGAAAAGTGGTGTTCGACATCGACTACCGGCCCAATCTCTGGGGCCTTGCCGGCCATGCCGCGGGCTTCGAGCGCTACGTGAAGTCGGACTACGTGACCGGCAAGATGAAGCCGATCCTCAGGGATTGCGACCTGATCGTCGGCACCGAGGAAGAGGTGCTGATCGCCGCCGGCGAGAGCGACCTGCTGGCAGCGCTGAAGGCGATCCGCGCCGTCTCGGATGCCACCGTGGTACTGAAGCGCGGCGCCAAGGGCTGCATCGTCTATGACGGCGAGATCGGCGACGACCTCGAGGCCGGCATCGTCGGCCAGGGCTTCCCGATCGAGATCTACAACGTGCTCGGCGCCGGCGACGCCTTCATGAGCGGGTTCCTGCGCGGCTGGTTGCGCGGCGAGGAGCATGCGACCAGCGCCACCTGGGCCAATGCCTGCGGCGCCTTCGCCGTGAGCCGCCTGCTCTGCGCGCCGGAGTATCCCAGCTGGGCCGAACTCGAGCACTTCCTCGAACACGGCAGCAAGTTCAAGGCCTTGCGCAAGGACCCCGACCTCAACCACCTCCATTGGGCCACCCTGCGCCGCCGGCACTGGCCGCGCCTTACCGCCTTTGCCATCGATCATCGCCGGCAGATCGAGGATATCGCCGGCGACAAGGCCGATCGCATCCCCGCCTTCAAAGTGCTGGCCGTGCAGGCAGCGGTGCAGGTCGCCGACGGCCGCCCCGGCTTCGGCATGCTGCTCGACGACAAGTGGGGCCGCGACGCCCTGTTCGAGATTCCCAAGGATTTCTGGGTGGCGCGCCCCGTCGAACTGCCAGGCTCGATGCCGCTGGAGTTCGAGTTTTCGCAGGATATCGGCAGCCGGCTGGTCGAATGGCCGGTGGACCACTGCCTCAAGGTCCTCTGCTTCTGGCATCCGGACGACCCGCAGGGGATCAACGAACAGCAGCTCGAAACGCTGCGCACGGCTTATGACGCCTGCCGCAAGGTCGGCCGCGACATCCTGATCGAGATCATTCCCTCGAAGGTCGGCCCGGTGGACGAGACGACGACGGCGCGGGCAATGCAGCAGCTCTATGCAGAAGGCCTGAAGCCCGACTGGTGGAAGCTCGAGACGCAGCCGAACGCAGCGGCCTGGGCGGCAATCGACGAGGCGATCGAACGGAACGACCCTTACTGCCGCGGCGTCGTGCTGCTCGGGCTCGACGCACCCCAGGACGAACTGGCGCGCGGCTTTGCCGTGGCAAAGTCGGCTCGTACGGTGCGCGGCTTCGCTGTGGGCCGCACGATATTTGGCGAGGCGGCCAAGGCGTGGTTTGCTGGCCGCACGAGCGACGAGGAGGCAGTGGCCGATATGGCCGCGCGCTTCGCCGCCCTTGTAAAGATCTGGGGCGACTAGGCGGCCAGCACCGTCGTTGAGGAGGAACACATGACCAACAAGACCATCCGCCTCACCATGGCGCAAGCCGTGGCGAAGTTCATGACGCGGCAGATGACCGTGATCGACGGCCAGAACGTGCCGATCTTCGGGGGCGTCTTCGCCATCTTCGGGCATGGCAATGTCGCGGGCTTCGGCGAGGCGCTGTACCAGGTGCGCGAGGAACTGCCGACCTATCGCGCCCACAACGAGCAGGGCATGGCCCACGCGGCAATCGCCTTCGCCAAGGCCAGCTTCCGCCGCCGCTTCATGGCCGCGACCTCCTCGATCGGGCCCGGCGCCACCAACATGGTGACGGCTGCCGCTCTGGCCCACGTGAACCGCATTCCGGTGCTGCTGCTGCCCGGTGACGTTTTCGCCAACCGCGCGCCCGATCCGGTGCTGCAGCAGGTCGAGAGCTTTCAGGACGGCACCGTGAGCGCCAATGACGTGTTCCGGCCGGTCTCGCGCTATTTCGATCGCATCACCCGGCCCGAGCAGATCATCCCGGCCCTGAATCGCGCCATGCAGGTGCTCACCGACCCGGCCGAATGCGGCCCGGTGACCCTCAGCCTCTGCCAGGACGTGCAGGCCGAGGCCTACGACTACCCCGAGGCGTTCTTCGCCGAGCGGGTGTGGACGCCGCGCCGGCCGATGCCGGATGCCAACGAACTCGAAGCGGCGGTAACGGCGCTCAAGGCGTCCGAGAAGCCGGTGATCATCGCGGGTGGCGGCGTGCTCTACTCGGAAGCGGCCGGGACGCTGAAGGCATTCGCCGAGAAGCACGGCATTCCGGTGATGGAAACAAATGCCGGCAAGTCGAGCCTGCCGCACGACCACCCGCTCAACATGGGCTCGGTCGGCGTCACCGGTTCCTCGGCCAGCAACCTTCTCGCCGAGCAGGCGGACCTGGTTCTGGCGGTCGGCTCGCGCCTCCAGGACTTCACGACAGGATCGTGGGCGCTGTTCAAGGCCGAGGGCGTGAAGCTGGTCGGGCTCAACACGCAGCTCTTCGATGCCGGCAAGCACCGCGCGCAGACGCTGGTCGCCGATGCCAGGGCCGGGCTCGAGGCACTGGAGGCAAAGCTCGGCAGCTGGAAGACGGCCGACAGCTGGACCTCGACCGCGAGCGCGGCGAAGGCCGACTGGCTCAAGGCGGCGAAGGCGGTGACCGACCCGACCAACGAACTCCCCTCCGACGCGCAGGTGATCGGCGCGGTGGCCCGCGCCCGCGGCTCGGCAGCGACGCTGGTCTGCGCCTCGGGCGGGTTGCCGGGCGAGTTGCACAAGCTTTGGCCGGCCGGCGAGCCGGGCAGCTACCACATGGAATACGGCTACTCGACCATGGGCTACGAGATCGCCGGCGGGCTGGGCGTGAAGCTCGCCAAGCCGCATGACGACGTGATCGTCATGCTCGGCGACGGCAGCTACATGATGATGAACTCAGAGATCGCCAGCTCGGTACAGCTGGGCGCGAAGCTCACCATCGTCGTGCTCGACAACCGCGGCTTCGGCTGCATCAACCGGCTGCAGATGGCGACCGGCGGGGCGAACTTCAACAACCTCCTGAAGGACACGAAGCACGAGACGCTGCCCGAGATCGACTTCGCCGCGCACGCCGCCGCGATGGGCGCCTGGGCGCGAAAGGTGTTCTCCGTGGCCGAACTGGAAAGCGCGCTGCGCGAGGCCGAAAAGGTCGAGCGCACCACCGTGCTGGTGATCGACACCGATCCGCTGATCTCGACCGAGGCCGGCGGCCATTGGTGGGACGTCGCGGTGCCGGAGGTTTCGGTACGGCCGCAGGTGAACGCCGCGCGCAAGGAATACGAGGACGCACTGAAGGGGCAGCGGCTCTGATGCTGAAAGCCAAACTGGGCATGTCGCCCATCGCGTGGTGGAACGACGACCTGCCGGAGCTGAGCGACGACGTGTCGCTCGAGGAATGCCTGCGCCAGTCGCGCTCGGCCGGGTTTACCGGCATGGAGAAGGGCCGCCGCTTCCCCGAGGATCCGGCCACCATGCTGCCGATCCTGCGCGCCGCCGACGTGACGCTCTGCGGTGGCTGGTTTTCGGGCACGCTGGTGAACGAGGACCTCAGGGCCAACCAGGACCGCATCCTGCCGATGATCGAGCTGTTCAAGGCGGTGGATGCGCCCTGCATCGTCTATGGCGAGGTCGGCCGCTCGATCCAGGGCGACCGGACCAAGCCGCTGGCGACGAAGCCGAAGTTTTCGGACGACGAGATGAAGGCCTACGCGAAGAAGGTCACCGAGTTCGGCGAGTGGTGCGCGGAGCAGGGCATGCCGCTCAGCTACCACCACCACATGGCGGCGGTGGTCGAGACCGAGCCTGAGCTCGATGCCTTCATGGCGGCCTCGGGCGAAGGCATCCCGCTGCTGCTCGATGCGGGCCATCTCGCCTTTGCCGGCGGCGATGTGCTGCGCGCCATCGACAACCACCATGCCCGGATCAACCACGTGCATGTGAAGGACATCCGCCGCCCGGTGGTGGATGGGCTAGACCGGACGAAGCAGAGCTTCCTCGACGCGGTGGCGCTCGGGGCGTTCACCGTGCCGGGCGACGGCTCGCTCGATTTTGGCGCCATCGTCCAGCGTTTCGCCGATTACGGCTATGAGGGCTGGTTCGTCGTCGAGGCCGAACAGGACCCACGGAAAAATCCGCCCCTACGCATGGCGCAAGTCGGCTACAAGGAGCTGATGCGGGTGATGACGGCGGCCGGTTACACGGTCGAGACACAGGGCTTTCCCGCGAAATAGCGAAAAGGAAAGCGCATGGCTGACGCACCCAAGAAACCCCGCCCCTTCACCCTTCCGTGGTTCAAACCGTGGTGGAAGCGGGCGCTGCTGATCGGGTTCGTTGCGGCTTGGGCCGCCTGGGAGTTCTTCTACAACACCCACCCCAACGAGCAGATGTGGGACTACATCACGCTGGCAGCACTAGCCTATGCCGTCTGGTCGTTCTGGATCAATTTCGACAGGGAACTGAAGAAGTTCGAGGATGCCCAACCTAAGAATTAGGCCTGCCGCGCCATCCGGCCACGTCCACCATGTCACGCCGCAAAGTGCCGGCTGGGCCCATGTCGGCTTCGACCTGCACAAGCTGCCCAATGCCGGCGACGTCGCTCATGGCGGCCTGCCTGATCGGGAAGCCTGCATAGTGCTGATCTCCGGTCGGGCCTCGATCGAGGCCGACGGGCAGACCTTCCTCGCCGGCGAGCGCATGAGCCCGTTCGAGGGCCCGCCGCACTCGGTTTACGTGCCGGCCGGGGCGAAGTGGCGCATCGAGGCGCTGACGCCGCTCGAGGTCGCCGTCTGCACCGCCCCCGGCACACCCGGCGCCCGGCCGGCGCGGCTGATCGGCCCGGAACAGGCCCAACGGCTGACGCGCGGCAAGGGCACCAATACCCGCTACCCCACCAATATCCTGCCGGAAACCGAGGACGCGGACTCGCTGCTGGTGGTGGAGGTGATCACGCCCGGCGGCCATACCTCGAGCTACCCGCCACACCGGCACGACGAGGACGACCTGCCGCGCCAGAGCTTCCTCGAGGAGACCTATTACCACCGGTTCTCGAAGCCGCAGGGTTTTGGCTTCCAGCGCGTCTACACCGACGATCGCTCGCTCGACGAGACCATGCTGATCGAGGACGGCGACGTGGTTCTGGTACCGAAGGGGTATCACCCGGTGGCGGCGGTCGCGGGCTACGACATCTACTATCTCAACGTCATGGCCGGCCCGAAGCGCACGTGGAAGTTCTACAACGCGCCCGAGCATGAGTGGATGATCGAGGGGTAGGGGCGACTGAGGCAGAGGGGGCCGTCTCTATCGGCAAACTCGTAACCCTCTGCCCCACCAACATGTTGACCCCACCCGTTATTGCGTGCATCGCTCCGCGACTTTCGTTTGGAGCCAAAGATGTCTGCCAATTTCATCCTCACCCTCTCCTGTGCCGACCGGCCGGGGATTGTAGCCGCGGTGACGACGGAACTGGCGGGCCTCGGTTGCAACATCGCGGAATCCAACCAGTTCTGGGACAAGGAAACCGGCACCTTCTTCATGCGCCTCGCCTTCACGGCGCCCGATGGCGTGGATCGTGACGCGGTCGAGCGCGGGCTGAAGCCGGCCATCGAACGCTTCGGCATGCGCACGACGCTGGTCGATCAGAGCAAGAAAAAGAAGCTGCTGGTGATGGTGTCGAAGTTCGACCACACCCTGCTGCACCTGCTCTACCAGATCCGCGTCGGCTGGCTCGACGCGGATATCGTGGCGATCGTTTCGAACCACGAGGACAGCCGCCGCACCGCCGACTACGAGGGCATCCCCTATCACCTGCTACCGGTGGGCAAGGACAACAAGGCCGCGCAGGAAGAACAGGTGATCGCGCTCGCCAAGGAGACCGGCGCCGACCTGATCGTCCTCGCCCGCTACATGCAGATCCTCTCGGACAAGTTCGCGACGCGCCTCTATGGGCAGATCATCAACATCCACCATTCGTTCCTGCCGAGCTTCAAGGGCGCAAAGCCCTATCACCAGGCACATGAGCGCGGCGTGAAGCTGATCGGGGCGACGGCGCACTACGTGACGCCGGACCTCGACGAGGGTCCGATCATCGAGCAGGAAACCGCACGGGTGACCCACGCCATGAGCCCCGACGACCTGGTGGCCGCCGGGCGCGACATCGAGAGCCGGGTGCTGGCCCGCGCCGTAAAGCTGCATCTCGAGAACCGCGTGATGCTCAACGGCAAGAAGACGGTGGTGTTCGGGTAGGCTGATTCCGAGCACCCTGCCCCACCTGCCCTCATCTATCGGTCGTCATCCGCGGGCTTGACCCGCGGACCCAGCGATATCTGCGCCATCCCCATGGGTCCCCAGGTCTTCGCCCGGGGATGACGACTGCGAGTGTTGGGGCTTACGCCTGAGGAGCGAATGCCCGCCCGCGATCACGCTGCCTGCGTCAGCGCCGACTTGTTGGCGGAGAGGAAGTCCCGCACGCTGGTCGGCTTCTCGCCCCAGAGCGTCTCGACCGCGTTCGTCACCATGCTCAGCACACCCTGGCGCTGGCCGATTTCGAAGGTGGTGAGGAGCTCGGGAAGGCCCGCCGGCAGGCCAGCCTGCTTGAGGCCCGCCGTGTACTGCTCGTCACTGACATCGACGACCTCGATCGGCCGGCCGAGCACATCCGAGGCGATGGCGGCGATCTGCCGGTTGGTGAGGGCCTCCGGGCCGGTGATGGTGAAGACGCGGCTGCCGGCGTCGTCGGCGATGAGGGCGCCCGCCGCGGCTTTTGCCGTGTCCTCGCGCGTCACATGCGAAATGAGGCCTTCGCCGCTGGCCGAGAACCACTTGCCGCTGCCGAGCGCTGCCGGGAGCGAGCCGAGGAGGTTCTCCATGTACCAGCTGTTGCGCAGCAGCGTGTAGTCGATGCCGGTCGCCTTGATCGCCTGCTCGGTGGCGTAGTGATCGGTTGCCATCGGAATGATGCTGCCCGGCTCCGGATGCGGCAGCGAGGTATAGACGATGCGCTTGACGCCCGCCGCCTTGGCCGCGGCGACGGCATTGCCCTGCAGCTTGATGCGGATCTCGCCGATGGCGTCGGTGGAGATGATCAGCAGCCGGTCGACACCGGCCAGGGCGGCGGTGAGGCCGGCCGGATCGGAGAAATCGGCCTTGCGCACTTCGACGCCGGCGAGGCCTGCGAGCCTGGCCGGATCGCGCGTGCCGGCGACGATCTTGCCGGTATAGCCGCGCTCGATCAGCCTTTCGATCACGAGGCGGCCGAGCTTGCCGGCGGCGCCGGTGACGAACAGGGTTGGCTGGGTCATTTGGGTACTGTTCCTTGGAGTCCGAAAGGTTGTCTCTTTATGAGACTACGTATACATCAGGAACCACCCGTGCCGTTCAAGACGGCATTTTGAGCGCCACTGGTTACCTGAAGGGAACCACCCATGCCCGGCACCACTCCCATCGCGCCGCTGACCAAGATGATGGCCGAGTATTCCGATCCCTCGCTCTGCCCGGTCCGCAACGTGCTCGACCAGCTTGGCGACAAGTGGAGCGTGCTGATCATCACGGCGCTGGCGCACCGGCCCTATCGCTTCGGGGAGCTGAAGCGCGAGATCCCCGACATTTCGCAGCGCATGCTGACCCAGACCCTGCGCGACCTGCAGGCCGACGGCATGATCGAGCGAACGGTGTTCCCGACGACGCCGCCAAGTGTCGAGTACAAGCTCTCGCCCATGGGCTACAGCATCCTCGTGCCGCTCTCGGCCATGGTCGACTGGGCCTTTGCGCATTTCCCCGCGATCCGCGAGGCGCGGAAGGAGTTTGCCAGGGCGGCTTGAGGGAGCGGCGCAGCAACTTGCTTCACGCAGCGAAAGCGCTCACAAGGCCGCTGTGACGAACTCCCCCTTCTCAGACCGCCGCGTCGTTCTTGCCGTCGCCATCCTCTGCTGCTTCCTCTGGGGCAGCGCGGTGCCGGCGCTGAAGATCGGCTATGGCGTGTTCGGCATCGTGCCGTCGGATACGCCGAGCCTGCTGCTGTTCGCGGGCGTGCGGTTTACGCTCGCCGGCGCGCTGCTGCTGGCCTGGTCGAAGGCGACGGGCAGGTCGATCGGGCTCGATCGCCGGACGATCGGGGAGGTGTCGCTGCTCGGCCTCGTCTCAACCGCGGGCCAGTATCTGTTCTACTATGTCGGCCTTGCCCATTCGACGGGCGTGAAGACCTCGATCACCACCTCGTCCTCCACGTTCTTCTCCGCCATCCTCGCGCACTGGCTCTATGCCAACGACAAGCTGACCGGCCGGCGCCTCGTCGGCTGCCTGCTCGGCTTTGCCGGCGTCGTCGCGGTGAACCTCTCCGGCGCGGGGCTCGACCTGGCCTTCAGCTTCTTCGGCGAGGGCTTCATCCTCATCGCCGCCCTGCTCTTCTCGGTCGGCGGCATCTACGGCAAGTGGGTGAGCGGTCACCTCGACGTCACGGTGATGACGGGCTGGCAGCTCGGCATCGGCGGGGCGATGCTCACAGCCGCGGGCCTCACGACCGGCGGCCACCTCGGCAGCTTCGGCTGGGAGGGCGCGCTGCTGCTCGCCTACCTCGCCGCCCTGTCGTCCGCGGCTTTCGCGCTGTGGGCCATGCTGCTGAAGCACAACCCGGTGGGATCGGTGGCGATCTTCAACTGCCTGATCCCGATCTTCGGCGTGACCCTCTCCGGCCTGATGCTGGGCGAGTCGTTCCTCGAATGGAGGAACCTCCTCGCCCTCGCGCTGGTGAGCATGGGCATCTGGCTGGCAACCGCGGTGCGGAATCCGCTCCCGGTGCGATCCAGCTAGGCCGTCTTCGGGAACACCCGCCAGCGCTTGGGGCGGAAGGCGATGCGCGTCTTCTCCCCGGCAGGATGGTCGAACGGCAGGTCGATCTCCACCCGGTCGGGCAACCCGCCGATCTCTAGCTCGACCCGGCGCGTACCGCCGACACGACGCGAAGCCGCGACGACACCGGCCAGCGCCGCACCGTCTTCGACCAGCTCGACATCGTGCGGCCGGAAGTAGAGCGTCGCGTCGCCTGCCGCATCATGCGGCGCCGGCAGGCCGATGGCGCGACCGCCAACCCAGAGTTCGTGGTTTTCGACAGTGATCGGCAGCGCGCTCGATTCGCCGATGAACGAGAAGACGAAGGGCGCGTTCGGGCGGTCATAGACCTCATCGGGCGTGCCGACCTGCTCGATCTTGCCCTGGCTCATCACCACCAGCCGGTCGGCGAGCTCGAGCGCCTCTTCCTGGTCGTGCGTGACGAACACGGTGGTGTGCCCGGTGCGGTCGTGGATTTCGCGCAGCCACTTGCGCAATTCCTTGCGCACCTGCGCATCGAGCGCGCCGAACGGCTCGTCGAGCAGCAGCACGCGCGGCTCGATGGCGAGTGCCCGCGCCAGTGCCACGCGCTGCCGTTGGCCGCCCGAGAGCTGCTGCGGGTAGCGCTTGTCGAGGCCGGAAAGCTGCACGAGATCTAGCAGTTCCATGGCCCGGCGCCGGATCTCGGCCTTCGGCGGACGCGTCGCGCGCGGCCGGACGCTGAGACCGAACGCGATATTGTCGACCACGGTCATGTTGCGGAACAGCGCATAGGCCTGGAACACGAAGCCTACATTGCGCTCCTGCACCGTCTTGAACGAGGCATCCTCGTCACCGAAGAAGATACGACCGGCGGTCGGCATTTCCAGCCCGGCGATGAGCCGCAGCAGGGTGGTCTTGCCCGAACCGGACGGGCCAAGCAGCGCGATCAGTTCACCCGAACGGATGTCGAGCGAGACGTCGTTCAACGCCGGGTAGTGCGAGAATTCCTTGCGGACGGTGTCGACGCGGATATCCAAACTTTGCCCCTTCGGTCTCTTCGTCAGTGCCGGCGCGTGCCGGCGAGTTCGGCGCCGAAGCGGAACTCGAGGATGGTCTTGAACACGAGTGTCACCAGCGCCAGCATGGCCAGCAGTGACGCGACCGCGAAGGCGGCCGAGAAGTTGTACTCGTTGTAGAGGATTTCGATGTCGAGTGGCATGGTCGTGGTCTTGCCACGGATATGCCCCGACACCACCGAAACCGCCCCGAACTCGCCCATGGCGCGGGCGTTACAGAGCAGCACGCCGTAGAGCAAGCCCCATTTTATGTTGGGCAGCGTCACGCGCCAGAAGGTCTGCCAGCCGGTGGCACCGAGCGACAGCGCCGCTTCCTCGTCGGTATTGCCCTGGTCCTGCATCAGCGGGATCAGCTCGCGCGCGATGAACGGGAAGGTGACGAAGATGGTCGCCAGCACAATGCCGGGCACCGCGAAGATGATCTCGATATTGTAGGCCTTGAGGAAGGGCCAGAGCACGCTCTGCGCGCCGAACAGCAGCACGTAGACCATGCCCGACACCACCGGCGACACCGAGAACGGCAGGTCGATGAGCGTGATGAGGAAGCTCTTGCCCCAGAATTCGTACTTGGCCACGCACCAGGCGGCGGCAACGCCGAACACGAGGTTGAGCGGCACCGCGATGGCGGCGACCGTCAGCGTCAGCGTGATGGCCAGCTGCGTGTTGCGGTCGGAGAACGAGGCGAGATAGGTCTCGACACCCTTGCGGAAGGCTTCGAAGAACACGAGCACCAGCGGCAAGACGAGCACCGCCAGCATGAACAGCACGGCGGTCGCGATCAGCAGGCGTCGCACCCAGGGCCGCTCGGTCGTCGGGCGCTGGTGGTCCTCCGGCGGAATCAGGCGGCGGCTGTCGTAGACGACTTCGGGCTCAAACATTGCCGAACCTCCGGCGCGCCCAGGCCTGGATCAGGTTGATGACGAGAAGCATGACGAAAGCGATGATCAGCATGATGCCGGCGATCACCGCCGCACCGGCCTGGTCGAATTCCTCGAGCTTGATGACGATGAGCACCGGGGCGATTTCCGAGATGTTCGGCAGGTTGCCGGCGATGAAGATGACCGAGCCGTATTCACCTACGGCGCGCGCGAAGGCGAGCGCGAAGCCGGTGAGCACCGCCGGGGTGAGGCGCGGCAGGATCACGCGGGTGATCGTCTGCCAGCGGTTGGCGCCGAGCGTCGCCGCCGCTTCCTCGAGCTCCTGCTCGAACTCCTCGAGCACCGGCTGCACCGTGCGCACGACGAAGGGCAGGCCGATGAAGATCAGCGCGATGACGATGCCGGTGGGCGTGTAGGCGATCTTGAAGTTGAGCGAGAACTCGTGCCAGCCGAACGGCAGCCAGGTCTGCGCGTGCCACCACTGCCACAGCGGGCCCTTGTCGGAAAACAGCGAACCGATCCAGCCCTTGGGCGCATAGAGCGTCGAGAGCGCAATGCCGGCCACCGCCGTCGGCAGGGCGAACGGCAGGTCGACGATGGCATCGAGGATGCGCCGGCCGGGGAACTTGTAGCGCACCAGTACCCAGGCGACGATGATGCCGAACACCACGTTGACCACCGCAGCAAACAGCGACGAGCTGAAGCTCACCTCCAGCGCCTTGAGCGTGCGCTGCGAGGTCGCGATCCTGACGATCTGCTCCCACGGCGTCGTTGCCGCCTTGAGGAACAGTGCCGCCAGCGGGATCAGGACGATCAGGCTGAGATAGAGCAGCGTATAGCCGAAGGTCAGCCCGAAACCCGGGATGACGCTCGGTTTGACAAAGCTCCACCCCGCTTGCGCGGGGTGGGATTTCGGACGCGGGGCGCCGCGGGGCGCCCCTGCCACTGCATTACTGTGCAGGGGTGTAGACCTGGTCAAAGATGCCCCCGTCCCCGAAATGCTTGGGCTGCGCAGTCTTCCAGCCGCCGAAAAGCGGATCATCAATAGAGATCAGCTCGATCTTTGGGAAGGCTTCAACGAGCGCCGTGTCGGTGACGCTGTCGGGGTTGGAGGGGCGGTAGTGGTTCTTGGCCGCGATGGTCTGGCCCTCGGGCGAGTAGAGGTATTCGAGATAGGCCTTGGCGAGATCGGCGGTGCCGTGCGCCTCGACATTCTTGTCGACGATGGCGACCGGCGGTTCGGCCAGGATCGACGACGGCGGGTAGACGATGTCGAAATTATCGGCGCCGAACTCGTCGAGCACGAGGAAGGCCTCGTTCTCCCAGGCGAGCAGCACGTCGCCCAGTTCCTTCTGCGCGAAGGTCACGGTCGAGCCGCGCGCGCCGGTATCAAGCACCGGAACGTGGCTGAACAGCTGCTTGATGAACTCGATGTTCTTGGCTTCGTCGCCGCCATTGGCCTTGTTCGACCAGGCCCAGGCCGCGAGGTAGTTCCAGCGCGCGCCGCCCGAGGTCTTCGGGTTCGGCGTGATCACTTCGACGCCGTCCTTGGTCAGATCACCCCAGTCGGCGATGGCCTTCGGGTTGCCCTTGCGGACGAGGAACACGATGGTCGAGGTATAGGGCGTCGAGTTGTTGGCAAACTCCGAACGCCAGTTGGCGTCGATCAGGCCGGACTTTTCGGCGATGGCGTTGATGTCGCCTTCGAGCGCCAGCGTGACCACGTCGGCCTGGAGGCCATCGATCACGCCCTGCGCCTGCTTGCCCGAGCCGCCATGGCTCTGCTCGATCGTCACGGTCGCGCCGGTCGTGTCCTTCCAGTGCTTGGCGAAAGCCTCGTTGAACTCTGCATAGAGCTCGCGAGTCGGGTCGTACGACACGTTGAGCAGCTTCTGATCCTGGGCGCGGGCAGTGATCGCGCCGGTGAAGGCAAGCGCCACGGCAAGGCCGCCGAGCGCCAGAATTCTGGCCGTCTTCTTCATCATGTCCTCCTGGTGAAGAGTAACTACCGTAACTCTACCGTGTTAGTCGGCATTCTCAAGGAAGGCCGCGGTTGCCACGAGACGCAGAAGCGAAAAAGCTTTCTTCAGGAAGGCTAGCAGCGGCATTGCCATTGCGCAAATCGCAACTCCCTGCCTGTGGATGAGCATGGCTTTGCGCAGCCGCAGAGGCCGATCCATCCTCGCATGACTGGCACAATGAACGCGGATGTGAGGTTGCAGGTTGCTTTACCGGTGACAGTGCTCCACGCAACACACGTCGACCCGCCCGCTGGGCGGGCTGGCAAGGCAAGCAAGAAAAGCATTTCCCGCCCTCTTGCGCGCTGCGCTGAAACATGCGACCAACTCCTCGCGAAAACCTTTTCCCACATTCTCGACCGGCCGCTGAAGTGCTCGGTGAGAGTGGCGTGAGAAAAGCTTTTCCATGCCGTTCCCGGGAGGAACCCTGCAACAGGCGCAGGGCCGGAGGGCGGTCCGGCAAATTGGGAGGACTACATGAACTTCAAGACGATAGCGCTTGGCGCGGTGGCTGCTGCCGCCATGCTGGCCGCCCTGCCGATGTCGGCATGGGCCCAGGACTTGCAGATGTGGGAACGCTCGGGCGGCAACGCCTCCATGGTGGACGAATTGGTCCGCGCCTGGAACGAGAAGAACCCCGATCGCAAGATCAACCTCACCTACATCCCGCACTCCGAGATGGTGCCCAAGCTGGCCCAGGCCATCGCTTCGGGCGAAGTGCCGGACCTGATGGGCCTCGACCTGATCTATGGCCCGCAGTTCGAAGCGGCCGGCCAGCTTGAGGACATCACCGAGTACTTCAAGGATGACGCGACGCTGAAGACCGCGAGCCCCGGCCACATCCAGGTCTCGACCTATGACGGCAAGCTCTATGGCGTGCCGCTCTATGCCGACGTCTCCGTGCTGTTCTGGAACAAGGAACTGTTCAAGAAGGCCGGCCTCGATCCTGACGTCGGACCGGCGAGCCTGCAGGACATCCACGACATGGCCAAGAAGATCACGGGTGTCGAGGAAGGCGTCTACGGCTACTACCTGCCGGGCAACTGCGCCGGCTGCAACATCTTCACCTTCGGCCCGATGATCTGGGCCTCGGGCGGCACGATCGAGCCCAAGGATGCGAGCGACGAGCCGCTGACCGGCGACAAGCTCCAGGCCGTGCTCGAATGGGCGCGCATGATGCACAAGGAAGGCCTGATCAACCCGGCCAACCAGGCCGAGAACGGCGAAACCTTCCACCTGCAGTTCGGCTCCGGCAAGGTCGGCATCATGGGCACGGGTAACTTCAACCTGTTCCTGACCAAGGAGCAGAACCCGACCCTGTTCGACGGCAATGTCGGCATCACCTTCCTGCCGGGCCTCGAGAAGGGCCAGACCTCGTCCTTCGCCGGCGGCGACATCGTGACGATCCCCAAGGGCTCGAAGCGCGTCCAGGACGCGGTGGACTTCATGAAGTTCATCCTGTCGGACGAAGTGCAGGTCGAGAGCTACGCCAAGCTGATGAACCTGACGACGCGCGGCGACATGACCGACAACAAGTACTTCGCCGAGGATCCGCGCGTGCAGACCATGGCCAAGGCGCTCGACGTGGCCCGCACGCCCTACACGCTGAAGTTCTTCGAGCTGATCAACTCCCCGCAGGGGCCGTGGCTCCAGATGCTGCAGCGCGTCTACTATACCGATGATCCGATCGACCAGATCATCGCCGACACCAAGCAGCAGATGAAGGACATCGCCGCGGAATAAGGGCGCACGTCCTCCGCCCGAGGGTAGCGGTGCTCCCGGCGCCGCTACCCGGTCGGCAGCGATGGCCACGCCTTCCAGCGTCGCGCCATCGCGCCGTTCCCGGACCGAAACCTCGGTCCATATCGACAACCACTCTCGGGGACGCGAGCAGCGCATTTGCCCATGAGCATCTACTCCGCCAGATCCAGTCGGCTCACGGGCCTCATCTACCTCGCGCCTGCACTGGCCTTTGTCGCCGCCTTCACGGCCTGGCCTCTGGTGCAGATGGCCTGGGTGTCGCTGAACTCGTGGTCGCTCATCACCCCGCCCAAGTTCATCGGGCTCAACAATTTCACCAAGGCCTTCAACGACAAGCAGTTCTGGGTGTCGCTGCTCTTCACCCTGAAATACACGCTATTCATCACCCCGATCCTGATGATCGGTGGCTACGCGCTGGCCCTGCTCGTGGCCCGCAACAGCCCGGCCCGTCGCTTCACCCGGGCCGTCGTGTTCATCCCCGTCGTGATCGGCCTCGGTGCCTCGAGCCTGCTCTGGTACTGGCTGTTCTCGACCGACTACGGGCTGGTGAACCGCCTGCTGGTCGATCTCGGCATTCTGGCCAAGCCGCTGATCTGGCTCGGCGTCGACGCCGACCGGTCCAACTGGGCCATCATCGTCTCCGTGACCTGGAAAGTGCTCGGCTTCGGCATGATCCTGTTCGTCGCTGCGATCCAGGCCATCCCGTCGGAAGTGTCGGAGGCGACGCTGGTCGACGGCGCCAGCCCGTGGCAGCGGCTCGTGCATGTCACCCTGCCGCTGACGCTGCGGACGGTGCTGCTGGTGACGCTGATCTCGGTGATCGGCTCGCTGCTCGCCTTCGACCAGTTCTACATCATGACCGCCGGCCAGCCGCAGAACCTCACCGCCACCTCGGTGTTCTACGTCTACCTAAACTCCTTCCCCTACCTGAAGCTCGGCTACGGGGCGGCCCTGTCGCTGATCCTTGCGGTCATCATCCTCGTCTTCACCATCATCCAGATGGTGCTTACCCGCCGGAGCCACGCCTGATGAGTGCCGACCTTGCGCAATCCATGAGCGGCAGCGTCGCCTCCACCGGAGCCCTCGAGCGCTTCTGGCGCGGCCGCACCAAGTACCTCGTCGGCGCGGCGTGCCTGTTGATCTGCGTGATCATGCTGGCGCCGCTCGTCGCCAGCATCCTCGCCTCGGTGAAATCGACCGAGGAGGCCGCGGCGGTGCCGCCGACCTACTTCCCCTCGAGCTGGAGCCTCGACAGCTATTTCAAGCTCTGGACCTACCAGACCGGCCTGCCGGTCTATCTCGCCAACTCGTTCGGCACCGCCTTCCTCGCCATCGCCTTCACGCTAGGACTGACGGTGCCCGCCGGCTTTGCGCTGGCGCGCTTCCCGATCCCCGGCAAGGAACTGCTGTTCGTCTTCCTGCTGCTGGCGCTGATCATCCCCTACCAGGCGCTGCTGACCCCGATCTTCCTGATGTTCGCGCAGCTCAAGCTCACCAACTCGATCGTCGGGCTCGCCATCATCCACACCGCGATCCAGCTGCCCTTCTCGCTCTACATCATGCGCAACGCCTTCGAGGCCGTGCCGATCGAGCTCGAGGAAGCGGCAGTAATCGATGGCTGCAACACCTTCCAGGTGCTGCTGCGCATCTGCCTTCCGTCGGTCGTCCCCGCGATGATCACGGTGGCGCTCTTCGCCTTCATCACCTCGTGGAACGAGTTCCTTGGCGCCCTGGTGATGATGAACCGGCAGGATACCTTCACCCTGCCCCTGATCCTCGCCGCTGCCCGCACCGAGACCAGCCTGGGCGGTACCGACTGGGGAATGCTGCAGGCGGGCGTGACCATTTCGATCATTCCATGCGTGGGCATCTATCTGTTACTGCAGAAATATTACGTTTCGGGCCTGCTCGCCGGGGCCGTGAAGTAGGACCCTGCGATGACCGACGACCCCACCCCCTCGCCATCAACTTCGCTGCGCACCGGCCGCCACGGCCCGACGATCCGCGACGTCGCACGCATCGCCGGCGTATCGATCGGCACGGCCTCCAAGGCGCTCAACGCCAACGGGCGGCTGAAGCAGGAGACGCGCGACAAGGTGCGCGAGGTGGCGCGCGAGATCGGCTATCGTCCCAACGACATGGCGCAGAGCCTCCATCGTTCGCGCTCGATGACGGTGGGGATCATCTCGACCGACAGTTTCGGCCGCTTCACCCTGCCGATCTTCCAGGCGCTCGAGGAACAGTTCGCCGACCGGGGCATCGCCATCTTCATGTGCAATGCCACCGACGATCCCGAACGCGAGAGCCAGCACCTCGACCAGTTGCTCGGCAAGCGCATCGACGGCCTCGTCGTCACCGCCCGCCGGGCCGACAAGCGCCCGCCCGTGGGGCCGCTGCCGCCGGGGCTGCCGGTGATCTACGTCTTTGCCCAGGCCGACGACGACAACGCGGTATCGCTCATCCCTGACGACGAGGGCGGCGCCCGCATCGGGGTGAAGCACCTGGCCGATATCGGCGCACGGCGCATCGCCCATGTCACCGGGCCATTGCATTTCGAGGCCGTGCAGTTGCGCCATCGCGGCTACCTGGCCGCGCTCGCCGAAGCCGGGCTGGCTGCGGATCCCGATCACTATGTCTCGGGCGCCTGGTCGGAGGCCTGGGGGCGCGACTCCGTTGCCCGCATGTTCGATGGGAAATCCGAACCGCCCGACGGCATCTTCTGCGGCAACGACCAGATCGCCCGCGGCGTCGTCGATGCACTGCGTGAGCGCGGCATCGCCGTTCCGGCGCAGGTCGCCGTCGTCGGCTTTGACAACTGGAACGTCATGACCGACGCCGCCCGTCCGCCGCTCACCAGCGTCGACATGAACCTATCCGCGCTCGGCCATGAGGCCGGGCGGCTGCTGATCGACATGATCGGCGGCGAGAAGATCCGCGGCATCCGCCGCCTGCCCTGCACACTGGTCGTCCGCGAGTCGACCAGGCGCTGATCCTGAACTGGCCCACCGCTTGCTCGGCGGCTGGGTGAAGAGGAGTTGCAATGAGCCAGTACCACCCCGTTCGCTTCGTCGATGTCCGCCTCGAAGGCGATTTCTGGAAGGAGCGGCTCGATACCGTTCTTGCCCGCACCATTCCCAGCCAGCACAAGAAGCTCGGCGAGTACGGCATTCTCGACTCGCTGAAGCTCCCGAGCCCGCCGCCGCCGCTGCGCTTCCCGCGCCACGCCAACGGCTTCACCGTGCAGGTGTTCTGGGATTCCGACATCGGCAAGTGGATCGAAGCGGCCGCCTATGCGCTGAGCCACAAGCGCGATGCCGACATCGAGGCCAAGATCGAGGCGATCGTCGACGATTTCGAGAAGGCGCAGGCTCCCGACGGCTATCTCAACTGCTGGTATCTCGGCCGCGAGCCGGAAAAGCGCTGGTCGAACCTGCGCGACAACCACGAGCTCTACAATGCCGGCCACATGCTCGAGGGCGCCATCGCCTACTACGAGACCACCGGCCGGCGCCGCTGGCTCGACATCATGGAGCGCTATGTCGAGCACATCCGCCAGACCTTCGGCCCCGGGCCGGGCCAGAAGCGCGGCTATGACGGGCACGAGGAAATCGAGCTGGCGCTGGTGAAGCTCTATCACCTCACCAAGGAGAAGAAGCACCTCGATCTGGCGGCCTACTTCGTCAACGAGCGCGGCAACCCGAGCCCGCACTATTTCGACACCGAGCGCGAAGAGCGCGAGAAGAAGGGCTGGGAGACGCAGCGCTACGCGCACGGCAATTACGAGTACAGCCAGTCGCACAAGCCGGTGCGCGGGCAGGACAAGGTCGTCGGCCACGCCGTGCGCGCCATGTATCTCTACACCGCCATGGCGGACCTCGCGGTCGAGCTCAACGACCCGGCGCTGAAGAAGGCGTGCGAGACGCTATGGAACGACGTGATGATCACCAAGATGTACATCACGGCCGGCCTCGGCCCCTCGGCGCACAACGAGGGCTTCACCTTCGACTACGACCTGCCCAACCAGACCGCCTATGCAGAGACCTGCGCCTCGGTGGCGCTGATCTTCTGGGCCCAGCGCATGCTGCACTTCGATCTCGACGGCAAGTATGGCGATGTGCTCGAGACCGCCCTCTATAACGGCGCTCTCTCCGGCCTCAGCCGCGACGGCGAGCACTATTTCTACATGAACCCGCTCGAGAGCAACGGCACGCCCACCCGCTGGGACTGGCACACTTGCCCGTGCTGCACGATGAACGTTTCGCGCCTCGTCGCCTCGGTCGGCGGCTACTTCGTTTCGACCGCGCCCGATGGGCTCGCCTTCCACCTCTATGGCGGCATTTCGACCACGCTCGATGTCGGCGGCACCGAGGTGGCGGTGCGCGAAGAGTCCAACTACCCGTGGTCGGGCGATATCTCGATCTCGATAGACCCGGCGACCGAGAAGGCCTTCGACGTAAAGCTCCGCATCCCCGGCTGGTGCCATGGCGCGACGGCCAGGGTGAACGGCGAGACGGTGAAGCTCGAGCCTCAGAACGGCTATGCCACCATCCACCGCACGTGGAAGGCGGGGGACAAGATCTCGCTCGACCTGCCGATGCCGGCCGAGCGCATCTTCGCGCATCCTGCCGTGGTGATGGACGCCGGCCGCGTGGCTCTGAAGCGGGGCCCGCTGGTCTATTGCATCGAGGAAGCCGACAATTCGGGCGGCACGGTGCAGCGGCTGAAGCTGCCACGTGACAGCGCGCTCGAAGTGACGGAATCGTCGCTGTTCGACGGCATCATCCAGCTCAGGGCCAAGGGCACCGCGATCGACGAGGCCGAGTGGAAGACGCTCTACCGCACCAGTCCGCCCCGGGAGGCGCCGACAACCCTGACGGCACTGCCCTACTACCTCTGGGCCAACCGCGGACAGGGCTCGATGGTGGTGTGGATCCCCGAGGCGTGAGGACCGACTGAAACAGACGGCCCCTCCCATCCTCCCCCATGAAGGGGGAGGTGCC
>JAEWLC010000020.1 GCA_023393475.1 Pseudomonadota bacterium
CAATAGCCTGCGTGGCGTTCGACGATCAATCCGATTGCGCTGGATGGGAGCCTGGAGCGGGTGAAGGGAATCGAACCCTCGTCGTAAGCTTGGGAAGCTTCTGCTCTACCATTGAGCTACACCCGCAACGCGTTCGTATGTGCCGAAAGCGCGGGGCGGCGTCAAGGGTTGCCGGTTCCCGACTGCCCTCCTCGCGGGCGGCGCCCATACCGCAGCGCTGTCGGCCTCGGGCGATCGCTCTGAAATAGCTCCTGCCGCCACGCAGCGCCGCACTCCAGGGTCCGGGAACGTACTAACTACCCGGCAGGGCACCAATTCTGCATGTTCTCGGCAGTTCGGGGCAAAAGTACAGCATCGTTGGCTCTCGTTTCGGCCTTACTTCGGTATTCGCGCCCCATTCGCACCAGATGACGGCCGATGGGACAGTCCTTGCCCAGTTTATACTTCCGAGAAACGGACACTGCTCCGTTACCCCGTGGGCACGATGTGAGCCGTCCATACGAGCCGACGCGCCGGCTCGAGTGAGATCCGGGCGCCGCTAGGCGACGCAGACTTCCCCAGCAGCAGCAACATTTCCGGGAGACCAGCCTTGGTCACCTCGCAGCGAAGCCTTGCCTTTGCGCAGGACAGATTCGGCGCGCCCACTCGATACCCGAGCGGCGGCGGAGCGAACAGCCTCGCGGGCCGAACTGGTCGAGGCAATGGTTCACGATGTCAGGTCGGCTTCGGCGGGGACGCTCCGTCCCCGCCTGGTGTTTGACGTGAATGGTCAGGGGCTTTCGCTAGCGCGAACGGATCCGGCCTATCGCGACGCCGTCCGGCACGCAGACATCCTCCTTGCGCGATCGGCTGCCGCACGCCCTCAGGGAACAGTGACAGGGCCGGTTCGCGCCGATAAGACTGCGCGCTCAAACTGAGCGGAACCACTGACATGGCGGAGCAACGCGGCGCGGGCGACGTGCCCCCGCCGATCGACATCTCGATCTGCGTCGCCACGCACAATCGCGCGGACAAGCTCGGCCCCCTGATCGAGCGGACTGCGGGCCTGACCGGCGCGCGGATCGAACTCGTGATCGTCGATGACGGTTCGAACGACGGGACGCGCGCCGTACTGGAGGCCGCCGCCGTTGCCAGCGCGGTTCCGCTGACCTGGGACAGCATCCCTCATTCGGGCCGGGGCGCGGCGCTCAACCGCTGCTTCGATCTGGCGCGCGGTGCATTCATCCTGCTGCTGGACGACGACGACCTGATCGAGCCAGGGGCATTGGCCGACATTCTTGCGACCTGGGACTCGATCCCCGAAGCCGAGCGCGACGGGTTCTGCGGCGTCTGCGGGCTCGCGGCTCGCATGGATGGCACGGTGATCGGGGACAGGTTCCCGGTTTCGCCAATGGACAGCGATTTCTTCACCGCCCGCATCGTCAACCGCATCCGCGGCGACAAGCGCGAGGTGTTCAGGCGCGCGGCATTGGGCGACTGGCGCTTCCCCGTCATTCCCGGCGAGTTGCGCGTCGCGACGAACCTCCTCTGGTTCGAACTCGCCTCGCGTTGCAGGACGCGTTTCGTCAACCGGGTATGGCTGAACAAGAACTACCTGCCGGGCGGGATCACCGCGAACGGGCTGCGCAACAAGATGCGGAGCGCCCGGCTGACGGCGCACTACAACGCCACCGCGCTGCGCCTGTTCCCCAGCATGCCGTGGTGGGCGAAGCTCCGCTTCAGGCTCGACTATGCCCGCTACGCCGCGCATGCGAGCCTGCCTGAGGGCGAGCGGCTGACGGTGCTGGGCCGAGGTCCGATCGGACGCCTGAGCATGCTCATCGGCGCCGCGAGCGCCCGGCGTGACCTGCGCCGGCTGGAGCGTCAGCCCAGTTCGTCGAAGCGCTTGATCGGGTAGCCGAACCGCTCGAAGTCCTCGCGATAGTACGCGACGATGCGATCGTAGAGCGCCGGCGTGAGCTGGGTGCGCCAGTCCGCCTGCTGCGTCGTCCTGTTGGTGTGCGGCAGTACCAGCCGGGTGCCGAGCCTTTCGCCGATCTTTTCCATCTCGGCATCGATCTGCTCGAAGCGGCCGATATAGTCGGCGCGATCGACAAGGTTATGCGGGTGGGTCTGCGGCACGGCATGGGTGCGCAGTACCGAGCGGCGCTTCACCTTGCCGGGCGTGCGATCGTCGAGACCGATGGTCTCGTCCTCGGCCATGTCCATGAACTCGCCAATGGTTAGGCCGGGAAACAGCGGCCGGTGCGTCTCCGACAGGGTTCGGTTGAAGCGCAGCAGCGACAGGAGCCCCTTCCTGTCCTTGCGGGGCACATCGACCCGGCCGTCCGAGAACATCCGCCAGGCCGAGACTAGCCGCTTCATCGGGTCGCGCACGAAGGCGAACTTGAAATGCGCGTCCCAGTCTTCGGGGATGTAGCCCCGGGCCGGCCCCTCGTAGCGCCCGTCCCACGCCCCCACCCGGATCGATCGCCCCGCCGTCTTGGGGATGTGGATGAATACGGCGTCCGGGTCCTTGAGGAGAAATACTGCCATGGCGCACTTTGCTGTCGACCCGCGGCAGCCACCGCGGCTGCCAAGGTACTAGATTGCGACCGCGCAACTGGCAATCGCCTAGGATATTGCGCCCCGCCGGCTTTTACGCAATCTAGCGCCTCTTGGAGCCGCGGGGGGCATGAGCATGAACCTGATCGTGAACGCCATCCGGCGCAACACGGCCTATCTCTCCAGCCGGCCCTTCTACCGGAAATATCCCAAGCAGAGCCGGACGCGACTCTCGTGGATCGACGCGCGTGGCGCTGCCGATTTCGAGGTCGGCGCGTTCTTCAGCCGGGTGCCGAAATCGGCGAACTCGTTCGTGCTGCTCGAGCTGTTCAAGCTGCGCTCCACCGAGGAGCTGATCCAGCAGGTGGTCAAGAAGCAGTATGTGAAGCCGTCGGAGATGACCGCGGCGCAGGTCGAGGATTTCGAGCGCCTGTTCAAGTTCACCGTCGTGCGCAATCCCTATACGCGCACGCTGTCGGCCTATCTCGACAAGATCATCCGGCTGGAAAAGCCGATCAAGCAGATCTCGCGAACCCGCCTGCCGACCTTCGGCGAATTCTGCGACTACCTCTCTGATGGCGGGTTGCACGAGAACATCCACTGGGCGCCGCAGACCTCGATCATCCTGCTGCCGGTGGAAAAGTTCGATTACGTCGCGCGCCTCGAGAACATGGATCGGGACCTGCCCTTCATCCTCGGCAAGCTCAAGGACCTGACGGGGCGGACGACCCCCGCAGATTTCGCGCCCGGCGGCAGCCGTTCGAGCGCCTACCGCGCCCCCAAGGCCGACGACAAGGTCGACAGCCACTACGACGCGAGGACCACCGAGATCGTCACGCGCCTCTTCGCCGAGGACTTCCGCCAACTGGGCTATCCGACCCGCTGACGGCCCTACAGCAGTCTCAGCCCGCTCTCGCTGGCGAACTCCGGATCGTTGGCGAATACCGGCGCATCGCGGCGCACCAGTTCGGCGAGGATATCCGCGTCGGCGCCGGCGTGGTTGCGGGGGTGGTTGGCAGCGTTGTAGCCGTGGCCGGCTTTGCTCAGCGAAAAGCCCGTCATCAGCACTCTCGGCGCACCTAGATGGAGCGCGATGAGGGCGAGGAAGATGCCGTTCGAAGGCTTGGCGACGCTGCCCATCGACTTGCCCAGCACCGCCTCGAACATGCCTGCCCGCTGAGCCGTGCTGAGCAGCACCCGGCGATCGTAGCGATAGCCGATACGCCACAGGTTGAAGCTGTGGAGCCACGGATTGCTGCCGTCGCGCACCATCACCAGCAGCCGCGTATGCCGCCCGCGCAGCACCGCCTGGGCCGCCCGATTCGATTCACGCATGCCGAGCACGGTGGTGCCGAAGAGGGTCATGTCGGGATCGGGCTTGGCCCATCCAGCCGCCAGTGCCTGAGAGCCGTTGACGGTAAAGAGGGCCCAGTCCTCCTGTCTATCGGGGGGCTGTGCCTTCGGACCCGAGCCAAGGACAATAGCCGGATGATCCAGGGTCTGCAGGTCGACTGTGTTGAGCTTCGGAGTCATTGAGAAACGATCGGACACGTCCGTTGGTAACAAAGTCGTAGGGTGCGGCTTCAGCAACAGAATCTGCTTTTTACCATCGAACGGGAATGATAGTGCAAAGTCAGCCACGCAGGGAGCGCTTATTGGATGTTTGGTCTATCGCAGCGAGTGAGGGTCGCCGCGACGAACAAGATATTCTGCATAGGGCTGAGCGGCACCGGAACGCGATCGCTGCACCGGGCGATGAAGCTCTTGAACCTCTCTTCGTGCCACTATCCGCAGAGTCTCGACGACTTCGAGAAACACCAGGTCCTGCTCGACATTCCCGTGAGCTGCCGCTACCGCGAGCTCGACGTCATGTTTCCCGGCTCGCGCTACATCCTCACGACGCGCGAACTCGAGAGCTGGCTCGATAACCGTTCCCGCAAGCCGGCCGACAAGACCCCGCCATCGCTGTGGCTGCAGGAGAACCGCCTGCGGACCTATGGCGTCCCGGCGTTCGACCGCGACGTGTACAGGGTGCGCTACCAGCAGTACCACGACGGGGTACAGGAGTTCTTCGCCAGCCGCCCCGGTGACCTGATGGTGATGAGCGTCTGCGACGGTGAGGGCTGGGAAAAGCTCTGCCCCTTCCTTGGACTGCCGATCCCGAAGGACACGCCGTTCCCGGCCGTCCGCAACGCCCATTCACCGCCGAAAAGGGCCGTCCCGCAGACCGCTTCCTAGAGCGAGAACGGCTTGAAGTGCTTGGATAGCTTCAGCGTCTGGGCCTGGTAGTTCGAACCGAGCCCGGTGCCGTAGAGGCGGTCGGGTGCCTCCGACAACCGTTCGTAGATCAGCCGGCCGATGGTCTGCCCATGACCAAGCAGGAACGGCACCTCGCGGCTGCGCACCTCGAGCACCGCACGGCTGCCGGTGCCGCCCGCAGCCGAGTGGCCGAAGCCGGGGTCGAAGAAGCCGGCATAGTGCACGCGGAACTCGCCAACCAGCGGATCGAACGGCACCATCTCCGCGGCATAGGCAGGCGGCACGTGGACGCTCTCGCGGGAAACGAGGATGTAGAACTCGTCGGGATCGAGGATGAACTCGTCGCGGCCGCGGTTGATCAGCGGCTCCCAGTAATCCAGCACATCGAGGTTGTCCTTGATGTCCATGTCGATCACCGGGGTGTGGCGCTTCGAGCGGAAGCCGATCAGGCCGCCCCTGTCCTCGCCTTTCAGGTCGATCGACAACAGGACGCCCTCGCCGACTTCGGCGTTGGCGTCGAATACCAGCGTCTCGACATTGTGCAGCGTCTTGTGCTCGTGGATGGTCAGCCGGCTGTCGCCGACGCGGAAGCGCATCTGGCTGAGCCGCGAGCCGGTGCGGACGCGAACCGGGAAGGTGCGCGGGCTGATCTCGAGATAGAGCGGGCCGCGATAGCCCTGCGGCAGGGTATCGAAGCCGCGGGCATGGTCGCCGATGACGCGGGTGAACACGTCGAGCCGCCCGGTCGAACTCTTGGGATTGGCGCTGGCGGAAATGTTCTCGGGCAGGTTGAGGCTTTCCAGCAGCGGGACAAGGTACACGCAGCCGCGCTCGAGCACCGCCCCGTTGGTGAGGTCGAGCTGGTGCAGCGTCAGGGTCTCGATGCGATCGGCCACCGTGTGCTCGGGGCCCGGCAGGAAACTCGAGCGGATGCGATAGGCGACGCGGCCAAGGCGAAGGTCGAGGCTGGCCGGCTGCACCTGGTCGGCATCGAACGGGCGATCTGCGGCGATGCCCCCAGTCGCAGCCAGACGCTCGATGAAGCGGGCGGGGAAGACGCCCGTAGCCCAAAGTTCGCTCTGCACTTATGCCCCTACGTTGCAGTCGGTCCCGACTGTCCCTAGCAACCTCGGCCGTTGACGCCAAGACGGCTTGGGTCGTATATCGCAGTTGTGCGCCTTTGCGGTGACGTGAACGCGCACGGTGGTGATTTGGCCGGTCTGATTGCAGCCACCTAAAACAAGTCGCTAAAGGGACCCTTTGGAGCCGGCCGCCCACGCGTGCCGGTTTTTTGCTGCTTTCGAGGATGCCATGTCGAAGTCGAACAATCCGCTGAACGATCCCAGGAAGCAGTCGGCGGCGACGCAGCTGGTCCATGGCGGGACTCGGCGCAGCGAGTTCAACGAGACCAGCGAAGCCATCTTCATGAACTCGGGCTATTCGTACCCGAGCTCGCAATATGCCGAGGACCTGTTCCTCAACAAGATTCCCGGCGCCCACAACTATTCGCGCTTCGCCAACCCGACGATGGAGATGTTCCAGAACCGCATGGCGCTGCTCGAGGGCGCCGAGGCGGCGCGCGCCTTCGCCACCGGCATGTCGGCAGTCACCAACGCGGTGATGAGCCAGGTGCGGGCCGGTGACCATATCGTTGCGGCGCGGGCGCTGTTCGGCGGCTGCCGCTATGTCGTGGAAGACCTGATGCCACGGTTCGGCGTCGCCTCGACGCTGGTCGACGGGCGCGATCCCGAAAATTTTGCGCGCGCCATGCAGGCCAATACCAAGGTGATCTTCATCGAGACGCCGACCAACCCGACGCTCGAACTCGTCGATATCGCGGCCGTCAGCAAGATCGCCAAGGCGCATGGCGCGAAACTGATCGTCGACAACGTGTTCGCCACGGCCATGCTGCAGAAGCCGCTCGAGCTGGGCGCCGACCTCGTCACCTATTCGACCACCAAGCATATCGACGGCCAGGGCCGGGCGCTCGGTGGCATCGTGCTCGGCTCGAAGGCGCTGATCGAAGGCGATGTGCACACCCTGCTGCGCCAGACCGGCCCGTCGCTGTCGCCGTTCAACGCCTGGATCATGCTCAAGGGCGTCGAAACCCTGCCGATCAGGGTCAGGCAGATGACCGAGAGTGCTGCGAAGGTCGCCGATTTCCTCGCCGATCACCCCAGGATCGAGCGGGTCTCCTACCCGTTCCATCCGTCGCACCCGCAATACGAACTGGCGAAGCGCCAGATGGCGAGCGGCTCGACGCTGGTGGCGCTCGAGGTCAAGGGCGGCCGGGAAGCGGCGTTCAAACTGTCGGATTCGCTGGCGGTGATCCTCATCTCGAACAATCTCGGCGACGCCAAGTCGCTCATCACGCATCCGGGGACGACGACGCACGCGCGCTTCACCGAAGAGGTTCGCCTCGAAGCCGGCATCACTCCGGGCCTGCTCCGGCTGTCGGTCGGCCTCGAGGATGCGGACGATCTGATCAAGGATCTCGACTACGCCTTGAGCCAGGTGTGATTGCAGGGCGGCGGGAGCTGGTCCGCCGCCCATCCCGAGGCGGGGCACAATCCCGCCCTCCCAAATCCGCCCAATTGTCCCCTTGCCCCCTCGCCCGGCATTTGTTGAACTCGGTGCCAAGCCGGTTCACGGCAGGGACGGAGAATAATGAAGACAGCATTGGTCGTGTGGGGCGGGCTCGAATTGCACGAGCCCGAGAAGGGTGCTCACGTCGTTCGCGAGATCCTCGAGGGCGAGGGCTTCGGGGTTACGGTCACCAACGACTACACCGCACTCGGCGGCGAGACTGTCGGCAGCTACGACCTGATCGTGCCACAGATCACCGGCGGAGAACTGGATCGCGAGAACTCGATCCGCTTCTGCGCGGCCATCGAAGCCGGGACCGGCCTTGCGGGCTTCCACCATGCGCTGGCGACGACCTTCCCCGGCAATCCCCGCATGCGCTTCGTCGGCGGCTGCACCTTCGCCACCCACCCGGGCGACATCATCACCTACCGGGTCGACCCCAGGGTGAAGGACGATCCGATCATGCAGGGGATCGGGAGCTTCGAGCACACGTCGGAGCAGTACTACATGCATGTCGATCCGACCGTGCAGGTGCTGGCGACGACCACGTTCAGCGGCGAGCATGCCTTCTGGAAGAAGGATGTGGTGATGCCCGTAGTCTACAAGTCCGCCTATGGCAACGGCCGTGTCTTCTACACCGCGCTCGGCCACAAGCCGGCGGAGCTGGAGGCGCCCGAAATCAGGACCATCCTGACGCGAGGCCTGCTGTGGGCGGCGCGGTGATCGAGAAGCGCCCGATAGGCCAGACAGGCCTCGAAATCAGCCGGATCGGGTTCGGCGGCGCGCCGATCGGCGACCTCAAGCGGGCGCCCTCGGATGCGACCACGCGAAAGCTGCTCGGATCGGTATGGGACGCGGGGATACGCTATTTCGATACCGCGCCGTTCTATGGCTCGGGCCTTTCCGAGCGGCGGATCGGCGACTTCCTCAGAAGCAAGCCGCGCGACGAGTATGTGCTTTCGACCAAGGTCGGGCGCCTTCTCGTACCCGACCGCGAATGGGCGCTGGAGCGGCACGGCACGGCGCGCGCCCTGCCCTTCCGGCCGCAGTTCGATTTCACCTATGACGGCATCATGCGCAGCTACGAGAACTCGCTGCAGCGTCTCGGACTCGAGCGGATCGATATCCTGTTGCTGCACGATATCGGTGCGTTCAGCCAGAAGAAGAACCACGCGAAGACCATGCGGCAGCTGCTGAAGGGTGGCCTCAGGGCGCTGGAAGAGCTGCGGTCGGCCGGCGATGTCAGGGCCATCGGTGCCGGCGTCAACGAAGGGCCGATCATCGGCGAGCTGATGAACCATGCGCGTTTCGACGTGTTCCTCCTCGCCAACCGCTACACGCTGCTCGACCAGGCGGTGATCGACACGCTATTCCCCCGCATACTGCGGGAGGGCGTATCCATCGTTATCGGCGCACCGCTCAACAGCGGCATCCTCGCCACCGGACCGATCCCGGAGGCGAAGTACGACTATGAACAGGCCAGCGACGAGATGATCGAGAAGACCCGGCGCATCAAGGAGCTGACCGACAGGCACGGAACGACACTGATCCGCGCTGCCCTGAGCTTCCCGCTCGGCCACCCGGCAGTCACCGCAATCATCCCGGGCTTTTCGAACGGCACCGAGTTCGCCGATAACCTTGCCGGCTATCACGAGGCCATCCCCGCGGCGCTGTGGAGCGACCTCAAGGCGGACGGCCTCATACACCCCGAGGCGCCACCCCCGGCGACGCCTGTCCTTAGCTAATACCAGCGGCGTTCGGGGCAACCGGACGGCAGCACATCAGGAGACTGAACATGGGCGAACGTATCAAACTCACCACCTCGGACGGGTTCGAGCTGGGCGCCTACCGAGCCCGGCCCGAGGGCAAGGTACGCGGCGGTGTGGTGCTGATCCAGGAAGTCTGGGGCCTCAACAACTGGATCCGTAGCGTCGCCGATCGCTGGGCGCGCCACGGCTACCTCACCATCGCGCCCTCCATGTTCGATCGCATGCAGCCGGGCTTCGAGAGCGAGAACTACGGTCCCGACCACTTCCCCATTGTCGGCGAACTGATGAAGTCGTTTTCGATGGACAAGGCGGTGCTGGATATCGAGGCGGCGGTGAAGTCCGCGGCCGAGGGTGGCAAGGTCGGCATCACCGGCTATTGCTTCGGCGGCCGGATGAGCTGGATCGCGGCGAGCCGGGCCAGCGGCCTCAGCGCGGCGTCCGGCTACTATGGCGGCGGCGTGCCGAACTATATCGAGCTCGAACCGCGGATCCCGATCGAGATGCACTTCGGCGACAAGGACCAGGGCATCCCGCTGGAGCAGGTCGAGCAGCTGAAGGCCCGGCACCCCGGCGCCGACATCTATGTCTACAATGGCGACCACGGCTTCTGTAACAGCGACCGCGCGGAGAAGTTCGACGAAGCGTCCTGCACCAAGGCCTCGGCCCGCTCACTGGAGTTCTTCCATAAGCACCTCGGCTGATCTCGGGCGGCACTTCGCCTATCTCGAGGAAGCCGTGGCCGAGGCGCGGCAGGCCATGCTGTCGCGCAAAAAAGCGCTGCTCGCGGCCCAGCTGATCGACGCCTATGCCGATCGGCTGTTTACGGCGCGAAACGAAGCTGCAGCGGACATCCTGGCATTCCGGGCCGGACTGGGCGAGGCCAGCCCGGCGCTCGGGCTGGTGTTCGATCTCGTCGCCGGGCGGGCCGAACTGGTTACGGAAGCGGTCGGGGTGCCGATCGCCGAGTACAGCAAGCTCAGCGTCGAGGATTTTATGGTGAGCCTCTACAACCAGCACACCGTGCAACGCGTGCGGATCGCCACGGGCAATGAGCGCCACGACGTGCATGCGGTGCTCGAGACGGCTGTGGAGGCGCTGCGGCGCTAGTAGTCGTCCATCATCTCCAGCAGCTTCTGCGTCGTCTGCCAGCTGCGGATGGTCATGGATTTGTAGAGCGCCGAGGCGACGATCTTGCTTAGCCGGCTCTTGGTCCGCTCGGCGCTCAGCCGCTGGGAGTAGATCACCCCCTCCCCAGGCCAGACCTTGTCGACGCCCTCGCGGGGCGCGAACACGGCAAAGGCCTCGTCACGGTCGATGTCCATCAGGAAGATCGCGTCGGAGTGGTATTTGCCTGGCTCGTCGCCGAAGCCCTTCGGCCGCTTGTCGACAACGGCCTTCAGGGCATCGTGGCTGATGACCAGCACCTTGATCAGCTCGTCGTCGAGCTTGAAGCCGGAGGTGAGGCCCGCCTCGATCTTCCGCCCGATCGTGCTTGCGGCAAGGGTGGAGCGGAACATGGCGTTGCCGCTCTGGATATAGGTCCTGACGTCCTCGAGCCCGATTTCCTCGAGCAGCTGCTTCAGCCCGGCCATCGGCACCTTGTTCTTGCCGCCGACATTGATGCCGCGCAGCAGGGCGAGGTAGGCGGTCTTGCTGGCCATCGTCCCTCCAAAAGCAAAGGCCGGGACTGCTCCCGGCCTCGTCAAGTTCAGAACTCTCTCAGCGGCGCTTCTTGTCCGGCTGGTGGTAGGCGCGGCGACTGTGGAAGTCGCAGTAGGGCTTGCCGTCATCGGAGTGCTGGCCGCAGAAATAGAAGTCCGGGGTCAGCGGGTCGCCGATCGGCCACTTGCAGGTCTGCTCGCTCAGCTGCAGCAGCGTCAGACGCTGCTCCACCGGGATGAACAGCTCCTGCGCCTGGGGCGCCATTTCCATTTCGACCGCGAACTGCTCATCCATCTTGAGCGCAGTAGCGCCCTGGATGGCGCCGCCGCCCGAGCTCATGGTGTTGCGGGTCTTCATCACCGAGCCCAGCCCGCTCGAACGCGAGGTGCTGGCCGGCGACGACACGCGGCGGGCAGCCGGGCGCGGTGCCGTGCGGACGCGCGGTGCCGAAGTGGCAGGCTTGGCGCGGCCGGAAAGCTTGAGACGGTGTACCTTGCCGATCACGGCGTTGCGGGTGACACCTTCACCCAATACGCCCGCGATCTGGCTGGCGCTCAGCCCCTCAAGCCATAGCTTCTTGAGCAGCTCGACGCGTTCTTCAGTCCAGCCCAACAAATCAAATGCTCCTAACCGCCATTTAGGCGTGGACGGACTCCTTGACCGTGCCGTTGCCAAGGCAACAGCCTGATACGCTACTACGCATCGTAGGTCTGATGGGTCCGCCACACGAGATATCGTGCCCCAACGCCTTGATACTACACGGCTCGCGGAATCCGGTGCAAGAGTCGGGGCGGTTTTACACGGGGAAAACGCGGCGGGATTCAGGCACCTGGCGGGCACCCGCAAGACACGAGTCAAATCAGGCACTTGCCCCCTGCAAGCCCCGTTTCCGTTGACTTAATTACTCCACAAGGGCATACCGAAAGCCCCGGAACGCGCCGCTCAACCGCAGCGCGTTTTTGGTTTCTGTGGGGCTTTTGCAACAGTCCCCCTCCGCGAACCTGAAAGGTGCGAAAATGTCTGCGCTGTACGGCACGTATGCCCGGTCCAACCTCGCCTTCGAGCGGGGCGAGGGCGTGCGATTGTTCGCGCAGGATGGCACCGAGTATCTCGATTTCCACGCCGGCGTCGCGGTGAACGCGCTGGGCCATGGCGACCCGCATATGGTGGCAGCGCTGAAGGCTGCGGCCGAGAAGGTCTGGCACACCGCCAACACCTTCACCATTCCCGAGCAGGAGCGGCTGGGCCAGCGGCTGGTGGAGAACACCTTCGCCGACGCGTGCTTCTTCACCAACTCCGGTACCGAAGCAGTGGAGTGCGCGGTCAAGACCGCCCGGCACTACTTCTGGGCCAAGGGCGAGAAGGACCGCTACGAGATCATCGCCTTCACCGGCTCGTTCCACGGCCGGACCATGGGCATGATCGCCGCTTCGGGCAACGAGCACTATCTCGAGGGCTTCGGCCCGCCGCTCGCGGGCTTCAAGCACCTCGATCCGAACGATCTCGAGGCGGTCAAGGCAGCGATCACGCCGCAGACGGCCGCCATCCTGATCGAGCCCGTGCAGGGCGAGGGCGGCTGCACCGAGATGACCGGCGACTACATGCGTGGCCTCCGCGCCCTGTGCGACCAGCACGGCATCCTGCTCATCCTCGACGAAGTGCAGTGCGGCTACGGCCGGACCGGCAAGTTCTTCGCCCACGAATGGACCGGCATCGAGCCCGATATCATGGCCGTGGCCAAGGGCATCGGCGCGGGCTTCCCGCTCGGCGCCTGCCTCGCCAAGGGCGAGGTGGCCAAGTCGATGGTGCCGGGCACGCACGGCTCCACCTATGGCGGCAATCCCCTTGCCTGTGCGATGGGCAACGCGGTGCTCGACCGCATGCTCGCGCCCGGCTTCTTCGAGGAAGTCGACCGGATGGGCCAGCGCCTCAAGTGGCACCTGCAGCAACTGGCACAGCGCTTCCCCGAGCAGGTGCTGGAACTGCGCGGCAAGGGCCTGCTTACCGGCATCCGCATCGCATCGCCGGTACGCGATGTTGCGGCCAAGCTTCGCGACGAGCAGCACATGCTGGCCATGACGGCAAACGAGAACGTGCTGCGCCTGTTGCCGCCGCTCGTCGTCACCGAAGCCGACATCGAAGAGGCGATGAAGAAGCTCACCGCCGTCTTCGAAGAGATCGAAGCCGACAAGGCCACCGCCTGACCAATTACAGGGATGCGCTCTGAGAGCGGGGGACAGCAGCTCCCGCCCGGCGCGTTTCGCAAAGGAGAGGTCCGATGACCGCTACCCCACGCCATTTCCTCAATCTCGATGATTTCGACGCCGTCACATTGCGCGGCATGCTGAGCCAGGCCGTCGAACTCAAGGATCGTCTCAAGAAGGGTGATCGCCCGCAGCTCCTCAAGGACAAGGTGCTGGCGATGATCTTCGAGCGCCAGTCGACCCGTACCCGCGTCAGCTTCGACGTCGGCATGCGCCAGCTCGGTGGCGAGACCATCATGCTTACCGGCGCCGAAATGCAGCTTTCGCGCGAGGAAACTCTCGCCGACACCGCAAGGGTCATGAGCCGCTATGTCGATGCCATCATGATCCGCATCCTCACCCATGCGGACCTGCTCGAGCTCGCCGAGGCCGCAACCGTCCCGGTGATCAACGGCCTTACCCGTCGCGCCCATCCCTGCCAGGTGATGGCCGACGTGATGACGTTCGAGGAGCACCGCGGCAACATCAAGGGCGCCAAGGTTGCCTGGGTCGGCGACAGCAACAACGTGCTGGCCAGCTGGGTGAATGCGGCCGAGCTTTTCGGCGCCGAACTCACCATCGCCGTGCCCGAAGAATATGCCCCGGAAAAGGACCTTCTCGCCGACATCAAGAAGGCCGGCGCTTCCGTCCGCCTGATCGAGGATCCGGAAGAAGCGGTGAAGGACGCGAACCTCATCATCACCGACACGTGGGTGTCGATGGGCGATACCGACGCCGCCGAACGCCGCAGGGCCTTGAAACCCTACCAGGTGAATACCCAATTGATGGCCTTGGCCGATAAGGACGCGCTGTTCATGCACTGCCTGCCGGCCCATCGCGGCGACGAGGTGACCGACGAGGTCATAGACGGGCCGCAATCGGTGGTCTTTGATGAAGCCGAAAACCGGCTTCACGCCCAGAAGGCGATCCTGTGCTGGGCCCTGGGCCAGGACCGGCAGAACATCTAGCGGTTCTGCCTATCTGATGCGCAAGATAAAGTAAGGCGCGGAACCCGGTCCCCACGGTGGAGCGGCGTTGCTCCGCGAGATCGGGTTTTTGATGATGACGCAGACTGAGCTCAGCACCTATGGCCTCGATCGCCCGGAGTCGGGCGACGACGTCGTGGTGCCCTTCACCCTCGACCGGCTCGACAGCCGCGGCCGCGTGGTCCGGCTCGGTGCCGCGCTCGACAACATTCTCAATCGCCACAACTATCCCGAACCGGTGGCCCGCCTGCTCGGCGAGGCCGTGGTGCTGGCCGCCCTGATCGGCTCCTCGCTGAAGTTCGAGGGCCGGTTCATCCTCCAGACCCAGACCGACGGGCCGGTGAACCTGATCGTCGTCGACCTCGACGCGCCGGATGGCCTGCGTGGCTATGCGCGCTTCGACGCCGACGCGGTGATGCAGGCGGTGCAGCGTGGCGAGACGTCGCCGGCACAGATGCTCGGCAAGGGACACCTCGCCATGACGGTCGACCAGGGCGTCCACATGGAGCGATACCAGGGCATCGTGGCGCTCGATGGCGGCACGCTCGAGGATGTGGCGCACACCTATTTCCAGCAGTCGGAACAGATCCCGACGCTGGTGCGGCTGGCCGTTGCACAGCATTCGGTTCGCGGTTCGGGCGGGCCCCACTGGCGCGCCGGTGGCGCGCTGGTTCAGTTCCTGCCGCCGCATGGCCAGTCGGTCATGCCGGACCTGCCGGGCGACGGAAACTTTGACAACCCCGAGACGGCCGATCCGAACTATGTCGAGGACGACAAGTGGACGACGACGCGGGCCTACCTATCGACCGTCGCCGACGACGAACTCGCCGACCCGGACCTCAGCGCCGAGCGCCTGCTGTTCCGGCTGTTCAACGAGCCCGGTGTCCGCGTGTTCGAGCCGATCGTGCTCGAGGAGCGCTGCACCTGCTCGGCCGAGCGGATCGAGGCGATGCTGCGCGACAACTTCACCGCCGAGGATCGCGAGGAGATGGTGGTCGACGGCGAGATCGAAGTGGTGTGCGAGTTCTGCTCGGCCGACTACCACTTCAAGCCGCATGAGTTCGACGACCACCCGTCGCACAAGCACTGATACGGAAAGGCCCGCTTCGAGCGGGCCTTTTTCTTACTGGGTTTTTCATCACCGTCGGAAGTGGAACCGTCAGCTCATCGCGGCGAAGCGCTCGTCGAAGGCGTAGCCGGCGCCGCGGACAGTGCGGATCGGGTCAGCGTCGCGGTGGCGGTTGATGGCCTTGCGCAGGCGCCCGACATGGACGTCGACCGTGCGCTCGTCGACATAGACGTCGTTGCCCCACACGCCGTCGAGCAGCTGCTCGCGCGAATAGACGCGGCCGGGATGGCGCATCAGGTATTCGAGCAGCCGATACTCGGTGGGCCCGAGGTGAACCTCGCGGCCGCCGCGGCGGACGCGGTGGCTGGTGCGATCGAGTTCGAGATCGCCGGCCTTCAGCACGGCGGTGACGAGCTGCGGGCTCGAGCGGCGGAGCAGCGCATTGATGCGCGCCAGCAGCTCGGGGATCGAGAAGGGTTTCACGACATAGTCGTCGGCGCCGGTGGCGAGTCCGCGGACGCGCTCTTCTTCCTCGCCGCGCGCGGTGATCATGATGATCGGGGTGCGCGCGGTTTCTTCCTTGGCACGCCAGCGGCGGCAGAGCTCGATACCGGAGAGACCCGGGAGCATCCAGTCGAGCAGGATCAGGTCCGGCACGCCATCGCGGATGCGTTCCACCGCCTCGTCGCCCGACGCGGCGGTCGCCACGCGAAAGCCCTCGGCTTCGAGGTTGTAGCGCAGTAGCACGGCGACATCGTCTTCGTCTTCGACGATCAGGATGGTGGCGCTCATTGCAGGTCTATCCTATCGGGTCGGCCTAGCCTCAGCGAGGCTGGCGCTGCTGTTCGTCGGCACCGAGATGCCGGCCGGTCTCGAGATAGTATGCGGCTTCCGCGATGTTGGTCGCGTGGTCGCCGACCCGCTCGAGGCTCTTGGCGCAGAACAACAGGTGCGTGCACTGCGTGATGTTGCGCGGATCTTCCATCATGTAGGTCAAGAGCTCGCGGAACAGCGAATTGTAGATGGCATCGACCTCGTCGTCGTGCGCGCAGACGTCCACCGCGGCCTTGCTGTCGCGGGTGAGGTACGCATCGAGGGCAGTCTGCAGCTGGCGGGCGACCAGGTCCTTCATGTGCTTGACGCCATTGTAGAATTTCGGCGCGAGGCTCAGCGTTTCGATCTGCAGCGCGCGCTTGGCGAGTTGCTTGGCCATATCGCCAGTGCGCTCGAGGTCGTTGGCCACCTGGATGGCGGTGACCACCATGCGCAGGTCGGCGGCCATGGGCTGGCGACGGGCGATGATCGAGACGGCGGCATCGTTGATGCGCTGCTGCATGTCGTCGATCTTCTTGTCGAACTTGCGGACGTCCTGGGCCTGCTGGTGGTCGAGCCTCAGCAGGGCGCCGGCGCCTTCGGTGATCGCCTGCTCGACCATGCCGCCCATCTCGGAGATGGCGGTGTTGAGATTGGTCAGTTCGTCTTCGTAGGAGGAGACGATGTGCTCGTTGAGCGATGCCATTGGGTCGAAGTCCTCGCTGAGGTCAGCCGATACGGCCGGTAATGTAGTCCTGGGTCTGCTTGTTACGAGGGTTGGTGAAGATGTCCTCGGTCTTGCCTTCCTCGATCAGCTTGCCGAGGTGGAAGAAGGCGGTCTTCTGGCTGACACGGGCGGCCTGCTGCATCGAGTGCGTAACGATGACGATGGTGAAGTTCTCGCGCAACTCGTCGATCAGTTCCTCGATGACGGCGGTCGCGATCGGATCAAGGGCCGAGCAGGGCTCGTCCATCAGCAGCACTTCGGGCCGCGTCGCGATGGCGCGCGCGATGCAGAGGCGCTGCTGCTGGCCGCCGGAGAGGCCCGTGCCAGGCTCGCCGAGCCGGTCCTTCACCTCGTTCCACAGGCCCGCACGCCGCAGCGAGGAGTGGACGATCTCATCCATGTCCGTCTTGTTGCGGGCGATGCCGTGGATGCGCGGGCCGTATGCCACGTTCTCGTAGATCGACTTGGGGAATGGGTTGGGCTTCTGGAACACCATGCCGACGCGGGCGCGCAGTTCGACCACGTCGATCGACGGATCGTAGATATCGTCGTCGTCGAGGGTGATCTTGCCGGTGACGCGGCAGCCATCGATGGTGTCGTTCATCCGGTTGAGCGAGCGCAGGAACGTCGACTTGCCGCAACCCGAGGGTCCGATCAGCGAGGTTACGTTGAACTGCTCGATCTTCAGGTCGACATCGAACAGGGCCTGCTTCTCGCCGTAGAAGACGCCGACCTTCTCGCCCTGCATCTTGGGCGGGGCGTTCGGGATCGAGGCGGGGGCGGGGCTGGCTGCGAGGGCTTCGGTGGTCATGGGGGTCATCCGTGAATGGGCTTACCAGCGGCGCTCGAAGCGGCGGCGCAGCAGAATGGCGATGATGTTCATGAGGGCGAGGAAGGCGAGCAGCACGATGATGGCGCCCGAGGTCCGCTCGACGAAGGCACGCTCGGCCTCGTTCGACCACATGTAGATCTGGACTGGCAGTGCCGTTGCCGGATCGAAGGGGGAACTCGGTGCGTCGGCGACGAAGGCCACCATGCCGATCAGGAGCAGAGGCGCGGTCTCGCCGAGCGCACGGGCGAGGCCAATGATGGTGCCGGTGAGGATGCCGGGCGTGGCCAGCGGCAGCACGTGGTCGAACACCATCTGCATCTTGCTGGCGCCGATACCGAGGGCCGCCGATCGGATCGAGGGCGGGACGGAACGCAGGGCCGCGCGGGTGGCGATGATGATGGTCGGCAGCGTCATCAGCGTCAGCACGAGGCCACCGACGATGGGCGCCGAGCGCGGCATGCCGAAGAAGTTGATGAACACGGCCAGGCCGAGCAGGCCGAAGACGATCGAGGGCACCGCGGCGAGGTTGTTGATGTTCACCTCGATGAAGTCGGTGAAGCGGTTCTTCTTGGCGAACTCCTCGAGATAGATCGAGGCGGCGACGCCGATGGGGAGCGCGCAGAGCAGCACGATACCCATCATGTAGAGCGAGCCGATCAGCGCCACGCCGAGGCCGGAGGTCTCGGGACGCGAGGAGGCGCCGAAGGTCAGTAGGCCCCAGTTGAACGGCGTCGAGATGGCGCCTTCGGCCCGGAGCTGGTCCAGCCAGGCGAGCTGCTGGTCGGAAACCTTGCGCTTGGCCTCGGGAACGTTGAGGTCGATCTGGCCCTTGTTGGCGCTATCGATATCGGCAGTGGCCAGCAGGGTGACAGGACGGGTGGTGCCGATCACCGAGGGGTCGCTGATGACGATCTGGCGCAACACGGCACGGCTGCCGTCGGAGATGAACTTGGCAACTTCCTTCATCGCCGCCTTGTCGTCGGTCGAGACACCCAGCGCCTTGGCGACGGCGTTGCGAGCCACGACCGGGTAGTTGGCGGAGATGAGCACACGCGGGTTGGCGGCGCGCTCGTTGTCCTTGTCGATGATCTCGGCCGAGAACTCGACCGGCACGGTGATCGAGGTCTGGACGAAGGACGTGTAGCCCTTCGACACGATCGAAAAGAGCAGGATGGCAAGGAAGCCGAGGCCGATGACGATGGCCGCGATGCCGTAGAAGCGGAAGCGGGCTTCGGCGGCATGCCGGCGCTTCAGGCCGAAGTCCCGTCGGGCTGCGGGGGCAGAAGCGACCGCGCTGTGTGGCAGGGCTGCGTCGGTCATTCGTACTGCTCCCGATACTTGCGCACGATGTAGAGCGCGTAGACGTTCATGCCGAGGGTGATGACGAAGAGGGTCAGGCCCAGGGCGAAGGCGACGAGCGTCTGCGGCGAGTTGAACTCGAGGTCGCCGGTCAGCTGGTTGACGATCTTCACCGTAATGGTGGTCATCGCCTCGAACGGGTTGGCGGTGAGGCGGGCGGCGACACCCGCGGCAAGCACCACGATCATGGTCTCGCCGATGGCGCGCGAGGCGGTCAGCAGCAGCGCGCCGACGATGCCGGGAAGTGCTGCCGGCAGGATTACCTTCCGGATCGTCTCCGACCTTGTGGCGCCGAGTGCGAGCGAGCCGTCGCGCATGGCGCGCGGCACGGCGGTGATCACGTCATCGGAGAGCGAGGACACGACCGGGATCAGCATCACGCCCATGACGATGCCGGCGGTGAACACCGACTGGGCCTGGATGAAGGCAAAGCCACCGGACAGTGCCGCCGAGAGATCGCGGAAGAATGGCCCGAGCGTCACCACGGCGAAGATGCCGTAGACGATGGTGGGGATACCGGCGAGCAGTTCGAGCAGCGGCTTCACCGTCGAGCGGACCTTGGGCGAGGCGTACTCGCCCATGTAGACCGCCGCCATCAGGCCGATCGGCACGGCGAACAGCATCGAGACGAAGGCGATGTAGAGCGTACCGGCCAGCAGCGGGATGAGGCCGAACTGGCCTTCGGAGCCACCCGAGCCGGCGGCTGCAAAGCGCGGATCCCAGACGGTGCCGAAGAAGAAGTTGAGCGGGTTGATCTCGGAAAAGAAGTGGATCGTCTCGCCGAGCATCGAAAGCACGATGCCCACGGTGGTGAGAACCGCGACGCTCGAGGCGCCGAGCAACGCCCAGAGGACGATGCCTTCCACCTCGTTGCGGGCGCGCAGGCGGAGTTTGATGCGCGAGTAGGCGAACACCGCGCCGGTGATCGACAGCACTAAGGTGAGGGCCTGGATCAGCAGGCGGTGGGTATTGGCGTCCGCATTGGCGCGAGCGGCGAGCGCGACCATGTAGTCCTCGCCGCTGTCCGGCATGGTGATGCCGGCGGACGATGCCTTGTCGCGCAGAGCCGCGTAGGTCGCGGGAACATCGTCGCCGGCGAGGTTGAGCTGCGTCAGGGCGACTGCCGAGTTGCGGATCATGCCGATCTGGAGACTAGCGGCGGCCGTATCGGGCACATGCTGGGCAACTTCGGCCCGGATCCTGCTTTCGATGAGACCGTTGGAAACCGCGCTGAGAGCGAGGAAGACAAGCAGGGCGGGCAGCGTGGAAACGAGGAAGGCGAACCAACCGTGATAGAGCGGAAGGGAGTGCGGCACTTCCTTCGCCCGATCGACCAGGTCGCGCTGGGAACGCGCGCGCCGTGCGGCGAGGAAGTACGCCAGGGCGCCAATTCCAAGAATGATTGCGACCAGCCAGCCTGCGGACATCGGTGCCTCGTTTGGATACTCACTAGAGCCGCCCGAAGGCGGTAGAGGCGCGGCCCTTGGCCCGCGCCCTGGTAGACTTACAGAACGTCGCCCGCCTCGAACCTGGCGCGAACTTCCTCGCGCTCAGCGTCGGGGGCCGCAACCAGACCGTATTCCGCCAGCGGCGAGTCCGGACCGATCATGTCGTCGGAGATGAAGAAGTCCACGTATTCCTTGAGGCCCGGGATGACGCCGAGATGGGCCTTCTTGACGTAGAAGTAGAGCGGACGGGAGACCGGGTAGGTGCCGTCAGCGATAGTCTCGGTCGAGGGCACGATGCCGCCAACGGTGGCGACCTTCAGCTTGTCGGCGTTGTTCTCGTAGAACGACAGGCCGAACACGCCGATACCGGTCTTGTTGCTGTCGATGCGCGCCAGCGTCTCGGTGTAGTCGCCGTCGATATCCACGGCCTTGCCGTCCTTGCGGACTGCGACGCAGGTCTTGAACAGGTCGGCATCGGCGATACCGGCGGCTGTCAGGGCGGCCTTGTCGCAACCGGCTTCGAGCAGCTTGGTCTCGAACACTTCACGGGTGCCGTGCTTCTCGCCCGGGATGTAGGCGGCGATGTCCCATTCGGGGAACGCGGCGTTGACTTCCGACCACTTGGTGTAGGGGTTGGCGACGAGCTTGCCGTCAACGATCACCTGGGCCGCGAGGGCCTTGTAGATGTCGACCGGCTCGATGGCGAAGTCCGGGCCGGCGATGTCCGAAGCGAACACGATGCCGTCGTAGCCGATCTTCACTTCCTCGACGTCGGCCACGCCGTTCGCCTTGCAGGTGTCGAGTTCCTCGGCCTTGATGGCGCGCGAGGAGTTGGCGATGTCGATCTTGTCTTCGCCGACGCCTTCACAGAACTGCTTGATGCCGGCGCCCGACCCACCCGACTCGACGACCGGGGTCTTGAAGTCGGGGAAGGCCTCGCCGAACGACTCGGCAACGATCTTGGCGTAGGGGAGAACGGTGGACGAGCCGGCGACCTGAACCTGGTCACGCGCGGCGGCGGCACCGAGGCCAGCCGCAAGCGCGACAACGGCGGCGCTCGCGAAAACTGCAATCTTCTTCATGTCTTTCCCTTTCGGAAGGATGGCCTGGGGGGCCCTTCTGGCGGGCCCCGGAACTTCCGGCCGCCCTGTCTGCAAGGCGGAACCTATGGGCGTTGGCGCAAGGTTTTATGACAACGGGATTGCACTTTTGTGACACCCTAGACCGTTGATCTATCTAGATTATTCTAGAACCGTCAGCAGACCGCCTGTGGATAGGACGAAGTCTGTCACTTTCGGAGGAGCACTTCGACCCGAGTCCCCTGCCCCGGCTCGCTCTTTATGCCCAGCAGGCCATGGTGGCGGGTGACGATGTGCTTGACGATGGCCAGCCCCAGGCCCGTGCCCTTCTTTTTCCGGCTCGTGTCGGCATCCACGCGGTAGAACCGTTCGGTCAGGCGAGGCACATGTTCCGAAGCGACGCCGGCGCCGTGGTCGACCACCGAGACCAGCGCATCGAAGCCCGTGCGGCCGGTCTCCGGAGTGAGCGTGACCTCGATCGTGTCGTTCTCCGCGCCGTATTTGATGGCGTTCTCGATGAGGTTCTCGAACACCTCGTAGAGCTCGTCACGATCACCGCTGACGATGACGGGGGAGCCGGGCACCACGACCTCCAGCCGCGACTGGGTCTCGGCAGCCTGGGTCTGCAGCCCCTCGGCCACTTCGCGCAGGAGCGGACCGAGATCGACCGGGGTCGTTGGCCGGACGTGCTGGCGCATCTCAATACGGCTCAGCGACAGCAGGTCCTCGATCAGCTTTGCCATGCGCGAGGCCTGCCCGCGCATCAGTTCGAGGAACCGCTCGCGCGCCGCCTTGTCGTTGGCCGCCGGGCCGAGCAGCGTATCGATAAAGCCCACCAGCGAGGTCAGCGGCGTGCGCAGTTCGTGGCTGGCATTGGCGATGAAGTCGGTGCGCAGCGACTCGAGACGCTTGGCCTCGGTCTGGCTCTGCAGCGTGATGACGAGCATGCCCTCATGTCCGCCGCCCTCCGGCACCAGCGGGGCGATCGTGGCCCGATACCAGGTTTCGTTCGGCACGGTCTGGTGCAGTTCGATGGTTTGCACCGCCCCCAGCCGGGCCGCCTCGATGGCAGCCAACAGTTGCGGAAAGCGCAGGGTGAAGGTGATCGGACTACCGGCGGCGACGCCAGGAAAATGCCGCGCCGCATGCTTGTTGCGGTGAAGGATGACATTGCGGGAGTCGAGCACGATCGCCGGATCGGGCAGCGCATCGGCGAAGTGGCGAAGCGCATCGGCGAAGGCAAGCTGACCCTGCACGCTGGCGGAAATGACGCCCGACTCCGTGTCCGTCGTCTCGGGAACGAGTGCCGCCATCGCGACAATGGCGGCGTAGGCGAGCACGCCGATCCATACCGGCAGGGCATCGATCCCCGCCATGGCCATGAACACCAGGGCGATTGCGAGAAGCAGCAGCAGCCGGCCGTAGAGGCGCACTCGCAATGTCTCAAGCCAGTTCAATTCGGCCACTCCGCGCCGAGCTTCGTCAACCATCTGCCAATCCTTGGGCCGGGGCCCGATTCGCCCGCCTTGCCAGACAGCGGTGTTCATAGCACGGTTGTGACGCGGTCATGACACGACGGAGACTTGCATCAAATGCCAGACGCGCTCGAGAACTTCGACCTCGACGACCCCGTCCTGCCCCGCGCCATAAAGAAGAAGGCGCTGACCTCCGGCGGGTTCCCGTACGACGAAAAACTCGACGACGACAACTACGAGGCGCAGATGCTGCAGGTGCAGCGCCAGCTGGCGCTGCTGCAGCAGGACCAGGCAAAGACCGGCAAGCGGATCGTCATCGTGTTCGAGGGCCGCGACGCGGCCGGCAAGGGTGGCTCGATCGCGACCTATCTCGAAAACCTCAACCCCCGCTACAACATCTCGGTCGCCCTGCCCAAGCCATCCGACCGCGAGAAGACGCAGTGGTACTTCCAGCGCTATGTCGACTGGATGCCAGCGGCGGGCGAGCAGGTGCTGTTCGACCGCTCGTGGTACAACCGTGCCGGCGTCGAGCCGGTCATGGGCTTCTGCACCCCGGCGGAGACCGACAAGTTCCTCGAGGAAGTGCCGGATTTCGAGAAGATGCTGGTGCGCGACGGCATCCACCTGTTCAAGTTCTGGCTAACCATCGGCCGCGAGATGCAGCTCAAGCGCTTCCATGACCGCCGCCACGATCCGCTGAAGATCTGGAAGCTGTCGCCGATCGACCTCGAGGCGCTGAAGCGCTTCGACGACTATTCGAAAGCGCGAAACCGCATGCTGGAGGCCAGCCATACGGACCACGCGCCGTGGCGGATCGTCTTCAACAACGACAAGCAGCGGGGCCGGCTGGCCATCCTGCGCTCGGTGCTGCATGCGCTCGATTTCGAGGGCAAGGACACGAAGCTGATCGGCGAAGTCGACGAGAAGATCGTCCTTTCACCCAAGGCCTTCATGAAGACCCACAGCGAGATGTGAGCGGTGGATTGACCAACCGGTCAAAAACCCGTCAATTGACTGTTAACGTTTTCCGTCGGGGCACGGCAAAACGTAACAGCAGGGGCGAGGCCTTGGGGGCCGCGAACGTCCCGCAGGGGTCAGTATGGGGCATCAGTTCGACGCGAGCCGCGAGGCCAGCGTTGTGCCGCCAGTGCTGGTATTCAACGCCGATGGGCATTCGCCTTTCGTGCTGGCCTGTGATCACGCCTCCAATCGCTTCCCGGAACCCTATGGCGACCTCGGCCTGACGCCGCACCAGCGGCTCATGCATATCGCCTGGGACCCCGGCGCAATGGCGGTGGCCCTGCAACTCAGCGACCTGCTCGATGCCCCGCTCGTCGCCTCGACGGTGAGTCGGCTGGTCATCGACTGCAACCGCAGGCACGATGCGCCGGACCTGATCCCGATCATTTCGGAGCGCACCGAGATTCCCGGCAACCACGGGATCGGCGACAACGAGCGCGCCGCCCGGATCGGGGCCTTCCATGAACCTTTCCACCTGGCGCTCGAAAATGTGCTGGAGCGGCGCAAGGCGGCGGGCATCGAGACGGTGCTGGTCACGGTCCACTCCTTTACGCCGGTCTATAAGGACGTTCCGCGCCCCTGGCCGATCGGCCTGATCCACGCCCACGACGAGCGCTTCACGGCGGCACTGCGCGACGCACTGGTGGCGGACGATACGACGCTCAACGTCGGCTGGAACGAGCCCTATTCGGCGCTGAACGGCGTCACCTACACGCTCGAGCATCACGGGGAGGATCGTGGGCTCGAAGCAACGATGATCGAAATCCGCCACGACGAAATTCTCGAACCAGAGGGGGTGTCCCGCTGGGCCACCCGGCTGGCCCGTTGCCTGCAGCACGCTTGGGGCGCGCGGCAGGCCAACGGCTAAGACTTCGGACTTTGGGACTTGGGCAGCAACTGGAGGGTTTGACGTGACTGAAACATCGGGAGCCGGTGGCGTGAAGTACGCCACCCGCGACAAGAGCTACTTCGAAAAACGCGGCCTGCAACGCTATGCGGGCATCTGGTCACTGTGGGCGCTCGGCGTCGGCGCAGTGATTTCCGGCCATTTCTCGGGCTGGAACTTCGGCTTCGCCACAGGCGGCTGGGGCGGCATGCTGGTGGCCGGCATCATCATCGCCATCATGTATCTGGGCCTGACCTTCTCGATCGCCGAGATGAGCCCCGCCCTTCCGCATACGGGCGCTGCCTACTCCTTCGCGCGCAGCTCGATGGGCCCCTGGGGCGGTTTCATCACCGGGCTGTTCGAGAACGTCGAGTACGTGCTGACACCAGCGGTGATCTGCACCTTCATCTCGGCCTATTTCGGCTCGATCACCGGGCTCGATACGGCGCTCTATCCAGTGCTCTGGATCGTGTTCTTCGTGATCTTCCTCGCGCTGAACATCTTCGGCGTGGCGCTGAGCTACAAGGTGACGCTCGCAGTTACCCTGATCTCCCTGGCGGGCCTTGCCTTCTTCTACATCAGCGCCTTCGGCCACATCGATTTCTCGCGCTGGGCGCTGAACATCGCGCCCGACGGTTCGGAACTGCCTGAGGGGGGCGGAGAGCTGTTCCCGAAGGGGTTCGGCGGCGTGCTTGCCACCCTGCCCTTCGCGGTGTGGCTGTTCCTCGCCATCGAGCAGGTGCCGCTGGCAGCCGAAGAGTCGGTCGATCCCAAGCGCGACATGCCCAAGGGCATCATGCTGGGCTTTGCCACGCTGGCGCTCTCGGCCTTCCTCGTCGTGTTCCTCAACCCCTCGATCGCGGGGGTCGGCTCATATGCTCTCGGCTCGTCGCTGGAGCCGGCGCTCGACGGCATTCGCGCGATGTTCCCCGATGTTTCCTGGGCCGCTTCGGCCTTCGGCATCGTGGCGCTCGTCGGTCTCGTCGCCTCGTTCCACACCATCCTCTACGCACAGGGTCGGCAGGTCTATTCGCTGAGCCGGGCGGGCTACTTCCCCTCGGCGCTGTCGGAGACTCACGCCAGGTACAAGACCCCGCACCTCGCCATGATCTCGGGCGCGGCGCTCGGCCTCGGCGTGATGCTGGTGATCTGGTTCGCCAATGGTGGCGGCGGGTCGGGCGAAACGCAGCTGGGTGACGACATCATCGGCTCGGTGCTGCTCAACATGGCGGTGTTCGGCGCGATGCTGAGCTACATCATGCAGGCCATCAGCTTCATCATCCTGCGCCGCAACCTGCCCAACATCGACCGGCCGTTCCGCAGCCCGGTGGGCGTGCCGGGCGCGGTGCTGACCGTGATCATCGCGGTGGTGACGCTGTTCTACCAGGTGCAGGACCCGAACTTCTTCAAGGGCGTGATCTGGGTGATCGTCTGGTGCGCGGTCGGCATCATCTACTTCGCGCTGGTCGGCCGGCACAAACTCATCCTCTCGCCGGAGGAAGAGTTCGCGCTGGAACACGCCAAGAAGTGATCAATCCGGGGGCCGCGGCGCGTTCGCGGCCCCCACCCTCAACGACAACAATCCAGAAGAGTACAGGGAGTTCGCCATGGCCGCTTATTCGCTCGACCAGCTCAAGGCCGACGTGAAGGCCGGAACTATCGACACGGTGCTGGTCGCCTTTCCGGACATGCAGGGACGCCTGATCGGCAAGCGCTTCCAGGCCGAGTTCTTCCTCGATGGCGCCATCGACGAAACGCATGGCTGCGACTACCTGCTCGCCGACGACATCGACATGGAGCCGGTACCCGGCTACGAGGCGGCCAACTGGGCCAAAGGCTACGGCGATTTCGTCATGAAGCCCGATGTCTCGACGCTGATGAAGGCGGCCTGGCTCGAGGGCACGGCGATCATCCTCGCCGACCTCGTCGACCACCACCATCACGAGCCGATTGCGCACAGCCCGCGCGCCATCCTCAAGGCGCAGCTGAAGCGGCTGGAAAAGCTAGGGCTGACGGCGAACTTCGCCTCTGAGCTCGAGTTCTACCTGTTCGACGACAGTTTCCGCGCCGCCTGGGACAAGGGCTACAGGAACCTCACCACGGCGGGCTACTACATCCAGGACTACCACATCTTCCAGACGACCAAGGAAGAAGGCGTGCTGCGCGACATGCGCCGGCAGCTGCAGGCCTCGGGCATTCCGGTCGAGAACTCCAAGGGCGAGTGGGGCCCGGGGCAGGAAGAGCTGAACGTGCGCTATGCCGATGCGCTCACCATGGCTGACCGGCATGTGGTGATGAAGAACGCGATGAAGGAAATCGCCCACAACCACGGCAAGGCCATCACCTTCATGGCCAAGTGGGATTTCGGCCTCGCCGGCTCGTCTAGCCACATCCACATGAGCCTCGCCAAATCGGGCAAGAACGCCTTCATCGACACCAAGGACAAGCTCGGCATGTCCGACCTGATGAAGCACTTCATGCAGGGGCTGCTGACATATGCGGGCGACATCACCTATTTCCTCGCGCCCTATATCAACTCCTACAAGCGCTTCCAGGCCGGCACGTTCGCGCCGACCAAGGCGATCTGGTCGTCGGACAACCGCACGGCGGGATTCCGCCTCTGCGGCGAGAACACCAAGGGCGTGCGCGTCGAGTGCCGCATCGGCGGCGCCGACCTCAACCCGTACCTCGCCTATGCGGCCCTGATCGCGGCCGGCCTCAAGGGCGTCGAGGACAAGCTGCAGCTCGAGCCGGCCTTCAGCGGCGACGCCTATGTCACCGGACAGTTGCGCGAGGTGCACAAGACCCTGCGCGATGCGATCGCGGCGATGCAGGGGTCAGCCATGCTGAGGGAGGCGTTCGGCGAGCAGGTGATCGGGCACTATGTGCACACCGGCAACTGGGAACAGTTCGAATACGACCGCCGGGTCACCGATTGGGAGTTGAAGCGCGGGTTCGAGCGCAGCTAGAACTCCGGCCACAACAGCATAGGTGACAGGATGACCGACAAGGTCCAGATCGTCTCGCCGATCGACGGGCGGGTATATGCCGAGCGGCCTGTGGCGACAGGTGAGCAGATCGCCGCCGCCGTGGCCAAGACGCGCCGGGCCAAGGAGGTCTGGGGCGAGATCACCGTCAAGGAACGGGTGAAGTTCCTCGAGCACTTCCTCGACGAGCTGATTTCGAAGAACGACGAGATCGTGCCCGAGCTCGCCTGGCAGATGGGGCGGCCGGTGCGCTATGGCGGCGAGAAGCGCGGCGTCGAAGAACGCTCGCGCCACATGATCGCCATCGCCGAGGAGTCGCTGAAGCCATCGGTGCGGCCCGACAAGGAAGGCTTCGAGCGCTGGATCGCGCGCGAACCGCTCGGCACCGTGATGGTGATCGCGCCCTGGAACTACCCCTATCTCACCGCCGTCAACTCGATCGTGCCCGCTCTGATGGCGGGCAATGCCGTGATCCTCAAGCACGCGTCGCAGACGCTGCTGGCGGGTGAGCGCTTCGCCGAGGCGTTCAAGGCGGCGGGGCTGCCGGACGGGCTGTTCCAGAACCTCGTCCTCAACCATGCCGATACCGAAAAGCTGATCGGCTCTGGACAGATCGACCACGTCAACTTCACCGGCTCGGTCGAGGGGGGCCGGCGCATCGAGCGCGCCGCTGCCGGCACGTTCGCCACGCTGGGGCTGGAGCTCGGCGGCAAGGACCCGGCCTATGTGCGCGCCGACGCCAACATCTCCTACGCGGCTGAGAACCTCGTCGACGGCTCGTTCTTCAACTCGGGACAGAGCTGCTGCGGGGTGGAGCGCATCTATGTGCATGCGTCGGTCTACGACCGGTTCGTCAAGGATTTCGTCGAAGCCGCGCGCGGCTGGACGCTGGGTAATCCGCTCGAGGCCGACACCGTCGTCGGACCGATGGCGACGGGCCGGTTTGCCGACCTGGTACGCGGGCAGACGCTCGAGGCGCTGCGCAAGGGGGCGAAGGCGCATCTCAACTGGAAGGACAGCCGCGACGCCGACGGCTCGCCCTATCTCGCGCCGGAAGTGCTGACCGACGTGAGCCACCAGATGGCTGTCATGCGCGAGGAGAGCTTCGGCCCGGTGGTCGGCATCATGAAGGTGCGCGACGACGCCGAGGCGATCGAGCTGATGAACGACAGCCCCTACGGCCTCACCGCCTCGATCTGGACCGAGGACCTCGATGCGGCCGCGAAGGTGGGCGCAAAAGTCGAAACCGGCACCGTGTTCGCCAACCGCTGCGACTATCTCGATCCGGCCCTGGTCTGGACCGGGGTCAAGGACACCGGCAAGGGCGGCGCGCTGAGCGAGATCGGCTATGCGAACCTGACCCAGCCGAAGAGCTATCACCTGAGGAAAGTCTGAGCGAGATGACCAAGGCCAACTGGAATTATCCGACTGCGGTGAAGTTCGGGGCGGGGCGGATTGCGGAGCTGCCGGAGGCGCTGAAGACGGCCGGCATTGCGAAGCCGCTGCTCGTGACTGACGCCGGGCTGGTGAACCTGCCGGTGACGCAGAACACGCTGAAGCTGCTGCGCGATGCGGGCTACGAAGTCGGCGTGTTCGCCGACGTGAAGCCGAACCCGATCGCGGCCAATGTGAATGCGGGCATCGAGGTGCTGCGCAAGGGCGGGCATGACGGCGTGATCGCCTTCGGCGGCGGCTCGGGGCTCGATACCGGCAAGGTCATCGCCTTCATGGCGGGCCAGACCCGGCCGATGTGGGATTTCGAGGATATCGGCGACTGGTGGACGCGCGCCGATCCCAAGGGCATCTTCCCGATCGTCGCGGTGCCGACCACGGCCGGCACGGGTTCGGAAGTGGGCCGCGCCGGCGTCATCACCGACGAGACGACGCACACCAAGAAGGTGATCTTCCACCCGCTGATGATGCCGAAGGTGGTCATCGCCGATCCCGAGCTGACGGTCGGCATGCCGGCCTTCATCACCGTGGGCACCGGGTTCGATGCCCTCGCGCATTGCCTCGAGGCCTATTGCGCCAAGGGCTACCACCCGCTCGCCGCCGGCATTGCCGTCGAGGGCGTGCGGCTGGCACTCGAGAACCTGCCCAAGGTCGTCGCCAACCCCAACGATATCGAGGCCCGCGGCCACCTGATGAGCGCGGCGGCCATGGGCGCGACGGCGTTCCAGAAGGGGCTCGGCGCCATCCACTCGCTGAGCCACCCGGTCGGCGCGCTCTACGACACGCATCACGGCATGACCAATGCGGTGTTCATGCCCTACGTACTGGTCGCCAACCGCGATGCGATCGAGGCCAAGATTGCGCGGCTCGCCGCCTATTGCGGCATGCCGCCGAGCTTCGATGCGTTCCTACACACGATCAACGGCCTGCGCGCAAAGCTCAACGTTCCCAACACCTTGAAGGACTTCAAGGTGACCGGCGAGAAGCGCGACCTGATCGCCGAGATGGCGATTGTCGATCCGACCGCCGGCGGCAATCCGGTGGAACTGAACAAGGCTTTGGCGCTCGAGATCTTCGACCGGGCGATGGACGGGCGGCTGTAGCTTTTCAACCGGGGCGTCCCTTGTGCACCGTCATCCCCGGGCGAAGACCCGGGGACCAAGCGATGCTGCGCCGCCCCATGGGTCCGCGGGTCAAGCCCGCGGATGACGACTGAGCGATCGGACGTCGTCAGCTCAGCGCGGAAACCGTCGCCTTCGCGCCGGATTCCAGCAGCGATTTCAGGTGGTTGGTCACCGGCCCGGTGAAGGCCGCATTCCCGGGAAGGTCGGTGCCAAACACCTCCTGCACCGCCAGCAGCCCTGCTGCCAGCTTCTCCGCATCACGCCCTGCCCCATCTGCGATGGCGCGCAGGCGGGCGGCGTGCGGGTCCTTGACGTCGATCGGCTGGCCCTGCTCGTCGATGCCGGTGACGTAGCGCATCCAGGCGGCGACGCCGAGGGCAAGCCTTTGGATCGACTGGCCTTTCTCGAGGCGATCGTGGATGGTGCCGAGCAGGCGCTGGGGCAGTTTCTGGGTGCCGTCCATGGCGATCTGCCAGGTGCGGTGCTTGAGGGCCGGGTTGGCGAAGCGGGCGAGGAGTTGGTCGCGATAGGCCTCGAGCGTGGCGCGCGGCATCGGCAGGGTCGCCATCACCTCGTCGGTCATAAGTCCATGAATCAGCTTGTGAATCGCGGGGTCCGCGATGGCCTCGCTGACGTACTGATAGCCGGAGAGATAGCCGAGATAGGCCATGGTCGAGTGCGAGCCGTTGAGCATCCTGAGCTTCATCAGCTCGAAGGGCTCGACGTCCTCGACCAGTTCGGCGCCTACCGTCTCGAACGGCGGGCGGCCAGCGGGGAAGTCGTCCTCGATCACCCATTGGGTGAAGGGCTCGGTCATGATCGGCCAGGCGTCGTCCAATCTTATGATCTTGTTGACGATTTCGCGGTCGGCGTCGGTTGTCGCCGGCACGATGCGGTCGATCATGGTGGAAGGAAAACTCACCGCCCCGACATATTCGATGAAGTTCGCGTCCCCTCCACTCAGTTCGGCGAAGCGGCGCACGATGCGGCCGGCGGTTTTTCCGTTCGAAGGCAGATTATCGCAGCTCATCACAGTGAAGGGGACAAGTCCGCGTTTGTGCCGCAGTTCCAAGGCCTTGACGATGATGCCGGGGGCACTGACCGGGGCGTCAGGGTGGGCCAGGTCGTGGACGATGTCGGGGTGGTTTTCGTCGAGCTCGCCGGTGGCGGGATCGTGGCAATAGCCCTTCTCGGTGACCGTCAACGAGACGATGTGGATGGCGGAATCCGCCATTGTTTCAATGAGTTGGTTGCGTTGCGTGTTGGCGTCGAGCACGTCCAGGATGGAGCCTATGACGCGGCATTTCGTGCCTGAGGCGTCGCGGATGGCGAGGGTGTAGAGGAAATCCTGCGGGGCCAGCGCATCACGCGTATCGGGGCGGCGGAGCGAGGCGCCAATGATGCCCCAGCTCGGATTGTCCACCAGCAGGCTGTCGACATAGGCAGCCATGTGGGCCCGGTGGAAGGCGCCGATGCCGAGGTGGACGATGCCCGGTGTGACCGTGTTGCGGTCGTAGGCATAGAGCTGCATCTCGGGGGTTTCGACCGGCAAAGCGGCGGTGGAAAGACGGGTCATGGCCATGAACTTCCATTGGAGGATCAGGACCATAACGAACAGGCCAGTGAACTGCCATACCACCCGGTTGCGCGAGGGCGATATCCCCGGCATAAGCATCGGGTAGTTGAGGGGACGACGTCTTGACCAAGCGCTTTGTGAGCATCGGCGAAGCCATGATCGAAATGTCTGGCGGCGAAGGCGGCATGTATCGCCTCGGCTATGCCGGCGATACGCTCAACACTGCCTGGTACGCCAAGGCGCTGCTGCCGGAGGGCTGGCAGGTCGACTATGTGACGGCGCTCGGCGACGACATGTACTCGGGCGAGATGAAGGCGTTCATCGCCAAGGCGGGGATCGGCACGGATCGCATCCAGATCATCCCCAACCGCCGGCCTGGGCTCTACATGATCCACCAACACGAGGGCGACCGGCACTTCACCTATTGGCGCGGACAATCGGCGGCAAAGCAGCTGGCCGACGATGTCGAGGCACTGGAGGCCGCCGTGGTGGGCGCGGACACGGTCTATTTCTCGGGTATCTCGATGGCGATCCTTGCGCCGCGGGCGCGCGGCAAGCTGATGCGCACCATCGTCAAGGCGCGCGATGCGGGGGCGACGGTGGTGTTCGATACGAACCTCCGGCCTGCCCTGTGGACGTCCACCAAGGTGATGGCCTCGACCCTGACGGCGGCGGCTTCGATCGCCGATATCGTGCTGCCGACCCATACCGACGAAGCGCCGCTGTTCGGTGATGCCTCGCCCGAGGCTACGGCCGAGCGCTACCTGGCGCTCGGGGCAAGCGAGGTGGTGGCCAAGGATGGGGCGAAGCCCGCGTTCGTCGCCACGGCGGATGGCGTGCGGGCCTATGTACCGGCGCCCAAGGCCGAGTCCGTTGTCGATGCGACTGGCGCCGGCGACTCCTTCAATGGCGGCTACTTGAGCGGGCGCGCGCGTGGCCTGTCGCCGGTCGAGGCGGCGGAACGCGCCCACCGGGTGGCGGGCGTCGTGATCGGGCACAAGGGCGCGCTGGTCGATCCGAAGCTGGTCCGTGGGATCTAGGCTCCGGCCCCTGTCGGCTGCCCGTCTTCAGGATCAAGCACCAGGCTGGCGATACGCTCGACCCACTCCTGCCGCTCGGCAGGGGGCAGGTCCTTCACTCCGCTGATGCGCGTCACGCGCACCGGTTTCATGCCGCAGATTTCGAGCGTGGCGTTGCGGACGGCGTTGATATCGGCATCGTGGTACTGGGTGCGCAGCCAGTCGACGGGAGCATCGGACGTCGTCACGATGTGGCCCGTGCGCCCCTGCAGCAGCTTGGTCCAGAACGGATCGTTCGCGTCGTGGCGATAGGTGAACTCGGAATAGAGGGTCCGGTCGAAGAACCCTTTCAGCAGGGCCGGCACGTTGCCCCACCAAACCGGATAGAACAACACGAAGCGCTCGCACCAGCTTAGGTTGGCCTGTGCGGCGATCAGGTCGTTTTCCAGCGGCTGCACCCGTTTCAGTCCCTGGCGAAGGATAGGATCGAAGCCGAGCTCGAACAGGTTGTGGCGGCGAACCTCGTGCCCCGCCGCCTGCGCAGCCGTCACGACGGCGTCGGCAAGCCGGCCGTTGAAGCTTCCGGGATCGGGGTGGGCGAACAAAACATAGATGCGCATCGCGGCCCTCCAGCAGGGCTCACTCTACCGCGCGCCACGCCAAAGTCATTGACCTTGCTCAACCCTCCCCATGCCGGATCACGCCGGCGCGTAAGTCAGCTTGATCACCGAGCCATCCATGCGCTCGCTGTCGATGAGACGGAGCGGGGGACGAGCGGCGACGAAGAACGGGTCACCCGAGCCCAGCACGACCGGATGGAGGTAGATGGAGTATTCGTCGATGAGACCGAGTTCGGTGAGGGTCTTGGCGAGGACGGGACCGCCGGTTTCGATGGTGCCCTCATGTTCGGCCTTGAGCTTGCGGACCGCGGAGGCGAGGTCGCCCTCGAGCAGCGTGGCGTTGGGCCCGACCGCGTTGAGGGTGCGCGAGACCACCCATTTCGGTTTTTCCCGCCAGGCCATCGCAAAATCGCGCTCGGCGGGACCCCAGTCGTCCTGGTCCTCGTCCCAATAAGCCATGATCTCGTAGAGGCGCCGGCCATAGAGGCTGCCGGTGTTGCTCCTCGCCTGCTCGATGAAATGGCGGAACAGCCCGGGGCTCGGCCCGAACTTGTCGTAGTCGACATAGCCATCGAGCGACTGGTTCATTCCGAATACGAGCTTTGCCATCCCGTCCCTCCCGTTAGCGGCACTGCGTTCACTTGCTACGCCAATGTGCTACCAGTGCGGCCGGGTTCCAAACCACCTCTATTTTGCAACCAGTCTGACGAGTGAATGCGATGAGCCGCCGCCGATCCGGATGCCCGATCAACCTGACGCTCGAAACTTTCGGCGATCGCTGGAGCCTGATCGTGTTGCGGGACATCATGTTCGGCCCGAGCCGGACGTTCCGGGCCCTGCTCGGCGGCAGCATCGAGGGGATTGCCTCGAACATTCTCGCCGACCGGCTGAAACGTCTGACCGACAACGGCCTGCTGGCGCGCAGCGAGGATCCCGGGCACCGGCAGAAGGTGATCTACACGCTGACCGAAAGGGCCATCGACCTCGTGCCGATCATGGCGGCGATGGGCAGCTGGGGGTTGCGCCACACACAGCCATCGACCGAACTCGCGATCCGGGCGCAGCTGCTGGAGGATGGCGGGCCGGCGCTCTGGGCCGAGTTCATGGCCGAGCTGCGGCACATGCATCTCGGCGCCCCGCGCCCGGACCGATCGGTGGTCGCAAGGCTGCAGGCGGCCTATGAGGCGGCAGTCGCCGAAAAGTCCGCTATGCCGGCCTGACGCGCAGGATCTTTTCCATCGCCTTGCCCTTGGCGAGTTCATCGACCAGCTTGTCGAGATAGCGGAGCTCGCGCATCAGCGGCTGCTCGATGTTTTCAACGCGGACACCGCAGACGACGCCGGTGATAAGCGCGCGGTTGGGGTTCAGCCCCGGCGCGTTGGCGAAGAAATCGCGGAAGCTGGTCTTGTTGGCGAGCTCGGCATCGAGGCTTTCCTGGCTGTGACCTGTGAGCCAGCGGATGATCTCATCGACCTCGGCCTTGGTCCGCCCCTTCTTTTTCGCCTTGGTGATGTAATGCGGATAGACGCTGGCGACGCTGATGCCAAAGACCCGGTGATTGTCCATTGATCACCTCCTGTTGGCGCGAAGCTTCCCATTCGAGGCCGCCCCGGTCAAAACAAAATCGGGCCCCGAGGGGCCCGATGGAAACTGCCAGCCGCGTGACGGCGATCAGAAGTGGAAGGCGACGCCGACAGTGGCGCGGGCGTAGTCGAACAGTTCGTCATCCTCAAAGTTGCCGTAGCCAGTCAGCTGGCCGCGCAGGGTGACGTCGTCGGCCACGGCAAACTCAATGCCGGCGCCCAGCTGGTAAGCCGTGCTGCCGTCTTCGGGGTCGTCGATGTCGAACTCGTAGCCGACGCCGCCAATGCCGTAGAACAGCACGTCCGGCGTGACCAGGAGGCCGGCGCGGCCCAGCACGAAGAGCTCGGCATAGGTGTAGTCCCCGTTGCTCACGAGGTCGGCGGTACCCTCGATACCGAGCACGACATTGTCGGACGCGAGGAAGTTCACGCCGGCGAACACGCCGCCACCGAAGTAGTCGCTGCCGTCATCCAGCGAGAACTCGCCCACCACCTGCGCACCGATATAGGGACGCGCCCAGTCGAAGCCGTCGGAGACCGCGGCAACGTCGTCGGCGGGAATGAGAAGGTCGGCTGCGAGGGCAGAACCGGCGAAGAACGGAAGGCAGGCAACAGAAAGAGCGAGCAGACGAATCAATTGAAATACCCCGAGGCAAATATCGCCCCGCATATGCCAGATCGCACCCGCCGGCGAAACCGGCACCCTGCCTCAATGCCTTGTATTATCGCATCTTTCCCCAACGCTGATGCGAATGTGCACCAGGCTGGAACGGAACATCCGTCCTCGCTCAGGCCAGCGGGTTGTCGCCCTTCCACCAGTGCTCGAACGGGTTCGAGCGGAGGATGTGCTGGATGGTCTCGTCGCTGACGCGCGGCAGGCTCGTGCCTTCGACCAGCCGGTTGACGTTCAGCGTGCCGTCGACGGACTCGTCGACCCGGGCGAAGGGGAAATCGGTGCCGAAGAAGATCTTGTCGGCGATGCGATACTCCTCGGCCAGCACCAGCATGTTGTAGTACTGCCAGGGCCGGTAGAAGAGCGCCGAGTTCTCGAGCCAGACGTTCGGCTGCTTGCGCGCCACGACGATGGCGTCGTCGTACCAGGGGTGGCCCATATGGGCGAGCACCATGGTGAGATCGGGGTATTTCAGCGCCACCGGCTCAACATGGATGGCGCGGCCCATATCCACCGGGGCGTTGCGCGCGAACGTCGTGCCCATGTGCATGGTGAGCGGGATATTGTTGCGCTGCAGGTATTCGTAGACCGGCTCGAGCCGCGGATCGGAGAGCGCGACGCCGTTGTAGATGGGACCGAACTTCACCCCCTTGAGGCCGAGGTCCTCGATGCCGTGGCGGAGCATTTCCATGCAGTCGGCGCGGCGCGGATCGCAATAGGCGAAGCCTACGAACTTGTCGGGGTACTTCGCCACCGCTGCGGCCGTCGCCGCATCATCGCCCTCGATGCCGATGGCGTCGCCGTAGCGCAGGGTGAAGATGATCGCCTTTTCGACATTGGCCATCTCGCGATAGAGCGTGTCGGCATCGGCCTTGGGAGCCATCTCGCCCTGGCGGACGCGGCTCAGCTGCTGGTGATAGAGGGGCAGCACGTGCTCCTCGTTCCAGATGTTGACGTGGCAATCGCAATAGGCGCGGGCGGTCATGGCTCGGGTCCGGATCAGCTGGCGACGACGCGCTGCTTGTGCAGCGACATCAGGAAATCGGTGAGTTCGGTATAGGTCATCGACGAGGTCGGCGCATCGAGCGCGATCTCGCCGCGATCGAGCACCACCAGCCGGTCGCAGACCTCGTGCACGTGGTGGATGTTGTGCTCGATGTAGATGCAGCTCCGCCCGCCCGCCTTGATCGAGCGGATGAAGTCGAGGACCTTGTTCACTTCCTTCAGCGCCAGCGCCACGGTGGGCTCGTCGAGGACGATCAGGTCGCTGTCGAAATGCATGGCGCGGCCGATGGCGACGCCCTGGCGTTCGCCGCCCGAGAGCCGGCTCACCGGCGTATCGACATCGATGCCGACGCCGCGGAAGCCGATGGTCGAGCGCATGATCTCGTTGGCGATCTTCTTTTCGGCCTTCACGTCGATGAAGCCGAAGCGATTGGTGATGGGGCGGCCGACGAAGAAGTTGCGCCACAGCGGCTGCTTCTCGCCGAGCGAGGAGTCCTGGTAGACGGTCTCGATCTTGAGCTTGTGCGCTTCCTTCACGGAATAGCTCGCGGCGTCGATCTTCTGGCCGCGCACGTAGATGGTGCCGTTCGTCGGCTGCTCCACGCCGGTCAGCACCTTGATGAGCGTCGACTTGCCGGCGCCGTTGTCGCCGATGAGCCCGACGATCTCGTTGGAGCCGATCTCGAGTGTCACGTCCCGGAGGCTGACGACCTTGCCGTATTGCTTGCGGACGTTCTCGAGCCGGACGATCGGGGTGGAGGTCATGTCATGTGGTCCAGTCGTGTTGCGTTGGATGTGGCGCCGCAGGGCAGCGCGGCGCCACCGGCAGGCGCCGCTGGGTCAGCGGCGGCGCCCCCTGTTGGTCGCGATCAGCGGATGCCGGTCTTCACCAGGGCCTCGAGCGCCTCGACATTGTCCTTGGTGATCGAGCCACCGCCGGTGTTGAGGTTGAGGCCGCCGAGGCCGTACTTCTTCTCGAGCACGGCGGCGACGACGGGCATGAAGCCCTGCAGGTACGGCTGCTGGTCGAGAACGACGGTGAGATAGCCGTCCTTCAGCCCCTGGATGGCGCCGGCCGAGATGTCGAAGCCGGAGGTAACGACCTCGCCCGGCTGCTTGCCGGCATCGGCAAGCACCTTGCCGAGCACGGCGGTGATGCCCGAGTGGCCGGGGACGATGATCGCCTTGGTGTCGGGGTTGGCCTCGAGATAGGCGACCAGCACCGGCACGGAGAGCGAGGGATCGGCCACGGCTTCGTTCGACCACTGCAGCTCGTCGAAGGCGATCTTCTTTTCGGTCAGGACCTCGACGGTGCCCTTGGCGACATCGTTGCCCGGAGCGCCTTCGATGAAGGCGCCGTAGACGACGACCTTGTCGCCTTCCTTGAGCCCGCCATTCTCGATGGTGAGGTTCGCGAGGTTCTTGCCGGCGCCGAAATTGTCGAGGCCGAAATAGCTCTGCGAGGTACCGGGCAGCGCGTTGTTGTTGATGACGACGACGACGCCGGCTTCCTTGGCCTTGTTGAGGAACGAGGTCATCGCCTCGGTGCCCGGGTGGCCCATGACGACGATGGCGTCGGGCGCGGCGGCCAGGGCCTCGTTGGCCTGGACCAGCATCTTCTGCGGATCCCAGCCGGCATGCTGCTCCATCAGGTTGACCTTGAGGATGCGCGCGGCATCGCGGGCACCGAGCTCGCGGGCGAGCGTGGCGCTGTCGCCCGGGTTGCCGCCGAGCTGGAAGTAGACGGTCATGCCGCTGTCGACGGCTTCCTGGGCCACCGCAACGACGGGAGCGGCGAGGATCGCGGCGCCCATGGCAAGGCCTGCAAGGCCCTTCAGTATCGATTTCATGTTTGTTCCCTTTCCCTAATTATTGGTCCCGACCGGAGCAAATCCCCCACCCCGGCCGGGCTGTTTATTGCCGCATGCGCGAGCGCATGGACTTGATCAGAGGCACCTTGTCGGGGTCCTCGATGGCGGTGTTCATGACGACGGAGATGATGAAGACGAGGCCGATGAAGAAGCGGGTCCAGAAGCCCTGGACGCCGCTGGCGACGAGTCCCGCCTCGATGACGGCGACAATCAGCGAGGCGAAGACGGTGCCGACGATCTTGCCCGAACCGCCGAAGATCGAGGTGCCGCCAATGAAGACGGCCGCGATGACGGTGAGGAGGTAACCCGCCCCCTGCTGGTTGAAATAGGTCGTGGTCTCGACGGTGAGAAAGACGCCGGCCAGCGCCGAGAGAAAGCCCATCAGGGTGAAGAGCTTGATCTTCTCGCGGTCGATCTGGATGCCGACGACCTTGGCGACCTTCATGCTGTCGCCGATGAACAGGATGTTCTCGCCGAAGCGGTGGCGGTTGAGCAGGTGCCAGATGAAGACCGAGATGGCGATGGCCCAGAGCATCTGCATGGGCACGACGCCACCGATGCGTCCCACCATCACCGACTGGATCAGCGTGCCGTCGATAGTCGGGATGGCGACGGTGAGGCCGCCCGAAACCACGGTGAGAAGGCCGCCCCAGAGGAACATCATGGCCAGCGTCGCGATCATCGACGGAATGCCGAGCTTCGTGACGACGAGGCCGTTGACGAAGCCCATGACGGTGCCCGTGGCGAGCGCTGCGATCAGCGCCAGCCAGGTCATGTCGTATTGCTGGAACAGGAAGGCGAAGACGTAGCTGGCGAAGGCGACGACCGAGGGAAAACTCAGGTCCATTTCACCGGCGGTGGCGACCAGCGTCAGCCCCAGCGCGATCAGCAGCGGGGGCGGCACGGACGCCATGAAACTCATGTAGACGCGGTAGCCGAGGAAGGCCTTGGGCGCCGTGATCATGAAGACGACGATAAGCACGGCGAAGACGAGGGCGGTGGCGGTGCCTTCGATCTTGAAGAAGCCCGCCACCGGGTTGGCTCGTGCGGGAGTAACGTTCCCTCCTGTCGCCATCACAGCACCCCGTAGCGCGCGTAGACGTCGCGCAGGTAGGCGCCGCGACGGAGTTCGTTCATCGAATGGTGCTCGCCGTTGACCTTGGCAAAGGCGTGTTCGAGCACCCGGGCCTCGACTGCCTTCGGCACGACGACGACGCCATCGGCATCGCCGAAGACGAGATCGCCGGTTTCGACGCGGACGCCGTCGACAATGACAGGCACATCGACGGCCTGGATCTGGCCGCGGCCCTTGGAATCGAGCGGGGCGATGCCGGCGTGAAAGACCGGGAGCTTCAGCTCCCGGATGCCGAGGATGTCGCGCACGAAACCATCGGTAACGCAGCCAGCGGCGCCGCGGGCATGGGTGGCGGTGGAGAGCAGGCTCCCCCAGGGCGCGATGCGGCTCGAGCCGCCGCAGGAGAACACGGCGACATCGCCCGGCTTCAGGTCGTCGACGATGGCGATCTCGAGCTCGTAGGGGTTCACGCCCTCGGCAACGAACGGCACTTCCATGTATTGCGCGGTGCGCGCCCGGCCGCAGAGTTTCAGGTTGTCATCGAGCGGCCGGATCTTCGGCGACATCGCCTGGTTCCAGATGCCGACCGCATCCAGCGCGTCGCTCAGCACGGCGGAATAGAGCTGCTCCCAGCCATCGGGGAGCGGTGGGTTCTGACGTGGAGTGAACGCGGGAGTCACGGAGAAGCCTTTGGTTAGAACGAGACTTTTGAGGGTGGCGTGCCGGAGCCGCCGACGAGGAAATCGAAATCGACGCCCTTGTCGGCCTGCTGCACGTGATCGATGAAAAGCTTGCCGTAACCGCGATCGAAGGCCGGCGGAGGCGGCACGAACTCGGCGCGGCGCCGGGCGAGTTCGGTCTCGGGCACATCGAGTTCGAGGCGGCGGCCGGCAGCGTCGATGACGATGAAGTCGCCGGTGCGCACCAGCGCCAGCGGCCCGCCTATGGCGGATTCGGGCGCGACATGGAGGATGACGGTGCCGAAGGCAGTGCCGCTCATCCGCGCATCGGAGACGCGCACCATGTCGGTGACGCCCTGCTCCAGCAGCTTCTTGGGTAGCGCCATGGTGCCAACCTCGGGCATCCCCGGATAGCCGCGCGGGCCGACATTCTTCAGCACCAGCACGGTATCGGCATCGACATCGAGCGCCGGGTCGTCGATGCGGGCGCGCATGTCCTCGGCGCTTTCGAACACCATGGCGCGGCCACGGTGCTGCATCAGGCGCGGCGAGGCGGCGGACGGCTTGAGGATGGCGCCATTGGGGGCGAGGTTGCCCTTCAGCACCATCATGCCGCCCTGCCCCGTCAGCGGCCGGTCGAGTGGGCGGATCACCTCGTCGTTCCAGCACTGGGCATCGGCGATGCGTTCACCAATGGTGCCGCCCTCGACGGCAGGAGCGCCGATATCGAGCAGGTGCGCGATGCGCTTCATCACCACCGGCAGGCCGCCGGCATCGAAGAACTCCTCCATGAGGAAGCGGCCGGATGGCTTCAGATCGACAATGGTCGGCACGTCGCGACCGAGACGATCCCAATCCTCGAGTGTGAAATCGACGCCGAGACGCCCGGCTAGGGCGAGTATATGCACCACCGCATTGGTGGAGCCACCGATGGCGCCGTTGACGCGCACGGCGTTCTCGAAGGCGGCTTTCGTCAGGATATTCGAGATGGTGATGTCCTGCCGGACCAGATCGACGATGCGCTTGCCCGACTCTTCGGCGAGCACGGCGCGCCGGCTGTCGGCGGCAGGGATCGAGCCGTTCATGGGGAGGCCGATGCCCATGGCTTCGCCCAGCGAGGCCATGGTGGAGGCAGTGCCCATGGTCATGCAGGAGCCGGCAGAGCGGCTCATCGCGGCTTCCGCCGCATCGAGTTCGGCCTTCGAAATCTTGCCGGTCCGGTATTCCTCGTCGAGCTTGAACATGTCGGTGCCCGAGCCGAGCGTGCGGCCGCGGAAGCGGCCGTTGAGCATCGGGCCGCCGGAGACGAGGATTGAGGGAACGTCGCAACTCGCCGCGCCCATCAGCACGGCCGGCGTGGTCTTGTCGCAGCCAGCGAGCAGCACGACGCCGTCGATCGGGTTGGCGCGGATGGTCTCCTCGACATCCATGGCGACGAGGTTGCGGAACATCATGGTAGTGGGCCGCATCAGCGGTTCGCCGAGGCTCATCACCGGGAACTCGAGCGGGAAGCCGCCGGCCATCAGGATGCCGCGCTTCACATGCTCGGCGAGATCGCGCAGGTGCCGGTTGCAGTTGGTGAGTTCGGACCAGGTGTTGCAGATGCCGATCACCGGGCGGCCGTCGAGCAGCTCGGGCGAGAAGCCCTGGCTCTTCATCCAGCTGCGCGGAATGAAGCCATACTTGCCGGCGCGGGCGAACCATTCGGCGCTGCGATAGGCGCGCGGCTCACGCGGATTGGCGTTGGTTTCGGGTATCCCGTCGTTCATCCGCGGTTGTCCACCGTTCATCACTGCGGCAACGGCGCGTCCCTCACGCGGCGTTCCAGTGACGATGGACATGTAACGTTAAATGCAGGGAGGGAGTCAAGGAGAGTTTCGGGGTATCGACGATCGCTCAACAGCATGGATCCGGCCATCTCACACCGTCATCCCCGGGCGAAGACCCGGGGACCCAGCGATTCCGGCGACACCCCATGGGTCTGCGGGTCAAGCCCGCGGATGACGACTGAGAGATAGAAGATGAACGGGCGACGGTGGAACACGCCAGATCCCTGCCGATGGCAGCGGTCGTCCCAGCCTCTCGCCCCCTAGGTCGTGAACCCCTGCTCGAACACCACCGGCAGCAGATGGTCGCGGCTGAGGAAGTGGCCGTCGCGCAGGCGATCGAGCATCGCGTGGCCGGCGCGCTCGCCCAGCTCATAGGCGGGCGACAGGATGGTAGTGAGGTGGGGGCGCGAGTAGCGGTGGGCATCGAAGCCGTTGAAGCCGACGACGCGCACCTGGGCCGGCACCGAGACGCCGCGATCGTTGAGCAGCAGCATCGCCGCGATGGCGATCGGATCGTTGGCGCCGATCACCGCGTCGGGGAGCGGATGGCTTTCGAGATAGGCGGCGAAGGCGGCCTGCACATCGGCAAAGGACTCGCTTTCGGCCGGCACGAGCGTCAGCCTGGCGGCGCCGCCCGATGCCGCGATGCTGTCCCTGATGCCCGCGGCACGGCGCTCGACGGCCGGCCAGCCCTGCTTGGGCGTGATCATCACCAGGTCGCCGGCGCGGCGGGCCAGCAGGTGATCGCCGACTAGCCTGCCGCCGCCCCGATCGTCCTGGCGGACACTGCAGACGTCGGGCAGGTCGGCGGCAAAATCCTCCTGGAACACGACCAGCGGCTGGTTGAGTTCGGCAAGCCGGTTGACCACCGCGGCGCGCTGCCCGGCCGGGCCGGCGATCATGGCGCAGAAGCCTCCGACCTCGTAGTTGCGGAGGATCATTGACTGCTCGAGCGCGCCGAAGGCCATGCCCTGTACGGTCATGGTGTAGTCCGCCCGGTTCAGCACGTTTGCGAGGCCGGCGATGACCTGGCAGGTGAAGAAATCGGCGAGGAAGGTCGGGGACTCATCGACGATGACCATGCCGATGGAGCGCTGCTCGGCGACGCGCAGGTTTCGCGCATTGGTGGAGCGCCGGTAGTTCAGCCGCTCGATCTCACGCTCGACGCGCTTGCGGGTGGCGGCGCTGACGAACTGCAGCCGCCCGTTGATGACGTTGGAGACCGTCATCGGCGACACTTCGGCGGCCTTTGCCACATCCTTGATGGTCGCGCGCGGCCTCGGTTTCTCGTCTATGCCCACACATCATCCTCTGCGTGCTTCAGGCCATATATCGTTAAACAGAACACCGGCTCAAGAGCGCGCAGCAATCCTCACCAACGCCCCTCGTCAGACGCACAATATGCGATCTCCTCCGGGGTGGACGGGCGGCCGAGCGCTTCGTTGCGGCGCGGGTAGCGGCCGAAGCGGCGGAGCACGTCCTGGTGGGCTAGCTCGTACTGGACTCCCTCTTCGATGCCGAGCGCCTGATGCAGCCGCAGGCTCTCCTCGTGAATCACGAGCGATTCCGAATGCATGTAGGGCAGGTAGAAGAACATGCGCCGGTCATGCGGGATGGCAAGATCGTGGCCGCCCGCGACGGCCTCCTGGGCGAGGGTCAGGGCCATGGCATCGGAGGCAAAGGCCTTTGGAGTGCCGCGGTGGATCTGGCGGGAGAACTGATCGAGCAGGATGATCTCGGCAAGGCGGCCATCGGGGGTCGCGCGCCAGCGCCACGCTTCGCCGCGGGCGACGGCGGCGTGGGTTTCACCGAACCGGTCGGCGCAGAGGGCATCGAAGGCGGGACCGCCGCCGAACCACTGCTCGCGCCCGTGGTCGACGAACCAGAAGGTGAGGACGTCTTCGGCGGTGTGCATGGGCGAGCGGCCTCCGAGGTAGCGGCCCGGCTCCCCGGGCCTTCGCCTCTTCCTCCCATGCTCGCGGCCGAATGTCACCCGGCCACTTCTTGCCCCGGCCGGGGAAGGATCGGCCGGGGCAAGGCACGGCAGCCGGTCTTACATCTTTTCTTCCTTGATCGGCGTGCGGCTGACGATCTCGCGGTCGCAGGCGTCATAGGTGATGTAGTAGGGCACGAAGACGTGCTGGTTGTTCTTCTTCTTGGCCGAGAACAGGTAGATGCCCTCCTCGGCTTCCTTCTCGAGCTTCTCGATCATCTTGTAGTTCCGCTTCTTGAGGAACCGGATCGCCTGCCTGACGCTCTGGCAGTCGTAGTCGTCATAGTCGTGATCCTCGAAGATGAGCTTGCCGTTCCTCTCCTCGGCAATGGCCGGAGCCGAGACGGCGACGAGGGAGAGTGCGACGGCGGCAAAGGCCGGGCGGGCGATAGCGTTCAGACGTTCAAACATATTCCACTCCATGTGGCAGGCTCCGTTGCCTGCTGGTGGCGTGGAAGTAGCGCGGGCCGACTGAACCGATCCGGACGGCCAAGTTCAACTGGCATTCATAAGTCGTCATATGACTTGAGTAAGCATGCGACGGCTGCGTTGGTTGTTTCGGTCGGCGGATGGGGCGCGTGCTGGTGGGTTCGCGCGCGTGGCGTTCACTCGTCCTTTGTCATTGTCGGCGAGATTGCTGTGCGAGACATCGCGCCCCCGGTAACGGGGGGTGCACAGGAGAACGCAATGCGGCTGGTAAAGCTCGATACGCCCGAAGGCAGCCTCTACATCAACCCCGAGCATGTCGTGGCGATCGTAAAGGGCCTGCGCGACACCAAGATCGACACCGTCTCCGGCACGCATGTGGTGAAGGACCCGCCGGAAGTGGTGGCGCGCCTGCTCGGCATGGAAGAGATCGAACTCGACGTGACGCCGAGCCGGATGATCAACCGGGGCTGACGGTGGCGGGGTAAGGGTGGCGCGCGCGGCCCCACCTTCGTCCGACCTTCGGCCACCTTCCCCCATCGAGGGAGAAGGCCTGACTGCGGACTCGTGATGCCTAGACCGTCACGATAGCCTTGATGAGGCCGGTGCGGTCGTGGGCCCAGGCGGGCATGTTGTTGGGCACTTCGTCCAGCGTCGTGGCATGGGTCGCGAGGCGGTCGGTGGCGATCTTGCCTGACAGCATCGAGGCCATGACGTGCTCGAAATCGGCCTTCTGGGCGTTGCGCGAGGCGCGGATGGTGAGTTCGCGCCGGTGCACTTCGCTGTCGGGGAAGACGAGATCGCCCTTGATGACGCCGACCAGGGTGTAGGCGCCGCCGTTGCGGGTGTGGAAGATCGAGGCGTTCATGGCCTTGATCGAGCCGGTGGAATCGAACACGGCGTCGAAGCCGGTCTTTTTGCGATTGGCGAACTCGGCCCCTTCGAGATCGGCCGGCGCGAAGATGGTGAAGCCGAGCGCGCGCGTCGCCTCGATCTTGTCGGGCGCGGCGTCGACGACGGTGACATCGGCGCCGGCGATCCGCGCGAAATAGGCAACGCCGAGCCCGATCGGGCCGGAGCCGACTACCAGGGCGCGGGCGCCGGGCTTGACCTCGGTGGTGCGGCGAGTGGCATGCGCGCCGATGGCGAGGAACTCCACCATCGCTGCGTCGCGCAGGCTCATGTCGCCGGCCGGGTAGAGGTTGGCGGCGGGCATGACGATCTCTTCGGCCATGCCGCCGGGAGCGTGGACGCCGACCACCTTCAGCGTCTCGCAGCAGTTGGTCTTGCCCTCGAGGCACGCGGGGCACTCGCCGCAGGTGAGATAGGGGTTGATGACGACGTTCTCGCCGGCCTTGAGGCTCGACCCGTTCGGATCGACCACGGTGCCGCTCAGCTCGTGGCCGATTACGCGCGGATACTCGAAGTACGGGAAGTTGCCTTCGAAGATGTGATAGTCGGTGCCGCAGATGCCGATATGCCTGACGGCGACGCGCACCCAGCCCGGCTTCAGTTCCGGGCGCGGAATTTCGATCAGCGCCAGCTGGTTCGGCGCGACGCAGGATATCGCTCGCATGGGGTCCCCCTTGTTCGTTGGCCGGGATCATAGCGTCGCGCAACTAACATGCTAGTCGCCAAATAGCGCAATCGGGTGCGCCCTGACCGGGACATGCCGTCCGACCGCGTGCTAGGAGCGAGCGACATTTCGTGGGGACAATGCGTTGAACTTTGCGAGCGACAACTGGGCCGGCGCGACGCCCGAAGTGATGGCGGCGCTGGCCGCTGCGAATAGCGGGCCGGCCCCCGCCTATGGCAGCGATCTGCTGACGGTGCGGGTCACAGAACTGTTCAGCGAAGTGTTCGAGACTGCGGTCGAGGTCTGGTTCACGGCGACCGGCACTGCCTCCAATTCGCTGGGGCTGGCTGCGCTGAGCCGCCCCGGTGGGGTCGTGTTCTGCGCACGGGACGCACATGTCCAGAGCGACGAGAGCGGGGCGACGGAGTTCCAGTCGGGCGGCATGAAGCTGATCGACGTCGCGAGCCCCCTCGGCCGGATCGATGCGGGGGCATTCGCCGCGGCGCTGGCGCGACATCCGGCGGGCGGGCGGAGCGTGCCGGTGGCGCTCAGCCTCACCAACGCAACCGAATGGGGCACGGTTTACCCGGTGGCGGCGGTTGCCGAACTGTCGCGCCTCGCCAGGGCGCGCGGGCTCGCGGTCCACATGGATGGCGCGCGCTTCGGCAATGCAGTGGCTTCGCTGGGCGTGACGCCGGCAGAGATCACCTGGAAGGCAGGGGTGGATTTCCTGTCCTTCGGCGGCACCAAGAATGGCTGCTGGGCGGCGGAGGCGATCGTCTGCTTCCGGCCAGGCCTCTTTTCCGACATGGAGCAGCGCCGGCAGCGGGCAGGACATACATTCTCGAAATCGCGGTTCATCGCGGCGCAGTTCGAGGGCTATCTCAGCGGCGGAAACTGGCTGCGCTGGGCGCGGGCGGCCAACGCGCGCTCGGAGCAGTTGCGGATCGGGCTGCGCGGCGACGGGCCGGCGCGGCTAGCCTGGGACAACACCGCGAACGAGGTGTTCGCTGTGCTGCCGAAGGCCGCAATCGCGCGGGTGCGGGAAGCGGGCGGTTCGCTCTACGAGTGGCCGGCCGAGGGGACCGGGGTCGCCCTGTCGGCGGATGAGGAGATTGTCCGGCTGGTGACGAACTGGGCCACGACCGAGGCCGAAGTGGCCCGGTTCCTCGAGCTGGTTCGGTAGGACCATCCGGCACAGCGCCCTCAGTCGTCATCCGCGGGCTTGACCCGCGGACCCATGGGATATCGCAGATATCGCTGGGTCCCCGGGTCTTCGCCCGGGGATGACGGTGGGTGGGGGCGAGGCCGGTTCGCGTTGTTGCGCTCTGGGCTCGTTCCGCGCACTCGGCTTGCTGCCCACGGTCCGGCCCCACACTCGGTGTCATCCCGGATCCACCTCTCGGGCTGGTGCGGGCGGTGAGCTAGATCCCAGCCTTCGCTGGGATGACAGCCGGTGGGAGTGGGACGAGGGTGATCGCCACAAGTTTTCATTATAATTGCCAATGGCTTAGCTGCAAGCGCCGATCGCGGCTCGCGATTTCGGTTGCGCGATAGTTTTAGTGTGCTACATAACTAGCACACTACCAAGGCGAATGAATGAGCCAGTTCAACGATAGCCAGCCGATCTTCGTGCAGATCAGCGAAAGGATTGCGGACATGATCCTCAGCCAGACGGCGAAGGAAGGCGAGGCGTTGCCATCGGTGCGCCAGATCGCCGGCGAGCTCAGCGTGAACCCGCTGACCGTGACACGGGCGTTCCAGTCGCTCGTCGACATCGGCGCGGTCGAGTCGCGCCGCGGCATGGGCATGTATGTGGCCGAGGGCGGGCGCGAGAAGCTGCTCGCCCATGAGCGGCAGAAATTCCTTTCCGAGGAGTGGCCGCGCGTCGTCGCACGCATCGGCGCCCTTGGACTCGAGATCGAACAGTTGCTGAAACAAGGCGGTAAAGATGAATGATCTGGCTCAAACCACGCCTGCTCCGATCGTCTCGGCGCGCGGCCTCCGCAAGCATTTCGGCCGCACCGAAATCCTCCACGGGCTCGATTTCGACATCCCGCCCGGACGCATCTACGGCCTCGTCGGGCACAATGGAGCCGGCAAGACCACCACGCTGAACGCCCTGCTCGGCCTCACCTCCTATGAGGGTACCGTGCGGGTGCTGGGCGAGGATCCGTATCAGAAGCGCGCCAGGCTGATGGAGAACGTCGCGTTCATCTCCGATGTCGCGAGCCTGCCTCGGTTCCTCAGGGTGCGGGAGCTGTTCGCACTCCTCACCAACATCCATCCGAGCTTCGACCAGCAGAAGGCGCGCGGTTTTCTCGACGGCACCGACGTGAAGATGGATGCCAAGATCAAGAACCTCTCGAAGGGCATGATCGCGCAACTCCACCTCGCCGTGGTGATGGCGATCAACGCCAAGCTGCTGGTGCTCGACGAGCCGACGCTCGGGCTCGACATCACCTATCGCAAACGCTTCTACCGGCGGCTGCTCGAAGACTACATGACCGAGGAGCGTACGCTGCTGATCACCACCCATCAGGTGGACGAGATCGAGTTCATGCTCAGTGACATCATGTTCATCCGCGAGGGCGAGCTGATCCTTCACATGCAGATGGAGACGGTGGCGACCAAGTTCAGCCAGGTCGTGGTGAAGCCCGACCAGGTGGCAGCGGCGACGGCGCTCGGCCCGATCTATTCGGAGACCCGGTTCGGGCAGACGGCGATGGTGTTCGACGGCGTCGACCGCGAAGACCTCGGCCAGTTCGGCGAGGTGTCGACACCCAGCCTCAGCGACCTCTTCGTCGCCCTCATGCAGCGCGGTGCCAAATGAAATCGATGGTTGCCCTGATCAAGCGCGAGTTCATCGAGCACAAGGGAGCATTCCTTTATGCGCCTGGGATCATCATCGTGATCCTGGCGCTGATGCTGGGCGGCACGCTGATGTCGAACCGGTTCCAGGTGGCCTATCAGGTTGGTGCGCCGTCGGCGCTCAAGTTCTTCGAGTTCGGCTTCCTCGGCATCTCGGTGCTGTGGTTCGTCTACCTGATGGCGACGCTGTTCTTCTATTATGCCGATGCCTTCAACGCCGACCGGCGCAACAATGCCATGCTGTTCTGGAAGTCAATGCCGGTCACCGACTTCAAGGTCCTGGCGAGCAAGATGCTGGCCGGAATGACGATCTTTCCCGCGCTGGTGTTCGGCGCGCTGCTGGTCACTGCCGTGCTCGTCTACTTCACCACGTTGGCCGGCGTCGCGATCTTCCCGCGGCTGGTGCTGCCGGGGGTCGATGCGTTCCTTGTCAGCGCGTGGCACATCGTCAGCTTCGACGTCGTCTTCATCGTCCTCGCCCTGCTCTGGTATGCGCCGTTCTTCGCCTGGGTCGGGATGCTCTCGACCTTCGTCGGCCGCTGGTCGATACCGCTGGCCTTCCTGATCCCGGGGCTCGCAGGGCTGGCCGAGAACCTGATCTTCGACGGCCACGGGCCAGGCGGCGGATACATCCTCAACTTCCTCAAGGAGCGCTTCCGCTTCTACAGCGTCGAAGATGGACATCTCTCGTGGGTCTTCGCCGAGGATGGCGTCAGCGGCGAGCTGCTGTCGGGCCTCCTCGCCTGGATAGACTGGCCGCAGCTGGTGGGCGGGCTGATCGTCGCGGCGCTGATGGTCTACGCGGCCAGCGAGTACCGGCGGCGGGTAGTGTCGACCTGAACTGAACCGATGTGAATGCCGGCGATATCGCCGGCATTCTTGCATTCTGGTATCGACTGCATCCCCTGCGGGACCAATGGCCGTGCCTCGCGCTTCGGCCTATATCTTGGGCCAGCAAGTCAATTCCGCCGCGAGGGGCCCATCATGATCACTGTCGAATCCCAGGCCGCGGTTCGGTCCGAACCGCTCCTTCCAATGACCACCACGCTCGGCGCCGTGCGCATCGGCGTCACCGACCGCGCCAATGCGCTGGCGATCTGGCGCGATGTCGTCGGGCTGGAGCTGATCTCCGAAGACGCCGAAGCGCTGCATCTCGGCGCCGGCGGCAAGGAACTGATCACGCTGGAGCTCGGCGCGACGAAGCCGTTTCCGGAGCGCTCGCTCGGGCTCTATCACGTCGCCGTCCACGTTCCGACCCGCAAGGCGCTGGCCGAGATGGCGGTGCGCGCACTGATGCGGCGGGTTCGCATTTCGCCGACCGACCACCTCGTGTCGGAGGCCATCTATCTGTGGGACTACGACAACAACGGCATCGAGATCACCTTCGAGACGCCGTGGCGCGGCAAGATCGGCGACGGCGAAGACGGCTTCTACGTCAAGACGATCGACGGCTCGGCGCATTCGGGTCGCGAGGCCATCGATATCGATGACCTGATCGGCGAGCTGGACGACCTCAACGCGGTCCCCCCGGCGATGCCGGAAGGCACCCGGATCGGCCATATCCACCTGCATGTGAACGATCTCGAACTCGGCATGCGCTACTACCGCGACGGCATCGGCTTCGGCGGACTGTTCATCATGCGCCGGTTCGGGATGGGTGACCTCGGGCTCGACTACACGCCTCACACCATCGCCTTCAACATCTGGTCGGGCCCTAACGCCGCACAGGCGCCCAAGGGATCGGCTGGCCTGCGCTGGTTCCATGTCGTGGTGCCGGACGTGGCGACCCTGCAGGCGGTGCGCGGGCGGCTGACCGCAATCGGCGCCGGCTACACCGATACCAATGAAGGGATCGAGAGCCGCGACCCGGCCGGCAACCTGGTCAAGATCGTCGTGGCCTGAGGGCCGCGACTAGTTCCAGGCGGTGATCTCGTGCTTGACCAGGCGGGCGCCGGGCAACATCGTGGCGTCTGCCCTGCGGGCGGCGATCTCGCAGGCGCTGGCGCAGACGCCCTTGACCACGAACACCCTGCCGAGCGCCTTGTTGCGATCGACGTGGCTCTTCCACAGGCTCACCAGCCCACCCGGGCCGGTAAGGACGCAGACTCGACTGTTGCAGGGGGGCGGGGCATAGGCGCTGGCGTTCGACAGGACGTCGACCAGCGAAGCGCTGGTGGCCAGCGAGGCGACGCCCCACAGGATGACCAGCCACATCAGCCCCGATGTAAGGAAACCACCAATCAGCTTCCACCCCAAGGGAAGCCTGGTGAGCACACGCACCAGCATATAAGTCCACCCTCCCGGGGTTTTTGCCCCGTGTTTTCAAGAGTGGCTGGAAGCGATGCTAGTTCATTTGCACTAGACTGAAATACCGACTGAAGCCCCCATCGGATGACCGACAGCAATTCCGTTTCGCCGAACGGAAATCTGGCTTTGCGCCAACGACAGGGCGCAACTGACATGTTAGTTGTTGGCCCTCCTTGATCGGCGCCCGCCGACCAGCCTGTTTCGGATCCTCAAATTATGACCGTCGCAACAGCGGCATCGGCGAAGTCTGTCGCCGGCAAGACCACGCTCTGGGTGATCCTCGCGGTTTCGGCCGGACACCTGATCAACGACATCATGCAGTCGCTGATTTCGGCGATCTATCCGATCCTCAAGGAGAATTACGGGCTCGACTACGTGCAGATCGGGCTGCTGACCTTCACCTTCCAGTGCGTCGCCTCGCTGCTGCAGCCGGCAATCGGCATGTACACCGACAAGCGGCCCCTGCCCTATTCGCTGCCGGTGGGCATGGCCTGCAGCCTCGTCGGCCTCCTGGTCCTCGGCTTTGCCAACACGTACTGGCTGCTGATTCTCGGCTCGGCCTTCGTCGGGCTGGGTTCGGCCATCTTCCATCCGGAATCGAGTCGCGTGGCGCGGCTGGCCTCGGGCGGCCGGCACGGCTTCGCGCAATCGCTGTTCCAGGTGGGCGGCAATGCCGGGTCGGCGATCGGGCCGCTGCTGGCCGCTTTCATCGTGCTGCCGCGCGGGCAGTGGAGCGTCAGCCTCTTCGCCATCGGCTCGCTGGTCGGGATCGTGATCCTCACCCGCGTCGGGCGCTGGTATGCCGAACACCGCCGCGCCAATGCCGGCCGGGCGCCGGCCAGCACCGCACTGATCTTCGACAGGCGCACGACGATGATCGCGCTGACGGTGCTGACCATCCTGACGATCACCAAGAACGCCTACATGGCGAGCCTTTCGAGCTACTACACGTTCTTCCTGATCGACAAGTTCGGGGTGGGCGTGCAGGACGCGCAACTGCTGCTGTTCGTTTATCTCGGCGCGTCGGCGTTGGGCGTGTTCCTCGGCGGGCCGATCGGCGACCGGTTCGGCGCGAAGTTCGTGATCTGGTTCTCGATCCTCGGCGTGCTGCCCTTCACCCTCGCCCTGCCCTTCGCCGACTTCAGCTGGACGATTATCCTCACGGTGATCATCGGGTTGATCTTCTCGTCGGCGTTCTCGGCCATCGTGGTGTTCGCGCAGGAACTGATGCCGGGCCGGGTGGGGATGATCGCGGGCATCTTCTTCGGCTTCGCCTTCGGGGCCGGCGGCATTGCTGCGGCGGCGCTGGGCGCGCTGGCCGACCAGACCAGCATCCAGTTCGTGTTCTGGCTCTGCTCGTTCCTGCCGCTGGCGGGGCTGCTGACGGTGTTTCTGCCGGACATGGGCAAGGTGCGGTAAGGATGGCGGCGCGGCCCGCCGCCCACTCTCATCCGTGCTTCGCCCACCTTCTCCCATCAAGGGAGAAGGCCAGACTGAGATAGCAGTGGAGGACCCTTCTCCCCTTGTGGTCAGCGGACGAGGGCGTTCGCCCTCGCCGCGAGGTGCCAAAGGGCGGATGCGGGGGGAGCCCCCCGCTCAGACCTGCAGCAGCGCCACCGGCTTCGGCAGCTTGAACACCTTGCCCGTGGGGCTCAGCGTGCCGTCGGCCGACACGTCAAAGGTGGCGAGGTCTTCGCTCTCCTGGTTGGCGACGATCAGGTGGTTGTCGAGCAGCAGGAAGAAGCGGGGCCAGTTGCCGCCGCAATCGATGTTCTGCTTGAGGCTGATACTTCCATCGGCGGCGATGGCGAAGGACGTTATCGAGTTGTGGCCGCGGTTGGAGACGTAGGCCACGGTGCCGGCCGGATTGATCTGGATATGCGCGCCGGTCGACTGGCCCTTGAAATCGGCCGGAAGCGCCGCGAGCGTGTTGATCTCGGTCAGCGTGCCGTCGGCCTCGCGCTTCAGCGCGGTGAGGGTCTCGGCATACTCGGTGAAGAGATAGGCGAACTTGCCGTTGGGATGGAACGCGAGGTGGCGCGGGCCGGCGCCCTTGGGCGTCGAAAAGGCCGTGACGGGATCGGTGGCGAAGCTGCCGCCGGCATAGGGATAGAAGCGCACTTCGTCATGGCCGAGGTCGACGGTGTAGAGGCGATCGCCCTCGGGCGACCACTGGGTCCAGTGGGCGTGGCCGGCGTCGTGGGCATGGGCGCTGCGGAGCACCGTGGGGTCGGCCTTCAGCGCACCGGTCGACGCATCGAGGTTGAACGCGGGGACCGAGTCGTCGCCGTAGTTGGCGACCGCCAGCTTGGTGCCCTTGGGGCTGAGGCGGACATAGCACGGGTACTTTGAGCCGGTCGGCTGGTAGCCGAGCGGGCTGGCCGTGCCGAGGTCGGCGGCGAGGGTGAAGGCGCCGACTTTCTCCGCCATCTCGTCGGTGACGTAAACCGTGCGGGTCGAGGGGGCGAAGGCAATCCAGGAGACGTCGGGCGTGCCGGGATACTCGCGCACCAGCTCGAAGCTGCCCGTCGCCGTATCGAAGCTCAGGAGCTTGAGGCCGGCGCCGCCGGGGCCGGTGTAGGAGCCGGAAAGCAGATTGAGCTTGGGCATGCGAAAGTCCTCCTCGAGTTTTGCGAGGAAGGTTTAGGGGAGAGAGGGAGTTAGGGGAAGTGGGCGGAAGGTGGGATTGCCGATCCTCACCCCGCCCTGTCCCAGCCCTCGCGCATCAGCTTGTAGCCCTTTTCGTACACATCCGCCTCGCTGGCGAAGAGCGGGCGCCAGATCTTGGTGGCAGCGGCGAGATCCGGCAGGGCGGAGCCGAAGGCTTCGATGGTGAGCCAGCCGTCGTAGCCGGCGCGCTTAAGCGCGTTGAACACCGACTGGAAATCGATGTGCCCCGCACCGGGCACGCCGCGATTGTTCTCGGTGATGTGGACGTGGTTGATCTGGGCGATGGTCGAGGCGATCAGCGGCGGCACCGCGTTCTCCTCGATATTGGTGTGGAAGGTGTCGAACAGGTAGCCGTAGTTCGGCTCGTCGACGCGGCGCACGAGGCTCGCCGCCTGCTCCATGGTGTTGAGGAAATAACACTCGAAGCGGTTGAGCGGTTCGACCGAGTAGGCGACGCCCTGTCGCGCCGCATATTGCGCCGCCTGCTTGTGGACCTCGACGCACCAGGCGATCTCGTCCTCGGTAGGGCCGCGCCCGGAAAACTCGCCGAGCGGCTGGTGGAAGGGGCCGCAGACGAGCGTGCCGCCGAGTGCGGCGGTGCAATCGGCCAGCCACTGGAGATGCGCCAGGGCGCCGGCGCGCTGAGCATAGTCGGGGGAGATGGCATTGCCGTTCGCCATGACGCCGACACCGGTGGCTTCGAGACCGATGTCGCGGAGGCGCCGGCCCAGCTTTTCGTAGTGATCCGGCGTGCCTTCGAACATCGGCACCTCGACGCCATCATAGCCGGTGGCCTTGAGGCGCTCGATGATGGGCCAGTGCGCGTCGGTGACGTGGGTGGTCCAGAGGAGGAGGTCGAAGCCGAGTTTCATGTTGTCGTTCCAGGTTCGGAGTGCGTGGCTCCCCCTCATCCGCCCTTCGGGCACCTTCTCCCACAAGGGGAGAAGGCTACCCAGCAGGCCTCTCAGTCAGGCCTTCTCCCTTGATGGGAGAAGGTGGCCGACAGGCCGGATGAGGATGGGGCAGCGCGCTACGTGTTCACCCACTGCCCGCTCTGCCCCGAGGCGATGATGGCGTCGCAGAGCTTGTTGGTTTCGAGCGCGTCACGGAAGGTGGGGGCGGCGGGTTTCCCCGTTTTCAGGCCCTCGAGGAAATCGGCGGCGGTGTGGGTGAAGCTATGCTCGAAGCCGATGATGAGGCCGGGCACCCACCATTTGCCGAGATAGGGATGCTCGCCGTCGGTGACGAGGATGTTGGTCCAGCCGCGCAGTTGGCCCTCGACCGAGTGATCGAAGTACTGCACGCGGTTCATGTCGTGCAGGTCCCAGGCGAGCGAGCCCTTTTCGCCGTTGATCTCGAGCGTGTAAGCGGCCTTGTGGCCGCGGGCATAGCGCGTGGATTCGAAGGTGCCGAGCGAGCCGTTGGCAAAGCGCGTCAGCACTGCCGCGGCGTCGTCGATGCCGACCTTCTGCTTCTTGCCGGTGTCGGCGTGGGTGCGCTCCTTTACGAAGGTTTCGGTCATCGCCGTCAGCGAGGAGATGCCGCCGTTGATCCAGATGGCGCTGTCGAGGCAGTGCGAAATGAGGTCGCCGGTGACGCCGGAGCCGGCGGCATCGACGTCGAGGCGCCACGTGCCCGCCCCGCCCTGCGGCACATCGGGCGAGATGGTCCAATCCTGCAGGAATTTTGCACGATAGTGGAAGATGCGGCCGAGCTTGCCGTCGGCGACGAGGTTGTGGATCAGCGTGACGGCGGGAATGCGCCGGTAATTGTACCAGACGAGATTGGGCACGCCCGCCTTCTCGACCGCCTCGACCATGGGCAGCCCTTCGGCAGCGGTGCGGGCCAGCGGCTTTTCGGTGAGCACCATCTTGCCGGCCTTTGCCGCGGCGATGGCGATCTCGGCGTGGAGGTCGTTCGGCACGCAGATGTCGATGGCGTCGATATCCTTGCGCTCGATCAGCGCGCGCCAGTCATGCTCGACGCTCTCATAGCCCCACTGCTCGGCGAAGCGACGCACCTTGCTGTCATTGCGGGCGGCGACGGCCTTGAGCACCGGGCGATAGCCGGTGTCGAAGAAGTGCGAGACGGAGGCCCAGGCATGGGAGTGGCAGCGGGCCATGAAGCCGTAGCCGATCATGCCGATGTTGAGTTGCTTGGTCATGTCGGGATTCCTAGCGAGCAGAAGTTGTGTTCTGAAGGCGCCCCTTCTCGTCGTAGACGTAGATGGTGCTGGATCGCTTTATGCTCACGCTGCCGCCGGTGTAGCCGTGGAGATCGCCTGACTGTGTGAACAGCAAGCGCCCCTTGTCGCCGTATACATAGACCGTTGAGCCACGCTTCACTGCGTTCTGGATTGCCATGCCTGTCTCCCTATTCCCACCAGCCGTGGGCATCGCGGACCTTGATCATGGCGCCCAGCACCTTGTTCCAGGTCTCCTGCTTTTCCATCACGGCGTTGGGGAACATGCAGCCGTCCCAGCAGATGTGGCGCATCCTCTTGGTCAGCGCGCCGTGCTCGTCACGCAGCCAGTAGCCGGCGTGCTTGGTAACATCGAGCCGGCCGTTCGGGTCATCGATCTGGCAGTGCCGGCCGGTCTTTTCGTGGTCGCCCGAGCCGAAGGTGGTGCCGTCGTTCTGGGCGACATGGAAATCGAGCGTCCAGGGGCGGAGCGCGTCGGCGACCTTGTGGTAGGCGGCATCGAGCGTGGCCTTGTCGCTCCACTCGAAATCGCGGGGCAGGATGCGGTCCTTCTCGGCATTGGCGCCGAGGACGAAGAGCATCGAGTGCGCCATGTCGGCCTGGTAGCCGACGACGCCCGGCATGCCGACCATCTCGAGCAGGTTCACGTTCTCGCGCCAGGAGTGCATGCCGCCCCAGCAGATCTCGCCTTCGGCGACGATGTACTCGCCGTGGTCCTGAGCGATCTTGCCGGCCTCGCGGAAGGTGTTGGCGATCTTTCTGGTGTTGCCCTCGGGGTCCTTGTCCCATTCCTCGACGCCGACCGAGCTATCGATGCGGACGCCACCGGTGGGGCGGATGCCGATCTCGCGCATCTGCTTGCCGATCTGGCAGGCCTTCTTCACCTGGCTGAGGAAGCGAGCGACATCGTCGGCGTCGCCCATGGCCGAACCGCCGCCGGCACCGCCCCAGATCGGCGCGACGAAACTGCCGACCTTGAGGCCGTAGTTGGCGATGTCATCGGCCTTGCGGCGCACCGCGTCGTAGTCGGAGTCGATCGAGATATGCGGATCGGCGAGCCAGAGATCGACGCCATCGAACCTCTGGCCATCGACCTCGGCATTGGCGGTGAGCTTGAGGAGGGTATCGAGCCCGATGATCGGCTCGGCTCCGGGCGCGCCCTTGCCGACCACGCCGGGCCAGGTTGCGTTGTGCAGCTTCGGGTAGTTGTTCGCCATGATGCCCTCCTCCCGAGGGATTATGCTTTTTTGAAACGCGGCGCCTTCGGTCGCCCCCTCCACCGGCTTCGCCGGTTCCCCTCCCCGCGGGGGAGGATAAATCACGCCGCCAGGTGCCTCAGGTTCAGCCCGGTCTGGGCGTCGAACAGCATCACCTTGTCCGGGTTCCAGCCGAAGCGCACGGCCTCCTCGACCTTGACCTCGACGCGGGCCGGAACGGCGGCGCGGAGCAGATCCTCGCCGACGCGCAGGGTGACGATCTTTTCGATGCCGTGGTTCTCGATGTCGTGGATGGTCGCCGCGATTGGGGCACCGGAGGCGACTTCGATGTCCTCGGGTCGGATGCCGAACGTGTAGGCGCCCTCCCCTGCGGGCGCGCCGGCGAGCGGCAGGTTGGCTGTCCGGTCGGCAAAGACCGCCGAGTTGCCGACGATATGCCCGTTGAGCAGGTTGATGGCCGGGGAACCGACAAAGCTCGCAACGAAGGTGTTGCGCGGGTTGGAATAGACCTCCTGCGGGCGGCCGACCTGGACGATCTTGCCGTGGTTCATCACCGCGATGCGGTCGCCCATGGTCATGGCCTCGACCTGATCATGGGTGACGAAGATGAAGGTGGCGCCGAGCCGCATCTGCAGATCCTTGAGCTCGGAGCGCAGCGCCTCGCGGAGCTTGGCATCGAGTGCGGACAGCGGCTCGTCCATCAGGAAGACCTGCGGTTCGCGCACGATGGCGCGGCCGATCGAGACGCGCTGCATCTCGCCACCCGACAGCCGGTCGGTCTTGCGATCGAGCAGGTGGGTGATGCGGAGCGTGTTGCTGGCGTATTCGATGCGCTTGTCGATCTCGGCTTCGGTGAACTTGCGGATGCGCGAGCGCAGGGGGAAGGCGAGGTTCTCGCGCACGGTGAGGCGCGGGTAGAGCGAGTATTGCTGCAGCACCAGCGCCACGTCGCGCTCGGCCGGGCCCCACGCGTTCACGTTGACGTCGTTGATCGAGATGTTGCCGACGGTCGGCTTCTCCAGCCCGGCGATCATGCGCAGGGTAGTGGTCTTGCCGGCGCCGGTGGGGCCAAGCAGCACGAAGAACTCACCGTTGGCGACGTCGAGATCGAGGCGCTCGACGGCGGTGTGCGGGCCGAAGTTCTTGGAGATATTTTCGAGACGGATACGCGCCATGGTCAGTTACCCAGCCGGATGCCAAGCGAGGCGCCGGACGTGCTGTCGAAGAAATGCGCCTGGGCGGGATCGATGCGGGCGAACACCTGGGTGCCCGCCTTGTCGACATAGCCGGAGGTGGTGCGGGCGCGCAGGGTTCGGTCGCCAAACTTGAGGTCGACGATATCGAAGCCGCCGAAGGGCTGGATGATGTGGGCCTCGGCCGGCCGATAGCCCGGCTGCTGGTCGCGGCTGACCAGTACGCCTTCAGGACGCACCCCGAGCGACAGCTCTGCCGCCGCCCGCTTCTGCTCCAGCATGCCGAGCAGCTCGCGGGGGAGGCCGAAGCTCGCCCCATCTAGCGTGACCTGCGCTTCGCCGTCGGCCTCGCTGACCCGGGTCGCCGCGATATTCATCACCGGTGAGCCGATGAACTGGGCGACGAACAGGTTGGCCGGATAGAGATAGACCTCTGTGGGGGTGCCGACCTGCTGCAGCACGCCATCGTTCATCACCACGATGCGGTCGGCGAGCGACATGGCCTCGACCTGGTCGTGGGTGACGTAGATCGAGGTCGAGCCGTTCTCGATGTGCAGGCGCTTGAGTTCCATGCGCATGGTTTCGCGCAGCTTGGCATCGAGCGAGCCGATGGGTTCGTCGAGCAGCAGCGCCTTGGGCCGCCGCACCAGCGCGCGGCCGATGGCGACGCGCTGCATGTCGCCGCCCGAGAGCGCCGACGGGCGGGCGCGCAGCAGGTGCGAGATGCCGAGCGACTTCGCCACCGAACGCACGGTCTCGTCGACCGCGGCTGCGGAGGTGCCGACGGCGCGCAGCGGGAAGGCGAGGTTCTCGTAGACGGTGAAGTGCGGATAGAGCGCGTAGTTCTGGAAGACGAAGGCGATGTCGCGCTCGGCGGCGCGCAGATCCTGGATCGGCTTTCCGTCGAGCAGGATGTCGCCCGAGTCGATTTCCTCGAGGCCGGCGATGGCGCGCAGCGTCGTGGTCTTGCCGCAGCCCGAGGGGCCGAGGAAGACGACGAACTCGCGGTCCTTCACGGTGAGGTTCACAT
>JAEWLC010000033.1 GCA_023393475.1 Pseudomonadota bacterium
GCCATTAAGTACGTCTCCTGCCAGGAGAAGGCGGGGTCGAAACTCCGCCAAGACTGGTCCCTTGAACGTGAACGGCCCGGCGCAAGGTGTGCCGGGCCGTGACGAGTTCAGGACTTAGCGGATCGGCGGCGAGTACTGGATGCCGCCATCCCGCCACAGGGCGTTGAGGCCGCGTGCCAGGCCGATGGGCGTGTTCGGACCGACGTGCCGCTCGTAGATTTCGCCGTAGTTACCCAGCGCCTTGATGATCTGGTAGGCCCAGTCCTTGGTCAGGCCGATCGGCGTACCGAAATCGCCCTCCACGCCCAGCAGGCGCTTGATGGCCGGATTGTCGGACGCGAGCATGTCGTCGACATTGGCCTGGGTGACGCCGAGTTCCTCGGCCTCGAGCAGGGCAAAGTAGGTCCAGCGCGCGATGTTGAAGAAGCCCGAGTCGCCGGTGCGCACCACGGGGCCGAGCGGCTCCTTGGAGATGATCTCGGGCAGGATGACGTGAGCCGAGGGATCGGCGAACTTCGAACGCTCGGCGGCGAGAGCCGAGGAGTCCGTGGTGTACACGTCGCAGCGGCCGTCTTCGTAGGCCTTCACGACTTCGTCCTGGTCAACGAACACGACGGTGTTGAACTCGAGCTTGTTGGCAGCGAAGTAGTCGGCGGCGTTGAGCTCGGTGGTGGTGCCGGACTCGATGCAGATGGCGGCGCCCGACAGGTCGAGGGCGGAGGCGATATTGTCCTCCTTGCGGACCATGAAGCCCTGGCCATCGTAGAACATGGTGCCGATGAACTTGATACCGAGCTGGGTATCGCGGCTCATGGTCCAGGTGGTGGTACGCGACAGCACGTCGATTTCACCGGCGGAGAGGGCGGTGAAGCGCTCCTGCGAGGTCAGCGGCGTGTAGCGAACCGCGTCGGCGTTGTTGAAGATCGCCGCGGCGAGCGCGCGGCAGTAGTCGACTTCGAGTCCCGTCCAGTTGTTATTGGCATCCGGTGCCGAGAAGCCGGGCACGCCGCCGGTCACGCCGCACTGCACATGGCCCTTGGCCTTGATCGCATCGAGCGTCGGCGAAGAAGCAGTCTGCGCCAGCGCGGCGCTCGCCGTAAGGCCCAAGCCAACGGCGACCGCAGCGGTGAAAAGCTTTTTCATCATAGGTTATTACCTTGTTTCCTGACCCTGTTTGCTCGGCGAACAAGGCCCCCCTCGACCGCCGGCGGCACCTCCGCCTTGGAGGGCGGGAGTGATGCTGGTATGCATCGAAGCGGCAATTGCCGGTTGCGTCAAGCTCTATGGCCGAATTGGGGCAGCAAACCTGACTGTTCTTTGTTCACATATCAGCATTGGCGACAATTTAGGCAGGACTTATACACGTGAACAAAATGACTACCGACGGCGTAGACTTAACCCAGCCGGAAACCATCCTCACCCATAGCGGTCGCGCCTCGGCCGACAACTTCGGTTATGTGAATCTGCCCGTATTCCGGGGCTCCACCGTCCTGTTCAGGACCCTCGACGAGCTCGAGGACTACAAGGCTCCGATCCGTTACGGGCGCAACGACAATCCCACGACAAGCGGGCTGGCCGACCTGGTCAGCGAACTCGAGGGCGCCGCCGGCACGGTGATCTGCCCGTCAGGCCTTTCCGCCGTGTCCACAGCCCTGCTCGCCGCGGTGTCGGCCGGCGACGAGCTGCTGGTCACCGATTCCGCCTACGATCCGACGCGCATCTTCAGCAGCGAGGGGCTGCAGCGCTTCGGCGTCAGCGTCCGATTCTACGATCCGCGCATCGGCGCCGGAATCGCCGACCTGATCACCGAGAAGACGAAAGCGATCTTCGTCGAGAGCCCCGGCTCGCTGACCTTCGAGATGCAGGACCTGCCGGCGATCGCCCAGGCGGCGCATGAACGCGACGTCGCCGTGATCGTCGACAATTCCTGGGCCTCGCCGCTGTTCCACCAGCCGCTGGCGCTCGGGGCCGACATGGTGATGCACGCGGCCACCAAGATGCTCGTGGGCCATTCGGATGCCATGGTGGGCACCGTGTCGGCCAACGAGAAGCTGTGGCCGAAGCTCAAGCGCACGCATCGTATTCTCGGCGTCACGACCTCGCCCGACGATTCCTACCTGACCCTGCGCGGTATGCGCACGCTCGGGTTGCGGATGAAGCACCACAACGTGCAGAGCCTCGCCTTCGCCGAGTGGCTGCAGGCTCAGCCGGGGGTGGAGCAGGTCTATCACCCCGCTTTGCCGGACGATCCGGGACACGCGATCTTCAAGCGCGACTTCACCGGTGGCGGCAGCCTGTTCGCGTTCCGGCTGGCCAAGCGGAACCGCGAGCACCTGGCGGCGATGGTCGACGGCTTCCAGCTGTTCGGGATGGGCTACTCGTGGGGTGGTTATGAGAGCCTCTGCATCCCCTTCAACCCATCCAATATCCGCACGGCGGTGCCGTGGACGGCGGAAGGCCAGATGTTCCGCATCCATGTGGGGCTCGAGGACATCGGCGACCTGCAGCGGGACATGGCAGCCGCGCTCGCGCGCTACCTCGGCTGAGCCCCGAACGGGCGGCGGGCGATCTCGCCCGCCTGTCCCCGCTCGAACAGCCAGCCGCGCGCGACGAAGAAGTTCCTGACCGCGAAGGCCCCCAGCGTGCCGAGCACCGCGCCTGCGGTGATGTCGGTGATGTAGTGCTGGCCGACCACGATGCGGGACAGCGCTATGAGCCCCGCGATGCCGAGCATGGGCCAGAACGACCTCGGCCACAGGAACGCGATCGTCAGCGCCAGCGAGAACGCCGTGGTCGAGTGGCCCGACGGGAAGCTCTGGAACGAGTAGGCATCCCAGTTCCACGGCGTGAACCTGAGCGGGGCTCCCGCGGTCCACTCCTCTGGCCTGGCCCGGCCGATGATGCGCTTGAGC
>JAEWLC010000040.1 GCA_023393475.1 Pseudomonadota bacterium
TTGCAACCGAGGGGATGTTCTTGACCGACGCATAGACACGGCGGCCCGGGCGCGAGACGCGCTCGATAGTGCGGATCACCGGCTGGTTGTCGGAGTACTTCAGCTCGATGTCATACTGCAGCACGCCGTTGTCCATGGTGGACTCCGAGTAGCCGCGGATGAAACCTTCGGACTGCAGCACGTCCAGCACGCGACCGCGCAGGGTCGAAGCCGGGGTCTGGACCACATCGCGACGCCGCATCTGGGCGTTGCGGATACGGGTCAGCATGTCGCCGATCGGATCAGAGATAGCCATTGCGTGTTCTCCTTACCAGCTCGACTTGACCAGGCCCGGGATCAGCCCGAGGCTGCCCAGCTCACGCAGGGCAATACGGCTGAGCTTGAGCTTGCGGTAGTAGCCGCGCGGGCGGCCGGTGAGCTCGCAGCGATTGTGCACGCGGTTCTCGGCGGAGTTGCGCGGCAGCGCGGCAAGCGTCAGTTGGGCCTGGAAGCGCTGCTCCAGCGGCAGCTTCTGGTCCATGATGGTCGCCTTGAGCTTGGCCCGCTTGGGACCCAGCTGCTTGGCCAGGCGCTTGCGCTTGTTGTTCTTTTCGATGGAGCTGGTCTTTGCCATGTCCGGTCCTTTCTTCCGTTACTGCCGGAAGGGGAAGTTGAAAGCCTTGAGCAGGGCGCGCGCCTCGTCGTCGGTCCGCGCCGTGGTGCACACGATGATGTCCATGCCCCAGGCCTGCTCGATCTGATCGAAATTGATCTCGGGGAAGATGATGTGTTCCTTGATGCCCATGGCGAAGTTGCCACGGCCATCGAACGAGTTCGGGTTCAGGCCACGGAAGTCACGCACGCGGGGGAGCGCAACGTTCACCAGGCGGTCGATGAACTCGTACATGCGGGCCTTGCGCAGCGTGACCTTCACGCCCAGCGGCATCTCCTCGCGCACCTTGAAGCCGGCGATCGACTTCCGGGCGTGGGTGATGACGGGCTTCTGGCCGGCGATCTTCTCGAGATCGGCCGCGGCAGCGCGCACCTTCTTGGAGTCGGCGACGGCCTCGCCGACGCCCATGTTCAGCACGACCTTCTCGAGCTTGGGCGCCATCATGACGTTCTTGTAGCCGAACTCCTTGATGAGCTCCGGCTTGATCGTCTCGTCGTACTGGGTACGCAGACGCGGGATGTAGGCGGTCTCAGCCATCGATCGTTTCCCCGGTCGACTTGGCGACGCGCACCTTGGTGCCGTCATCGTTGATCTTGAAGCCGACGCGGGTCGGCTTGCCGTTGCTGTCGGCCACGGCGAGGTTGCTCAGGTGGATCGGCGCCTCACGGGTGAAGATGCCGGCGTCCTGGCTGGCCGTCTGCTTGGTGTGGCGACGGATCAGGTTCAGGCCCTGCACGACCGCACGGGTCTCCGACGGGATGACCTGCAGCACCTGCCCGGTCTTGCCCTTGTCCTTGCCGGCGAGAACGACGACGCGATCGCCCGTCTTGATCTTGGCAGCCATCACAACACCTCCGGGGCGAGCGAAATGATCTTCATGTGGTTCTTGGAGCGGAGCTCGCGCGGGACTGGCCCGAAGATGCGGGTGCCGATCGGCTCCGACTGATTGTTGATCAGCACGGCAGCGTTGCGGTCGAACCGGATGATGGTGCCATCGGTGCGGCGGACCGGGAATGCGGTGCGCACGACGACGGCCTTCATCACCTGGCCCTTCTTGACGCGGCCGCGGGGGATCGCGTCCTTGACCGATACGACAATGATGTCGCCGACCGAGGCGTACTTGCGGTGCGACCCGCCGAGCACCTTGATGCACATGACGCGACGCGCGCCCGAATTATCGGCTACGTCGAGATTGGACTGCATCTGGATCATGGCTTGATGCCTTCTAAAGTTCGGGGTCTGCCTACAAGGCGAGCCCTAAATTCCGGTTACGCCGAGGGCTTGAGGACCCAGCGCTTGTTCTTGCTGATCGGCGCGGACTCTTCGATCCACACCACGTCGCCGACCTTGGCCACGTTGGCCTCGTCGTGAGCGTGGTACTTCTTCGACCGGCGCACGGTCTTCTTCATCACCGGGTGGGTGAACGCGCGGTCAACCCGCACCACCACGGTCTTTTCATTGGTGTCGGAGACCACGGTCCCCTGCAGTACGCGCTTGGGCATCTCGGTTTCCTTACTTCGCCGCCGACTTTTCGCCGAGGATGGTCTTCACCCGCGCGATCTCGCGGCGGACTTCCTTGACCCGACCCGGCTTTTCCAGCTGCTGGGTAGCACGCTGGAAGCGGAGGTTGAACTGCTCTTTCTTGAGCCCGAGGAGCTGATCCTTCAGCTCGTCGGGGGTATTGGCGCGGAGGTTGGCGGTGTGGCCAGCGCCCTTCGCCTCGGTCTTCTTCGGTGCACGTGCCATGGCTATCAATCCGCAATGCGGGTGACGACCCGCGTAATGATCGGAAGCTTCATGGCGCCGAGGCGCAGGGCTTCCTTGGCGACGTCATCGGGGACGCCGTCGATCTCGAACAGGATACGACCGGGCTTCACCCTGGCCGCCCAGAATTCCACCGAACCCTTACCCTTACCCATGCGGACTTCGGTCGGCTTCTTGGAAACCGGCAGGTCCGGGAAGACCCGGATCCAGACGCGGCCGGCGCGCTTCATCTCGCGGGTGATCGCGCGGCGGGCCGCCTCGATCTGGCGAGCAGTGATGCGATCGGGCTCCTGGGACTTCAGGCCGTACTGGCCGAAGGCGAGCTCGGTGCCACCCTTGGCATTGCCATGGATGCGGCCCTTGTGCGCCTTGCGGAACTTAGTACGTTTTGGTTGCAGCATTTATCCGATGCCTTCTTAGTTCGCCGAGGCGCCGTCGCGGTCGCCACGGCCGCGCGGACGGCGATCGCCATCCTCACGGTCCGAACGCTCGCGGCGCTGGCCCTGACCCGCACCCTCGCCGCCTTCGGTGGCGCGGCGCTCATGCGCCATCGGGTCGTGCTCAAGCACTTCGCCTTTGAAGATCCAGACCTTGATGCCGATGATGCCGTAGGTGGTCTCGGCTTCGGCGGTGCCGTAGTCGATGTCAGCACGCAACGTATGCAGCGGCACGCGGCCTTCACGGTACCATTCGGTCCGGGCGATGTCGGCGCCGCCAAGACGGCCGCCAACGTTGACGCGGATGCCGCCGGCGCCCATGCGGATCGCCGTCTGCACGGCGCGCTTCATGGCACGACGGAAGGCAACGCGACGCTCGAGCTGCTGGGCAATGCCCTGCGCGACGAGAGCGGCGTCGGTCTCCGGCTTGCGCACTTCAACGATGTTGATGTGCACTTCGCTGTCAGTGAACTTCTTCACCTTGGCGCGGATCTTGTCGATGTCAGCGCCCTTCTTGCCGATCACGATGCCCGGACGGGCAGTGTGGATCGACACGCGGCACTTACGGTGCGGACGCTCGATGACGATCTTGGAAACGGCAGCCTGCTTGAGGTCTTCAAGCAGCGTCTCGCGAATCTTCAGATCTTCCTGCAGCAGCGAACCGTACTCACCCTTGTTCGCGTACCAACGCGAGTCCCAGGTGCGGTTGATGCCGAGGCGCAGACCGATCGGGTTGATCTTCTGACCCATTATGCGGTCTCCTCAACTTGGCGAACCACGATGGTGAGGTTCGAAAACGGCTTTTCGACGCGGGCCGACTTGCCGCGGCCGCGAGCCATGAAACGCTTCATGACGAGGCTGTCACCGACATAGGCCTCGGCAACGACAAGGGCATCGGTATCGAGGCCATGGTTGTTCTCGGCGTTGGCGATGGCGCTCTCGAGCGTCTTCTTGACCGCGCCGGCGATGCGCTTCTGCGAGAATTCGAGTTCGGCCAGGGCCTTGTCGACCTTCTTGCCGCGGATCTGCGCAGCCACGAGGTTGAGTTTCTGGCCCGACCCGCGAAGCATGCGGAGGACGGCCTTGGCCTCGTTGTCCTTGAGCGCGCGCTGAGTTTTCGGCTTGCCCATCTTTACTTCCTCTTGGCCTTCTTGTCGGCCGAGTGACCGTAGTAGGTGCGGCTCGGAGCGAACTCGCCGAACTTGTGGCCGATCATGTCTTCGTTGACCGCGACGGGCACGTGCTTGTGGCCGTTGTGGACGCCGAAGGTCAGACCCACGAACTGCGGCAGGATCGTCGAACGACGGCTCCAGATCTTGAT
>JAEWLC010000039.1 GCA_023393475.1 Pseudomonadota bacterium
TTGATTGACAGCAATATTGCGCACAGTGTAAAAGATTTTAGCGGCTGGCAGGTCACCATTTGCATTATTCCCGATGCCCGCAAAGGGAAACGGATCCAGGAGAAAGCTTTACAGGGACAAGCCGTAAAGTATTTTAGTGCTGAAGACATTCAGCCCCTGGTAGAAGCGCTGCAGATCACCCGGCAGCAAGTTCTTCCTGATAGCAATGCTTTTCATGTGTTGACAAATACAGTTTTCGATCACCTGCTGGGGGAAGAAGCTTTTATGCCACCCCTCGACAGCCGCATTGTCGCCGCTATCCGCTCCATTAGTCAAAATATTCACACAAGCATTTCCGCCGCCGCCCTGGCGGCCGAAGTTCACCTGTCTGAGGATCGCTTTCTGCATTTGTTTAAGGAACAGATCGGCGCACCCCTGCGGCAGTATATATTATGGCAGCGTACAATGGCAGCGATCGAAGCATTTATTAATGGCTTGTCAGCAAAAGAAGCGGCCTATGCAGCCGGTTTCTCCGACCCCGCCCATTTTTCCCGTACTTTTTTACAAATGTTTGGCGCCCAACCATCGTCCTACGCCGCGATCAAGCCACTCTATCATTTTGCCTTCTTCCAGGATATTTAGCCCAGTTTGACCCCCAGCTGAAAAACAATAGCCAGTTTATTCAAGTCTACAGCCGTTTTGTTCAATTGTTTGCCTCCAGGCTATTGTTACTTTGCTTCTGCAAAAAAACAAAGATGAACACAGCCTACACTTTCCACGTAAAAAATATGGTTTGCCAGCGATGTATTCTTATTGTAAAAAACATATTGTCTTCTCTGCAAATAGAAGGCAATGTGGTTCTTGGTAAGATCACTATTGTCGAAAAACTGGATACCACCCGGCAACGCAACCTGAAAGACGCTCTCCAAAACGTGGCGCTGGAGGTTATCGAAAGCCGGGTAAGCCGCATGATCGAAGGTATCAAGCAAGCCGTGCGCGGCTACCTGGCATTAGGCCTCGATGCACAAAAATTTAAAATGTCCAGCTTTGTATCGTCACGCCTGCCGTACGACTTCAGTTACCTAAGCGATTTATTTTCTAAAGCGGAAGGCCTTAGTATAGAACGGTATTTTATTCTCCAGCGGATAGAGAAGGTGAAAGAGCTGATGGCTTACGACCAGCTTTCGCTCAGCGAAATTGCCTTCGAAACGGGTTTCAGCAGTGTACATCACCTGTCTACCCAATTCAAAAAAATTACAGGAAGCACGCCATCTCAATACAAAGCTGCCGCCATCAATGACCGCCAGCCACTGGATCTTGTTGGCAAATAAAAAATACATAATGAAAATGTTACTGAAAGCAGCCCTCATGCAAAAATCAATCTTAAATAAAATCAATCAAAACTGATGAGCATTATAAGGGATTCGTACGATACAGCAAGTTGACGTAAACAGTCTGCTATGCAATGATTTTTCAAAACATAAACCAGCTACTTAAATCAAACCGCAAATGAACCAATCGCAGCAAATTGCTATTTTAATGGCCGACCTGTCCGGCTATTCTGCGCTCACCGAAACACATGGAGCGCTATCAGCCGCAGATACCATTGACAAGTTTGTAGCGATTGTAAACGATTGTCTTGTTGGTGACAGCCAATTAACGGAACGGGTCGGCGATGAAGTGATGATTATTTCATCATCACCTGACAATTTACTTTCCACGGCTGCTTTAATCATAAAACATACCTCAAAAGAAGACAAATTTCTACGGGTGCACGGCGGCCTGCATTATGGAGAAGTGCTGCAGCGAAATAATAGTTTTTTTGGCTCCACCATCAACCTAACTTCCCGTATTGCCAAAAAAGCAAGTCCCGGCAGTTTTTGGTGTTCGGAAGAATTTGAGCAGGCACTGACTGATAAGTCGCTTTTCTCTTTAACGCCAAAAGGCAAACACCGGTTTAAAAATATTCCGAAAGAAAAAGGCATAGCCGAGCTGGCCGCCGAGTCCCAACATGCAGTTTTCGTTGACCCGGTATGTCAAATGTCGATCTTAAACAGGGAGACCGCAATAAAGCACCCCGGGACTCAGGAGTTGTACTTTTGCTCTCCGGAATGTCTTCACATTTACAGCTCGGAACATCAACATGGAATAAGCTGATCCTAATCGACGCGATGGATTCAATGAACCCTTTCGTATGGACTTTTATCAACGCGTTTGATGTGAAAATGGACGAACCAGACAACTTTCATTTCCTCCGCACCCTTTACGAAACAGCCTACTCAGGAATAACTGGATTTCACAACAAGATCACCATTAAACTAACAATATGATCCCCACACTCATTGGTATTGGTTCCGGAATTGTCCTCATTCTTCTCTTTGAACTGCTACGGCGGTTTGATAAACGACTTGTCTACGGACTGATTCTTACCGGCATCGGTTTTATCTACGTCGGTTTTACCTGGTCTAACCTACAGGCGATCATTATAAGCTCGGTGCAGGCTGTTTTGTTCCTGACCTTGGCGTATTTCGGGATTAAGAAATCAATATACCTTCTTGCTGCCGGTTATTTCCTGCACGGCACCTGGGATTTGATATATGCGCCTTTTGCCCCGCCCCATTTGATCCCGCCCGGTTATGACCTGTTTTGTTTATCGATTGATTTCACCATAGGTTTCTATCTTTTGTATTATGCCTACCAAAATGCAAAAAAGACGAAATCACATTCTCTTTCCGATCAGAATGACATTAAATAAAAAAACTGAGTGATGAAATTTTACTGGAACATGCCCAATACTTTAAAACCGCACTATCAACTTGAATTGGAGAGTTATCAAACAGCAATGGATAAGGGTGATTTACAGCTTGCATGGACTCACCTGGAACGAGCCCATATTCTTGGTCAGCCCTGGTTTGTACAGCACACACATGTCCATTGGCTGATGCTAAAATTTGGCATCAAGATCAAAAACCGAAAGGAAATCATCGGACAGCTGCCACGGCTACTTGTTGGCGGCGTCAAGTCTTTTGTCGGGAAAATTCCCACTGGAAATACCGGCGGTGCCAATGTGCCGCCGTTGAGAAAAATGCAGATACCGGAGGATCTCGAAATTCTACTAAGGCCTTATCGAAATCACTAAGGATATATATGGAGCACAAAAAAACCCCGGCAAAATTGTCGGGGCTGATTTTGCTGGACCCCGGATTGCCGGGACAGGCTTGAACCGGCGACCCTCTGATTAATCCCGGACGTCCGGGACTCTAACCAACCGAGCTAAAATACCAGTTGGCTGGAATTGAGGATCACATAACATTTCGATCAGCTTTCGGCTTTTTTGCCTTTTTATAAAACGTTCTATTTGTATTGCTTCACTTTCGTTTAGTGAACAAGAAAAACTTGCTTTTAAATACCAGGGTCTATGCTTACTGGTATAGGTATCAAAAGGTTTGGTGTTATGCTCAATTAATCTACGAGCCGGATCATTTGAATATCCTACGTAATACTTATCTGCTGATGGAGAATAAATGATGTAGATATAAAACATAAAAAAAACCGACATCGCTGCCGGCTTAAAAAGCTCCCCCTGCTGGACTTGAACCAGCGACCCTCTGATTAACAGTCAGATGCTCTAACCAACTGAGCTAAGGAGGAATATGTTTTCTTCCGCTCTAACCATCCCGATAGCTATCGGGAGAGCTAAGGAGGAATGTACTGGATGCTCGGCCTGCCCGCTAAAGCTTTAGCGTAGGCGGGATACTAGATCCTGGATTCCAGGTCCCAGATCCTGGCATTATGCCTCGATTTGGGGCAGCAAAAATAGGGGATTTTTGAGTTTCAAACGACTTATCGGGGAGCAAATTTTATGGAAAGGGATTGACAGGGCATTATTTCTCGAAACACTGGAAACGGCGGGCCAGCTACCACCCAAACAAACCCCTTTTCTTCTCCATCCCCACATACACTCCATCCTCTCTTTGCTCCACCGGCCAATGCGTGAGGTAGTATCCCTCGCCACTCACATTACGGCCATTCGACATATCATATTTATACCGGTGCAGTGGACAAACCACATTTCCCAACGCATCGATAAACCCATCGGCTAAAATTCCGCCAGCGTGCGGGCACTTATAGGCAAAGGCAAATACCGCCTCCTTATGCCGGGCCACGCAGATCTTCCGGCCATC
>JAEWLC010000058.1 GCA_023393475.1 Pseudomonadota bacterium
CTTTTTGGGGGGTGGACGGGAGGGGGTCGTCTGCCTGCGGCAGCCCCCTACCGCGTCCGCCCGAACAACCGCTCGATATCGGCCTTCTTCAGCTCCACATAGGTCGGCCGCCCGTGGATGCACTGGCCCGAGTGCGGCGTTGCTTCCATCTCGCGCAGCAGCGCGTTCATTTCCTCGAGCTTCAGCCGGCGCCCGGATCGTACCGAGCCGTGGCAGGCCATGCGCCCAATAATGGCTTCAAGTCGATCCCCTAAAGCGGCCGTCGAATCCCACTCGGCCAGCCCATCGGCGAGATCCTGCACCAGCCCGGCGACGTCAGGTTGCCCCAGCAAAGCCGGCGTCTCGCGCACCGCCACCGCCCGCGCCCCGAACCGCTCGACCCCGAGCCCGAGCTTTTCCAGCACCGCCGCTGCTTCCTCGAGCCGCACGCAGTCATCCTCGGGCAGTTCCACCACCACCGGGATCAGTTGGAGCTGGCTCGCCACCGGGCCACTGGCCATCTGCGCCTTGAACCGCTCGTAAACCAGCCGCTCATGCGCCGCATGCTGGTCCACCAGCAACAGGCTGTCCCCGTTCTGCGCCACGATGAAATTGTCAAACATCTGCGCCCGCGCCGTCCCGAGCGGAAACTCCTCGGGTGCCTCCACCACCGGCTCGTTGTACCGCGCACTGGGCTCGGCAAAGTCTGCAAACCGCAAAGAGCTCGCAGTCGGCGATCCTCCCCCGCGGGGCGGGGGAGGGGGCCCACCAAAGGTGGGGGAGGGGGCGGCCAAACCCTCATACGTCCGAGCCGGCGCCCCATACGACGGCGCCGGCGCAAACTCCGGCACCCGAAACGCCCCCACCACATCCTCGGCCACGCTGCCCGCAGCCCGATGACCAGCCGCCGTCAGCGCATCCCCGATCGCCCGGATCACCGCGCCCCGAACCGCCCCGGCATCACGGAACCGCAGCTCCGCCTTGGCCGGATGCACATTCACATCCACCTCCGCCGGATCGACCGCGACAAAGATCGCCACCACCGGGAACCGGTCGCGAAACACGAAGTCCGCATAGGCCGCGCGGATCGCGCCCACCAGCACCTTGTCCCGCACCGAGCGGCCGTTGACGAAGAAATACTGGCTCAGCGAGTTGGCCCGCGTGTAGGTGGGCAGCCCCGCCAGTCCGGTCACCACCATGCCGTGCCGCACCGTCGCCAGCGTCACCGCGTTCTCGCCGAAATCGGCACCCAGCACGTCGCCGAGCCGCGCCCGCAGCGCGCCTTCGCCCACATGCCCCGGCCAGTTCGACGCCGTGCGGTCCGCCCCATCGAGCACGAAATGCACCTGCGGGTTGGCCATCGCCAGTCGCTTCACCGTATCGGTGATCGCCGCCGCTTCCGCCCGCTCCGACTTGAGGAATTTCCGCCGCGCCGGCACATTGGCGAAGAGTTCGCGCACCTCGACGATGGTGCCCCGGTTCATCGCCAACGGCACCGGACGCGACTTGATCCCGTGCCTCACCGCCAGCTTGAGCCCGCTCGCATCCTCGGCCCGCCGCGACGAGATCGTCAGCTCCGCCACCGAACCGATCGAGGCCAGCGCCTCGCCGCGAAACCCCAGCGTGCGGATATCGTCGAGCCCGTCGTCGGCGAGCTTCGAGGTCGCATGCCGCTCGACCGACAGCACGAGGTCCGCCTCGTCCATCCCGACGCCGTCATCCTCGATGCGGATCAGCCCGATGCCCCCGCCACCGGTGGTCACCGCGATCCGGCTCGTCCCGGCATCGATGGCGTTCTCGACCAGCTCCTTCACCACGCTCGCCGGCCGCTCCACCACTTCGCCCGCGGCGATGCGGTTGATCAGGTTTTCTGGCAGCTGGCGGATGGGCAAGGGCGATTCTCCTGGTGGAAGTATATAGGAGGCCAGCCGCCGGGATGGCACCCGGATTTCCCCCAACCACAGGCTGTCATCCCTGCGAAGGCAGGGATCCATGTCAATGCCCGCGCCAGCTGCGAGTTGGATCCCTGCCTTCGCAGGGATGACAGCTGTGAGGGAGGCGGGTATGAGGACAGGCATGCCCACCCCCATGGACCAGGCCCTCGCCCTCGCCGAAGCCGCCGCTGCTGCCGGTGAAGCCCCCGTCGGCGCTGTTGTCATCGAAGGCGACCGCGTCCTGGCCGCCGAGCGCAACCGCATGCGCGAGCTGAACGACCCGACCGCCCATGCCGAATTCCTCGCCATCCGCGTCGCCCTCGCCGCGCGCGGCACCGGCCGGCTGGACGGCTGCGACCTCTACGTCACGCTCGAACCCTGCGCCATGTGCGCCGGCGCCATCGCCCACACCCGCCTCCGCCGCGTCTACTACGGCGCCGAAGACCTCAAGGCCGGCGCCGTCGACAACGGCGTGCGCCTGTTCGAAAGCCCCAACTGCCACCACCGCCCGGAAGTGATCGGTGGGGTAGGGGCATCGAGGTCCAGCGAACTGCTGCGCAGGTTTTTTCAGGGTCTGCGCTGACGCTGGATGCTTGTGGCCACCCCCACCCTTGATCCCTCCCCACAAGGGGGAGGGAGACCTGACTGTTGGCTTCGGTTCCATCGTCTCCCTCCCCTTGATGGGGAGGGCAGTGGAGCTTGGCAGCTTGCTGCCTAGCGAAACTGGGTGGGGTGGAGCCACACGCCGGCTCGCCCCTACCGATCCTCCGCCCGCATGCTATCGCCCTCGCGCCGCATGAACGCCTCGACCCGGCCTTCCAGCGCGCGCTTGAAGTTGTCCTTGTCCCTTTCGACATGCGCGATGATCTCGCGCACGCGCCAGAACTCGAGCGCGCCGAAGCTGTTGAGGTGCGGGCGCACATACACATCGGGCGGATAGGCCGCCATCATGTGCGCGGTCAGCGAGTGCATCATGATCTGCGCCGAGCCGAACCACACGTCGAGCACGTTGTGGTTGGTCTTCGTCAGCTGCTCCGACGGGTCGCCGTTGACGTCGATGCCGACAAGGATATCGGTCTCCGCTGAGGCCTGGTCGAGCGGCAGCGGGTTCACCACGCCCCCATCGACCAGCAGGTGGTTGGCGAACGGCACCGGCTTGAACAGGCCCGGAATGGCGAGCGAGCCGGCAATGGCCGAGCGCAGCGAGCCCTCCGAGAACACCGCCTGGTGCCAGGATTGGAAATCGGTGGCCACCACGTAGAACTTCGTCGCGAGATCCTTGAACTCATGCGGGAAATCGTCGGGCAGGAATGCATCCACCACCCGGCAGGCATCGAGCTGCACGTTGAAGCCGGCGCCGAAGAAGTTGCCGAGGTTCCGCACCTGCGCGCCCCACAGCCGGCCGGCGATCACCCGCATCGTCGAGAGCACCGAGATCGAATGCTCGCGCAGTTCCGCCCCGCTCATGCCGCTGGCCCAGCCCGCGCCCACCAGCGCGCCGATCGAGGTGCCGGCGATGACATGCGGCTTGAGCCCCATCTCGTCCATCGCCTCGATATAGGGGATATGCGTAAGGCCGCGCGCCGAGCCGCCACCGAGCGCCACGCCGATGCGCGGCTCGCGGCCCAGCGATTGCGGATGCTCGCGGAACACGCCTCGCAGCCGATCGACAATCTCCTGCCCCCGCCGTTGCAGCGGTGTCGGGTAGATCGGCGCTGTCATGTCATGTGCCACGATAAGGAAAGAAGATACGCCTGAACCTCTTTCCAACTCGTTCAGGCGGGCTTGAGTTCCCGCTCGATCGCCCGCCAGCCGATATCGCGCCGGCAGAATCCCGATGGCCAATCGATCCGGTCGATCGCGTCATAGGCGCGTTCCCGCGCCTCGGCCACCGTCGCCCCCAGCGCCGTGACGTTCAGCACCCGCCCGCCATTGGCGATCAGCTTGCCGTCGCGGCGGAGCGTACCGGCATGGAAGATCTTCAGCCGGTCGCCGTCGAGCCCGTCGACGCCCCGAATCTCGCTGCCCTTTTCCGGCAGCACTGGATAGCCCTTGGCGGCCAGCACCACGGTCAGCGCCACCTCGTCGCTGAACTCGGGGCGCACGTCCTTCAGCGTCCCGCGCGCCGTCGCTTCCAGCAGTTCCAGCGCGTCCGATTTCAGCCGCAGCATCAGCACCTGGCATTCCGGGTCGCCGAAGCGGACGTTGTATTCGATCAGCTTGGGGCCATCCTTGGTCACCATGATCCCGGCGAACAGCACGCCGGTGAACGGGGTGCCGCGCGCGGCCATGCGCCGGATCGAGGGCAGGATGATCTCGTGCTCCACCCGTGCCGTCATCTCGGCCGTCATCACCGGGGCAGGGGAATAGGCGCCCATGCCGCCGGTATTCGGGCCACGGTCGCCGTCCCACACCCGCTTGTGGTCCTGCGCGCTCGGCAGCATCACGACGCTTTGGCCATCGCAGAGCGCAAAGATCGAGGCTTCCTCGCCCTCGAGGAATTCTTCGATCACCACGGTCGAGCCGCTCTCGCCGAAGGCGCCCGAGAAGCAGTCGCGCACCGCGTCGGCCGCCTCCTCCATGGTCATCGCCACGGTCACGCCCTTGCCGGCCGCCAGCCCGTCCGCCTTGATGACGATCGGCGCGCCCTGGTCATGCACATAGGCCAGTGCCTCGATCTCGTTGTCGAACCGCGCATAGGCGGCGGTCGGCACATGGGCTTCGTCGCAGAGCTGCTTGGTGAAGGCCTTCGAACCCTCGAGCTGCGCCGCCGCCTTCGATGGCCCGAAGCACAGCAGCCCCGCCGCCCGCACCTCGTCGCCAAGCCCCGCTACTGCCTGCGCATCGGGCCCGATCACCACGAAATCCACCGCATTGGCCGTGGCGAAGGCAACGATCGCGGCATTGTCGGTGATGTCGACCGGCACGTTCTCGGCGAAGGTCTCCGTGCCGCCATTCCCCGGCATCACGAACAGCTTCTCGCAGCGCGGTGATTTGGCAATGGCCCAGCTCAGGGCATGTTCGCGTCCACCGGAGCCAATCACCAGAATGCGCATAATCAGGTCCTCGATAGTCGTGCTGATCGCCTTCTCCCCTTGTGGGAGAAGGTGGCCGAAGGCCGGATGAGGGGTCATCCTCCCCTGCGCGGCGGGGGAGGGGGACCAGCGAAGCTGGTGGAGGGGGCGGCCCAAGCAACAGCTTCGACGGCCCTCTAGCATGCTTGGGTGCAAGGTTCCATCTGCGATCCAGCCCACCCACCAAACGAGTTTTGGGAGCCGACAACCACAACCAAAGCCGCCTTGCCCTCGGCTCGTCACTCCGGCAAAACCGGCCGCACACTTTCGGAGACTCGCATGGGCAAGACCACCATCACCACCACCAACCGCCGCATGCCGATGTCGCGCCTCGGCGGCCCGAGCGGCCTGCCGCGCTTCCGCTGGCAGCAGCCGATCGCCGACAACAACACCCCGCCCAATCGCGACCTCTCGGCCGAGGAAGACAGCCACGGCTTCCAGTGGGGCAAGGACTCGATCCTCCCCTACCGTGTCTTCGACGACTACGACCGCGATCTCGCCGATGGCGACATGGAGCTGATTACCATCACCAACGGCCGGCTCGAGGTCACCGTGGCGCCGCATCTCGGCGGCCGCCTGATGTCGCTGCGCGACCTGAAGCTCGATCGCGACCTCCTCTTCACCAACCCGGTGTTCCAGCCCGCCAACCTCGCCGCCCTCAACGCCTGGTTCTCGGGCGGCATCGAGTGGAACGGCCTCATCCCCGGCCACACCCCCTTCACCACCGCCCGCATCTTCGCCGGCATCGTCGAGACCGAGCGCGGCCCGATCCTTCGCCTCTACGAGTTCGACCGCATCGTCGAAGCCACCTGGCAGGTCGATCTCTTCCTCCCCGAGGACGACGGCCGCCTCTATGTCCACGGCCGCATCGCCAACGCGGCGGATACCGCCAAGCTCGCCTACTGGTGGACCAACGTCGCCGCGCCCATGACCAAGGGCATGCGCGTCATCAGCCCGGCCGATTACTCGATCGAGCACGTCCTGCCCGGCAACGAACTCGCGCGCTTCCCCTTCCCGGATTCGGCCCGCTTCGACGGCTCCTATCCCGATCGCTGGCGCGACTCGACCTCGGTGTTCTTCCGCGCCCCTGATGCGCGCCGCCGCTACATCGCCGCGCTCGGCACCGACGGTTTCGGCCTCGCCCAGACCTCCACTTCGACGCTGGTTGGCCGCAAGTTCTTCTATTTCGGCATGGCGCCGGGCGGCCAGCAGTGGATGAACTACCTCGCCCGTCCCGGCGAGGGCGACTACATCGAGATCCAGTCCGGCGTCACCCCGACCCAGAACCAGCGCTTCGAGCTGCCGCCGCGCAGCGAACTCGAATGGACCGAGGTCTATGGCGCGCTCTATGTCGATCCGACGCACGCGCTTGATCCGAACTACAGTACCGCCGTCACCGCCGCCTCCGCCGCCATCGACGTGCGCTTCCCCGAAGCTGAGCTCGCTGATGTCGACAGCTTCCTCCGTGCCTCTGCGCGCAAGCCCGTGACGCGGCGTCTCTCGGCCGGCTCCGTCTGGGGCGCCCGCCAGGAACAACTGATCGGCGGCCCGCTTGCCGAAGGCCTGGATTTCTCGGTGCAGGTCCCCGGCGACGCCTGGGACGACCTCGTCACCACGGGCCGCTTCTCCGACGCGTCCCTCGCCACGGTCCCCGACGATTTCGCCGTCTCCGATCTCTGGGTTGCGGCCCTCGAAAAGAGCCGCGCGGAGCAGGGCGACACCTGGCTCCACGCGCTCCTCCTCGGCATCGCCGCCCTCGACCGCGAGGATCGCACCAGGGCCGCCGAGCTGTTCGAGCAGTCGGTCGCGCTCAAGCCCACCTGGCTCGGTCTCCGCCAGCGCGCGCTCGTCGCAGTCGACCCGGTTGCGGCCGAGCGCGACTACCTCGCCGCCTGGGCCACCGGCGAAGCCCCGCCGGCCCTCGCCGCCGAGATCGTCGATCACCTGGTGAAGCACAACCGCCTCGCCGAGCTCGAGACCTTTGCCTCGGCTCTGCCCGATACGGCCCTCGGCAACGAACGCGTCCACCTCGGCCGCGCCCGCGTCGCCGCACGGCAGGGCGATCTCGATCTCCTCGAGAAACTGCTCGACCGCCGCTTCGCCACCATCCGCGAAGGCGAAATGCTGCTCGACCAGCTCTGGACCAGCCTCCAGCAAGGCCGCCTCCACCAATCCCTCGGCCGCGAACCGACGGCTGTGGAGGTGGCAGCCCGCCTGCAGCAGCACCCGGTCCCCGCGCACCTCAACTTCCGCATGAAGTCGGAGTAGGTACCGGCCTCTCCATGATCCTCCCCCGCGGGGCGGGGGAGGCGGACCAGCGAAGCTGGTGGAGGGGGCGGCGGGAACAACTGCTCTCTCCACCCCCATCCTCGGATGACGGCGGATAGGGCATGACCGTCAAACACTCACCAGCCGTCATCCCAGCGAAAGCTGGGATCCAACCATCAGCTGGCGCAGGCTGTGAGATGGATCCCTGCCTTCGCAGGGATGACAATCGTGGTGTTGGCGAGGTAGTGCCCAACAGCCCCCACCCTTGACGGACTCACCCCGATCCCGCACCTCTGACCCATGGCTGCGCCCCTAACCAACGCCCCCGAATTCACCGTCTCCGAGCTCGCCGGCGCCGTTAAGCGCGCGGTGGAAGACGAGTTCGGCCACGTCCGGGTGCGCGGCGAGATTTCCGGTTTCCGCGGCCAGCATTCCTCCGGCCACGCCTATTTCACGCTGAAGGACGAGAACGCCTCGATCGATGCGGTCGTCTGGAAGACCGCCTGGCCGCGCCTCACCTTCAAGCCCGAGGAGGGCATGGAGGTCATCGCGACAGGCCGCATGACCACCTTCCCGCGCTCGTCGAAGTACCAGATCGTCATTGAGCAGATCGAACCGGCCGGAGCCGGCGCGCTCATGGCGCTGCTCGAAGCCCGCCGCAAGGCGCTGGCCGCCGAGGGCCTGTTCGCCGCCGAGCGCAAGCGCGAGCTGCCCTATCTGCCGCGCACCATCGGCGTCATCACCTCGCCCACCGGCGCAGTGATCCGCGACATCCTCCACCGCATTTCCGATCGCTTCCCCAGCCATGTCGTCGTCTGGCCGGTCCGCGTGCAGGGCGAAACCGCCGCCGCCGAGGTCACGGCCGCCATCAACGGCTTCAACGCGCTGCGCCCCGATGGCCCGATAGCACGCCCGGATGTGCTGATCGTCGCCCGTGGCGGCGGCTCCATCGAGGATCTCTGGGGCTTCAACGAGGAGATCGTCGTCCGCGCCGTGGCGGCGAGCCGCATCCCGATCATCACCGCCGTTGGCCACGAGACCGATACCACGCTGGTCGACTACGCCTCCGACCACCGCGCCCCGACCCCCACTGCCGCCGCCGAGGCTGCCGTGCCTGTCCGTGCCGATCTCATCGGCTATGTCGACGAAATCGGTGCCCGCCAGCGCCACGCGATGCGCCGCACCGCGTCGAACTACCGCGACCGCCTGCGCGCCGCCACAGCGGGCCTGCCGCGCCCGCTCGATCTGGTGGCGTCAGCCCGCCAGCGCCTCGATCACGCTGCCTCGAACCTCGCCGCCGCCCTGCGCCACACCGGCCAGCGCAAGCGCATCGCCTTCGAGCGCGTCTCCGGCCGCCTCTCGCCCAACACCCTGCGTGGCGAAGTCCGCAACCTCCGCGCCCGGCTGACCCCGGCCGCCTCCCGCCTCGCCCCCGCGCTCAATCGGATGATCGACGAGCGCCGCACCCGCCTCGAGTCGATCTCCAAGCTGCTCGATGCCGTCAGCTACAAGAACATCCTCGATCGCGGCTTCGCCATCGTCACGGATTCGCAGGATCGCATCGTCAAGAACGCCAGCCAGGTCCGCCCCGGGGAAGAACTCCTGATCGAGGTAGCCGAGGGCAAGATCGGCGTGTCGGTCGGCGGCGCCCCTCGTGCCACGCGCAAGGTCAAGCCACCCCCGGATGAAAACAATCAGGGCAACCTGTTCTGATCACCGGCCTCGCCATCCTCCCCCGCGGGGCGGGGGAGGTGTCGCCGCAGGCGACGGAGGGGGCACGATGCTCCCACCCGAAATCCGCCCCAAATCCCGTTCAGCTTCCGTCGATGACCCGTTCAGGAACACCGTGTTCCCAAGTCAGCTGAACTGACCTATATCTGGTGTCGCGATGAACATTTTCGACAAGAGCTTCAGCCCGTCCGAGGCCCAGGTCCGCTACCTGGATGCCGACTATGTCGTTCTGCGGCCTGGCAGTTTCGTCCGTTGCGCCATCACCGGCACCCCGATCCCGCTGGACGAGTTGACCTACTGGAACGTCGACCGGCAGGAGCCCTACGCCAATGCCACGGCAGCCTACGAAGCGCACAAGCGCTACGGCATCCCCGCGCGATAGCGCTCACGCCGCCCCACCTAGCGGGACGCGGCAGGCGTAAATCCCTTACCGATCAGCAGCTTGAGCGGCATCACCACGCGCCCCGCCTTGGTCAGGCCGATCTCTTCCGGCGTGCTGACCGATGCGAACGGCCATGCCTTCTCATCGATCCGCCCGGGCGTATCGATGACGATCCCTGTCCATCCCGCATAGCGCTCGGGCGGGTTCAACCAAGTGAATTGCCGGGCATCATCGCATAGGCAGAGCACCGGAATGTGCTTGCCGAACAAGGCGTTGAGCTGCCCCGCCCGGATCCAGTTCGAGCTCGCGATGAAGGTCTGGGGCCCAAGTAATCCCCGCGCCTCCAGTTCGGGCTTAAGTTCCGTCCATGAAACGAGGGCATCGGTAGGATCGCCAATGGGCCGGAACACTGCATCGAATGTGCCCCACCTGGCCTGCGGCGCGCCAATCGCCAGCAGCGCCACCAGCAGCACCGCGGTCGCAATCGCCACGATGCGTGCCGCGCGCAGCAGTCGCGGACCGGCATGGGCAAGCAGTTCTCCCGCCAGCGGCACGGCAAACAGCCAGCCCGGCATCTGCCAGTGCGCGAGACCGCGGCTGAACACGGTCAGCAGGGTGAAGATCACGATCGGCAGGATCGCGAGGCATGCCAGGAGCCACCGCCTCGGGTCGGTCGGGCCGCCCGCAATCGCCCGCCACAGCGCCCAGGCGAGCGGCACGAAGATCCAGGGCAGGAGATATCCCGCCTGAATCGCCAATGATTCCAATGGCCCGAGCCACCTGAAGGCATTGCCGACCTCGCTGCGCGCCGACTGGAATCCGAACGACACCCAGTCGTTCTGTGCATTCCACACGACCACCGGCAGGAAGCAGATCGCCGCAATCACCGCCGCCAGCCAGGGCCCGGGAGTGAGCAGTAGCCTCCGCCCCTCCGCCGTCGTAGCGAGGAACAGCAGCACGCCAAGGATCAACAGCGCCCCATGGTATTTGGACAGCAGCGCCAGCCCGGCCAGCAGCCCCACCAGCGCCCAAAGTGCCAGCGGCTGCGACTGCTGCCCGAACACGATCCGCACCACCACCAGTGCCGTACCCAGCGCCGCCGCGATCAGCGGTCCATCGGGCAGGATCAGCGTCAGGTGCACGACGCCAAACACCGGCGCCAGCGTGAAGAGGATCAGCGCCCAGAGCCCCGCACGCGCGCCGAACAGGCCCGCCCCCAGCCGGTACATCAGCCAGGACGAAAGCGCGCCCAGCGCGATGAAGGGCAGGCGCAGCACCAGCAGGGCTTCGCTGCCGGTGAGCCTGGCCCAAACGCCCACCAGCCAAAGGTGCAGCGGCGGGTGGTCGAAGTAGCTGAGAGCAAATTGTCGAGCGACACCAATGGAATAGGCTTCGTCAACGCCCGCTGGCAGCACTGCCGCGAAGGCGATCCGCAGCACAGTCGCCACGGCGATAAGGCCGAGCGCCGCGCGCCCCAAGTCTTTGATTTGCGGGGCGGACTCGCTAAGGGTTGGCGCGGTCGCGTGCATGGTCCTGCCTTGTGGGTTCCGGCTGCGCTACCAGTCAAACGGGCCGGATGCAACGTTGAGCCAGGAAGTCACCGAATATCGCTTTGAGCCCAGTCACTTGGCGGTGGCGGAGCGGAAGCCCGGCATCAGCGCCTTCATGCGCATCCGCGACGGCGCCTTCTCGCTCGAAGCCGCCATCCGCAGCCATATCGGGCACTTCGACGAAATCGTCGCCGTCTACAACCGCTCCACCGACGCCACCCCGAACATCCTTGCCAAGCTCCACGCCGAGTATGGGGAAAGGCTGCGGGTGTTCCACTATGTTCCACCGGTCTTTCCACCGGGGTCCGAAGGGCACGCGCGCGAGCCGGCGGACTCGCCGCTTAGCCTCGTGAACTACTACAATTTCGCGCTCACCCGGACGCGCTTCACCCACGTCACCAAGCTCGACGACGACCACGTCGCGATGGGCGCCGCCACTGCGAAACTGGTCGCCGACGTCCGCGCCGGCCGCGCGGCGCAGGACGAGATGGCCTGCTTCTCCGGCATCAATCTCGCCCACGACGAGACGGTCAGGGTAGGCGTGCTGCGTCGCGAGCCCTATTCCGGCTCGGGCGACATCGGCATCTTCCCGGTGACATCGGGAACCTACTTCGTCCACGACCGCCGCTTCGAAGTGCTGCGGCTGCCCGGCATGCGCCGCCGCTTCCACTCCTTCGTCTACTGGCACCTGAAATACCTGAAGCCCGAGTTCGGCTTTGCCAACTACGATCTCGGCGACAACCCCCAGAGCCGATATGCCCGCCGCCTAGAGGCCCACCGCGCCGATCGAACTGTCATCGAGCTGAGCGAGCTGGCCGCGGCGGAGAAGGGGTTGAACCTGCTGCGCTTTACCGAGCGCCAGCGTATACTCGCGGCTCGCGGCGAAGCGGCGTTACGCGCCTTTGCCGGACGTACGATCGCGGAACTGGCCCTGGCCGATCCGGAACTGCTGCCCTTTATCCAGCTGTGACGCCGTAGCGCGCCATCAGCTCGGCCATGATCGAGCCGGGCGGCGGCGGCAGGTTGCGGAACGGCTTCAGCTTTTCGTTCCACAGGTGGATGGTCAGCGTCCGCTCGGTGACGACCTGGTCGAGCCTCAGCGACGGATCCCAGAGCAGTTCCGCCTGTCGCGGCCGCAGGGGATAGAACACGTCGATCGGCTGCGCCGCATCCCACAGCCCGTGCGCCTTTGCCAGCGCGGTGATCGATTTCGGCCCGAACGTCCCATGCGGCAGCTCTGCCGGTTCGATCCGCTTCCCCATGGCTTGCCGCAACCACGCCCCCGGCGCCCGATGGAACGGCAGCCAGCGCGGCACCCGCCCGCTCGCAGCGGTATCGAGCCAGTCTGCCAGAATCGGCGATTCCGGCGCGAGCTTCAGGATAGCGCCATTGAGATACTCGTCCGATTCATGCCCGGCGACGAACGGTCCGACGACCGTGATCGGCCGCCAGCACACCACGTCCGCATCCACCCACAGGCCCAGCGACTGCCGCTGCAGTTCCATGCGGAACATGTTGGAAAACAATGCGTAGGAGCCGTTGGGGTAGCGGTTGGCATCGGCCATCCGGCGCGGCAGCACCGCCTCGGCCTCGCGCACCTCCACCCCGTCGGGCACCCCCGCCACCGGGCCGTAGGTATAGAGCGCGATCGGATGGCCCTGCTGCACGAACGAGGTAAGGCTCAGCCGCTCGATCAGCCCCAGCCGGTCTCCGATCCAGAGGCTGACGATCTGCTGCAGCACGCTCAGCGCGCCTTGGCGATGGCGTCGAGCACCTTCAGTTCGGCGACGAGCTTCTCGATCTGGTCCAGCGGAATCATGTTCGCCCCGTCCGACGGCGCATTGTCCGGGTCCTCATGCGTTTCGATGAACACGCCGGCAACGCCCACGGCCACGGCGGCGCGGGCGAGAACCGGCGCGTACTGCCGCTCGCCACCCGAGTATTCGCCTCGGCCGCCGGGCTGCTGCACAGAGTGGGTGGCATCGAAGATCACCGGCTTGCCGGTCTCGGCCATGATCACGAGGCCGCGCATGTCGACGACGAGGGTGTTGTAGCCAAAGCTCGTGCCACGCTCGGTCAGCAGCACGCCCGAGGCGCCAGAGCTGTCGAGCTTCTTCGCCACGTTCTTCATGTCCCAGGGCGCGAGGAACTGGCCCTTCTTCACGTTCACCACCTTGCCCGTCGCTGCCGCCGCGACCAGCAGGTCCGTCTGCCGGCTGAGGAAGGCCGGGATCTGGAGGATGTCGGCGACCTCTGCGACAGCGGCACATTGCTCCCGCTCATGCACGTCGGTGGTGATCGGCAGTCCGGTCGCAGCCTTCACATCGGCGAGGATCTGCAGCGCTTCGTCCATCCCGAGCCCGCGGAAACTGCTGGCGCTGGTGCGGTTGGCCTTGTCGAACGAGGACTTGTAGACCAGCGGAATGCCCTGCCGGTCGGCCAATTTCGCGAGGAAATCCGCCGTCCTCAGCGCATGCTCGCGGCTCTCGATCACGCAGGGGCCGAGAATGAAGGCCAGCGGCAGCCTGCTGCCGAACTCGACCTGCTTGCCACCCGGTGCGGTGATCACGACCATAGAAACAATCCTTTGTCGCCGGGTCCGCCCGGCCTCTGGTTCCAGCCGACGAGCCGCACGGCGGTCCCGTAGATATCGATGACGCCATAGCTGCCGGTGCGGAGCTTCATCGCCCCGTCCTCGCCCATCAGCCCCAGCGCCGCAAGCGCAAATCGCGCCGCGCCGTTGCTGGTGACGAGGAGGATCGTGCCGTCCGCCGCGCGCGCGAATTCCTGCCAGGCGGCGATGCGCCAGTCGGCCCCGACATTCCAACCCGGCGGCGCAATCAGCGACTGTTCCCATCCGTCGAGCGCTTCGGTCCCGATGCGGGCGAGTACGGCATCCTCGGTCTGGTTCTCATCGGGCCCGTGGTCGATCTCAACGAGGAAGTCGGCCGTCTCCGGCTCCTTGTCGACAATCTCGCTGACGGTGTGCCGGGTGCGGAGCAGGGGGCTCGACAGCACCCGGTCGAACTGCACCCTGTTTTTGGCAAAGTGCCAGCCCAGCGCCCGCGCCTGCTCGATGCCTGCTGCTGTCAGCGGCAGGTTAGTGCGCGCGCCCACGCGGCGCGGCGCCTCGCCGGCGTCGAACGTGTTGCCGTGCCGAACGATCACCAGCCGGGTCATGCGCGCCAGTCGACGAAGGGATCGCCATGCTCGGCGATCAGCCGCTCGGCCCGCTCGACATCGGCCGGGCTGTCGACTCCGCTCATCGTGATCCGGGCCGGCGGCACCAGCACTGCGCGAATATCGAGGCCGAGCTCGATCAGCCGCAACTGCTCCAGCCCTTCCAGCACCTCGTAGTGCGAAGGCGGCGCTGCCTCGAACGCTTCGAGCGCCGGGGTGCGATAGCAATAGAGCCCGATATGCTGCAGCACAGGCGACAGCGGGACCTTGTCGCGCAGGTCCGTTTCCGTGCGCATGAACGGCAGTACCGTCTTCGAGAACCACAGCGCCCGCCCGTCCGCCGCCCGAATGCAGGTCGTGCCGCTCGCCGGCGTCGTCTTCTTGTGCGCCACCAGCGCATCGAGCCGAGCCCAGTCGAGCTGTACCACCGGCGTCGTCACATCGGCCCGCGACTTGCGCGCCGTACGGACGATCTCGACGATATGGTCAGGCGCTGTGAACGGGGCGTCGCCCTGGAGGTTCACCACCAACCCGGCAGTTCGCCCGCTCGCCCGAAGCGCCGCCAGTGCGCGGCCCGATCCCGAGGTGATATCGGGCGACGTCATCACCGTCTCGATGCCGAGTTCGCGCCCCTTGCCGAGGATATGCTCGTCGTCCGTCGCGATCATCACCTCGGCATCGCCGAGCTTCCGCGCCGCGACCATCGCGATCCCGGCAACCCGTTCGAGCAGGATGCGCCCCGCAATCGGATGCAGCGGCTTGCCCGGCAACCGTGTCGAACCATAGCGCGCGGGAATAACGATGAGGTCGGTCACTACGCCAGCCCGACCCGCAGGCAATCGTGCAGGTGGACGATGCCCACGGGACGCTGGCCGTCCATGGCGAAGATCGCCGTGATCCGCGGCGTCAGCGCCGTCATCAGCCGCAGCGCCTCGCTGAGCAGAGCGTCGGGACCGATCACGCGGGGGCTGGTGGTCATCACTTCGAGCGCCGTCTGCTGCAGCAGGCCGTCGGCCATGTGCCGGCGCAAGTCGCCATCGGTGATGATGCCGAGCAACTGGCCGTCGTCACCGACGACGCCGGTGCAGCCAAAGCCCTTGGACGTCATCTCGATGATTGCCGCGCCGACAGTCGCGTCGGCGCCGACCAGCGGCAGTTCGGCATCCTTGTGCATCACTTCGCCCACCGTCAGCAGGGCGCTGCCAAGTGCCCCACCGGGGTGGAAGACGTGGAAATCCGTTGCCTTGAAGCCGCGCCGGCGCAGTAGCACCACCGCGAGCGCATCGCCCAGCGCCGTCATCATCGTGGTCGATGTGGTCGGCGCGGCGGTGATATCGCAAGCCTCGGGCATATCCGGCAGGGTGACGACGATGTTCGCCGCCTTGCCCAGCCGCGAGTCCGGCCGCGCCGTCACCAGCGCCAGCGGAATATCGAAGCGGGCGCAGTAATCGCCCAGCGGCGCGAGTTCCGCCGTATCGCCCGATTTCGACAGCATCAGCACGACATCGGCGCCGGTGATCATGCCGAGATCGCCGTGGCTGGCGTCGGCGCCGTGCACGAACTGCGCGGGCGTGCCGGTCGAGGCCAGGGTCGCCGCGATCTTCCGCGCGATATGCGCGCTCTTGCCGACGCCCGAAAGAACCACCCGGCCCGGTGCCTTCTGGATCAGTTCGACCAGCGCGACGAACGAGCCGTCGAGCCCGGCCGCGAGGGCCTCGAGCCCCGCCGTCTCGACACGGATCGCGGCCCGCGCCTCGTCGAGGCTCAGCTGCTGCAGTCGGGCATCGTTGGCGATGGGGTAGCGCACCTGCGGGTCCGGTCCGCTCGTGGGTGGGGACATGCCGGCTGGATTAGCAGCAATTGTCGAGACCCCGCAAGGTTGTGCGCCGGTGCCCGACGGGCTAGTCACGGGGCGAGACTAGGGACGCAGACGACGTGAACCGCAAACGAACCCTCCGCTGGATGGCCTATGGCGCGCTCGTTTACGGCGCCTCGTGGCTGCACTATGCGGTGCTCTCCCGCTTCGGGCCTGGCGACGAGGGTGGCGCCGAGTGGTTCGACAAGCGCCGCTATCCGGCGCTGCCAAAGCCGGCGAGTGGCCATCGCATCTGGATACATGCCGTTTCGGCCGGCGAGTCCAAGGTCGCCGAACTCTTGAGCCAGCGCCTCCTAGCGCGCGATTCCGACCTGTCGGTCGTCCTCTCGGCCACCACCTATTCCGGCTATGCCCGCGTCCGCGCCATCGCGGGGGACGAAGCGAGCTTCATCATGCCGCTCGATACGCTCGAGGCGCAGCGCCGGGTGTTCGACACCATCCGGCCGGACCTGCTGATCCTCGTCGAATCCGAGTTCTGGCCCGCCCAGTTCGCCGCCGCCGAAGAGGCGGGCGTGCCGGTGCTGGTGGTCAATGCCACCATGTCGCCGCGCAGCTTTGCCCGCCACCAGCGCAACGGCGCGGTGGTCAGCCGCACCATCGCCAAGGCGGCGCATATCTATGCCCAGGATGAAACGATCGCCGATCGCTATGCCACGCTCGGCGTGCCGCGCGACCGGATCGAGGTGCTGGGCAACCTCAAGCTGGTGCCCGCGAGCCGCGTCACGGCTGTCGCCAAGGACGATCCGCCGCTGGTGGTGTTCGGCAACGTGCACCGCGACGAGATCGACCTGCTCGCCCCCGCCATTGCCGCCTTGCGCAAGGCGAGGCCAGAAGTCCGCGTCCTGCTCGTGCCGCGCTATCCCGGCAAGACACCGGGCGAGGTGCTGAGCGCGGCGTTCGGCGCCGACCTGCGCCTCATTGACAGCATCGACGACCTCGACACCGCCGGCCTGCTGGTCTGGCTCGACCAGATGGGCACGCTCAGCGCCGCCTATGCGCGCGCCACGGTCGGCGTCGTCTGCGGCACGTTCTCGGAAGTCGGCGGCCACGACCTCAGCGAGCCGCTCCATCTCGGCGCCGCGAGCATCTACGGCCCGCATGTCGAACGACAGAAGCCGCTGCACGAGGCCCTGTCGGCGCTTGGCTGCGCGACGCAGGTCGCAGATGCGGGGGAATTGCCCGGCGTCGTGACCGGGCTGATGTCGGACAAACCGCGCCGCGACACGATGATTGCGGCGTTCCGACAGGTATCGGAAAGCGCGTCGGCCCGGCTCGATGCGCTGGCGGCCGAGCTGGTGGCGCGGCTGCGCTAGTTACTCGCCGTCTTCGTCGGGGTTCAGCAGGCGGTGCAGGTGCACCACGAAGTAGCGCATCTCGGCATTGTCGACCGTCAGCTGCGCCTTCTGCTTCCAAACCGCATGGGCGGCTGCGTAGTTCGGATAGACGCCGACGAGATCGACGGTATCGAGGTCCTTGAACACGATGTCCTCGGCCTTCTCAACTTCGCCGCCAATGACGAGGTGCAGAAGCTGCTGCTTGGGTTCGGCCTTCTTGGCTTTGCTCACGGCTTAACGACGCTCCAGATCGACTTCCTGCGGTTGCGGGCAGCCATAGACCTTGACCAGCGCCGCGTGTAACGGCGCTTTTAGCGAAGGCTCGCCCAGCGCCGCAAGCGCACCGTGCCGGATTTCGGGGCGATTGAAGCGCAAGGCACCTATGCAGACATCCTCGAAACCGACATTGGCCTCCCTGAGGATGCAGGCAGCGCCCGCGATGTCCCAGTCCTGCGCGCCCCGGCGCGTGACCGCGGCATCGAGATGCCCGGTCGCCACCTGCACCAGCCGGTAGGCGAGCGAGGGGTAGGCAGGCCCGCGCGTATATTCGAGCGCGGAGTTCTGCAGTTCCTGGTGCACAGCGCCCGGCGCCGGGATCAGCGGCGCGGTACGGCCGGGATGGCGCTGGCGCACCAGCGGGCGGCCGTTGAGGCACGCGCCCCCGTCGAGCGCCGCATCATACATTTCGTCGCGCGCCGGGGCGTAGACGACGCCGGCGATCGCGATGCCGTCCTCGACCACTGCCAGCGACACGGTCCAGCTGTCCTCGCCGCGGATGAAGCCGCGGGTGCCGTCGATCGGGTCGACTATGAAGACGCGGCGGTGCGCGAGGCGGTCGGGGTTGTCGACGCTCTCCTCGCTGAGCCAGCCGTAATCCGGACGCGCCGCGAGGAGGGTATTGGCGAGGAAGCCGTCGAGCACGACGTCGGCTTCGCTGACCGGCGACGCGTTCTCCTTGGTCCATGTCTTGAGGTCGGTGCGGAAATATCCGGCGGCAATGATCCCCGCGTTGACGGCAACCGAGCGCAGCAGTTCGCGGTCTTCGGCGGCAGTGGTCGCAGTCCTGATGGTCATCGGTTTTCCGGCAGCAAGGCTGCGGTCTTCTAGGCGCAACACGAGGCGGGAACAAGGCCCGGAAGCCGCCGCCGGCCGCGCCGGAAACGCAGTTCCCTAACGCCGCGGCAATACAGGTTAAGCACTTGGAACAACTTGCACTTAATGCTGCGTTACACTCGGTGACACCCCGCTAACCCTTCGCAAAACAACCTAAACTTAACCCAGTTTCTTAAGCGGGCAGGCAAGGGGCGGGGCTAGATTGGGGTCAACAAGGGGGCACTAAAAACAAGCTCTCGAAAGTTGACAGGAAGGTAGTCCATGCAGGGTCATGTTGGGATCGACGGTTCGACCGTCGTGCTTCTGTTTGGCGACGGCCGCATGCCGCGCACCCGTCCGCTGACCCCTCGCCATTTCGGCCCGGCCAACGACAACGGCCCCAAGGATCCGGTGAAGACCGTGACGGTACGAAAGACGCTCGAGAAGAGCGGTGTCGAGATCAAGCTCAAGGTGCCCGTCGAGGAGTTCGTCGGCGTCGCCGTGTCCACCACCATCTCCGAGGACGGGGTGCTGAAGAGCGCCATCGAGCTCGTGCACGGTGACCCGGACCTCAACTACCGCGTGTTCGAGGAAATCGGTAACGCCAACATCGTCGCCGAGTGGCAGAACTGGGGCAAGAAGCTCCGCCTGCCGCTCTACATCAAGGCCGGCGATGGCAACCTTCTGCCCTACTCGCAGACGGTGGATGGCGTGGCGCTGGGCGGAACGCACGAGCGTCGTCGTCTTGCCGCCGAAGCGGCGCGTCGCCCGCGCTTCCTCAACCGCCGCAAGCCCGGCGAAACCGCCTGAGCATGCAACCTTTCCGGCCCCTCGGCCGTTAAGAAATCATAAACCGGCAACGATCCCATGCACGTTTGACTTGCCGGAAAAGACTCGTAGCGACCTCCAAACTCATGCGAGCCCGAGGCCGATCCGCAAGGATCGGCCTCGCTTCTTTTGGAAGCACAAAGACCCGGCCGATCGAAGGGTTCGGGCTCGCCTTTTCTCTAAATGATCAGTCCAGACAAGAAGACCAGCGTCAGCGCAAGGCCGACCCAGTGGTTCGCCCTGAAGCGCACCAGGGCGTTGGCCGGATCGCGCATATCGAGCGTCCTGATCTGCCAGCCGAGAATGCCGATCGGCAGCAGCATGCCGACGAGTAGCGGCCAGCCGGCCCCCGCTGCAAGTCCCGCCGCGACCCAGAGCACCACCGTCGCAGCGTAGAACAGGGCAACGATCAGCCGCGCCCTCCGGCCGAACAGGCGCGCCGTCGAGCGCACCCCGATCAGCGCATCGTCCTCCACATCCTGCAGCGCGTAGATCGTGTCGTAGCCGATAGTCCACAGGATGGATCCCGCATAGAGCAGCAGCGGCGGCGGGGCGAGCGAACCCGTCTGCGAGGTCCAGCCGATCAGCGCGCCCCAGTTGAAGGCGAGCCCGAGAAAGAGCTGCGGCCACCAGGTCACGCGCTTCATGAACGGGTAGATGGCGACCAGCACCAGAGAGGCGACCCCGAGCACGACGGTAAAGCCGTTGAACTGCAGCAGCACCAGCAGCCCGACCAGCGACTGCGCAATGAGGAACAGCGCCGCCTGCCGCTTGGTCACCTGTCCCGACGGGATCGGCCGCGAGCGCGTGCGCGCCACCTTCATGTCGATGTCGGTGTCGACAATGTCGTTGAACGTGCAGCCGGCCCCGCGCATCGCCACCGAGCCGATGAGGAACAGGCACAAGGCCCAGAGGTCGAATCCGCCGGCAGGATGGGCGAGCGTCGCCAGCGCCAGGCCGAAGCCGCAGGGCCAGAACAACAGGAGCAGGGGGATCGGCCGATCCCAGCGCGCGAGACGCGCATAGGGCTTGAGCCACTCCGGCGCGTAGCGGTCGACCCAGTTGCCGCGCTGCGCGTCGGCCACGGTGCCTGCTGCTTTCTCAGGGGTTTGCATCGAACCTCGGCTATGAACTAATGACCGTGAGGCCATTCCTGTCACGCGTACCACGATGCCCAGATCGCACAAGACCCTCCCACGCCTGTTCGTCGAGGCGCCGCTGTCCGCCGGGGCGAGCCTGGCGATGAGCCGCGAACACACCAACTACCTGCTCAACGTGCTTCGCATGAAGAAGCCCGATGCGCTGATCGTCTTCAACGGCACCGACGGCGCCTGGATGGCGCGCATCGCCGACGACCATCGGAAGGGCGCGACACTCGAGATCGCGGTCCAGACCCAGCATCAATCCCCCAAGCCGGACCTCTGGTTCGGCTTCGCCCCGCTGAAAACCGGCCGGCTAGACTACGTGGTACAGAAGGCGACCGAGATGGGGGCAGGGGTGATCCAGCCGGTCATCACGCAATTCACGCAGGTCAGCCGGCTGCGCGAGGACAAGCTGCTCGCCAACGTCGTCGAAGCAGCCGAGCAGTGCGAAGTGCTGAGCATTCCGACACTGGCGCACGAAGTCGGCCTTACCGACCTCATCGCCCACTGGCAGCAGCGGCAGGGGCTCCGGCGCCTGATCTTCTGTGACGAAAGCGCGTCGTCCCATACGCCGATCGAACAGCTCAACGATCTCGAAGGCCTGCCGGTCGGGCTGCTGGTCGGGCCAGAGGGCGGCTTTTCGGATGCCGAGCGCGAACTCCTCCTGGCACAAAGCTTTGTTCTGCCTATCAGTTTGGGGCCGCGCATCCTGCGCGCCGACACCGCAGCCGTGGCCGCACTGGCAGTGGTTCAGGCAACCATCGGCGATTGGCGATAAATCGGCATTGCATTAAGCGAAACCGCCGCTATTTTCGCCGCCGTCCGGTCAAGACCGGGTTGCCCGCCTATCTAGAGAGTTTCCATGTCCGGTGAAGAGAATGCCCCGCTGATCGAGTCGCGGGCCCACCTGATCGAGGTCATGGCCGTGGGCAACAAGCCCAAGTCCGAATGGCGCATCGGTACCGAACACGAAAAGCACGTCTATCGCAAAGCCCCGATCCGCCCGGTTCCCTATGAGGGCAAGGATGGTATCCACGCCCTGCTCGATGGCATCGAGAAGCGTACCGGCTGGCATCCCTTCTTCGATCGCGGCAACCCGATCGGGCTCAGGAACATGGGCGCCATCGGCGGCATCTCGCTCGAGCCCGGCGGGCAGTTCGAACTGTCCGGTGCCCCGCAGCTGACCATCCACGACGCCGCCGCCGAACTCGATAGCCATCTCGAGGACTGCCGCGCCATCGGCGGCCCGCTGAACATCCACTTCCTCGGCCTCGGCGTGACGCCGCTCTGGTCGGTCGCCGAAATCCCGGCCATGCCCAAGTCGCGCTACGGCATCATGACGCCGTACATGAACAAGGTCGGCACGCTCGGCACCTCGATGATGTACCGGTCGGCCACCGTGCAGTCGAACCTCGACTTCTCCGACGAAGGCGACATGGTCAAGAAGCTGCGCGTCTCGGTGGCGCTGCAGCCAATCGTCACCGCACTCTTTGCCAATTCGCCCTTCCTCGACGGCAAGCCCTCGGGCTACCTCAGCTTCCGCTCGCAGATCTGGCTCGATACCGATCGCGCTCGCACCGGCATGCTGCCCTTCGCCTTCGAGGAGGGCATGGGCTTCGAGCGCTATGCCGATCACGCGCTCGACGTGCCAATGTATTTCGTCATCCGCAAGGGCGAGTACATCAATGTCGCCGGCGAGAGTTTCCGCGATTTCCTCGCGGGCAGCCTGCCGCAGCTGCCCGGCGAAAAGCCGACATTGAAGGACTGGGAGAACCATCTCTCGACGCTCTTCCCCGAGGTCCGCCTCAAGCAGTTTCTCGAGCAGCGCGGCGCCGACATGGGCGACCGCGACCACGTTCTCGCGCTCTCCGCGCTCTGGGCCGGCCTGCTCTACGACTCGGCGTCGCTCGATGCCGCCTGGGACCTCGTCAGCGACTGGACCAACGAGGAGCGCGAGACGCTCCGCAACGAAGTCCCGCGCACCGCGATCCACACGCCGTTCCGCGGCGGCACCGTCGCCGACATTGCGCGCCTGGTGGTCGATCTCGCCGACGATGGCCTCCGCCGCCGCAAGTACCTTACCGACGGTGAGGACGAGACGATCTACCTCGCCCCGCTGAAGCGGACGCTCGACCTTGGCAAGACCCAGGCCGAACGCTGGCTCGACCGCTACAACGGCGAGTGGGCCGGCGACCTCGACCGGATCTTCGACGAAGCCGAGATGTAGGCCACTCCTATCCTCCCCTGCGCGACGCACGGGGAAGGGGCAAGAGCTACTTCGTCTGCGCCGCCACGACGCGGCTGCCGACCCAGGCCCCGAACACCACCATCACTATCGCCAGCACTAGGCCGATCACGACGATCGGATCGCCGAAGTGCCCAACGAACACCGCCCGCAGCGCCTCGACGATGTGCTTGAACGGGTTGAAGTTCGAGACCGCCTGCAGCCAGCCCGGGGCCATGGTCATCGGCAGCAGAATGCCCGACAGCAGAAGGATCGGCAGGGCCAGCGTGTTGACCATCGGCGCCAGCGCGTCCTCGCTCTTGGTCGCGATGCCGATGGCGTTGGAGATGAACGAGAAGGCCGCGCCGAGCAGTGCCACCAGCACCAGGCCGACCGCCAGCGCCGCCGGCGGCACGCGCAGGCCCATGAAATAGGCGCAACCGATCAGCACGATCGCCTGCACCACGATGACCAGCACGTCGCGCAAGGCACGCCCGGCGATGATGGAGGCGCGCGAGGCGGGCGAAACCAGCTGCCGGTCGATCACGCCCGACCGCCACTCGGCGATGATGCCGAAGCCGACGAACAAGCCGCCGAAAATACCGAGTTGCACCAGAAGGCCCGGGACGAACACCTGCCAGGCATCGCCCTGGAATCCTGAATTCGCCGCAACCGTCTGCAGCAGCGGCCCGAACAGCGTGAGATAGAGGATCGGCTGCAAGAGCCCGATCAGCACCCACATTGGCTGGCGCAGCGACAGGCTGAGGGCGCGGACGAAGATGATCCAGGTATCGCGGAAGAAACTCATCACAGATCTCCTCAGTCCCGCAGCGAGCGGCCGGTCAGGGTCAGGAACACGTCGTCGAGCGTAGGGCGGTTGACGTCGACGCCGATGGCATCGATGCCCGCCTTGGTGAGATCGCCCAGCAGCACGGGCAGGGCGGTTGCCCCGTCCGGCACGTGGAAGCGCACGACGTTGGCGTCGGTTACCGGCGAGTCGGCGCCGTTCAGCCTCTTGGCGATTTCGGCCGCCGAGACGGCGTTCGCTTCGTTGCGCAGCCTCAGTGTGATGGTGTCGCCCGAAACGCGCTTCTTCAGCTCGGCCGGCGTGCCTTCGGCGACGATGGCGCCGTTGTCGATGATGAGGATGCGGTCGGACAGCGAGTCGGCCTCGTCCATGTAGTGCGTGGTGAGGAACACGGTGGTGCCGAGCTCGTCGCGGAGCTTGCGGATGTGATTCCACAGGTTCGCCCGGCTCTGCGGATCCAGCCCGGTGGAGGGCTCGTCGAGGAAGACGAGGCGCGGCTCGTGGATGAGGCCTATCACGATATCGAGCCGTCGCCGCTGCCCGCCCGAGAGCGAGCCGCAGGTTCGATCCCAGATTTCGGCGAGGTCCAGCGCCGCCAGCAGCTCCTTGCCCCGCGCCGCCGCGACTGCCTTGTCGATGCCGTAGAGCCGCGCGTGGCTGACGATTTCCTCGCCCACCCTCGCTTCCGGCGAGGTCGAGCCGGCCTGGCTGACATAGCCGATGCGGCGGCGCACCTCGACCGGGTCGCGCCTGAGGTCGGCGCCGACGACGGTCGCCGAACCATCGGTCGGCGTCAGCAGGGTGCAGAGCATCTTCAGCGTGGTCGTCTTGCCCGCGCCGTTCGGCCCGAGAAAGCCCACGATCTCGCCTTCGCGCACGCTGAGATCGATGCCGCGCACCGCCTCGATCGTCTTGCCCTTGGCGCCGCGCGCCTTGAAGGTGCGCTTGAGGCCCCGGGCCTCGATGATGTCAGTGGTCACGCGGACCTCTCCCTCGGTGGACACGGCCCAACCGCGCGCCGCGCGCGACCTGAGCGGAAAATATGGGTTCGACAGTGGCGCATGAGTATCTGCCTGCCGAGCGACTCGCTTGATCGCGGTTGCGTTGGTCACGCCTTTCTCCCCTTCATGGCGATGACAGGCATACGCCCGGTCGACTGACAGGGGATGTCAGCGTTCTGCACCTGGGGCAAAGGAAGTCGCAGCAGGGCGTCGGCGTTCCGGGCCCGATGGGGCAGCGCTACTCCGCCGCCATCGGCAGGTTGTCCCGCCCATCGAGGTTGCCCATCGAGGCGACGATGTGGCTCGCGAGCGCATCGTAGATGCCGCCATAGGCGTGGCTGGCGCGCATGATGGCGATTTCGGCATCCCGCAAGCGGGGCAGGTCCTTGTCCTCGGCGATCACGCGCATGCCGGGCTGCAGCGCGCTTTCGGGCAGGAAGCCGACGGCGAGGTCGGTGAGGACGGCGCTGGCGATGGCCGTGGCGTTCGACGAGGTGTAGGCGATGCGAAAGTCGCGGCCGATGCGGTTCAGCACCTCCACCGCATTGTCCTTCCAGCAGCACACCTGGCCGCCGGCGATGGGGAGCGGTTCGGTGGCGAGAGCCTGGCCGCCATGGGAGGCGACCCAGAACATCCGCTCGGTGCGGAAAAGCTCGCCGTATTCGTGGTTGGTGCCCTGGGTGAAGACGACGAGGTCGTAGCGCCCCTTCTTCATGCCCTCGAGCAGTTCTTCCGACGGTTGGCAGCGCACGTCGACGACGATCTTCGGGTGCGTGCGCTGGAAGCTCGAGAGGATCACCGGCAGCAGGCGCACCGCGTAGTCGTCGGGCACGCCGAACCGGATCGAACCCTTGAGGTCGCCGTCCGAGAATACGTCCATGATCTCGGCATTGATGCGCAGCATGCGCCGCGAACGCGAGTAGAGCGCCTGGCCGTGCTCGGTCAGCGTCACGCTGCGCCCGTCACGCGTCAGCAGCTCCTGACCCAGCCGCTCCTCGAGCCGCTTGATCTGCATGGAGACGGCCGACTGCGTCTTGTTCACCCGCCGCGCCGCCTCGGTGAAGCTGCCGCAATCGGCGATGGCGCAGAAGCTCTGCAACTGGTCGAGATCGAGCGGCGAAGTCATTCGGCATCCCATCACGAATTTTGATGAAGTGAATGAAATCTATTTGTTGGACGAATGGAAGGCAAGAGCGCATATCGCCTGTCATCGGCGATCAACGATGATTGCCAGCCCCCGCCGGCCTCCCCCTGTCCGGCACCGATGACTCAGGAGAATGACCAATGGTCCACTTGCTTTCGAGCGAGCGGCCGTCGCTGGCCGCCGCGTCTACCAGCCCCCTGCGCGCTTTTGCGAACTGGTTCGCCAAAGCCCGGGCTCGCCGCGCCCAGCGTGTCGCTCTCGAGTCGCTGCTCGAATACGACGTGCACCGCCTCGCCGACCTTGGCATCAATCGCCAGGACCTGTTCGAGGCGATCGACACTCCCAGCCAGCGCCCCGGCTATCAGCTGTCGAAGCGGCGTGCCGAGAGTTCCCGCAATTGGCTCAATCCCTGAGCCTCCGCCTTGGCCCAATCCTCGATTGTGCCATCTCCGGGCCGGCCCACCCGCCGGCCCATGTTTCCTGATAAACTGCCGGGTCTTCGGACCCGGCTTTTTTGTTTGTGATCGGCCCCGGCCGCGCCGTTACCCGTTCGCGTCCAGCCGCTCGGCCACCAGTTCCTGCAGCCGCCAAAGGTGGGAATCGTAGATCCCCATCCGCTCGAGATGGGCGACGGTATTGTAGAGATACTCGACCATCGATCCGCGCGTGCCGACCGCCTTGCTGAGCGCGTCGGCCACCTGTGCCTCGCTGAGGCCGGTAACATAGCGCCCGGAATTGCGGTCGATGCAGAAGGTGAACGCACGGATGGTGCCGTCCTCGGTCGCGACATTCACCCAGCGCGGCGGGAAAGGGGAGGGCTTGAGGCTCATCTCGCGCCGGCAGAGCTGCTCGACAGCTTTGGCCTCGGCGCCTGGCGGCAGCCGGTAGAGCGCGCCCTTGCACGCACCACCGCGATCGAGTGCCAGCATCAGGCCCGGCGCGTTCTCCGAGCCGCGATGCCGAGTGTTCCAGCCGAGGCAGAAGGAGCGGTGCCAGCCACGCAACAGGCCGGTGCGAATCTCGACGAACTCGGTCGCCGGCTTCCAGATCAGCGAGCCATAGGCGAAGACCCAGGCCTGTCCCGATCCGTCACTGCCCGCGAGGATATCGCGCACGTAGCGCTGGTAGTCCTCGTCGGTCGATGCCTGGTAGCCCGGCATCACGATGCTGCCGGTGTCTGGCGGCACCAGCCGCGCCATGCGCGCCACATGGTCCTCGCTCAGGCGCATCGCACGCTTGGAGGCCATCGCGCCGGTCCCTGCCTACGGCAGCTGCGCGAAACCGTCGCCGAATCCGGCCAGCGAGACCGGGATGCCGATGCCTTCCTCGGGCGTCTTGAACACGAAGAAGATCGCGCTCTTGCCGGTCGTCAGCTTGTTGATCAGCTCGTCGTCGAGCACGACCTCGGCCACGCAGCCATTCGGCAGGCAGCGGACGAAGGCGACGCGGCCGATATTGGCGCCGTCGATATTGAGGCCGAGCCCGTTGGGCAGCAGCACGCCGAGCGGGGCGAGGACGCGCAGCAGCCGCGCCTGCTTGTCGGCGGTCTTCAGCACGATGACGCTGAGGCCCACATTGGGCTGGTCCTCGGCGGATACGTTCTGGATCAGGGCGCACTGCTCGAAGCTCGCGCCGGGCGGCGTGTCGCAGCTCATCTGCCAGTCGCCGTACTGCGCCTTGACCACGCCCTGCGCAAGGGCCGGAGAGACGAGGCTCGCAGCGGCCATGCCTGCCACGACAAGTACCCTGAGCATCTTGCCGATCATGGGCTGCACCAATCCAGTCTCTCTATATGTCTCATTGCGAATCCGCGTGGCGGCCGCTTCGCTACTGTAGTCGATGAGCCCCGGGCGCCTGTCAACTCGCCGGGCCCCGGGCTGCGGCGGGATACACGCCTTCCAATCAAGGCAAGGGTGAGGCGAGCACGCCGCAGCGCCTGCGGAGCGTTTTGACGCACACGGCGGCGAGAGGCATGAATTGCCTTGGGATGGCCGATGTGGTTTAGACACATTCCAAGTTTCAGCGCTCCGAGGTTGAGTCGGGGCGGCGTTCGTCTATGCCGCGTTCCCCCTTCTCAACCCGCGCTCGAATTCCGGACCAGACCGATCTCAAGGGGGTTTCTTAGGTGACCGGCAAACTACTGAGTTCGATAGGCTCGCTGGGAGCCGCTGCCCTCGCTTTTGCGCCTATGGGTGCAATGGCCTTGGAGCCGGGCAAGCCTGTCGATGGCCAGATTGGCCTGCAGCCCTCCGTGACTCCGATCATGGACTCGATTCATGCGTTCCATGACGGTCCGCTGCTGTGGACCTGCATCGTCATCGTGCTGCTGGTTCTGGCGCTGCTGATCGCGGTCATGGTGCGTTTCAACGCGCGGTCGAACCCGACGCCCTCCAAGACGACCCACAACACCCTGATCGAAGTGGTCTGGACCGTGGTTCCGGTGCTGGTCCTCGTGATCATCGCCATCCCGTCCTTTGCCGTGCTGACCGACCAGCTGACCATCCCCGATGGCCAGCGCAAGTTCCTCGGCTCGAACATCTTCTCGCTCGGCACCGAGCAGGTCCCGGCTCCCGAGCTCACCATCAAGGCCACCGGCCAGCAGTGGTACTGGGACTACGAGTATGTCGATCAGGGCAAGTCGATGACCTCGACCATCCTCAGCGAAGAGGATCGCCTGGCCACGAAGCCGAGCCAGCCGCGTCTCCTCGCGGTGGACTACGAGCTGGTCGTCCCCGTCGACACCACCGTGCGCATGCAGATTACCGCCGATCCGAGCGGCGTGATCCACGCCTTCGCGGTGCCGTCCTTCGGCATCAAGATCGACGCGGTGCCCGGCAAGCTCAATGAAACCTGGTTCAACGCCCGCAAGACCGGCCTCTACTTTGGCCAGTGCTCGGAACTGTGCGGCAAGGACCATGCTTTCATGCCCATCGCCATTCGCGTAGTGACCAAGGAAGAGTACGCTGCCTGGATGGCAGCCTACGAGGCCGGCTCGATCGACGACGCCAACGCCACCCTCCCGGCACTCAGCTAAGGACCCGCGCGCGGGTCCACTGGCCCAGCGCAGCGACGAATACAAAAAGGGATCGCTCTAAATGGCCGATACTCACGCTCTGGAAGCCCATGACGCACCGCACGGCCATGCCGATGCGCACGCCCATGGTCATCCGACCGGCTGGCGGCGTTACGTCTACTCTACCAACCACAAAGACATCGGTATCATGTACCTGGTGTTCTCCATCTTCGCGGGCGTGATTGGCGCTCTGCTCTCGGGCGTCATGCGCCTCGAGCTGATGGAGCCGGGTATCCAGATTTTCCACGGCCTTGCGGGCATGGTCTACGGTCTTGAGGCGGACTCCGCCCTCGATGCCGGCAAGCACATGTACAACGTGTTCACCACGGCCCACGCGCTGGTCATGGTGTTCTTCGTGGTCATGCCGGCGACGATGGGTGGCTTTGCCAACTACTTCGCCCCGCTGATGATCGGTGCTCCCGATACGGCGTTCCCGCGCATCAACAACATCGCGTTCTGGCTCCTGCCGTTCGCCTTCCTGCTGCTGATCATGTCCCTGTTCTTCGAGGGACCGGCCGGCGCGACCGGCTTCGGTGGCGGCTGGACGGCGTATCCGCCGCTCTCGACCTCGGGTCACCCGGGTCCGGCGATGGACTTCGCGATCTTCTCGCTGCACATCGCGGGCATCAGCTCGATCCTTGGTTCGATCAACCTGATCACCACGATCTTCAACATGCGCGCTCCGGGCATGACGCTGCACAAGATGCCGCTGTTCGCCTGGGCCGTGCTGGTCACCGCCTTCCTGCTGCTGCTGTCGCTCCCGGTCCTCGCCGGCGCGATCACCATGCTGCTGACCGACCGTAACTTCGGCACCACCTTCTTCGCTCCCGAGGGCGGCGGTGATCCGATCCTGTTCCAGCACCTGTTCTGGTTCTTCGGTCACCCGGAAGTGTACATCATGATCCTGCCGGGCTTCGGCATGGTCAGCCACATCATCTCGACCTTCAGCCGCAAGCCGATCTTCGGCTACCTGGCGATGGTCTACGCCATGGTTGCCATCGGCGGCGTCGGCTTCATCGTGTGGGCTCACCACATGTACACGGTCGGCATGAGCCTCGACGTGCAGCGCTACTTCGTGGCGGCGACGATGGTCATCGCGGTGCCCACGGGCGTGAAGATCTTCAGCTGGATCGCCACCATGTGGGGCGGCTCCATCACCTTCCGCACGCCCATGCTGTGGGCCATCGGCTTCATCTTCCTGTTCACCGTTGGTGGTGTGACGGGTGTGGTACTCGCCAATGCCGGTGCCGACCGCGCCCTGCACGACACCTACTACGTGGTTGCGCACTTCCACTACGTGCTGTCACTGGGCGCCGTGTTCTCGATCTTTGCGGGCTGGTACTACTGGTACCCGAAGATGTTCGGCATCATGTACAACGAGAAGCTGGCCAATGCCCATTTCTGGATCACCTTCGTGGGCGTGAACCTGATCTTCTTCCCGCAGCACTTCCTCGGCCTTGCCGGCATGCCGCGCCGCTACATCGATTACCCCGATGCCTACGGCCTGTGGAACATGGTGTCGTCGATCGGCTACTACATCACCTTCGTCGGCCTGCTCGTGTTCCTCTACACGCTGTACGAAGCCGCTCGTAAGAAGCGCCCGGCTGCAGCCAACCCGTGGGGTGACGGTGCAACGACGCTGGAGTGGACGCTGACGTCGCCGCCGCCGTTCCACCAGTTCTCGACGCTGCCGCGCATCGACAGCAAGTCCGACCACTAACTCAGACTCCCGCTGGGCCTTCGGGTCCCGCGGCAAACAAGGCGAGAGACATTGGCCTACGTGCAACACAGTCATGACGTTCACACCCGCGCGCTGGAAGCGCGGGTGGAGGACTACGTGGCTCTGCTGAAGCCGCGGGTGATGTCTCTGGTCGTCTTCACCGCCTTTGTCGGCCTGCTGCTCGCCCCCGGCGGCATCAACCCGTTCATCGGCGCCGTGGCGATCCTCTGCATCGCGCTGGGTGCGGGTGCCTCCGGCGCCCTCAACATGTGGTACGATTCCGATATCGACGCGGTGATGAGCCGTACCGCGAACCGCCCGATCCCGGCCGGACGCATCGAGCGCGACCACGCCCTCGGGCTTGGCCTCGTGCTCTCCGTCCTCTCGGTCTGCCTCCTCGGCCTCGCCACCAACTGGCTGGCGGCCGGGCTCCTGGCCTTCACCATCTTCTTTTACGCCGTGATCTACACGATGTGGCTGAAGCGCTCGACGCCGCAGAACATCGTCATCGGCGGCGCCGCCGGCGCCTTCCCGCCCATGGTGGGCTGGGCCGCCGTCACCGGCACGATCAGCCTCGAGTCGGTCGTGCTGTTCCTCATTATCTTCCTCTGGACCCCGCCGCATTTCTGGGCGCTGGCGCTCTACAAGCAGTCCGACTACGGCGCGGCGAACATTCCGATGCTCCCCAATGTCGCGGGCGAACAGGCCACCAAGGTCCAGATTCTCGTCTATTCCGTGCTGCTGGTTGCCTCGACGCTGATCCCGAGCTTCACCGGCTTCATGGGGCCGATCTATTCTGCCGTCGCCGTGATCGCCGGCAGCGTGTTCGTCTGGTTCGCCTGGGCTCTGTTCCGCACCACTGAAACGGTGCCGATGAAGAAGGCCGGCCGGTCCCTGTTCACCTACTCGCTGAGCTACCTGGCTGCGATCTTCTGCGCCCTCCTCGTCGACCATGCCGCGAGACTGATGGGATGGTTGTGATGGCCGACAAGTCGAACTCCCCGGCGCCCCGCGACGAGGACGCCGAACTGGCTGCCCGCCGCCGCAAGCGCTCCATCGCGCTTGGCGCGGTCCTCGCCGCGCTGGTGCTGATCTTCTACCTGCTGACCATCTTCAAGATGGGCCCCGCCCTGTTCGATCGGTCGCTCTGATGGCCAAGAACGGCAATAACAAGCGCCTTGCGCTGACCTTGGCGCTGGTCGTAGCCGGCATGGGCGGCCTCGCCTATGCGGCTGTTCCGCTCTACGATGCGTTCTGCCGCATGACCGGGCTCGATGGGACCCCCCAGGTCTCGTCCGGCAACCCCAAGGGTGTGATCGACCGCCAGATGATGGTTCGCTTCGACTCCAATGTCGCGCAGAGCCTACCCTGGACCGTGACCGCCGCGAAGCCCGTGACCGACAAGGTCGGTTCGACCGAGACGGTGGTCTACACGGCAACCAACCATTCGGACCAGCCGATCACCGGGCAGGCGATTTTCAACGTCACGCCCGAGACGACCGGTATCTTCTTCAACAAGATCGAGTGCTTCTGCTTCACCGAGCAGACTCTGCAACCCGGCGAGACGGTCGAAATGCCGATCGTGTTCTTCGTCGATCCCGACATTGCCGAGGACAAGACCCTCGACACCGTCCGGGAAATCACTTTGTCCTATACATTCTACGCTGTTGAGAGCGAGGGAAGCTGACTATGGCCGCGCACGCCAAGAACCACGACTACCACCTGGTAAGCCCGAGCCCCTGGCCGATCGTCATGTCGGTCTCGCTGTTCGTCATGGCGATCGGTGCGGTCCTGTTTTTCCATGAAATCCAGCCGCCGTGGCTGCTGCTCGCCGGCGTCGTGGGCGTGATCTACACCATGTATGCGTGGTGGTCGGACGTGATCAAGGAAGGCAAGGCCGGCGATCATACCCCGGTCGTGCAGATGCATCTGCGCTACGGCATGATGCTGTTGATCGCCTCCGAGGTGATGTTCTTCGTCGCCTGGTTCTGGGCCTATTTCGACGCCTTCTTCAACTTCGACGCGCATGAGCAGTATGCCCGTATCGAAGCCATGGGCACGACCTGGCCGCCGCACGGCGTCGAGCTGTTCAACCCCTGGCACCTGCCGCTGTTCAACACCCTGATCCTGCTGACGTCGGGCACTGCCGTCACCTGGGCCCACCACGCTCTGCTCCACAAGGACAAGCGCGGCCTGGTCTGGGGCCTTGCCATCACCATTGCGCTCGGCGTGCTGTTCACGTTCGTCCAGGCGCTGGAATACTCGGAAGCGGCCTTCTCGTTCGACGGCAACATCTACGGCGCCGCCTTCTTCATGGCGACCGGCTTCCACGGCTTCCACGTAATCGTCGGTACGATCTTCCTGATCGTCTGCCTGATCCGCGCCATGCGCGACTCGTTCACCCCGCAGCATCACCTCGGCTTCGAATTCGCCGCCTGGTACTGGCACTTCGTGGACGTGGTCTGGCTGTTCCTGTTCGCCTCGATCTACGTCTGGGGCAGCTGGGGCGTGGCGCTCCACCACTGAGTGGATTGATCTCGATTTGTTGCAGAGGGCGCGGCACTAGCCGCGCCCTTTGTGTTGTGGCCACGGGCATCCCCTGCGCCCGAATGCCCCCGCGACTCGCGCCCGCCCTGTGCTAAGAACCCGCCATGACCGAGCCAGCTGAACGCCAGCTATCCCCATTCGCGACCGGCCTCGCCTGCCGCTGCCCGCGCTGCGGCGAGGGTGCCCTCTTCACCGGCTTCCTCAGACCAGTGAAGCAGTGCGAAAGCTGCGGCGCCGACCTGAGCTTTGCCGAAGGCACGGAAGGCCCGGCGGTCTTCATCATCCTGATCGTCGGCTTCATCATCGTCGGTGCAGCCGCCGCGGTGGAGGGGCTGTTCCATCCACCCCCGTTCGTCCATCTGCTGCTCTGGCTGCCTGCTACCGTGATCCTGTCGCTGGCCCTGATGCGGCCGCTGAAGGCGACGATGATTGCCCTGCAGTTCCACAACAAGGCCGGCGAAGGCCGCACCAACAATGGCTGACAAGTCGCACCCGGCCGCACCGAGCGGCGGCCTGTTCTGGGGCTTCATCGTCCTGATGCTGGCGCTGATGATCCTGTTCGTCACGCTGGGCATCTGGCAGGTCGAGCGGCTCGCCGAAAAGGAGCGCCTGATCGCCGACGTTGCCGAGCGCATGGACCTGCCGCCCGCCGAACTGCCCCCGGTCAGCGAGTGGGCAGCGCTGGATCCGGCAGCGTGGAACTACAAGCCGATCCAGGTGACTGGTACCTGGCTGCCGCAGCAGACCGTGCGGGTGTTCACGAGCCTTGCTGACCAGCATGGCCAGTATGGCGGCCCGGGCTACTGGGTGCTCACACCGCTCCAGTTGAACATGGGTGGTACGGTCTTCATCAACCGCGGCTTCGTCCCGCAGGACTCGGCGGAGGCCTTCGTTGCAGGTGGTGCCCTTGATGCCGGTCTTGTCAGCGTCACGGGCATAGCTCGCGCCTCCGAGGAAGTTGGCAGCTTCACCCCGCAGCCCGACAGCGGCAAGCGCATCGAGTGGGTCCGCAACACGGCGCGACTCGCCGCCATGGCGGGCCCGGTGCCGCAGCCGGTGGCGCCGATCTATGTCGATATGCCGTCGCTGGGGCAGGGGGCTCTGCCGCAGGGCGGAGAGACGGTGGTGAGCTTTCCGAACAACCATCTCGGCTATGCCATCACCTGGTTCGGCTTTGCCGTGCTGGTGCCGTTCCTGCTGTTCTTCTGGGCGCGCCGGCAGCGCCGGCCCGGGCCATGAAACTTGCGGCGCAGCCGCAGTTTCAATAGGGTGCCCCGCAACCCAATCACGGCGGGCTCCAGCAGGGCCCGCGACAGCTAAAGACGGGGCGCTTCCCCTACATGCAGTTCGTATCCACGCGCGGTCGGGCACCCGCGCTCAGCTTCGATGACGCAGTCTTGGCCGGCCTCGCGCATGATGGCGGCCTATACCTTCCGGAAACTTGGCCGCAGATCAGTCCTGCCGAGATCGAGGGCATGGCCACCTGCGACTACGCGATCACCGCCTCGACGGTGATCTTTCCGTTCCTCGGCATCGGGACTGAGGATCATCCTCGGTATCTTCAGATGCTGATGGAGGCGTACGACACCTTCCGCCATCCTTCGGTGACGCCGCTGGTGGAGATCGCCCCATCCCACTATGTGCTCGAGCTGTTCCACGGTCCCACGCTGGCCTTCAAGGACGTGGCGATGCAGTTCCTCGCCCGGGTCATGGACGATATTCTCAAGCGGCGGGGCGAGCGCGCGACCATCGTCGGTGCCACGTCCGGTGATACCGGGTCTGCGGCCATTGAAGCGTTCCGCGGGCGCGACAACATCGACATCTTCATCCTGCATCCGGAAGGCCGCACCTCCGAAGTGCAGCGTCGGCAGATGACGACGGTACTGGACCACAACGTCCACAATATCGCGCTGCGCGGCACGTTCGACGACTGCCAGGACATCGTGAAGGCGATGTTCAACAACCAACCTTTCCGCCAGCGCACCAAGCTCTCTGGTGTGAACTCGATCAACTGGGGCCGCATCGTCGCCCAGGTGGTTTACTATTTCAAAGCTGCTGCCGCCCTCGGCGCGCCCCACCGCGAAGTGTCCTTCACCGTCCCGACTGGCAATTTCGGAGATATTTTTGCGGGCTATGTGGCCAAGCAGATGGGCCTGCCTATCCGCAAGTTGGTGATCGCGACCAACGAGAACGACATCCTGCGCCGCACCCTCGAGACAGGGCGGTACGAGGTCACTGGCGTTCATCAGACCTCGAGCCCGTCGATGGATATTCAGGTGTCCTCGAACTTCGAGCGCCTGCTGTTCGAAGCGCTCGGTCGTGATGCCGAAACGCTGAACCGACTAATGCAGGGCCTGTCCCAGTCCGGCGCTTTCACCATTCCGCCGTCCGCGCTTGAAGCAATCCGTCGCGACTTTTCCGCCGTGACCACCGATGAGGCGCAAACGAGCGCCACCATCGCTGACACCCTGCGCGAGAGTGGCTACCTGCTCGATCCGCATACCGCAGTCGCGGCCTCCGCCGTTCGCCGTTTCACCACGGGCGGCGTACCGATGGTGACCCTCTCTACCGCCCATCCCGCCAAATTCCCGGCCGCCGTCAAGGCCGCCTCGGGCATTGAACCGGGGCTACCGGCGTGGTTGTCTGACCTTTATCAACGGGAGGAACGCCTTACCGTGCTGGACAACGACCAGTCGCAGGTGGAGCAGTTCATTTCGGCACGAACCCGCGTGCTGGAGGAGCACAAGTGACGGTCCGGAGTACGACGCTTCCCAATGGCATGACCGTTCTCACCGACGACATGCCGCATCTCGAAAGCGCGTCCCTCGGCATATGGGTCAAGGCCGGTTCCCGCAGCGAAACTGAGGCCGAGCACGGCATCAGCCACGTGCTCGAGCACATGGCCTTCAAGGGCACAGCAACCCGCGACGCGCTCGAGATCGCCTCGACCATCGAGAATGTCGGCGGCGACCTCAACGCCGCGACCTCGGTCGAGCACACCGGCTATTTCGCCCGCGTGCTGAAGGAAGACGTGGCACTGGCGGCGGATATCCTCTCCGACATCCTCCAGAACTCGCAGTTCGAGCAGAGCGAGCTCGACCGCGAGCAGCAGGTGATCGTGCAGGAGATCGGCGCGGCCCGCGACAACCCCGACGACCACGTGTTCGACCTGTTCCAGCAGGCGGCGTTTCCCGATCAGCCGATCGGCCGCACCATCCTCGGCACCGTCGAGTCGGTGAACAGCTTCGGTCCGGATTCCATCCGCGGCTACATGGATCGCAACTATGTCGGCGACCAGATGGTCCTCTGCGCCGCCGGCAATGTCGACCATGACGCGCTCGTCGATATCGCCAACAACCGCTTCCACGACCTTAAGTCCACCGGCGCGCCAGTGCCCGAGAAGGCCGCCTATGTCGGTGGCGAGCAGCGGCTCGTCTCCGACCACGAGCAGGCCCATATCGTCCTCGGCATGGAAGGCCGCGCCTACAATTCCGACGGCTTTTATGCCGTGCAGATCCTCGCCTCGATCCTCGGCGGCGGCATGAGCTCGCGGCTGTTCCAGGAAGTGCGCGAGAAGCGCGGCCTCTGCTATTCTGTCTACGCCTTCCACTGGGCCTTCGCCGACAGCGGCATCTTCGGCGTTGCGGCCTCGACCGGCGAGGAGGAAGTCGCCGAATTGGTGCCGGTGGTGCTCGACGAGCTGCGCAAGGCGACCGAGACCGTCACCGACGAGGAAGTCATCCGCGTCCGCAATCAGATCCGGGCCGGGCTGCTGATGTCGCTCGAGAGCCCGTCCTCCCGAGCGGGCCAGCTCGCCCGCCAGCAGATCCTCTGGGGTCGCACCATTCCGCTGCAGGAAACGGTCGATCGCATCAACCGCATCACCGCCGATCGCGTGAAGCAGGTCGCGCGCCAGATCTTCGGTTCCGGCAAGGTTTCGCTTGCCGGCATCGGTCCGGTGGCGCGGCTTCCCGACTATCGCGACATCGCGGCGCAGCTCAAGAATTGAGCCATGGCGGTGGCACGATGATGCTCACCTGGTTTGCCCGCGAAGATACGCCGGTGCTTGTCGGCGAGCGCGTCTACCTGCGGGCCCCCCGCGCCGGCGACTACACCGCCTGGCGTGACCTCAGGCGCGCCAGCCGAGAGTTCCTTAAACCCTTCGAGCCACGCTGGACCGAGTCGGACCTGAGCCAGCGCGTCTATGCCTCGCGCCTGAAGCGTGGGCGCGAGGAGGCGCGGGCCGGCACCGACTACTCGTTCTTCATCTTCACGCGCAGCGAGGATCGACTGGTCGGCGGCATCACGCTCTCGAATGTCCGTCGCCGCGCCGCCCAGTTCGTCAACCTCGGCTACTGGATGGGCCACGCCTTCGCCGGCAAGGGATACATGACCGAAGCGGTGAGCCTCGTCATTCCCTACTGCTTTGAAACGCTTGGGCTTCACCGCATCCATGCGGCTTTCCTGCCCGACAACCGCGCCAGTCGCCGAGTCCTTGAAAAAAACGGATTCCGGGAGGAGGGCTACGCCGAGAACTACCTCCAGATCGACGGCAAGTGGGCTGACCACGTGATGTTCGGCCTGACCCGTGAGCGCTACGACGCCGCCATCCGGCGGGGCCGGTCGTGAGCGCTTGTTCCAACGGGCAAACCCCGGTACCTAGGTTGCCCAATCATGACTCCGGCAGGACCAGTTTTCAGCTAATGCGTCACATCCTCCGTCTCGCGATGTGCTTCGCCTTGGCTCTGCTCGGGACGCTGCCTGCTGCCGCCTTCGACGTCATCACCGCACCCGAGAACGTCAATGCCGTGAACCTCACCGGTGTCGTCGACATCGTTCCGGGCGACGCGGGCAAGGTGCAACTGTCGACCGCCGCCGGCGAGGACGGCATCATCCGGCGCATCGAGGTGCTGGCTTCGGTCGGCGGCACCAATCCGAACTGGGCCCTGTTCGCGCTGCGCAACGATTCCGACGTGCAGCTCGAGCGCCTTCTGGTCGCCCCGTTCTTCCGCCTGCCGGGCTCAGGGGTGTTCCGCCCGGACCTCGGTGCCGAACGCATCAAGGTGCTGACACCCTCGGCCGGCCTGCGCCCGACGCGCCTCACCGACCGCGAAGCCGATGTGTTCGAGGTCGTCATCGACCCCGGTGCCACGGTCACTTTCGTTGCCGAGCTGTCGTCCGGCACTTTGCCCGAACTCTACCTGTGGAAAGCCGATGCCTACCGCGACTACGTGAACTCGTTCACGCTGTTCCGCGGCGTGGTGCTCGGCGTCGCGGCGCTGGCCGCCGTGTTCCTCACCGTCATGTTCGTGGTGCGGGGCAGGGGCGTATTCCCTGCGACGGCTGCCTTCTCGTGGGCGGTGCTTATCTACCTGCTCGTCGATTTCGGCGTGTTGGGCCCGTTGCTCGGCATTTCGAACGGCTCGGTGCAGCCCTTCCGCGCGGCGGCCGAGGCCGGCATAGCGACGACCTTGTTCGGCTTCCTGTTCATTTACCTGAACCTCCACCGCTGGCACCTGCGCTTCATCCACCTGGCGCTCGCGCTCGTGGTGGTGTTCCTCGCGCTGTTCGGCTTCGCCTTCTTCCAGCCCTCGATCGCCGCGACCGTCGCGCGTCTGGTGCTGGCGCTACTCGGGGTCACCGGCTTCTTCCTGATCCTCCTCCTGGCGCTCCGCGGCTATGACCGTGCCGTGCTGCTGGTGCCGACCTGGATCATCTATATCGCCTGGCTGTTCTACGCCTGGCTGGTGGTGACAGGGCAGGTCTCGAACGACGTGGCCCAGCCCGCCGTCGCCGGCGGCCTCGTGCTCATCGTCATGCTGCTGGGCTTCACCGCGGTGCAGCACGCCTTCTCCGAAGGACAGGTATCCATCGGCACGCTCAGCGAGGTCGAGCGCCGCGCGCTTGCCCTCACCGGCTCGGGCGACTTCGTCTTCGACTGGAACATCGAGCGCGACCGCATCTCGGTATCCGACGAACTCGGTACCCGCCTCGGCGAGCGCCGCGGCGCGCTGCGTGGCTCGATCAAGCGCTGGCTCGACCGCATCCATCCCGAGGATCGCGACCGCTTCCGCACCGCCTTCGACACGCTCGTCGAACTGCGCCGCGGCAAGGTCAGCACCGATGTGCGCCTCACCGCCCACGACGGCAGCTTCCGCACCTTCCGCATGCGGGTGAAGCCGGTGCTTGGCGGCGACGGACAGGTGAACCGCATCGTCGGCACCTTGCAGGACGTCAACGAGGACCGCGCCAGCCGCGAGCGCCTGCTGCATGACGCGGTGCACGACAGCCTCACGGGCCTGCCCAACAAGCAGCTCTTCCTCGACCGGCTTGAGCGCTCCCTGGTCCGCGCCCGCTTGCCGAACGGCATCAAGCCGGCGGTGTTTCTCATCGATATCGATCGCTTCACCGAACTCGAGGAGCGCGTCGGGCATTCGGCCGCCGATTCGGTGCTGCTCGCCATCTCGCGCCGCGTTGCCCGCGTCATGCGGCCGCTCGATACCGTGGCGCGACTCGGTGGCGACCAGTTCGGCGTGATCCTTGCCTCCGAGCAGGCGGCCGGCAAGATCGCCGAGACTGCCGAGCAGATCCGCAAGGCCCTGAAGTCGCCGTTCAACTTCGGCGAGCGCGACCTGAGCCTTACCGCCTCGATCGGCGTGACGATCTACGACGGCAATCCGGTTTCCTCGCCCGACGTCCTGCGCGACGCCGAGCTGGCCATGTATTACGCCAAGCGCCTCGGCGGCGACCGCATCGAGGCCTTCCGCGCCTCGGCCCGCTCGATCGCCGCCTATTCCAAGGCGGGCGAGGAAGATCTCGATCGTGGCCTCCGCCACGGCGAACTGAGCGTGCTGTTCCAGCCGATCATGGACATCCATGCCGGCACCATTGCCGGCTGCGAGGCGCTGATGCGCTGGAACCATCCGCAGCGTGGCGTCGTGGCGCCGGAGGAGTTCGTACCGCTGGCCGAACGCACCGGCCTCATCGAGCGGCTCGGCCGGGTAGCTTTCGAGCAGGCTGCCGGCCAGGCCCGCGAGTGGGCCGCTTCGCTGCCGTTGCCGGAGGACTTCTTCGTCTCGGTCAACCTGTCGCCGAGCCAACTGGCCACCGAGTCGCTGCTCAACGACATGCGTGCGCTCGTCTCGGACCACCGCCAGATCGCCCGCCACATCAAGCTCGAGATTACGGAGAGCCAGGTGATGAGCAACCCTGAGCATTCGGCCTATGTGCTGAACGCCCTGCGCCAGCTCGGCCTGCGCCTCGCGCTCGACGATTTCGGCACCGGCCACTCCTCGCTGAGCTACCTGCACCGCTTCCCGTTCGACACCATCAAGATCCCGGCGCCATTCGTGCAGCTCAGCGACGACAGCGGCATGAGCCATACCCAGGTGCCGATCATCCGCGCCATCATCACGCTGGCGAGCGAACTGGATCTCAGCGTCATTGCCGAAGGCGTCGAGACCATCGAGGAAATCGAGCGCCTGCAGCAGCTCAACTGCCAGTTCGCCCAAGGCTTCGCCTTCGGCGCCGCAATGACCGGGCAGGATCTGGGCAAGCGCCTGCAGAGCCAGTTCAGCGGGCGGTGACCGGTTTCAACCGTGTCCGGCGGATGAGCTCAGCGTGGCGCGGGTGATGCCCAGCCGGCCGAGCGCCGCGTCGTAGCGGTTCTCGATCGGCAGGCCGAACAGCAGTTCGCGCGAGAACGGCACGGTGAGCCAGCCATTGCCCTGCAGCTCGGTTTCGAGCTGGCCGGGACTCCAGCCGCAATAGCCCAGCGCGAACAGGGCTTCACTCGGCTGCTGGTTGAATGCCATGGACTTCAGCACATCGAGTGTCGCGGTGAGGACGATATCGTCGGTGACTTCGTAGGAATTGCCGACGCGGAAATAGTCGGACGAATGCAGCACGAAGCCGCGGCCACGCTGTACCGGCCCGCCGCGCAGCACCTGGCGGTTTTTCACCTTCTCGGGCAGCCGGATCAACTCGTCCTTGGCGCCCAGTTCCAGTTCTTCGAGGATGTCGGTGAAGCGCATGTCGTCGAGGCTCTGGTTGATCACCAGCCCCATCGCGCCCTCTTCGCCGTGGCCGACGAGATAGATGACGGTTTCGCGGAAGCGTTCATCGCCCATGTCGGGCATAGCGACGAGAAACTGGCCCCTGAGCGAGTCCATTGGAATTCTCCACTCCGGCACCGCCGGAAGCCTCCACTTTAGCTTCGAGCCGTCGTGCTGCATAGTTACGGTTCACGATGCCCTGATAGGCTTTCCATTCCAACTGCCCTCGGCTATCCGGAAACCCATGCGCGTACCGGCACTTCTGCTTATGGCGAGCCTCACTATTCCGGCCCATGCCGGCGAAACGGCGTGGAAGGAACTGGCGCCGGACACGCGGGCGCGGCTGATTTCGTCCGATGTGCTCAAGGCCGACGGCACGACGAGCATTGCACTCGAGATCGAGATGCCGCAGTCGAGCAACACCTACTGGCGCGTGCCGGGCGAGACCGGCATTCCGACCGAGATGGATTTCTCGGGCTCCAGCGGCGTGACCGGCAGCCAGATGCTGTGGCCCTATCCCGTCGTCGAGACCAAGACGGGCTATGTCGACTATGTCTATCGCGGCCCGGTCGTCCTGCCGGTGGAATTGAAGCTCGATGGCCAGCACTCCGACCTCAGGGTGGGCGTGACCATGGGCATCTGCTCCGATGTCTGTGTGCCGGTCATGGCCTCGTTCGAGCTGCCGCTGTCCTTCGCGGCGCCGGATCGATCGCAGGGACTGCGCATCACCCAGGCGCTGGCGGAAACGCCGCTCGAGTGGGATGGAACGGGCGATCCTGTGCCTGCCGTGAGCTATGACGCTGGGGCCGATGCACTGGCTGTGACAGTGAGCCCGGATGTCGATCCCCTGTCGCTGATCGCCGATGCCGGATTGACGGGGCAACTCTTTGGGGCGCCGCAAAAAAGCCCGGAACCGAACCTAGTCCTCGTTCCACTGCTCGGGGGAGATCAAGGCCGCGGCGTGGAGGGCAAACCCGTGCGGCTGACGTTCATGACCGAAATGGGTCCGTTCTCGGTGGAACGACGGGTATCTCCCGCCGGATCGACGACTACGGGCAATTGATCTAGCGTCCGTCCTCCCGTATGCCGGGTGGCACAGAATTTGGTCAGGGAGCCAGCCACAATGACGATCGCGCGCGGCGATAGCATTCCGTCCGTCCCCATCAAGCTCGTTGGGGCAGGGGATACGATCGACACCACGTCGGACGCCGTGCTGGGCCAGGGGCTGGTGGTTTTCTTCGCCGTGCCGGGGGCGTTCACGCCGACCTGCGATACCTCGCACCTTCCGGGCTTCGTCGCCAACACCGCCAAGTTCAAGGCGCTGGGCGTCAGCAAGATCGTCTGCGGCGCGGTGAACGATCACCATGTCACCAAGGCTTGGGCCGAGCGCTCCGAAGCCATCGGCAAGGTCGAGTTCATCGCCGACGGCGACGGCAACCTCGCCGACGCGCTCGGGCTGTCGAAGCAGATTCCCGGCATGGGCAAGCGCTTCGCCCGCTTCGCCATGATCATCAAGGATGGCGTGGTGCAGGACCTGTTCGTGCAGGATGTCGCCGGCGTCACGGTCAGCGGTGCGCCCGCAATCCTAATGGCCCTCCAGTCGGCAAAGGTGGGTGCATGACTATCACTGCTCAGACCGTAACTCGGCTCGTCGGTACGGGCGCCCTCGCGCTGGCGCTGTCGGCCTGCTCGATGGGCAACATGTTCGCGCCTGCCTCGGCTGGCCCCTCGCCCATGGCGACGGCCAATCCTACCGTGGCCGAACTGCAGACGGGCACCAACAACGCCCTGCCGGCCATCGCCACCGAGTGTCCGCCGATCAAGGTGAAGCCCGGCAGCGAGGCCCTGTTCTACTACGGCAAGGGTGGCAGGGTCGGTAGCCCCAAGGACCTGAACTACCAGGCGATCATCGACAAGCAGTCGCGCAACTGCGTGGTTTCGAACGGCCTGATCACCGTCAAGATGGGCATGGTCGGCCGCCTGCTGCTCGGCCCGGCCGGCAACCAGACCAACGTCAACATCCCGGTTCGCTTCACCGTCGAGCGCGATGGCGTGGCCCTGTTCTCCGAGAAGTACGAGATCCCCGTCACCATCACGCCGCCGAACCAGTCGGAAGAGTTCGTGAAGGTGGTCGAGAATGTCGCCGTGCCCTACACCGGCGGCGAACAGATCGTCTTCTACGTCGGCTTCGACAGCTAGTCTGTTGAGCCGCATCGAGGTGCATTGACTCAGCCGGGGAAACCCGGCTTTGTTATTTCGACTGCGGGAGAGACCAACCTCCTGTTGGCGCCGAAGGAGCAACCGCCCCGGAAACTCTCAGGCAAAAGGACCGCAGTCGGTTTGAACTCTGGAAAGCAGGCGATCTCGCCTCACCGAAGGAGCAACCTGCCCATAGGCGGCAGGGAAATCTCTCAGGTTAGCGGACAGAGGGGGCGCGGAACGCATCGGGGCGGTGGCTCCTTTGTGTTGTCGTGCACTCAACCCCCGGTGTCCCCATGGCTGACCAAGCCGCAGAAGATCTCAAGACCGTAGTCCTCAACGACAAGCACGTCGCGCTCGGCGGGCGCATGGTGCCGTTCTCCGGCTACTCGCTTCCCGTGCAATACCCCGCCGGCATCATCGCCGAACACAAGTGGACCCGCGAGCACGCCGGTCTGTTCGACGTCTCCCACATGGGCCCGAGCTTCCTCGTGCTCCACCAGAAGTCGGGCGACGGCGAAGCCGACCATGCCGCCGTGGCCGATGTGATCGAGCCGCTGGTCTGCGGCGATATCCGCGGCCTGAAGCCCGGACAGGTGCGCTACACGCTGCTGCTCAACGAGGAGGGCGGCACCTACGACGACCTGATGATCGCCCGCCCGGCGGCCGAGGGCTGGGGCGGCGCGCTCTACGTCGTCGTCAACGCCGGTACCAAGGAAGCGGACTTCCAGCGCATCGCCGCCGCGGCCGCGGGCAAGGCGACGCTCAACCGCTCCGACCACTGCGCCCTCCTGGCGCTGCAGGGACCGGAGGCTGTTGCCGTCATCGATGCGATCATTCCTGCGGCGGCCGAACTCGGCTTCATGCACTACGCCTCGTTCGACTGGCGCGACACCAAACTGGTGATCGCGCGCTCCGGATATACCGGCGAGGACGGCTTCGAGATCCTCGTCGATCCCTCCCATGCCGCCGCCCTCTGGGACACGTTGCTCGCCGATGCCCGGGTCAAGCCGATAGGGCTCGGCGCCCGTGACAGCCTGAGGCTCGAGGCGGGGCTGCCGCTCTATGGCCACGACCTCGACGAAACCATCTCGCCGGTCGAGGCGGGTCTCAACTTCGCCATCTCGAAGCGCCGCCGCGAGGCCGCCGATTTCCCCGGCGCCCAGCGCATCCTCACCGAATTGGGCGGGGTGCTGGACCGTGTCCGGGTCGGCCTCTTCGTCGAGGGCGCCCCGGCCCGCGAAGGCGCGCCGATTCTCGATCAGTACGGCGCCGAGATCGGCGTCGTGACCTCCGGTGGCTTCGCTCCGACGCTGAGCCGCGCCATCGCCATGGGCTTCGTCCCGCCCAACCACGCCGCGCCGGGCACGAAGCTGCAGGTGCTCGTTCGCGGCAAGCCTCAGCCTGCCGAAGCTACCGCCACCCCATTCGTTCCCCATCGCTACGTCCGGAAAGCCAGCAAATGACCAAGTTCAGCAAGGACCACGAGTACATCACCGAAGACGGCACGGTGGGCATCACGCCCTACGCGCAGGAGCAACTGGGCGACATCGTCTATGTCGAGCTGCCCAAGGTCGGCCAGAAGCTGAAGGCGGGCGACGAGGCGGCAGTGGTCGAATCGGTCAAGGCGGCCTCCGAGATCTACTCGCCGGTGTCGGGCACCGTCACCGCGGTGAACGAGGCGCTGTCCGGTGACCCGGGCCTCATCAACTCCTCCCCCGAGGGTGACGGCTGGATCTTCAAGCTGGCTCTCGACGACGCGAGCGAACTCGACGGCCTGATGGACGCCGACGCCTACGTCAAGCTGACCGCCTGAGGATATCGATGCGCTATCTTCCTCATTCCGAGCACGAGCGGGCGGATATGCTCGCCATCATCGGCGCCCGCACGGCCGAGGACCTGTTCTCGCGCGTTCCCGGCCACGCCCTGCTGCGCGAGCCGGTGAACCTGCCCAGGCACTCGCCGGAGTTTCTCGTCGAAGCCCACATGAAGGGGCTCGCGGCACAGAACCATACCGCCGGAGACGGCCCGTTCTTTATCGGCGCAGGGGCCTACCGCCACCATGTGCCGGCCAGCGTCGATCACCTGATCCAGCGCTCGGAATGGCTGACGGCCTACACCCCGTACCAGCCGGAGGTCTCGCAGGGGACGCTCCAGATGCTGTTCGAGTTCCAGACCCAGGTGGCGCACCTGACCGGCATGGAGGTCGCCAACGCCTCGATGTATGACGGCTCGACCGCCACCGCCGAGGCGGTGCTGATGGCCCGCCGCCTGACCCGCCGCAACCGCATCGTGCTGTCGGGTGGCCTCCACCCCCACTATCGCGATGTCGTGCGCACCTATCTCGGCGATGGCCCCGACCTCGTCTGCTTGCCCGCTTCGCCGGAAGGGCAGGGCGACATTCTCAACCAGATCGACAGCGACACCGCTGCGATCGTGGTGCAGACGCCGGATTTCTACGGCCACCTCCGCAACCTCAGGGCCGCTGCCGACGCGGCGCACGCCGCTGGTGCGCTGCTGATCGTCGTGGTGACCGAGGTCGTCTCGCTCGGCCTCATCGAGGCCCCCGGCGCGCTCGGCGCCGATATCGTCGTCTGCGAAGGCCAGTCGATCGGCAACGCGCTGAATTTTGGTGGCCCCTATGTCGGGCTGATGGCGACCAAGAAGGAGTTCATCCGGCAGATGCCGGGGCGGCTTTGCGGCGAGACCGTCGATGCCGATGGCAACCGCGGTTTCGTGCTGACGCTCTCGACCCGCGAGCAGCACATCCGCCGCGAGAAGGCGACCAGCAACATCTGCACCAATTCGGGGCTCTGCGCGCTGGCCTTCTCGATCCACATGTCGCTGCTGGGCGAGGCCGGGCTCAAAAAGCTGGCGCGGCTCAACCACCATAATGCGATCCTCCTCGCGGGGATGCTGGGCACGGTGCCGGGTGTCGAGCTGCTCAACAAAAGCTTCTTCAACGAGATGACCATCCGCCTGCCGGTTCCGGCGGCACCGGTGGTCGAAGTGCTGGCGCAGGCCGGCGTGCTGGCCGGTGTGCCGGTCAGCCGGCTTGAGCCGGGCAACCCTGCGGTAGAGAACCTGATCGTCCTCGCCGCCACCGAGCTCACCACCCACACCGATATCGAGATGCTCGCCGAGTGCCTCGACGCCGCACTGAACGGAGAAGGCTGATGGCCATGAACAACCAGGGCCGCTCGACCGGCATCGGCACCTCCGACTTCGCTTCGGTCTCCGGCTCCTCGCTGCTGCCCAATGAACCGCTGCTCTTCGAGATCGGCGATCGCGAGCATTCCGGCGTCGACCTGCCCGACGTCGAGATCGACGGCAGCTTCCTCGGCGGCTTCGAGCGCAAGAGCGAGATCGACCTCGCCGGCCTCACCGAGCCAGAGACGCTGCGCCACTATGTGCGGCTCTCGCGCCTCAACTACTCGATCGACAGCGGCATGTATCCGCTCGGCTCGTGCACGATGAAGCACAACCCGCGCCTCAACGAGAAGATGGCGCGGCTGCCCGGCTTCGCCGACATTCACCCGCTGCAGCCGGTCTCGACCGTGAAGGGCGCACTCGAGCTGATGAACCAGCTCGGCCACTGGCTGATGACGCTGACCAACACCGCTGCGGTGTGCCTCACGCCCAAGGCCGGCGCCCATGGCGAGATGGCCGGCATGATGGCCATCCGCGCCGCGCAGGAGGCGCGAGGGCAGGCGCACCGCAAGGTCGTGCTGGTGCCCGAGAGCGCGCATGGCACGAACCCGGCAACGGCGGCGTTCCTCGGCTATTCGGTGAAGGCCGTTCCGGCACGGGACGATGGCACGGTCGACGTCGAGGCGGTGAAGGCGGCGCTGTCGCCCGATGTCGCGGCGATCATGCTGACCAACCCCAACACCTGCGGCCTGTTCGAGCCGGAGGTGATCGAAATCGCTGCGGCGGTGCACGAGGCGGGCGCGTTCTTCTACTGCGATGGCGCCAACTTCAACGCCATCATGGGCGTGGTCCGGCCGGGCGATCTCGGCATCGACGCCATGCACATCAACCTGCACAAGACCTTCTCGACGCCCCATGGCGGTGGCGGGCCGGGTGCGGGGCCGGTGGTGCTGTCCGAAGCGCTGGCGCCGTTTGCTCCGGTGCCGTTCGTCCGCAAGGGCGAGCTCGTCGAGCACGCTGAGGGACAGCACCTCGGCCGCATCACCGCCTTCAACGGCCAGATGGGCATGTATGTGCGGGCGCTGACCTACATGCTGAGCCATGGCGGCGACGGGCTGGCGCAGGCCGCCAAGGACGCCGTGCTCAACGCCAACTACATCAGGGCGCGGCTGGAGCGGGCCTTCTCGGTGCCGTTCCCGGGCCAGCCCGTGATGCACGAGGCGCTGTTCGACGACAGCTTCCTCGAGGGCACCGGCGTGTCGACGCTCGATTTCGCCAAGGCGCTGATCGACGAGGGCTTCCATCCCATGACCATGTACTTCCCGCTGGTGGTGCATGGCGCGATGCTGGTGGAGCCGACGGAGAGCGAGAGCAAGCAGACGCTCGACCGCTTCTGCGACGTGATGCTGGAATTGGCCGCCGATGCGAAGGCCGGCAACAGTGCCCGATTCACCGCGGCGCCAACCCGCGCGCCGCGCCGCCGCCTCGACGAAACGCGCGCCGCGCGCTCGCCGGTGCTGAAGTGGGAGCGGGCTGAGGAGCTGCCGCAGGCTGCCGAATAGGCGAAGCGGCGGCGGCCGCTTCCGGTCAGGCCGACTTGCGCAGCACCACAGGCTCGTCGGCACGCCTGTCGGCGACGTCGGCGGTGAACTCGGCGAGCAGTCGGTTGAAGATTTCGGGCTGGTCCCAGAACGGGGCGTGCCCGGCATTGGAGATCACGTGGCTGGCCTTGCGCCACAGCGTGTTGTAGTCGAGCGCCGCGATGTAGCTGAGCCGCGTCACGGTCTCGTCCTGGCCGTTGACCATCGCGACGGGAACCGGGGCGTGCTCGACGGCGCGCTTCTGGTCGACGCCCTCGCCCCGCATCAGGCTGCGCGAAACGGCAGGGCGGACACGGCCGTCGGCGCGGCGGATCGCTTCGAGGAAGGCACCGTCGCCCTGGCCGTGGAAGCACAGCTCGTAGAAGCGAAGCGCCTCGCGTTCGCTGAACTGTTCCTTGGTGGCGAGCAGCAGGTCGAGGTTGGTCCGGAAGCCGCGCAGCATGCCGAGTGGACCCGGCGGAATTGGCGGCGCGCCGGAAACCATGAGGCCGGCTACGACAGAATTGGTGGCCATCAGCTCGATGCCGACATGTCCGCCGAGCGACCAGCCGAAGACGACGGCCCGTTCGACGTCGCGCGCGGCCAGCACTTCCCCGACCGTGCGGGCGAGGGCGGGTATCGTGTAGTCTTCCGCCGGATGGAGAGCATTCGCCGACTCGCCATGCCCGGGCAGATCGAGCGCCAGCATGCGATGGGTGCGCGACAACGGACTCGAGAACTGCTTGGCAAAGACCGCGCGTGACGCACCGGAGCCATGAATCAACACGATCGGCATGCCGCGCCCGTCACTCTCGCTCAGGCGGATGGCGTTGTTGTGGGTCCTTACGGTGATGTCGTATGTCGGCATGGCGGTAGTCCTTCGCCGCCTTCATACGCCGGCACTCCCTACGACCGCGTCAAACGGCGCGGTGAACGCCCCGCTACTCCGCGCCTTGGCATTTTAGGTAATGTCTCGCATGTATGGGTACAGGCCGCGCTTGTGCAGGACGTTTTTCGCAAATAGCGTAGGCGCTGCAATTGTTTCCGGAGATCGCTGTTGGAAGTCGTTCTGGACCTGGTCGTGTCTGTGCTCAGTGTACTTGTGGTTCTCCAGTACGGCCGCTCCCTTCGCACGCACTTCCGCTCTCCGAAGATGCCGACCGGAACCGTAGTGATCTCGGTGGTGGTGACTGCGACGGCGATCGTGTTCCTGGCGCTCATCTGGATCGAGACCCAGCCTGTGCTTGCCCAGCTGATCGGGATCGCCGTCCAGTGCTTCAGCCTGTGGCTGTTCTACTCGGCGATCAAGGCTTCGCGCGAGGCGAGCCTCAAGATGGCGTTCGACGTCGCAAACCCGCATGGCCTCGTGACGACCGGGCCCTACCGCTACCTGCGGCACCCGTTCTACACCTCGTACCTGGTGTTCTGGATCGGCTGGGCCATCGCCACCTGGTCGGCATGGTCGCTCGTTCCGCTGCTGGTGATCACGGTGATCTATGTCATTGCGGCGCTTGGCGAGGAGCGGAAGTTCTCGCGCACCGACATGGCCGAAGCCTACGAGGACTATCGCCGCCAGACCGGCTTCTTCTGGCCCCGCCTGCCCGGCGTGGTGGCGAAGAGCTGAACCCCACGACATGCTGATGCATCCGGCGGCCACTGGCCCCGGAGGATTTCAAAGAGCGAAGCGACGTGCCGGCGAGGCGTTTGCCCCGAGCGGTAGTCCGCAGAATGAAGTGAGGCTCACGCCGCGCCGGCCGATCGGGGTTTTGGGCTTATGGCACGCGAGCCCGGGCGCATCCCGTGCCGCATCGCGAGACCGGTGGGATTTGCCGGTCGCCGACCCAAAGGGGCCCGTCGCGTACCGCTCCACCCGCC